>NZ_JBFWVQ010000016.1:0-82339 GCF_050246655.1 Pseudonocardia sp.
CCAGCGAGTACGGCCCGCTGCCCTACATCGTCATGGAGTACGTGGACGGGCAGACGCTGCGCGAGATCGTCAAGACGCAGGGTCCGCTGAGCCAGCAGAAGGTCATCGAGGTGATGGCCGACGTCTGTGCCGCACTGGACTTCAGCCACCGCCACCAGATCATCCACCGCGACGTCAAGCCCGCCAACATCATGATCAACCGGGCGGGCGCGGTGAAGGTGATGGACTTCGGCATCGCCCGGGCCCTGGGCGAGGGCCAGAACGTCACGCAGACGGCCGCGGTCATCGGCACCGCGCAGTACCTGTCACCGGAGCAGGCGCGCGGCGAGCAGGTGGACGCGCGGTCGGACGTCTACGCCGCGGGCTGTGTGCTCTACGAGCTGCTCACGGGCGAGCCCCCGTTCACCGGCGACACCCCCGTGGCCGTCGCCTACCAGCACGTGCGGGAGGACCCGAAGCGCCCGTCGGACGTCAACCAGGACGTCCCGCCCGCGCTGGACGCGGTCGTGCTCAAGGCCCTGTCGAAGAACCCGGCCAACCGCTACCAGTCCGCGGCCGAGATGCGTTCGGACCTCGTGCGGGTCCGCAGCGGGGAGGCGCCGCTCGCCCCGATGGTGATGAGCGAGGAGGAGCGCACCGCGCTGCTCACCTCGGGGCCCGCACCCGCCACACGCCGCCTCAACGGCAGCCGGGTGGCGACGCAGTGGACCGACGACGACCCGCCGCGGCGGCGCACCGGGCTGATCGCCGCGGCGACCGGAGCGGCGCTCGCCCTCGTCGCGATCGTGGCGTGGCTGATCCTCTCCGAGCCACCCGCGCCTCCGCAGTTCGCGCTTCCGGACGTGGTGGGCCAGGAGCAGGAGGCGGCCCGGGCGACGCTGCTCAACGCGAAGCTGCAGCCACGGATCGAGCAGGTCGCCTCGGATGCCGCCCAGAAGGGCAAGGTCGTGGGCACCGACCCGCCGGCGGGCACGCAGGTGTCGGAGCGGGCCCAGGTCGTGGTGCGGGTGGGCACCGGCCCGGCCCAGACGACCGTTCCGCGGCTCATCGGCCGGACCGAGGCGGAGGCCGCGCAGCTGCTCATCGACGCCGGGCTGAGGCTGGGCCAGAAGGGCCAGGAGGCGACGACGGACCCCACGCTCGTGGACAAGATCGTCCGAACGGATCCCGAGCCGGGCGAGTCCGTCCGCGGCGACACCGCCGTCTCGATCTTCATCGGTACGAAGCCCCAGCTCAGGTCGGTGCCGGACGTCACGGGTCTGTCCGCGGACACCGCGGAGTCGACACTGGAGAACGCCGGATTCACGGTCCAGCACAGCGGCGACGGAGACCAGGTCGTCTCGACGAACCCGGCCGGGGGCCAGCAGGTGGCCGAGGGCAGCACCGTCACGATGCAGCTCGGCTCGGAGGGCGACACGGCGCGGGTGCCGGACGTCGTCGGCGAGCTGCTGCAGGACGCGCAGGCAGAGCTGGAGTCCCGCGGGTTCACCGCCGCGGTGAGCCAGCAGACGACCACCGATCCGGGCGAGGTGGGCCGGGTCATCTCCCAGACCCCGTCCGGCGGGACCGAGTTCGACACCACGCGGCCGGTCCGGCTCGTCGTCGGCCGCCTTCCCGGCGTCAACTGAGCTCCGGAAGGCCCCGCCGTGCGTGTCCTCGTGATCGACAACTACGACAGCTTCGTCTACAACCTCGTCCAGTACCTGGCCCAGCTCGGGGCGGAGGTCACGGTTCGCCGCAACGACGAGGTCGACCTGGACGAGCTCGCCGACGTCGACGGTGTGCTGGTCAGCCCCGGACCCGGCACCCCGGAGCGGGCGGGCGCCAGCATCGACGCGATCCGTCGCAGCGCCGAGCTCGGGGTCCCGCTGCTCGGGGTGTGCCTCGGCCACCAGGCGATCGGTGTCTGCTGGGGCGGCGTCGTGGACCGAGCCCCCGAGTTGCTGCACGGCAAGACGTCGCTGGTCCACCACGACGGCACCGGGGTGCTGGCCGGGTTGCCGAACCCGTTCGTCGCCACCCGGTACCACTCGCTCACGATCATGACGGACACGGTGCCGGACGCGCTGGAGGTCACCGGCCGCACCGAGAGCGGCATCATCATGGCGGTGCGCCACCGCGAGCTCCCCGTCGAGGGCGTGCAGTTCCACCCCGAGTCGGTGCTGACCGAGGGTGGGCACCGGATGCTCGCGAACTGGATGGCATCCGCGGGCCACCCCGTCGACGAGTCGCTCGTCGCCACCCTGGCCGCCGAGACCGCGGCGGTGCGCGCGAGCGCCTGACGCCCCGCTACCGTGGTGGTCGACACCCGATACCCGCAGAGGTCGAGCATGCCGAAGTCGAAGGTCCGCAAGAAGGCGCCGTACACCCCACCGCGCACCGTGGGCGGCGGTACCGCGGCCACGCCGGCCAGGGCCGCTGGTCCGTCGCATCCGGTGTACGTGGCGGTCATGCTCGGGCTGATGCTGGCGGGCCTGGTTTGGCTGGTCGTGAACTACCTGGCCGGCGACAAGATCGACTTCATGGTGCAGCTGGGTCCGTGGAACTTTGCGATCGGCTTCGTGCTGATCGTGATCGGCCTGTTCATGACGATGCGGTGGCGTTGACCTGCCGCTGACGGCCGGCCTGTGAGCGACTGGAGCCCCGCGCGCGGCCTCGTCGCGCTGGCGTGGATCGGCGTCGTCGCCGCGCTCGCATGGCTCGTCGTGCTGCTCGTCAGGGGCGGGGACGCGGGCGGGTTGCTGTTCGCCGTGGTGTCGACGGTCGGCCTGGGTCTCGCGGCGCTGTACGGCACACGCGCCCGTCCCCGGTTGCGGGCGGACGCGGACGGGCTCACGGTCGGCGGCCTGTGGGGCGCGCGCCATCACCCGTGGCCGCTGGTCCGTGACGTGCGGGTGCGCCGGGTCCGCAGGCTCGGCCGCGAGACCCGGCTGCTGGAGCTGGACTCCGTCACGGCCGCCGGTGACGAGCAGCTCGTCGTGTTCGGTCGGCTGGACCTGGACGCGGACCCGGAGGACGTGGCGGAGCGGATCGCGGCACTGCGCCCACCCCGCAGCTAGCGCGAGTTCCGCGTCCCGCCAGGCCGTGTTGTGGATTCCCTCAGGCCGCGACGCCGACGGATCGCGCATCTCGGGCTGATGAGATGCGCAACTCGGGGCGGCGAGATGCGCAACTCGCGGGTCAGGCGAGTGAGGCCGCCACGGCCACGACGGCGAGCAGCGCGACCGTCAGCCCCCCGAGCCCGACGGCCTGCACGACGTTGCGGTTGCTCGCCGGCGCGTACACGAGCACGGCCGTCGCGATGGCGCCGATGGCGAGCCCGCCGAGGTGCGCCACGAGCGAGATGTTGGGCAGCACGACGGACAGGACGATGTTCACGACGATCAGGGCGATCACCTGGCCCGCCGGAACCCGCAGCCGGCGCAGCACGACCGCGAGCGCCCCCATCAGCCCGAACACGGCCCCGGACGCGCCCGCGACCTGCGCGTCCGGCTGGAACAGCATCACGGTGGCCGAGCCGCCCAGGAGCGAGATGAGGTAGACGGCGAGGAACCGGCCCCGGCCCAGCACGATCTCGAGATCCCGGCCGATGATCCACAGCGCCAGCATGTTGAACGCCAGGTGCAGCGGCCCCACGTGCAGGAATCCGGAGGTGACGATCCGCCACCACTCGCCGTCCGCGACGAGGTCGGCCCGCAGCGCCAGATCCTGGAACAGCGGGGCGGCGTAGTTGCGGGCGATGCTGCCCGCCTCCAGCGCCGTCCACGCGAACATCGCGAGGTTCAACGCCACCAGGATCGGCACGACCAGGGGCTTGCCGCCGGGCTCCGCACCCGCGACCGTGACGCCGCGGCGCGTGGTGCGCCTGCCCTCGGCGACACAGTCCACGCACTGGTAGCCGACCGAGGCCTCGCGCAGGCACTCCGGGCACGCCGGCCGGTCGCAGCGCGTGCACCGCAGGCCGGTGGGCCGATCCGGGTGGCGGACGCACCCCGGCTGCCCGACCGCCCCGTAGCCGGGAACCCCGCCGGCCCCGCCGGGGGCGGGGTACGGCGGGCCGCCCGGCCGGTAGGGCGGATCGCCGGGCGGGGGCGGGCCGGCGGGATGGCTCACACGTTCTCCTCGCGCGTCAGCTGATCTCGACGCTCTGGACGACGACCTCGTCCACCGGGCGGTCCCCGCGGTCGGTCTTGGTGGTGGCGATCGCGTCCACGACCGCACGGGACTCCGCGTCCGCGACCTCACCGAAGATCGTGTGCTTGCGGTTGAGCCAGTCCGTGGCGCCGACGGTGATGAAGAACTGGGAGCCGTTCGTGCCGGGGCCGGCGTTGGCCATCGCGAGCAGGTAGGGCCGGTCGAAGCGCAGCTCGGGGTGGAACTCGTCGGCGAACTGGTAGCCGGGGCCGCCGCGCCCGGTTCCGGTGGGGTCGCCGCCCTGGATCATGAAGCCGGAGATCACCCGGTGGAAGACCGAACCGTCGTAGAACGGCCCGCTGTCACCGCCGGAGGCGTTCTTGGTGCGGTACGGCTTGTCGCCGGTGGCGAGGCCGACGAAGTTGGCCACGGTGTTCGGTGCGTGGTCGCCGAACAGGTCGATCCGGATGTCGCCCCGGTTCGTCCGCAGCGTCGCGGTCTGCTTGCCTGGTTGAGTCACGGCCCCCATCGTGCCAGGTCGCCCGATAGGCCGTCCGGCGCGAGGTGCGCGGCGAGAAAGCCCGTGACGGCCTGCTCGTAGACCTCGGGATCGGCGTTCCAGGCGCCGGTGTGCTCGGCCCCGGCGACCTCGAGGTAGTGCATCGGCCAGCCCAGCCCGGGGGCGAGCGCCGCCAGGTCGCGGCTCGGGCCGACGGGCACGGCGGTGTCGATGTCGGTGTGGACGAGCAGCGTCGGTGGGCGGACGGCGGGCGGGTGCGTCCGCAGGTCGAACCGGTCGAAGTCGATGCCGATGCGCCTGCTCGTGACGGCCGACGCGACCCCGGCGAGCCGCCCGGGCAGGCGGCGGTTGCGCGCCTGCTGGCGCAGGGTCTCCCGCCAGTCCACGAGCGGCGCGTCGAACACGACGGCCGCGATGCCCGCCGCGTCCGGCGAACGGTCGAGGAATGCCCCGATCAGCGCCGCTCCCATCGACCAGCCGTGGAGCGCGATGCGACGGGCTCCCCGCTCCCGGGCGAACCGGACCCCGGCCGCCACGTCCTGCCATTCCGTGTCGCCGAGGTGGTGGCGCCCGTCCGGCGCGGCCGGAGCGCCCTCGTCGTTGCGGTAGGTGATGGTCAGCGTGGTCAGCCCGGTGGCGTGCAGGGCGGGCAGGATCCGCAGCGCCTCGCGGCGGGCGCCGCCGCGGCCGTGGACGAGCACCAGCCAGTCCGGCCCGTCCGCCGGCACCAGCCACGCGGGGGACGCGCCGAGCGGCATGGCCACGCTCACCTCGTGGAACCGGAGGCCGCGCGCGGACGGGTCCGGGTCGAACGGGCCGGCGTCGATCACCGCGCGGGCCCCCGCCGGGGGGACCTCGCCCCCGTCGAGGCGGCGGACCACCGTGGTCGCGTCGCCGTCCAGGATCGGGCCGACGCGGGCGAGGCCACCGGACCAGCGCAGGCCCCAGATCCCCGGCTGCGCGGTGAGGCGGCTGCGGCGCAGGGTCACGGTGTCGGCGTCCACGGCAGCGTCCACGGCGGTGTCGACGGCCACGACCCGCTCCGGGAACACCTGCGCCCGGCGGGTGTCGAGCAGCACGCTGGAGTAGAACCAGCCGATCCCGAGGCCGACCCCGACCCCGAGCCCGACGGCCCCCGTGCCGACGCCCGCGCCGATCGCGGCACCGCGCCGGCCGAACCGCGGCGTCACGGAGCCCATGGAGACAGATCCTCCGTCACCGCCACACCGTTACAGGATTGATAGTCACCGAATGGGGTGAAAGGTCACAGGCGATCCACCGAACGGCAGAACCTCTCGCTCTGATCTTCGTTGGGGCCGGTAGATCAGCGACGTCAATGAAAGGGATCTCTCCTCATGAGCAGCCTCGCCCGGCGTAGCGTTCGCGCCACCGCCGCAGCCGCCGGCATTGCAGCCCTCGGTCTCGGACTCGCTGTCCCCGCCTTCGCCGCCGTCGATGAGACCGACGCTGCGCCCGCCTCGAAGGCCGACGCGAAGAAGTCGGACTCGACGACGCAGACCGCGGACGTCAAGGAGAAGGACGCCGACAAGGCCGCGCAGACCGAGGACGCCCCGGCGCCCGCGGCGGAGCCGGCCCCCGCGAACCCGATCGCCGCGCTCCTCGGCGGGCTCGTCGCCGCCCCCGCCCCCGCCGCGCCGAAGGCCCCGGCCGCGCTGCCGGCGCCGTTCGCCTTCGACCCGAGCATGTACACCGCCGCCCCGTCCGCCGACACCTCCGCGGACGCGGACAAGGCCGACGTGGACGCGAGTGCCGACAAGGACGCCACCTCCGCGGACGTCGACGCCGACGCCGAGGAGGCCAAGAAGGACATGACCCCGGACGAGCGGGCCGTCTACGAGGCGAAGAAGAAGTCCGCCACCGAGCAGGCCAAGGGCAAGGAGCAGCAGGTCGACAAGGCCGCCGACGAGGCGCCCGCCGCGCCGACCGGCCCGTCGCTGCCGGGCCTGCCCGGACTGCCCGCCGGCCCGATGATCCCCGGCCTGCCCGGCGCTCCCGCCGCGCCGTCCGCTCCGGCCCCGGGCGTGCCCGCCCCGTGAGACCCCGTGCCGTGACGCCGACGGCATGACATGAGTGCGCGACCCTCGATCGCGCGCGGTTGACGAACGGCCCGATCTCCGGACTCCCTCGAAGTCCGTCGAGGTCGGGCCGTTCGCCTGCGCCCGCGGCAACGCGTGGGATCGTCGGGTCAGGCGGGCAGGTGCACGGCGAACAGCGCACCGCCTTCGGGGGCGTCGCCCGATGCGATGGTGGCGCCCATCCGTGTGACCAGCCCGTGTACGAGCGCGAGGCCGATGCCGCCTGCGCCGACGGGCCGCCGGTCGCGGTAGCGCTCGTGCAGCGCCCCGCGGTCGAACACGACGGCGTGGTCCTCCGGGCGCAGGCCCGGCCCGCCGTCGCGGACCTCGACGGTCGCCGCGCCGGTCCCGGCCCGCAGCGCGAACACCAGCTCCGCCCCTGCGGGCGTCACGCGCAACGCGTTCTCGGCGAGGCCGTCGACGACCTGGCGCAGCCGCCGCGGATCCGTGCGCACCACGACCGGCCCGGCGATCTCCAGCCGGAGCCGCACGCCCGCCGCGCGGCACCGGCCGCTCCACACCTCGCCCGCCTCGGTGAGCAGCGCAGCGAGGTCGGTGGGCACCGGATCGAGGCGGAAGTCGTCGGCGTCGAGGCGGGCGAGCTCCATGAGGTCGTCGACGAGCCGGTGCAGCCGGTGCGCCTCCCGCTGGATCGTGCGGCCCGCGGCGGGCACGTCGTCACCGCTCACCACGCCGTCCGCAAGGGACTCGGCGAATCCCGCCACCGCGGTGAGCGGGGTGCGCAGCTCGTGCGACACCGACAGCAGGAAACGGCGCTGGCGCGTCTCGCTGCGCTCGAGGGCATCCGCCAGCTCGTTGACGGCCGTGGCGACGTCCGCGACCTCGCGCGGGCCCCGCACCGGGATGCGCGTGTCGCGGCGGCCCGACCGCATCGTCCGCGCCGTGGCCGCCGCGTCCTGCAGCGGCCGCGCGATCAGCGCCGCCCCGACGACGCCGACCAGTACCGCCACCGCCCCGCCGACGGCCAGCGCGGGCACCATCACCCGCCGGGGCCGCGCCGCCGTGGCCTCGTCCACGCGCTGGACCAGCGCGAACCCGCCCGAACGGGCCGCGCGGGACTCCACGAGGTAGGCGTGGCCGCCCACCATCGGGGTGGCGGACACCGCCCGTCCCGCGGCGGCCGCGGCGGCATCCGCGAGCTCGGCGGCGGTGCGCGCGGTGGCATCCGCCGTGACGAGCCGCCCGCCCGGCCCGATCAGCACCACCGTCACCCCCTGCCCGCGCAGCACGTCGGCGACCCGCCGGACCCCCGGGGTGGGACCGTCGTCGAACTGGGACGCGAGGACGTCGGCCTGGTCGGCCAGCACCTCGTGGCCGATGTCGCGGCCCGCGTTCTCCAGGAGCCGCGCGGCGACCACCCCGGCCGCCGCGGTGGCCGCGACGGCCGCGAGCAGGCACGACGCCGTGATCCGCCAGGCCAGCGTCGTGCGGCGGCGAGGACGGGGGACCGCGACGGTCGGCGGGTCGGGCGGGGGCACGGCCCGGGTCGGGACGCCCGTCACGGGGCCGGCTCCGCGGCGTACCCCACGCCACGGACCGTGCGGATCGGGCTGGCCTGCCCGAGCTTCGCCCGCAGCTGCGCCACGTGGACGTCCACCGTCCGGGTCGCGGCGGCCGCGGCGTACCCCCACACGGCGCTGAGCAGCTGCTCGCGGGAGAACACCCGTGACGGGGAGCGCATCAGGTGCGCGAGCAGGTCGAACTCGGTGGACGTCAACACCACCTCCCGCTCCCCGGCATGCACGCGGCGCCCCGCCGGATCGAGCCGCACCGCCCCGACGACCACGGCAGCCGCGGGCGCGGGCCCCGCCGCGCGGCGCAGCACGGCCCGCACGCGCACCACCAGCTCGCGCGGGCTGAACGGCTTGGTGACGTAGTCGTCGGCGCCGAGCTCGAGCCCGACGATCCGGTCGACCTCGTCGTCGCGGGCCGTGACGAACAGGACCGGCGTCCAGTCGTCGTCGGCGCGCATCCGCCGGCACACCTCGATGCCGTCCGTGCCCGGCAGGCCCACGTCGAGCACGACCGCCACCGGCCGCAGCCGCCGCACCGCGGCGAGGCCCATCGACCCGTCCGTCTCGACGTGCACGCCGAAGCCGTCCCGTCGCAGGTAGAGGCCGATCAGGTCGGCGATGGCGCGGTCGTCCTCGACGACAAGGACCAGCCCGCGACCGGGCGTCGCGCCGCTCATGGCTCACCTCCGGTGGCACGGATGCTGCCACGCACGCGCGATCAGCCGCGGTCGGCATCCAGCTCACGCTCGACGTCGCGGAGCACCGATTCGAACTCCTGGACCTGCTGCTGCGCCCCGGGCCCGGAACCGGCGGACGCGCCGGCGGTCCCGCGGCAGCCCGCGACCGTGCCGAGGATCGCGACGGCCGCGCATGCGGCGAGCACCCGGCGCGTCACGAGCAGTGCTCCGTCTCGAACGCCGTGACCCTCTCCTTCAGCTGCGCGAGGCGGCCGACCTGCTCGCCGCGGCGGTCGGCCCGCTCGTCCAGCTCGGTGGCGATGGCGTCGTCGCCTGCGTCGCGGGCCTGCGCCGCGCGCTTCTCCAGGTTCGCGACCGAGCCGACCGTCCCGGCGTCGCCGTTGATGCGGGCGGTGAGGTCGTCGATGCGGTCGAGGATCCGCGGGATGCGCTGGTCGCAGAGCCGCTGTGCCTGCTCCGGGGAGAGCGTGATCGTGATGGGGCCGGGGGGCGACGGGTCGTCGGCGGGGGCTGCGGCCGGCAGCAGCGCGGCGGTCGCGACGAGCAGCTGGGTGAGCATTGTGCTCCTTCGGTGTCGGGGAACCGGACACCGACGACGATGGCGCGCGCGGATCAGGGCGCCGTGGGGCGGATGTTCGGATGCGGTAAGGCTCCGATCGTCCGCAGCGGGACGCGCTGCTCGATCCACGCGTAGACCGGGGACGCCGCGTCCACCCGCACCCACGCGTTCGACAGGGCGCCGCGCGACGCCTCGATCGCCGACTCCGCGATCCCCGCGAGGGCGTAGCCGCCCGGCACCGCCACCAGCAGCGGTCCTCCACTGTCGCCGTGGTTGGCGACCCCGGCGTCGGGATGCCCCGCCGCGGGCTGCGTGACGAGCACGCTCCGCGTGCGGAACGCCGACCCGTCGTCCACCTGCATCGCCGCCGCTTCCAGCGGGGCCGGCCCCCGGCCGCGTCCCCAGCCCGCGGCCAGCACCGCCGCGGAGTCCCCGGGACGGCGCACCGCGAGCCGCACCGGCGCCACCGGCACCGCGTCGGCCAGCTCCAGCAGCGCGATGTCCTGCTCGCCGCGGACGATCCGCGTCACGTGCACCGTCGTGCCGCCGGCGCCGTCCGCCCGGGTGGACCCGAAAGTCAACGACAGGTCCCTGGCCGCGAACGGCCCAGATCCCACCGGGGAGGTGTAGCGGGTGCAGTGAGCCGCGGTGAGCGCCCAGGT
The DNA here is from genome assembly GCF_050246655.1 of Pseudonocardia sp. Taxonomy (GTDB): domain Bacteria; phylum Actinomycetota; class Actinomycetes; order Mycobacteriales; family Pseudonocardiaceae; genus Pseudonocardia. The sequence continues at coordinate 10,205 of NZ_JBFWVQ010000016.1, forward strand.
GTCCGCGATCAGCACCGCACCGCAGTTCTCCCCCACCTCACCGCGGCCGACGTCGCGCACCGCGGTGAGCCGCCCGACGTACGGCAGCTCCGCGGGCGGCTCGCCGCCGCCGTCGATGGCGTGGGCCGGGCCCGCGACGAGCAGGGACGCGGGTACGAGCAGGGCGAGCACGAGCAGCGCGAACGAGCGCACGGCGAGGCGACCTCCGGTAGCGGCCGACCACGTTCGCTGGCCGTGCCGTCGCCCGGTTGTCGCCCGGCGCGCGGACCGCGTTACGCGGGCGCCCACCGTGGCTCAGTGCGCGAAGTGGCGCGTGCCGGTCAGGTACATCGGGATCCCGGCCTTCGCCGCGGCCTCGACGGCGAGCTCGTCACGCACCGAGCCGCCCGGCTGCACGACCGCCCGCACCCCGGCCTCCAGCAGCACCTCCAGGCCGTCCGGGAACGGGAAGAACGCGTCCGAAGCCGCCACCGAGCCGCGTGCCCGCTCCCCCGCCCTCGCGACCGCGAGCCGGGCGGCGTCCACCCGGTTGACCTGGCCCATCCCCACTCCGACAGCCGCACCGTCGTGCGCCAGCAGGATCGCGTTCGACTTCACCGACCGGCATGCCCGCCACGCGAACCGCAGATCGGCGAGCGTCGCGGGGTCGACCGGATCGCCGGTGGCGAGCGTCCAGCCGGACGGCTCGTCGCCGGGCGCGTCGATCGCGTCGCGCTGCTGCAGCAGCACTCCCCCGCCCACCGGGCGGAACTCCGCACCCCGGCGCTGCGGCGGCACCGGCAGGCGCAGCAGGCGGATGTTCTTCTTCGCCGTGAGCACGTCCAGCGCCCCGTCGGCGTACGACGGAGCGACCAGGACCTCGGTGAAGATCCCCGCCACCTGCTCGGCCATCTCGACGCTGATCTCGGCGTTGCACGCGATCACGCCACCGAACGCGCTGGTCGGGTCCGTCGCGTGGGCCTTGCGGTGGGCCTGCGCGACGTCCGCGCCGATCGCGATCCCGCACGGGTTCGCGTGCTTGATCACCGCGACGCACGGCACGTCACCGTGGTCGTGCGCGGCCCGCCACGCGGCGTCCGCGTCGACATAGTTGTTGTAGGACATCTCCTTACCGTGCAGCTGCTGCGCCACGGCGACCCCGGAACCGCCGGCGCCGGTGTAGAGCGCGGCCGCCTGATGCGGGTTCTCGCCATAGCGCAGCACGTCCTTGCGTTCCCAGGTGGCGCCGACCCACACGGGGAAGGGCGTCTCCGTGTCCGGGGCGATCACGCTGCCCAGCCAGGACGCCACCGCGACGTCGTAGGTCGCGGTGTGGCGGAACGCCGCCGCCGCGAGCGACCGCCGGTCCGCGAGCCGGATCCCGCCCGCGGCGATCTGCGTCAGCAGCCAGTCGTAGCGGCCGGGCTCGACCACGACCGCCAGCGAGTCGTGGTTCTTCGCCGCCGCCCGTACCATCGCCGGGCCACCGATGTCGATCTGCTCCACGCACTCGTCGGGCGTGGCCCCGGACGCGACCGTCTCCGTGAACGGGTAGAGGTTGGACACCAGCAGCTCGAACGGCGCGATCCCCAGCTCCGCCAGCTGGGCGAGGTGCGCGGGACGGCGCGTGTCCGCCAGCAGTCCCGCGTGCACGCGCGGGTGCAGCGTCTTCACCCGCCCGTCCAGGAACTCGGGGAACTCCGTCAGCTCCTCCACGGGCGTGACCGGCACGCCCGCCTCCGCGATCCGCTGCGCCGTCGACCCGGTGGACACGATCTCCACCCCGGCGGCGTGCAGCCCGGTGGCCAGCTCCGCGAGCCCCGCCTTGTCGTACACGCTGACCAGGGCGCGGCGGACGGGGCGGCGCTCGTCTGCGGTGCTCGGAGCCGATGGTTCGCTCGCACGCTCGCTCACGGGATGGTCACCTCTCGTCCGGTCACGGTGGCGCCCTCACGGGCCAGGGCGGCGACGACCTCGACCAGCATCCGCCGCTCCTCGATCTTGATGCGCTCGTGCAGGGAGCTCTCGTCGTCACCGGGCGCCACGAGCACCGGTGCCTGGGCCAGCACCGGGCCGGTGTCCACGCCCGCGTCCACCAGGTGGACCGTCGCGCCCGTGACCTTCACCCCGTAGGCCAGGGCGTCCGCGACACCGTGCGTGCCGGGGAAGCTGGGCAGCAGGGCCGGATGCGTGTTGATCATCGGGCAGCCGATGCCCTCGAGGAAGGCCGGGCCCAGGATCTTCATGAACCCGGCGCTCACCACCAGGTCCGGCTCGTGCGCGGCGACGGCCTTCGTCAGCGCGGCGTTCCAGGCGTCGCGATCCGGGTGGTCGCGCAGCGCGACGGCGAACGTGGCGACGCCGCTGCGCTCCGCGCGGCGCAGGCCTTCGATGCCCGGACGGTCCGCACCCACCGCCACGACCCGCGCCGGGTAGCCGGGTCGCGCCGCTGCGTCCAGCAGGGCCTGCAGGAGCGTCCCCGAGCCGGACACGAGCACCACCACGCGCGCGGCGGCGGGCAGCTGCAACCGGTAGGGCGCGGGCACGCGGCAGCTCCTCTCGTCGCGGGGACGTCGTCCGGGTCACCCGCGGTGCTGGCCCGGTCGCCCCTGGCAAGCGTAGGCGGGCGGTGCGGGGGTCCGATCAGCGGCGGGCCGTGACGGGCGCGGGTTCGGGTTCGCGTGTGCTCGCGCCACGCCACCGCTACCCCGCCGCCGCTACCTCACAGCGCCCGCCGCTGCCACCCGTGCACACCATGACGTCACCGTGCAGACGTCGGGGCGTGTGCACCGCGACATCGGCGTGTGCACCGCACGAGGAGGTGTGCACGGCGGGAGGCGGTGCAACGGAGGGCGGTCAGCGCTCCGGTGCCGGGTCGTCGGCGGCGGTGGCCCGGGCCGCGGCGGCGCGCTCGGCGACGAGGTCCGCGACGGTCCGGGCGCGCTGTCGGCCTGCAGAGCGCCGTGCGCGCGCCGGGGGCGGGGTACCTGCTGCGCGATCGGCGGGGGCGGCGGCCGGGGCGTCGGCGGGGGCGGCGGTCGCATCGGGGGCGGCGTCCGGGCCTGCGGATGCGGCGGAGGCGTCGGTCGCGGCGGAGGCGTCGGAGGCGGCGGGGCGAGGCGCCGCGTCGGCAGGGGCGTTGGCGGCGGCATCAGCAGGGGCATCGTCGCCGGGGCCGTCGGCGGCGGGCGCAGCGGTGCCCCCGTGGTCGTCACCGTCGCCGTGATCGCCGTCGTCACGTGCGGTGCCGTCCTCGGCTCTGCGCTCCGGGGCGCCGCCCGCGTCGGACGGGCCCGCCGCGGCGTCGACCGTGGCCGGGTCATCCGCCCGGTCCGGCGCGGGGACCTGCGCAGCTCGGGCCGCCTCCCGGCGCGCCCGGATCATCTCGACGGCCCGGCCAGCCGTCCGCTCGGGCACCTGCAGCACCGCCGCGGCGACCGCCGCCAGCCCCATCCACGCCAGCACGCCGAGCGCCATCCAGAAGGCGGGCACGCGCACCGGGTCGTACGTCCCGGCCGCCAGACGTCCCCCCGCGGCCAGTGCGAGCACCCCTGCAGCCACCGCCGTGACACCGACCGCGACCAGCGCCGACCACGCCCGCTGCGCCGGCGACACCGGTCCCGCGAAGCGCACGCACGACCGTCCCACGAGCACCCCGGCCAGGACCGGTAGCACCAGCACGAGCAGCGCCCAGGCCGGTGCGTGCACCGGCATCACCGCGAGCAGCGGGAAGCTCGACACCTCCGCGCCCGCCACGCTCGTGAACGGTGAGGCCCAGGCGAGCCCCACCCCGACGCCCGCGCCGAGACCCCAGCTCGCGGCGGCGACGACGGCGTTGGGCAGGTACAGGAACGCGAGCATCGTCACGCCCACGCCTGCCGACGCCGTCGGGGCGAGGTGCTCGTAGGCCGCGTGCACCGTCCCGGCGGCCGTGACGAGCCCGGCCGTGAGCACGGCCGCGCCGAGGACCGCGAGCGTCGCGACCCCGACGACGGCCCCGCGCAGCCCGGGCAGCACCCAGGGTGGCAGGTGTCGCCATCGCGCGGCGACCTCGTGCACCCCGCAGGCGCGCAGCACGCCCATCCCGGCGGCGGGTACCGCGACCAGCGCCGCGGCCGGCATCGCCGTCCACGGCCCCGCCGACACCTCCGCGGGCAGGAGCCCCGTGGCCAGCACCGCGACAGCGGTGTGCGCCCCGCCGACCGTGGCCAGCACCGCGCCACCGTCGTGGGCGGCCCGGCCGCCGAGCCGGCGCACCGCCCACGACGCGCCCAGCGCGACGACGGCGATCACCGCGGCCGTCGGCAGCAACGGCAGCACCGACAGCTGCTGGCCCTGCACGGCCAGCGGTACCTGGTGCGCAGCCAGCCACAAGGGGACGGCCGCCGCGAAGGTGGCGTCCAGTGAGGACCCGCGACCGCCCGTGTAGATCAGCGCAGCGCTGGTCGGAACGAGGATCGCGTAGCTGACGAGGATCGTGCCCATCGCCGCGGAGGCGAGCACGCGCACCCTGTCCAGCCCGGCGGGCGGCTCGACGTCCGGGTCGGGCGGGGCGATCGCTCGGGTCACCGGCCAAGCCTCGCAGCGCCACCGCGGCAAGCCGGGCAGAAACGCCGAGTGCGGCCGCGGTCAGGGGCGTGCCGGCGGCGGCGGCCGGTCGTCGTCCGCGTCCTCGACGGACAGCGGCGACACGACCGTCGGCTCCGAGCGCGGGATCGGCGTACCGCGCTCGACGGGGGGGACGACGACGGTCGCCTCCGACGCGCGGCTCTGATCCGGTGCGGCGTGACGGCCGCCGGGGTCCGGGACCTCGGGCGGCGCTGGGCCGGTGGGCACGCCCCCTGTCGGCACCCCGGCCGGCGGCCGATCCCCGGGCGCGAGCGGCACGCTCCCCGTCGGCACACCACCCGGCGGCCGGTTCCCCGGAGCAGTGGGCACGCTCCCCGTCGGCACCCCGGCCGGCGGCCGATCCCCCGGCGCGAGCGGCACGCTCCCCGTCGGCACACCACCCGGCGGCCGGTTCCCCGGAGCAGTGGGCACGTCCCCCGTCGGCACCCCGGCCGGCGGCCGATCCCCCGGCGCGAGCGGCACGCTCCCCATCGGCACCCCACCGGTCGGAGCTCGCTCCCCCGGCCCGCCCTCGGGCCCACCGCCTGCCGGCGGGCCCGATCCGGGTGCCCCGTGGCGGGCGGGCGGGGCCCACTCGCTGCGCTGCTGGCGCTCCACCGGCTCCCCGCCGGCAGCAGGTGGCGCCTCCGCGCGCCCACCCCCCACGACCATCGGATCGGACGGTGCCGCAGCGGCGAACCCGGAGCCCGGCTGCTCCGCACGCCCCGGCGCCGCCGTCGGGTCCGACGTCGCCGCGCCGCCCGGCGGGGGGGTGTACCACTCCGCACGGCCGGTGTCGGCGCGCGGCGCCCCCGTACCCGGCGGGGCGGGGACGTAGGCGGTGGGTTGCTCCGCCCAGGGCGAACGGTAGGGCTGCGCATAGCCGGCGGGCCCCTGGCCCTCCGGCGGGCCGGCCTGCGCGGGACGGGCCCGCCGCGCGGGTGGCGCGAGGAGCCCCGCGTCGAGGAGTGTCGCCGTCACGGCGGCGCCGGCGCCGAGGAGCGCGACCACCAGCGCCGCCACCATCACGAGCGAGACCAGCGGCGACACGACGACGGCCTGGGCGAGCACGAGTGCGGCGACCACGGCCAGCACGCAGCCGGGCACCAGCAGCCGCCCGCGGCGGGGCAGTGCGGCCGCGGCCGTGAGCAGGCCACCGCTCGCGACCAGGGCGGGCACGACGGCACCGAGGTCGTCGACGAAGCCGAGCAGGTACACCACCGCGGACAGGCCCGCGACGGCGTACGCCAGCGGCCGCACCGGGCCGACTCCGAGGTCGGCGTCCCCGGATCCGGCCGCACCGGCAGCCGGCGAATCGGCCGGCCGTGCCGGCGCCGCGGCGGGCTCCGGAGCGGCTGCGGACCCGGGCCGGCCTCCGCCGGGTGCACCGGGCCAGCCGGAGCCCGGGCCGCCGGTGCCGCCGGGCCACGACGGCGCAGCGGGAGCCCCCGCACCCGACCCGGGCGCGCCGGGCGCCCCCGCACCAGATCCGGGCGCGCCGGGCGCCCCCGCACCAGATCCGGCGGCACCAGGGACCCCCGCACCCGACCCGGCGGCGCCGGGCGCCGCCGCACCAGGCCCGGCACCCGGCGCCCCTGGCCACGACGGTCCCGGGGCGCCACCCTGGGGTCCCGGCCACGGCGCCGCCGCACCTGGCGTGCCGCTCCCGGGCGTTCCGGACGGTGTGCCCGCTGGCTGCGTCATGACGATCGTCTCCTCGCTCGCCGGCTCGGCCTGCACGCTAGACCATTCCCGGCGCGCGGACGTCCCGCAGCTCGGCCGCCGACCGACCTACAGCGCGGCGACGATCTCCTTCATGAGCGCGGCGGTCTCCGACGGCGTCTTGCCGACCTTGACCCCGGCGGCCTCGAGGGCCTCCTTCTTCGCCTGGGCGGTGCCCGCCGAGCCGGACACGATGGCGCCCGCGTGGCCCATCGTCTTGCCCTCGGGCGCGGTGAACCCGGCGACGTAGCCGACCACCGGCTTGGTGACGTTCGCCTTGACGAAGTCCGCGGCGCGCTCCTCGGCGTCGCCGCCGATCTCGCCGATCATGACGATCGCCGCTGTCTCGGGGTCGGCCTCGAACGCCTCGAGGGCGTCGATGTGGGTGGTGCCGATGACCGGGTCGCCGCCGATGCCGATGGCGGTGGAGAAGCCGATGTCGCGCAGTTCGAACATCATCTGGTAGGTCAGCGTGCCCGACTTCGACACCAGGCCGATCCTGCCGGGCCCCGTGATGTCGGCCGGGATGATGCCCGCGTTGGACTTGCCGGGCGAGATGATGCCGGGGCAGTTCGGGCCGATGATCCGCGTCCGGTTGCCCTTGGCGCAGGCGTGCGCCCAGAAGTAGGCGGAGTCGTGCACCGGGATGCCCTCCGTGATGACGACGGCCAGGCCGATGCCCGCATCGATCGCCTCGATCGCGGCGTCCTTGGCGAAGCGCGGGGGGACGAACAGGACGCTGACGTCCGCGCCCGTCTCCTTCATCGCCTCCTCGACGGTGCCGAACACCGAGAGCTGCTTGCCGCCGATCTCGACGGTGGTGCCCGCCTTGCGGGCGTTCACTCCGCCGACGATGTTCGTGCCTGCGGCGAGCATCTTGGTGGTGTGCTTGGTGCCCTCGGCACCGGTCATGCCCTGGACGATGACCTTGCTGTGCTCGTTGAGGAAGATCGACATCTCAGGCTCCCGCCGCCAGCTCGGCAGCCTTGTCGGCCGCGTCGTCCATCGTCGCCACCTGCGTCACGAGCGGGTGGTTCGCCTCGTCGAGGATCCGGCGGCCCTCGACCACGTTGTTGCCGTCCAGGCGGACGACCAGCGGCTTCGTGGCGCTGTCACCGAGGATCTTCAGCGCCTCGACGATGCCGCTCGCGACGGCATCGCAGGCGGTGATCCCGCCGAAGACGTTGACGAACACGCTCTTGACGTCCGGGTCGCCGAGGATGACGTCCAGCCCGTCCGCCATCACCTGGGCGGACGCGCCGCCGCCGATGTCGAGGAAGTTGGCGGGCTTGACGCCGCCGTGGGCCTCGCCCGCGTAGGCGACGACGTCGAGGGTGGACATGACCAGGCCCGCACCGTTGCCGATGATGCCGACCTGGCCGTCCTCGAGCTTCACGTAGTTGAGGCCCTTGGCCTTCGCCTTCGCCTCGAGGGGGTTCTCGGTGCGCTCGTCGACGAGCGCGGCGTGCTCGGGGTGGCGGAAGTCCGCGTTGCCGTCCAGCGTGACCTTGCCGTCGAGCGCGATCACCTCGTCCTTCGGCGACCGCACGAGCGGGTTCACCTCGACGAGGGTGGCGTCCTCGCCGACGAAGGTGTCCCACAGCTTCACGATGACGTCCGCGGCCTGGTCAGCCACTGCGGCGGGGATCTTCCCGGCGGTGACGATCTCGGCGGCCTTCGCCCGGTCCACGCCCACGATCGCGTCGACGGGGATGCGGGCCAGCGCCTCGGGACGCTCGACGGCGAGCTGCTCGATCTCCATGCCGCCCTCGGCCGAGCACATGGCGAGGAAGCTGCGGTTCGCGCGGTCCAGCAGGAAGGAGAAGTAGTACTCCTCGGCGATGTCGCTGGCCTCGGTCACGAGGACCCGGTGGACGGTGTGGCCCTTGATGTCCATCCCGAGGATCGCGTCGGCCTTCTCAGCGGCCTCCTCCGGGGTCTGTGCGAGCTTGACCCCGCCGGCCTTGCCGCGCCCGCCCGTCTTCACCTGCGCCTTGACGACGACGGCCGTGCCGATCTCGCGCGCCACCGTGGCGGCGTCCTCGGCCCTCTCGACCGTCCTGCCCGGCAGGACCGGGACTCCGTGCGCGGCGAAGAGGTCCTTCGCCTGGTACTCGTAGAGGTCCACCCGGGTTCTCCCTCGCCCACTCTGCCGATGGTGCCGATGGTCTGGCCGCGAAATCCTCGACACGGCGCACCCGGAACCCGGCCTGCGCCGCTTGCTGGAACGGACCCTAGCGACGCCGACCGCACCCGCTCTGACCTGGGGCGGGTGACACCCCTCACCTCGTAGGGGCCCCTGGCCACCGGCGCAGCCGGGCACCCGGCGGTCCCCGGTCCACACCCTGCGGCCCCGGCGGACCCGCCGCCGCGGGAGCTCCCGGGGCGGGCGGTGGGAGTTTGACCTGGCCGGGGTCGCGATGGCAGGTCCCCGGACCCCCGTGGACGCGTTCCGGCCGCCGCGAACGACGGCGCCTGGACGCTCGGCGGGCCGCCGCGGCCGTCCCGCCCGGCGCGCCTCGCCGCGGGCCTCCGTGCGGGGAGGGAGATTCGTCACTCCGGGCGCCCGGGGCGGCGTCAGTGCGTGCGGAGCCGCTCGACCAGGTCGTTGACGAGCACGCGCCACCGCTCCGCCTCGGTGTCGAACGGCGGGCTCGGCGCGAGCCGGGTCGGGTCCGGGCGCACGACGTAGGACACGAGCCAACCGAGCGGCTGGTTGTCCGCGAGTGCGTCGCGCGCGGCGGTGTCGCCCGCCCAGTCGCCGACGTCCAGGAGCAGCTCGGCGGCGAGCTCCAGCTGACCGGGGTCGACGACCGTGGGGCCCTCGGCGAGGTCGGAGTCGAGCTCGGTGAGGTCGTAGACGTTCGCGTCGGCGACATGCACGTCCAGATCGCCGGAGGTCGCCCTCTCGACGACCTCGGGCCAGGTCGAGACGGCGGCGAGATCGTGGTCGTCGGCGCCCTCCCCCGCGAGGTGGCGCACGAGCGAGCGCGCGTTCGGGAAGGCGTCGATGCGGCCGTCCGCGCCGAGGAAGAGCGGGGCGTCGTCGAGGAAGCAGCGCAGCGTCAGGTGGTCCGCACCGGCGACGACGATCCGGATCGGGTCGATGCCCACCTCGTCCCAGAACCCGGCCGGCGCATCCGCGTCCGCCTCCGCCGGCTCGGCGTCGCTCCGCGCCACCTCCGCCTCGACGGCGGCGAGCGCGTCCGCGTCGACCTCCGGGACCCTGACCAGCGCGTCCAGCGCGTCCACGACGTCGTCCCACCGCTGTGCGACGGTGTCCACGAGCCTGCTCCACAGCCGTGTGCCCTCGCGGCCGGTGAACGGGAGCGTGCCCTGATCGAGCATCGAGAACGCCGGGGTGGAGTCGAGGACCTCGTGCACGGCCGCCAGGTCGCACACGTCGGCGATCGAGCGGACCATCGCCACGATCTGGGCGAGGTCGGCGATCGTCCAGGTGTCGGCCTCCTGCGCCAGCAGCTCCGGGACGCCCACGACGTCGTAGCGCTGGGTGTCCTCGGGCGTCAGCTCCGCGACGGTGAGGTCGGGGACGACCGCCCATGCCGGATGGTCGATCAGGTCGTGCGACTTCGCCGTGCGGACGAACGCCGCGAGCTGCGCCGGCTCGGGGAAGGCGAAGAGGGCGTCGTCGTCGCCGAGGAAGGCCTCCCACTCCTCCCCGTCCTCGCGCCAGACCGGGGCCCACAGCGTGACGAGGTCGCCCTCGGTGAGCGAGAGCTGGATCGGGACGATGTCGCTGGCCACGGCTCTGCACCCTAGGCCGTGCCGCGGGTAACCGGTCGCCCCGGGCCGCATGATCGGGTAGGCACGGGACATGCGGACGATCATCGTGTGCGTCCTCGCCCTCACCGCCCTCACCGGCTGCGCTCCCGAGGTCCGGCAGGAGGTGGCCCGCGAGCGCGCTCGACCAGCTGCACGCGGACGCGCTGCGCGTCGCGGTGGTCTCGCTCTGCCGCTGACCCGCCGCGGTGATCGGATCCGTCAGCGGCCCGCCGGGTGCCAGACCGTGCGGATCTCGCTCCACGCCCGCAGCCGCGCGAGGCCGGGATGGTCCCCGGGCGGCAGCACCCGGGTGACGGTCTCGGCGGCCGCCCGCTCCAGCTCGACCGCCAGCTCCGGCGGGGCACCCGCGAGATCCAGCCCGGCCACCTCGGCGTGCGAGGCGAGCCACGGCGCCAGCTCCGCCGTCCGTCCGGTGAGCAGGTTCGCCGCCCCGGCCGGGACGTCCGACGTGGCGAGCACCTCGCCCAGCTCGACGGCCGGCAGCGGGCGCTCCTGCGCGGCGAGCACGACGGCGGTGCAGCCGGTGGCGAGCACCGGGGCGAGGACGTCCACCAGCCCGAGCAGCGCCGACTCCTGTGGCGCGACCGCGCCGACCACCCCCGTCGGCACCGGGGTGGAGAAGTTGACGTACGGCCCGGCGACCGCGTTCACCGATCCCAGCACCGTCGCGATCTTGTCCGTCCAGCCCGCGTACCAGACCCAGCGGTCGATCGCGGCGTCCACGACCGCCTCGGCATCCGGCTCCACTGCGCCCACCCGGGCGACGAACTGCGCGCGGCGGCCCTCCATGACCTCCGCGACCCGGTACAGCACCTGCCCCCGGTTGTACGCCGTGGCCCCCGACCAGCCCGGCAGTGCCGCCCGGGCCGCCGTCACCGCGTCCCGGAGGTCCTTGCGTGAGGCCAGCGCCGCGTGCGCGAGCAGCGCGCCGTCCGCAGAGCGTGCGGGGTAGGTGCGACCCGACTCCGAGCGCGGGAACGCGCCGCCGACGTACAGCTTGTAGGTCTTGGCCACCCCGAGCCGGTCCACGGCCGAGACGGTACGCGCGAAGATGCCCGGATGTCCTTCGTCTACCCCCCGCCGCGCTACCACGGCATCACCGGTGAGATCAGCGCGACGTTCCGCCCCGCGGACTCCCCCGCCGACATCGGCCCAGCCCCGAACGGCACCGCGCTCCACTACCTCGCCACGACCGCGTCGACCGGTGGTGAGTTCGGCCTGTACCGCTACGACATGGGCCCCCGCTCCGGCGGGCCCGCGACCCACTTCCACCGCACGATCTCCGAGTCGTTCTTCGTGCTCTCCGGCACGGTGCGGGTCTACGACGGAGGGCAGTGGCGCGACGCCGGACCTGGCGACTACCTCTACGTCCCGCCCGGCGGGCTGCACGCGTTCCGCAACGACGCCGAAGCGCCTGCGGCGATGCTGCTGCTGTTCGCGCCCGGTGCGCCGCGGGAGGGCTACTTCGAGACGCTCGCCGCCGGCGGCCCCACGCCCGAGGCGCGGGCGGAGTTCCTCGCCCGCCACGACAACATCTTCGTCGGATAGCCCGCCGTCCGGCGGGGCGGCACGCTGGAGCCATGACGTCACCGACGTCCCCGCGCCTGTCCCGGCGGGCGGTGCTCGCAGGGCTCGTGGTGCTCGGGCTCGGCGGCTGTGCCGTCGGATCCCGCGAGCCGCCCGTCCGGGCGCGAGTGGTGTGGCGGTTCCAGGCCGTCGGGGACGTGCTCGGTCTCGCATCGGCTTCCGGGCTCGTTCTCGCGGGCACGTCACGCGGGGCGGTGCACGCCCTCGACGCAGCGACCGGCTCGCACGAGTGGGCGGAGTCGCTGCTCCTGCGCGCCGCCCGGCCCACGGTGGTCGGCACCCTGCTCGCGGCGTCCGACACCACCGATACCTACGGCCTGCGGATCGCCACCGGACGGCGGGCCTGGCAGGTGTCCGGCACGCTCCTCGCCGCGGGCGAGGCCGCGATCGTCGTCCGGTCGCGGTGGTCGGAGTCGCCCGAGGCCGGGATCCTCACCGCACACGACCCGGAGACCGGCGAGGCCCGGTGGACGCTGCCGTGGAGCGGGTCAGCGCCCACGGCGGCGCTGTCCGGCGACGCGGTCCATCTCAGGGGCACCGACCGCATCGTCACGGTCGCGGCTCGCACCGGCGCGCCGCTCTGGGAGCGGCGGGTGACGGCGGGGCCGCCGCCGGTCGCGGGCGGGGCATCGGTGATCCTCGTCGACGATGGGGCGCTGACCTGCCTCGACGCCCGCACCGGAGTGGTCTCCTGGCGGGCCGCGGGCCCCGTGGCGGGCCTGCTCTCGATGCCGGGGACGCTCGTCTGCGCCGCAGGCGGCGACCGGATCGCCGCGTGGCACGCGACCACCGGAGAGGAGGCGTGGACGTGGTCGGCCGACGAGGCCGGAGCGGGCGGGTCGGCGGGTGGTGGGCCGGCGGGTGTCAGGCAGGGGAGCGGGTCGACGGGCGGTGCCGATGACAGTGGCTCCGATGGAGACGGAGCGGGCGGCGACCCGGGGCCTGGCGGTGGCGATGGCGGCAGCACCGGCGGCCCGGACACCGGCTCCGGCGCGGCTGCCGTGACCGGCCCCGCCCGCGACCTCAGGCCCGCCGCCCCCGCGGACGGCACCGTCGTCCTCACGGCGGACGTCACCGTCCCGCCGGCCACGGACGGCCGCCGCGTCGCCGTCCTCGCCCTCGACGCCCGGTCCGGCGACCTGCGCTGGCGCCTGGACCTGCCCGACCCCTCCCCCTCGGGCGCCCGGGCGGGCCCGGTCGCGACCGGGACGGGGCTGGTGGTCGCGGCCTCGGGCTCGTGGATCTGCGCCATTTCGACCACCACCGGACCCTGAGCGCCGACGAAACCCGCAACTCGCCGCGATGAGATGCGCAACTCGCGGGGATCCGAGCGTGCCCTCGACGTCCGCAGATCACGTGGTCGGCCGGCTGTCCCGCAACTCCGCCACGATCGGCGCCCAGTACCCGTCCGGCACCGGATAGGGCGCGTACGGCGCGATCCGGGTGCAGAGCCCGCCGAACCGGGCCCGCAGCTCCCCCGCCACCCGCGACGGCGGCGCGACGACGGCGAACGCGTCGAGCACCTCGTCGGAGATCAGCGTCCCCATCTGCGCCCAGCGACCCCGTCGGGAGAGGGCATGCAGCTCGTCGGCGAGCCCACCCCAGCCGTGCAGCTCCAGCACGCGACGGTAGGCGGGCGTCGAGCCGTAGAACGCGATCCGCTCCCTGACGGCCGTCGCTGCGGCGTCGATGGCAACGGCGTCCGGACCCGTGACCACGAACGGCATTCCGCTGATCTCGAACCCGCGCAGCGACCCGCCGCGCGCCTGCGCGAGGAGCGGCAGCGTCACGTCGCGCAGGTAGCGCTGCGTGGTGAAGCCGTGCACGAAGAACCCGTCCGCGACCTCGCCCGCCACCGCCGTCATCCGCGGCCCCACCCCGGCGAGCAGGATCGGCGGGTTGCCATAGGGGTTCGGGCCGGGATCGAACATCGGCGTCATCACGGTGTGGCGGTAGTGCTCACCGCGGAACCGCAGCCGCTCGCCGGTGGCCCACGAGGCCCAGATCGCGCGCACGGCCAGCAGGAACTCGCGCATCCGCTCGGCGGGCGCGCTCCACGGCATCGAGTAGCGGCCGACGACGTGCGTGCGGATCTGGGAGCCCACCCCGAGGACGAAGCGGCCGCGGCTGTAGCGCTGGAGGTCGTCGGCGAGCACCGCGAGCGACATCGGGTTGCGGGCGAACGCGAGCGCGATCGCCGTCCCGAGCTGGACGCGCGACGTGCGGGTGGCGGCGACGGCGAGCGCAGGGAACGGGTCGTGCCTGGTCTCGCTGGCCCACACGCCGTCGTAGCCGTCCCGCTCGGCCCGCTCGGCGGCCGCCCACTGCTCCTCGCCGAACAGCTCGTCGAGCATGAGGTCGATCTTCATGAACGGCTCCCGTGTGTCAGGGTGAGGCATGGCGATGCTGCACCACGGGGATGTGGAGATCCACTACGAGGAGCACGGCGTGGGCTACCCCGTCCTGCTCATCGCGCCGGGCGGGCTGCGCTCGGCGATCCCGGCGTGGAAGAACGCGCCGTGGCGCCCGGTGGAGCAGCTGGCGCCCGCGTACCGGGTGGTCGCGATGGACCAGCGCAACGCGGGCGACTCGCGCGGTCCGGTATCCGGAGCGGACGGGTGGTCCACCTACACCGGCGACCAGCTCGCCCTGCTGGACCACCTCGGGATCGACCGTTGCCACGTGTTCGGCATGTGCATCGGCGGCGCGTACATCCTGTCGCTGCTGCGCACGGCGCCGGAGCGGTTCGCCTCGGCGGTGTTCCTGCAGCCCATCGGCCTGGACGGCAACCGCGAGGCCTTCTTCGAGATCTTCGACGGCTGGCGGGCCGAGCAGACCCCGCTGCACCCCGGGACGTCGGACGCGGACTGGGCGGCGTTTCGGCGCAACCTCTACGGCGGCGACGACGTGCTCTGGAGCGTCCCGACGGCCGAGATCGCGGCGATGGCGACCCCGATGCTCGTGCTGATGGGCGACGACCTCCACCACCCGCAGGTCGCGTCCCGCACGCTCGCCGCCGCCGCGCCGCGGGCGACGCTCGTCGAGCGGTGGAAGCAGCCCGAGGACCAGCCGGCGGCCCGGGCGGCGGTCGAGGAGTTCCTGGCCACGCACACCCCTTAGAGCGCCCGGGCGTGCCGCCGGATCGCCTCGACGGCTTCGGCGACGCGTTCGCGGTCCGTGCGGTGGTTCAGGATCGCGATCCGGCCGACGAAGCGGCCGTCGACGCGGGTGCTGGACAGGAACACCCGCCGTTCGGCGTCGACGCGGGCGAGCAGCTCGGCCGTCGCGGCGTCCCGGTCGTCGGAACGGGCGCAGCGGAAGCCGACGATCGTGAGCTCCGGGCGCCCGAGGACGGTCAGCGCGGGCTCGGCGGCGAGCTCGTCGTGCGCCCACGCGGCGAGGTCGAGCTTCTCGTCGAGGGTGGCCCGGAACGCGGCGACACCGTGCAGGTGCAGCGGCAGCCACAGCCGGATCCCGCGGAACCCGCGGGTGAGCTCGGGGCCGAGATCGGCGAAGTCCGGAAGCTCCTGCCCGGCGAGGTCCTGCAGGTAATGGGCCTCGTCGCCGGCGTGCGCGGCCTGCAGCGGCGCGGTGTCGCGCACCAGCAGGCAACCGGTGCCGAACGGCAGGAAGAACCCCTTGTGCGGGTCGAGGACGATCGAGTCGGCGTGCTCGATGCCGCGCAGGCGCTCGCGGCCGCGCGCGGTGAGCTGGAAGGCGGCCCCGTACGCGCCGTCGACGTGCAGCCAGAGTTCCTCGCGTCGGCACACGGCGGCGATCTCCGGGAGTGGGTCGATCGTCCCGAGGTTGGTGGTGCCCGCGGTGGCGACGACGCAGAACGGGACGCGCCCGCCGTCGCGGTCCGCGCGGACGAGCCGGGCGAGCGCGTCGGGATCCATCCGGTGGCGTGGATCGCGGGCGACGACGCGGACCGCGTCGCGCGGGAACCCGGCCAGCCGCGCCGCCTTCGCCACCGACGCGTGGGCCTGGTCGGTGACGTAGAGGGTGCCGCGGCGGAAGTCTTCGGGCAGGCGGTCCTCGCGCGCGGCCACCAGGGCCGAGAACGCCGCCAGCGAGCCGCCGGAGGTGAACAGGCCACCGGCCGTCGGGGGCAGGCCGAAGAGGTCCGCGAGCCAGCGCAGGAGGTCCGACTCCAGAGCGACGAACCCGGGCGCGGGGGCCGCCAGCCCGGTGTAGCGGTTGAGGACGTCCGCCACCAGCCCTGCCAGCCCGGCGCTGACGAGCCCGCTGCCCGGGATGAACGCGAGGTACCCGGGGCTCGACGGGTTCAGGCCGGGCTGCGCGGCGCGGACGAGCGTGTCGAGGAGTTCCGGCAGCGGCCGACCGTGCTCGGGCGGCATGCGGCGCAGCATCGGGTCGGCCAGTACCTCCGCGGTGGCGTCCAGGACGGCCGCCGGTGCGGCGGGCAGGTCGCGCAGCACCGCGGCCAGGTGGTCGACGGTGATCGCGGCCAGCTTCCGCCACTGCTCGTCGTCGGGCTCGAGCGGTCGCGTCGGGATCATCACCGCGTGCCGCCCCTGCGCCCGCTCCCACTCCCACTCCCGAGCGAACGGCCCGTATAGGAAGACCTAGCTCCCGATCGGGCCGTTCGCGCGGGAGGGGCGGGCGCCGGAGCAGGCCGTGCCGCCCCGGCGGACGTGCCCCTCAACCGGCGAGGTAGGCCGCGAGACCCGCGCGCCCACCCTCGCGGCCGAACCCGGACTCCCCGAACCCGCCGAACGGCGACGCCGGGTCGAACCGGTTGAACGTGTTCGCCCACACCACGCCGGCCCGCAGCCGCTGCGCCGTCCACAGCGCCTTCGCCCCCTTCTCCGTCCACACCCCCGCGGAGAGCCCGTACGCGGTGTCGTTCGCCTTCGCCACCGCCTCGTCCGGCGTCCGGAACGTGAGCACCGACAGCACCGGGCCGAAGATCTCCTCCCGCGCGACCCGCATCGTCGGCTCGACACCGGAGAACACCGTCGGCGGGAAGAACAGGCCGCGTTCCGGCAGCGGGCACGGGCTCGTCCAGCGCACCGCCCCCTCGGCGTCCCCGGCCGCGGCGAGATCGACGATCCGGTCCAGCTGGGCCCGCGAGTTGATCGCGCCGACGTCGGTGTTCTTGTCCAGCGGGTCGCCCACCCGCAGGGTGCGCACCCGCTCCTGCAGCCGCTCGACCAGCTCCTCGACGACGGCCTCCTGCACGAGCAGCCGCGAGCCCGCGCAGCACACGTGCCCCTGGTTGAAGAAGATGCCGTCCACGATGCCCTCGACGGCCTGGTCCAGCGCCGCGTCGGCGTAGACGATGTTCGCTGCCTTCCCGCCCAGCTCCAGCGTGAGCCGCCGCCGCGTCCCGGCGAGCGAACGCTGGATCTGGCGCCCCACCTCGGTGGACCCGGTGAACGCCACCTTGTCCACGGGCGAACCCACCACGGCCGCGCCGACGTCGCCCGCCCCGGGCAGCACGTTGAGCACCCCGGGCGGCAGGCCCGCGTCGGCGGCGATCTCGGCGAGGACCAGCGCCGTCAACGGCGTGGTCTCCGCCGGCTTGAGCACGATCGTGTTGCCGCACGCGAGCGCGGGCGCGACCTTCCACGCCGCCATGAGCAGCGGGAAGTTCCACGGGATCACCGCGCCGACCACGCCCAGCGACCGGCTGCCTGCGCCCGAGTACTCCAGCTTGTCCGCCCACCCGGCGTGGTGGAACAGGTGCTGGGAGGCCAGCGGGACGTCGACGTCGCGGGACTCGCGGATCGGCTTGCCGTTGTCGAGGGCCTCCAGCACGGACAGCTCGCGCGCCCGCTCGGCGACGACGCGCGCGATCCGGAACAGGTACTTCGCCCGCTGCGCGCCCGGCATCGGGCCCCAGACCTCGTCGTACGCGCGCCGCGCCGCGGCGACGGCGCGTTCGACGTCGCCCCGATCCGCCGTCCCGACCTCGGCGAGCACCTCCTCCGTGGCCGGGTTCACCGTCTTGAGCGGCTCCCCGCCGCCGTCGACGAACTCCCCGTCCACGAACGGGCGGTAGCTCGGCCGCAGGTTCGCGAGCGCCGACGACTCCGGCGCGGGCGCGTAGGTCCACTCGCTCATGCCGCACCACCGATCCGGGCCGCGCTCTCGTAGTGGCCCTCACGCTGGGTGCGCCGCTGGCGCAGCAGGTCGCCGAGCAGTGACGACGCCCCGAACCGGAAGAGCTCCGGGGTGAGCCACTCGGGCCCCGCCACCTCGTTGACCGCCACGAGATGGCGGATCGCGTCCTTCGCCACGCGGATCCCGCCTGCCGCCTTCACCCCCCGGCGTTCCCCCGTGACCCGGTGCCAGTCCCGCACGGCCTGCAGCATCACCTGCACCACCGGCAGCGTCGCGGCGGGCGAGATCTTCCCGGTGGAGGTCTTGATGACGTCCGCGCCCGCGAGCAGCGCGAGCCACGAGGCGCGACGCACCTCGTCGTACGAGCCCAGCTCGCCGGTCTCCAGGATGACCTTCAGATGGGCGCTCCCGCAGGCCTGCTTCACGGCGACGATCTCGTCGAGCACCTGGCCGTAGCGGCCGGTGAGGTAGGCGCCCCGATCGATCACCATGTCGATCTCGGTCGCGCCCGCGTCCACCGCGAGCCGCGTGTCGGCGAGCTTGACCTGCAGCGACGAGCGGCCCGACGGGAACGCCGTCGCCACCGCGGCGACCTGCACCGGCGTGCCACGCAGCCGTTCGGCGGCCACGCCCGCGAGATCCGGGTAGATGCAGACGGCGGCGACCGGACCGACGTCCGGGTGGGCGGGGTCGGGCCGCAACGCCTGCGCGCACAGGGAGCGCACCTTGCCGGGGGTGTCCGCGCCCTCCAACGTCGTGAGGTCCACCATCGCGATCGCCAGGTCGATGGCCTGCAGTTTCGACGCGGCCTTGATGCTGCGCGTCGCGAGCGTGGCGGACCGGCGCTCCAGGCCGACGGCGTCCACCCCCGGAAGGCCGTCCAGGAAACGGCGCAACGACCGGTCGTCCCGGCCGGCGTCCGCGAGATCGGCTGGCGCGACGGTGGCGGTCACGGCCCGAGTCTAGGCGCCGGACGGCGTCCGCGAGGGCCTCCGGACAGCGCACCGCCCGCCGCTGGAGGAGGAACGGCGGGCGGTGCGGTGGACTGTCGGGGGCTCGCTCAGGTCGAGCTGTGCAGGCGGACGACGCCGACCGTGACGTCGTCGAGGCCACCGCGGTCGAAGTCACGGCGCAGCTGGTCGGCCTTGATGGTGGCCGTCAGGCCGTCGAACGGCCCGTGCGCGTCCACCTCACCGGTCTGCGGGTCGACCGCGAGCACCACGTACCCGTCGCACTGCGTGAGCTTCTCCGCCGCTGCGACCAGGGTCGCCTCGTCGGAAGTCGTGTTCTCCGGCACCGGATCACCTCCTTGTTGCTTAGTACAGCGTCGCGGAGGCGCCCGGCGTGACACGCGTTCGGCACTACCACCCGTTCGGGTCAGGGTGAACTTGACAGGCCCTCACTGATCGTACCAATTCGTCCTGGCCGCACACGCGCGGTGATGAGAAGGAGGGACGACGCCCGCCCCGGGATACCGTCAGTGATCATCTTGCGCCTGGGCGCCCGGACAGCGCTCCGGACGTGGCGCCCCGCGACCCCGACCGACGACCGGCGCGCGGCGACGGACCGAGCCGAGATCACTCGACGTGACCGCGACGCACGTCGTCCGGGCGCTGCGGGGTGCCACGATCGCCGCATGCGTGCACTGCGCACTCCCGAGGAGCGGTTCGCCGACCTCCCGGAGTTCCCGTACCCACCCCGCTTCGCCGACGTCGCGGATCCCGACGGCGGCACCCTGCGCATGGCCTGGATCGAGGACGGCCCCGCCGACGGCCCGCCCGTCCTGCTCCTGCACGGCGAGCCCAGCTGGTCGTTCCTGTACCGGACGATGATCCCCGGGCTCGCCGCGGCCGGGCTGCGTCCGATCGCGCCGGACCTCGTCGGGTTCGGCCGCTCCGACAAGCCCGGCGAGATCGCCGACCACAGCTACGCCCGCCACGTCGAGTGGGTCCGCGCGCTCGCGTTCGACGTCCTGGACCTGCGCGGGCTCACGCTCGTCGGCCAGGACTGGGGCGGGCTGCTCGGCCTGCGCCTGGTCGCCGAGCACCCGGACCGGTTCGCACGCGTGGTGGCGGCCAACACCGGCCTGCCCACCGGGGACGTCGACATGCCGGAGGTGTGGTGGCGGTTCCGGCGCGCCGTCGAGAGGGCCGAGGTTCTCGACGTCGCGCGGCTCGTCCAGTCCGGGTGCCGCACCCGGTTCACCCCCGAGGTGCGCGCGGCGTACGACGCCCCTTTCCCCGCCGAGGAGTTCAAGGCGGGCCCGCGCGCGATGCCGTTGCTCGTCCCCACCCGGCCCGACGACCCGGCGACCGAGGCGAACCGTGCGGCGTGGACGGCACTGTCCCGCAGCGAGATCCCGTTCCTGTGCGCGTTCAGTGACGGCGACCCCATCACCGCGGCCATGAACCCCGTCCTGCAGCGGGCGGTACCGGGCGCGGCGGGGCGTGTGCACCCGACGATCACCGGGGCGGGCCACTTCCTGCAGGAGGACGCGGGGCCGGCGCTCGCGGCGGAGGTGGTGGCGTTCGTGCGGTCGACCTGAGATCAGACCGTGTGGCGGCGGCGTCGTGCTCAGGCCCTCGGTTCCAGCCGGATGACCGGGATGTCGCGGGAACCGGCCCGATCCTGGAACCGTGTCCACCCGGGATTCATCGCGACCGCGCGCTCGAACTGCTGCGCCCGTTCCGCGCCGGCCAGCTCGTGGGCGTGAAAGTTGCGCCGGGCTCCGCCGGCCACGACGGTGACCTCCGGATGGGCTCGCACGTTGTGGTACCACGCGGGATGTGACGTCTGCCCGAAGTTGGCCGCGATCACCACGAGTCCATCACCGTCGGGAATACCCAGCACCCGAGCAGTCCGGGTCCGGCCGGACCGGGCGCCGGTCGTGCACAGCAGTACCACCGGAAGCCCCGTCACCCAGGCCGAGAAGGTGAACCGCCCACCGGTGAGCCGGTAGATCGCCCTGTCGAGACCGGGCAGCAACCGCACCGAGAGCCACGCCACCGGCCGGCTGGTCACCGCCAGACGCACGGCACGACGCACCGGCCCTGCGTCGGCATAGCCGTACATCCACGGGCCCCTTCGTCGACCACGTTCCCGATCACTTCACGATGCCCGTCGCGAATGTCGCCGGCACGGCGCCTCGGCCTGGATCCGGGTCGAGCCGTCAGGGGACCGGCTGGTCGTCGTCGCGCGGGCCGAACACCGGCAGCCGGTCGACGTAGCGCTCGGCGTCGCCGGACCACGCCCAGGCCCGCATCTGGGCCCGGCTGCGGCGGCTGACCAGGCCCCGGAACAGTTCGTACGGGTCGACGTCGAGGGTGGTCGGCTCGCCCTCCCCGCCCCGCAGCTCGAGCGCTCCGGCCCTGACGACCAGCGCGCCGTCCCCCGCCGCCGCGGCGACCACGGCCCGCCCCATCCTCGGCAGCAAGGCGTCGACGGCGTCCCCCGGCAGCGGGCCGCGGCCGAACGCCTCCCGCAGGTCGGCCTCGTGGCACACGACGTCGATCACGATCCGCATCGAGAGCTCGCGCGCCGCGAGCGCCTCCCTCGCCCGTGGACCCAGGTCGTCCCACTCGGCGACCACGGCCTCCAGCGGGCGCCCTTCGCGGTCGGCCACCTGCCTCGCCGTCCACGCTTCGCCGGGCGCGCCGTCCAGCCGGCCGCGCAGGGCGTCCGACGCGCACCCCGTCAGGTGCGCGACGACCTGGCGGGCGGTCCAGGCCGGCGTGCCGGGGACCCGCGTGTCGAGCTCCTCGTCGGTCAGGCTCACCGCCAGCTCGCAGATGCGGTGGCGGGAGTCGTCGTAGAGCGTGTCGAACACGTCGCGGACGCTAGCGTGTCCGGCCATGGACGCGCGCCCCACGACCGTCGTCGACCACCCGCTGGCCAAAGCCCGGCTCACCACGCTGCGCGACGCCCGCACCGACAACGCCACGTTCCGCGCCGCCCTGCGCGACCTCACCCTCATGCTCATCTACGAGGCCACCCGGGACTCCCCGGTGGCGACGTTCCCGCTGCACACGCCGGTCGCCCGCACCACGGGCTACCGGCTCGGCGCACCGCCGTTGCTGGTACCCGTCCTGCGGGCCGGCCTGGGGATGGTCGACGCCGCGCACGCCCTCATCCCCGAGGCGCAGATCGGGTTCGTCGGGGTCGCTCGTGACGAATCCACCCACGAGCCCGTGCCGTACATGGAGTCGCTGCCCGAGTCCCTCGCCGGGCGCCCCGTGTTCGTCCTCGACCCGATGCTCGCCACCGGCGGCTCGATGGCCCACACGATCGGCCTGCTCACCACACGGGGCGCGGAGGACGTCACCGCGATCTGCGTGCTCGCCGCGCCCGAGGGGCTCGCGTTCCTGGCGGCGTCGGGCCTGCCCGTGCGGGTCGTGACGGCCGCCGTGGACGAGCGGCTCAACGACTCCGCGTTCATCGTCCCCGGCCTCGGGGACGCCGGGGACCGGCAGTTCGGCGCGGTCTGACCCGAGCCCCCCGCGAGTTGCGCATCTCATCAGGCCGTGTGCGCCCGGTCTGACCCGAGCCCCTCCCGCGAGTTGCGCATCTCATCAGGCCGTGTGCGCCCGGTCGCCCGGTCGAGATGCGCAACGCGGGCTGATGGATTGCGCAACTCGCGGGCCGGGGAGGCGTGAGATCGCGCCCGGTCGCCGGGTCCGGTCAGCTGATCGTCGCGGCCAGCGTGGCGCCGAGCTCGTAGCACGCGTCGAGCGCGGCCCGGTCCGGAGCGCCCATCACCTCGACGGTCGCGGCCGCCCGCGTCCAGCCGAGG
The DNA here is from genome assembly GCF_050246655.1 of Pseudonocardia sp. Classification (GTDB taxonomy): domain Bacteria; phylum Actinomycetota; class Actinomycetes; order Mycobacteriales; family Pseudonocardiaceae; genus Pseudonocardia. The sequence goes on from NZ_JBFWVQ010000016.1 coordinate 32,784, forward strand.
CCCTCGGCGATCGCGTCGACGGAGCGGATCGCGCCCTCCAGCCCCAGGTTGCCGTGCACGTAGAGGCCGTAGGGCAGGCCGCGCTTGTCGTCGGCGGTGACGTAGTAGACGGTGTCGAGGAAGTGCTTGAGTGCACCGGACATGTAGCCGATGTTCGCGGGCGTGCCGAGCAGCAGGGCATCCGCGCCGAGCAGGTCCGGCGCCGTCGCGGCGAGCGCGGCCCGGCGGACCACGTCCACGCCGGTGATCTCCGGGTCGTGCGCGCCGCGGACGACGGCGTCGAGCAGCTCGGCGGTGGCGGGCGAGGGCGTGTGGTGGACGATGAGCAGCCGCGGCACCCGTGGATCCTCCCGCGAGTTGCGCATCCCACCCCCGCGAGTTGCGCATCTCATCCGGCCGTGTGCGCCCGGTCGCCCGTCGAGGTGCGCAACACGGCCTGTTGGATTGCGCAACTCGCGGGTCAGGGGGCGAGCAGGGCGTCCGCGGCGACCCGCAGCGCGGCGAGCCGGTCCGCCGCACGGGCACGCGCCGCGGCGACGTCCTCCCCCGGGGGTTCGACGACCTCCAGGTAGGCCTTCAGCTTCGGCTCCGTACCCGACGGGCGCACCACCAGCCGCTCGCCCGGCCGCCGCACCACCACGACGTCCGGGGCCGGGCGCTGCACCGACCACCCCTCCGGCGGCGCCGCCGCCAGCCGGGCGACCGTCGCGTCCCGCGCGGGTGGGTCCAGCCGCACCGAGAACCCCTCGGTCAGGTGCACCCCGTGGTCGCGGGCGAGCTCGTCCAGCCGCTCCGGCAGCGCGGCCCCCGCGGCGCGCAGTCCCGAGGCGAGGTCGCAGGCCAGCACGGCGGTCGCGATGCCGTCCTTGTCGCGCACCGCCTCGGGATCGACGCAGTAGCCGAGCGCTTCCTCGTAACCGAACACGAGACCGTCCCCGGCTCCGTCATCAGCACGGACGATGTGCTTGAAGCCGGTGAGCGTCTCGGCGTAGCGCGCGCCGTGCGCCTCGGCGACCGCCCGCAGCATCGACGACGACACGACCGTCGTCGCGACGAGACCGGTACGCGAGCGCAGGATGTGGTCGCCCAGCAGGACACCCGTCTCGTCGCCGGTGAGCATCCGCCAGCCACCCGCGGTCGGGACGCCGAGCGCGCACCGGTCCGCATCCGGGTCCAGCGCGATCGCGAGATCCGCGCCCACCTCGGCGGCGACGGCGAGCAGCGCGTCCGTGGCGCCGGGTTCCTCCGGGTTCGGGAAGGCGACGGTCGGGAAGTCCGGGTCCGGGGCCGCCTGCGACGCGACCACGTGGACGTCGGTGAACCCGGCGCGGCGCAGCGCGTGGACCGCGGTCGCGCCACCCACCCCGTGCAGCGGGGTGAGCGCGATGCGCAAGGCCCCGCCCCGGCTCAACCGGCCGACGCGGTCGAGGTACTCGTCGGTGACGTCGACGGTGCGGGTGCCCGGCGAGGTCGGGACGTCGACCGCCGGGGGCGCGGCGTCGATCAGCGCCTCGATCTGGACGTCCGCCGGGGCGACGAGCTGGGCTCCCGGCGCCTCCGGGGCGACGGCGGCACCCAGGTAGACCTTGTAGCCGTTGTCGGCAGGCGGGTTGTGCGAGGCCGTGACCTGCACGCCCGCGACCGCGCCGAGGTGCTGCACCGCGAACGCCAGCACAGGTGTGGGCAGGGGCTCGGGCAGTATCGCGGTGTCGAACCCCGCGCCGGCGAGCACCGCGGCGGCGGCCGCGGCGAACGCCTCCGAGCCGCGGCGCGCGTCGCGCCCCACGACGACCAGCGGACCTCCGCCGCCGGAACCGGGCACCGTGCCACCACCGAGCCGACCGGCGAGCCACGCCGCCAATCCCGCGGTCGTCCTCCGCACCACGGCCACGTTCATCCCCGCGGGCCCCGCCCGCACCGGCCCGCGCAGCCCCGCCGTGCCGAAGCGCAGCGGCGTCGCCATCCGCGCCGCGACGTCGTCCGCCGCCGCGACGTCGCCCGCCATCGCGGCGGCCAGCACCCTCTGCAGCTCACCGCGGGTGGCGGGATCCGGGTCGTCCGCGATCCAGCGCATCGCGGCGTCGCGCACGGCGGGCCGAAGCGTCATGCGCGTGCCGCGAGCGAGCGCAGCAGCCCGCCGAGCCGCCCCGCGGACCGGGCGGCGGCGGCGAGGACGTCGACGTGATCCACGGGCCCGTCCGTCAGGCCCGCGGCGAGGTTGGTGACCAGCGACAGCGCGAACACCTCCAGGCCCTCGGCGCGCGCGGCGACGGCCTCCAGCACCGTCGACATCCCGACGAGATCGGCGCCGAGCCCCTGCAGCATCCGGATCTCGGCGGGCGTCTCGAAGTGCGGGCCGGGCAGCCCGGCGTACACCCCTTCCGTGAGGGCCGGATCCAGCGAGGCGGCCAGCGCGCGCAGGCGCGGGGAGTAGAGGTCGGTGAGGTCGACGAACCGCGCCCCGACCAGCGGGGAGCGGGCGGTGAGGTTCAGGTGGTCCGCGACGATCACCGCGTCCCCGACCGTCATACCCTGGCGCATCCCGCCTGCCGCGTTGGTGAGCAGCACCGCGCGGCACCCGGCCGCGGCCGCCGTGCGCACGTTGTGCACCGCGGGCTCGACCCCGTGGCCCTCGTAGAGGTGGGTGCGCCCGAGCAGCACCAGCACGTTGCGGCCCCCGACCGGCACCGAGCGGATGACGCCGCTGTGCCCGCTGACCGAGGGTCGGACGAACCCCGGCACCTCGGCCATCGGGATCTCGTGCGCCGGAGGGCCGATCCCGTCGGCGGCCTCCCGCCACCCGGACCCGAGGACGACGGCCACGTCGTGCGCGGCGACGCCGGTGCGCTCGGCCAGGACGGACGCGGCCTCGGCGGCGTGATCATCACCCACGGCCGTCAGCCTACGGGGCCGAACCCGCCCGCGAGCCGCTCGAACAGGGCCTGGCTGATCCCCTCGGTGGAGCCGCCGGGTGCGGTCAGCCGCACGACCCACACGCCGCCGTCCGCCGCGGGCAGGATCCGCAGCCACGACGTGCGCGGTGCCCGGTGCACGAACTCCGTGGACCCCGGGGGCGCCGGCGTGGCGGTGACCAGGGGCACGACCGCACCGGGGCCGAGCACCCCGGGCAGGCCGCCCGTGACGGCCTCGGCCGACGCGGCCCGCTCGACGACCAGCTTCTCGGCGCCGTCCGGGCTGACGAAGCTCACCAGCGTGGGCCCGTCGCGGTGCTCGGCCCAGCCGTCGGGGATCTCGACGCGGAAGCCGAGCGGGTCGGTGTGGGCGGTGACGTCCACTCCGGCGGCCGTCACCGTCATCGTCGACAGCACGGTCTGGCCGGCGAGCGAGCGGGTGACCGACCAGCCGCCGAGCGCTCCGGCGAGCACGATCGCCGTCCCCGCGAGCACGAGTCCCGCGCCCGCCCGGCTGGACAGCCGGGTGGGGGCGGGCCGCCATGCCGGCGCGGTCACCTGAGGCGGGACCGGCGCCGGCTGCACACCGGTCGCTTCCCACGGCAGCGGCCCCGGGGCCGCGGCGAGCGGCCCGGCGGCGGGCGCCGCGCCCGTCTCCAGCACCGGGGCGGGCGCCGGGGACGGCAGCGCGATCGAACGCGGCATCGGCGTCGCGGCGAGCCCGCCCGTCCCGTCCGTGCCCGTCATCGTGGGGATCGCGGACATGACCGGCGAGTTCGGGTAGACGGGATCGTCGGGGTCCGGGATCAGGGGACGCAGCCTGCGGCGCACCTCGTCGAGGGAGATCCGTTTCGACGGGTCCTTCACCATCAGCGCCGCGACGACCTCGCCCACCGGGCCTGCGCGCGGGCGAGGCACCTCGCCGTCCACCACCTCGGTGATGGTCGCGACCGCCTCGCCGCGCACGTCGTAGGGCGGGCGGCCCTCGATCGCGGCGAAGAGCGTGGCGCCGAGACCCCAGAGGTCCGCGGCGGGCTTCACCGGCTGGCCCGCCGCCACCTCGGGCGCGATGTAGGCGGGCGAGCCGAGCACGAGGCCCGCCGTCGTCATCGTGACGTCCGCGGCGTTGCGCGCGATGCCGAAGTCCGTCAGCTTGACGCGGCCGTCGTCACCCACGAGCACGTTCGCCGGCTTCACGTCCCGGTGCGTGATGTCGCGGCGGTGTGCGGCACGCAGCGCCGCCGCCGTCGCGTAGCCGACCACCGCCGCCTGCTCGGGGGTGAGGGCGCCGTTCTCGGTGATGACGGTGGCGAGGTTGCGCGACGGCAGCATCTCCAGCACCACCAGCGGCTCGCCCTCCGCGGTGACGACGTCGTAGACCGTGATGACGTTCGGGTGCGACAGCCCGCCCAGCGCGCGCGCCTCGCGCAGCATGCGCTCGCGCATCGCCTCGGCCTCCCGTACGGGCAGGCCCGGCGGGACCTTCAGCTCCTTGACCGCCACCGGACGGCACAGCACCTCGTCGAACGCCGACCACACGGTGCCCATCGCTCCGGAGCCGAGCCGACCCGTGAGCCGGTAGCGGCCACCGATGCGGCGCTGCGACCGCTCCTCGTCCGCCGACACGCCTCTCATTGTCACGACCACCGTACGCACGGCTCCCGGCGGGTCACCCACTCGTGCGTCCCGAGGATCGACACGGGGTACCCGTCCGTATGTCCACTCGCACCCCGCTCGACGGCGACGAGCGGCCGAAACGTCCGCTCGGCGCACTCGGACACGACCGTTGACCGATGGCTGGCGGGCCGCCCGCAGCATTCCGGCGACCCCTCGGCGCCAATTGTCGTGGACCGCCGAATTCAAGTTGTTGCGGGATCGGTTTGGTGAGGACCATGAGGTGATGCACGACGATCCAGCGGCCGCCGTCACACAGCGGCCCCGCACCGAGGGGAGGTGACGGTGACCGTTCTCGACACATACCCGGAAGTGGTGCCCCCGACGGGCGATCCCGTCCCGGATCTCGGCGCGGGCAGCGGCCCGGCCTGGCTCGATGCCTGGCTGGCCACGCACTCCGCCGACGTGGTCGGGTACCGCCGCTCACTGCACGCCTTCCCCGAACTCGCCCGCCAGGAGACGCGGACCACCGCATTCCTGTCCCGGGCGCTCCTCGCCGCAGGCCTCGAACCCCGCACGCTCCGCGGCGGCACGGGCCTGATCTGCGACATCGGCTACGGCGACCGATGCGTAGCCCTGCGCGCCGACATGGACGCCCTGCCGCTGTCCGAGGACACCGGGCTCCCCTTCGCGTCCACCGTCGACGGTGTCATGCACGCCTGCGGGCACGACGCCCACTCCGCCATGTTGCTCGGCGCCGGGCTGGCGCTGGCCTCCGCGCCGCCGCTCCCCGGGCGCGTCCGACTGATCTTCCAGCCCGCCGAGGAGGTGCAGCCCGGCGGCGCGCTCGACGTCGTCGCGGACGGCGCCATGGACGGCGTGGACCGGATCTTCGCCCTGCACTGCGACCCCCGTCTCGAGGTCGGCCGGCTCGGCACCCGCGTCGGGCCGATCACGTCCGCGTGCGACCTGCTGCGGCTGCGGCTCGGCGGCCCCGGCGGGCACACCTCGCGGCCGCACCTCACCGCGGACCTGGTCCTCGCGCTCGGCCTGCTCATCACGCAGCTCCCGTTGCTGCTCGGCCGCCAGGTCGACCCGCGCTCCGGCACCGTCCTCGTCTGGGGTGCCGTGCAGGCGGGCGAGGCCGCGAACGCCATCCCGCAGCACGGCATCCTGCGCGGCACCCTGCGCACCGCCGACCATGCGACCTGGGCGGAGCTGGAGGGCAAGGTCCGCTCGCTGGTCGAGACGATCCTCGTCCCCACCGGTGTGGACTACACCCTCGAGCACATCCGCGGCGTTCCGCCGGTCGTGAACGAGGAGGAGTCCGCCCGGATGCTGGCGCACGCGGCCGAGCTCGTGCTGGGGCCGGACGCGGCCCGATCCACGGAGCAGTCCAGCGGCGGCGAGGACTTCGCCTGGTACCTCGAGCACGTGCCCGGGGCCATGGCGCGGTTGGGCGTGTGGTCGGGCGAGGGCCCGCTGCGCGACATCCACCAGCCGACGTTCGACCTGGACGAGCGGGCGCTGCCCTTCGGCGTCCGGGTGCTCACCCAGGCGGCGCTGATCGCCCTGGCGTGACCGGGGTCCCCGCGAGTTCCGCATCTCACCGCCGCGAGTTGCGCATTTCATCAGGGCGAGATGCGCAACTCGTCGGCGGATGTTGTCCACCTCGTCGGAAGTTGTCCACAACTTGACGGAACGGCCCCGCCAAGGCGGCGTGATCGCCGATCGTCGGGATCATGGACATTCCCACGATCGGACTGCATGGCGCCTACCGCCGCAACGACATCGTCGAGCATTGCGGCCGCCACTGCCTGGACACCGCGCTGGCGATCGGTAGCCTGCGCGCTCTCTGGAAGGGCGTCGTCGTCGACGCCACGCGCTGGCTCGACCCCCGCACCCGCGCAGCGGCGGCCCAACTCTCGCTCGGGCCGCGGGTGGCGCTCGTCGGTGCCACCGCCGCACGGCTGTTCGGCCTGACGGCGATCGAGGACGGCCGCGTCCACGTCGTCGTGCCGTACCGGTGCAGCGCGCGCGGTGGGCGAGGGCTCGCCGTCCACCGGGCGGACGGCTGGGAGAACGAGATCGTCGAGGTGGACGGGCTGCAGACGTTGCCACCGGACCGGATCATCGCCGACCTCCTCTGCACGCTGCCGCACCCGCGCGATGCGCTCGCGCTCGCCGACGAGGCGCTGCGGCAGGCCGAGGAGGATCACGAAGCCCTGGCGAAACGCATCGCCGAACGCATCCGGCTCCGGCGCGATCCGCGCGGCACCGCCCGCGCCGCGTTCCTGCTCAGCGTCGCGTCCCCGGCCGCCGAGTCGCCTCCGGAGAGCTGGGTGCGCCTACGGCTGATCGAGCTGGGCTTCCCCGTGCCCGAGGTCAACTGGACCCTGCGGGACTGCCGCGACGAGGCGGTCGCGCGGATCGACCTCGCGTGGCCCGCGCTGCGGATCGCCGTCGAGTACGACGGCTACGAGTCCCATCGTGGGCGGGAGGCGGCCGACCTGGCCCGCCAGCGCGATCTCGAACGGCGCGGCTGGATCGTCGTGCGCGTCCGGATCGGCGATCTCGTCGACGTCTACCGGTTCGAGGCAGAGCTACGGGCGGCGTTCGCGCGACGCGGCTACACGTGGTGACGCCGCGTCAGGCCGGACCTGGTGGCCGGCACCCGCTCGACCCGGCGAGAGGCGCAAGCCGGCCTGATGAAATGCGGAACTCGCGGCGGTGGGATGCGGAACTCGCGGGGGTGGGGGGTGGGTTAGAGGCTCTTGCGGCTCGGGCGGCTGCGCAGCGCCGCCACGTAGTCGTCCGGGGCGCCGGCGAGCTCGGCCGCGTCGGCGAGCACCCCGAGGTAGCGCGCGGACGGCTCCCCGCCCTCGTAGGCGTCCAGCACGTAGATCCAGGCGAGCACGTCGCCGTCCAGGGTGTGCACGCGCAGCCGCAGCTTCTTGTGCAGGCCCAGCTCCCCGCCCTCCCAGCGGTCCAGTTGGGCGGCGTCGTGGTCCGGCACGTCGTAGAGCACGACGAAGACCTGCGATCCCTCGTCCTCGACGACCGTGGCGAGCGCGCCCTCCCAGGCGAAGTCCTCGCCGCCGAACGTCAGCCGCCAGCCCTGAAGCCACCCCGTGCCGGCCATCGGCGAGTACGGGGCACGCTCCTTCATCTGGGCAGGGTCCATGTTCGACCCGTAGGCGGCGTAGAGCGGCACGTGGCCAGGGTAGTGCGCGGCGAATCGGCGCCCACCGCCGGATCGCCACGATCACCCGGCCGCGTACCGTGTGGTCGTGGCGCGGATCGTGATCATGGGCGGGGGCCCGGCGGGATACGAGGCAGCGCTGGTCGCCGCGCAGCACCGCAGCGAGATCACGGTGGTGGAGCGGGACGGCATGGGTGGCGCCTGCGTGCTGGACGACTGCGTCCCCTCGAAGACGTTCATCTCCTCCGCGAGCATCCGCGTCGAGCTGCATCGCGCCCCTGACCTGGGAATCCTCGCCGACCGGGACTCGGCAACCGTCGACCTCGCGACGGTCAACAAGCGCGTGAAGTCGCTGGCGCTCGCCCAGTCCGCGGACGTGAAGGCGCGCCTGGAGCGCGAGGGGGTGCGGATCGTCACGGGTACGGCGGCGTTCGCCGACGGACCGCAGGATGCTCGCGGTCCCCACCACATCGCCGTGCGCACCGCGGCGGGCGAGGACGAGGAGCTGCCGGCCGACGTCGTGCTCGTCGCCACCGGGGCGAGCCCGCGGGTGCTCGATGCCGCCCGCCCGGACGGCGAGCGCATCCTCACCTGGCGCCAGCTCTACGACCTCACCGAGCTGCCCGAGCACCTCGTCGTGGTCGGCTCCGGGGTGACGGGGGCCGAGTTCGTCTCGGCGTACGTGGAGCTGGGCGCGAAGGTGACGCTCGTCTCCAGCCGCGACCGCGTGCTGCCCGGCGAGGACGCGGACGCCGCCGCCGTGCTGGAGGACGTGTTCGCCCAGCGCGGGGTGACGATCCTGGGCAACGCCCGCGCGGAGTCCGTCGCCCGCGACGGCGACGGTGTGCTCGTCACCCTGGCCGACGGCCGCACGGTGCACGGCTCGCACGCGCTGATGACGGTGGGATCGGTGCCGAACACCACCGGGCTGGGCCTGGAGAAGGCGGGCGTGCAGACCGGCCGCGGCGGCTTCATCACCGTCGACCGGGTGTCGCGCACGGGCGTGGCGGGCGTCTACGCGGCCGGCGACTGCACCGGCGTGCTGATGCTCGCCTCGGTGGCGGCGATGCAGGGCCGGATCGCCATGTGGCACGCCCTCGGCGAGGGCGTCGCCCCGATCAAGCTGAAGACCGTGGCGGCGGCGGTGTTCACCCGCCCCGAGATCGCGACGGTCGGGATCAGCCAGCGCGCGATCAGCGCGGGCGAGGTGCCGGCGCGGACGGTCATGCTGCCGCTGGCCACGAACCCGCGGGCGAAGATGCAGGGCCTGCGGCGCGGCTTCGTGAAGCTGTTCTGCCGCCCCGCGACGGGCGTCGTGATCGGCGGTGTCGTCGTGGCACCCGTGGCGAGCGAGCTGATCCTGCCGATCGCGCTGGCCGTCCAGAACGGCCTCACCGTGGACGATCTCGCCTACACGTTCTCGGTGTACCCGTCGCTGTCCGGCTCGATCACGGAGTCCGGCCGGCAGCTCATGCAGCACGGCGACCTGGACTGAACACGGCCTAGTCAGCCCGTCCGGGCGGGTGGCCGCCGAGCAGGGCCCGGACGGTCGCCGCGTCGGGGGCCTCGAGCGCGCGCGCCGCGAGGCGGTTCGCGTCCTCCAGCGAGCTGTGCCGCACCGCCTCCTTCACCTCGGCGACGGCACGTGGCGCCATGCTGAGCTCCCGGACGCCCAGCCCGATGAGCAGCGCCGCCGCGTGCTCGTCGGCGGCGAGCTCACCGCACACCGCGACCAGGCACCCGGGTCCCGCCGCCCGTCCCGCGGCGGCGACCAGCTGGAGGACCCCGGGATCGAGCGGGTCGGCCACGGACGCGACGGCGTCGTTGCCGCGCTCGGCGGCCAGGGCGTACTGCGTGAGGTCGTTGGTGCCGACGGACAGGAAGTCGACGTGCGCCGCGAACGCGGCGGCCTTCAGGGCCGTCGCGGGCACCTCGACCATGATCCCGACCCGCATGCCGGGCGGCTCGCCCTGCCCGGCGAGCTTGATCGCGTCGTCGAGGACGCGGCGGGCGGCGAAGAGCTCGTCGAGCGTCGTGATCATGGGGAACATGAGGTCCACGGGGTGGTCGTGCGCCACCCGGACCGCGGCGAGCAGCTGCTCGGCCAGGAGCCACGGGCGGGTCAGCGCGAGCCGGATCCCGCGGACCCCGAGGAAGGGGTTGGCCTCGTTCGCGGTCGGCAGGTAGGCCAGCGGCTTGTCGCCGCCGACGTCGAGGGTGCGCAGCGTGATGCGGCGCCCGTCCATGGCCTCGGCGATCCGCCGGTACGCCGCCTCCTGCTCGTCGACGTCGGGCGCGGTGTTCCGGCCGAGGAAGCAGAACTCGGTGCGGACCAGGCCGGCCAGGTCCGCACCCGCCGGCACGGCCGCCGCGGCCTCCTCCGGGGTGGCCACGTTCGCACCTACCAGAACGTGCACGCCGTCGCGGGTCCGGGCCGGTTCGCCTGCCCGCGCCAGGGCCTGGGACCGTCGCCGGGCCAGGCCGTCCGCGCGCTCCCGGAACGCGGCGAGGACGTCGGCCTCCGGATCGACGACGAGCTCGCCCGTACCGCCGTCGACCGCGACCAGGGTGCCGGGCGCGACGTCGAGCACCTCGGGACCGGCACCGACGACGGCGGGGATCCCGCGCGCCCGGATCAGGATCGCGCTGTGCGCGGTGGGGCTGCCGTAGGCGAGGACGACGCCGGTGGTCCGCGCCAGGTCGAGCCGCGCGGCCTCCGCCGGGGTCAGGTCGGCGGCGACGAGGACGCCCTCGACGTCCATCCGCTCCTCGACCGCACCGGCCAGCTGGCGCAGGACCTGATCCCCGACCGCACGGACGTCCGCCGCCCGCGCCTGCAGGTACGGGTCGGGGATGGCCGCGAAGCCCGCCTCGACACCCGACACGGCCTCGGTCCACGACCGCCCCGCGCCCTGCCCGGCCTCGATCCGCGAGCGCACCTCCGCGACCAGCTCGGGATCGTCGAGCAGCAGCAGATGGGCGTCGAAGATCGCCGCCTCGACCTCGCCGACCTCCCGGGCGGCCTGGGCCCGCAGCCGCTGGACGTCGCGGCGGACCGCGGCGATCGCCTCCCGGAGCCTGCGCCACTCCGCGGCCGGATCGCCCGACGGTGCCGTGGCCAGGAACGCGAGATCGATGGTGGGCGCGGTCGCGGTACGGGCCGGCCCGATACCGATACCGGGCGCCGCCGGCATCGGGGCCCCACCCTGCTGCCGGTCGGGAGGAGCGACCGGCGCGGGCAGCCCGGTCTCCTCGCCGAACCCGTCCGCGGCGAGGGACAGCACGTGGTCCAGCGCCTCACGTGCCTGGGGGCCGGTGACGCGCACCTCGACCTCGTGGCCGGCGAGCGCGCCCAGGGTGGCGACCCGCGACAGGCTCGCGGCGGGAACGGCGCCGGTGCCGAGCGTGAGGTTGCGCAGCAGCACCCGGGCGTCGAGGCTGCGCACCGTCTGCACCAGCAGCGCGGCCGGGCGGGCGTGCAGGCCGTGCGGGTTCACCACGGTGAACGCCCCGACGAGCTCCGCGCCCGCGGGACCGGCGTCGTCGGTTCCCGGCGCGGGCACGGCACCCAGGTGCGAGCGCTTCCCGGCCAGTGCCGCGGCCGCCTCGGCCGCCACCTCCGCGATCCCCGCGCCGGAGCCCGCGGCGACGGCCGCCACGACCAGGCCCTCGACGAGCGGCGCGGGACAGAGCACCACGCGGCCGCGGACGGATTCATCCATGAGGTCGAGGGCCAGCTCGGCGGACAGCACCGCGCTGCCGAGATCCATCAGGACCACGACCCCGGCACCGGCGTCGGCGCGGGTGACCGCATCGACGATCTGCACGGCATCGGTGCCGAACGACCCGTCCTCGAGGCCTGCGGCCACCTCGATCCGGGCCTGCCGCCCGTGCAGCATCTCCTCGGCCAGCGCCACGGCCGCCCTGGCGAGCGGCCTGCTGTGGGAGACCACCACGATCCCGACCGCCGTCACCGCTCCTCCGGGATGGTCGTGCCGGCCGAGGCGATCAGCAGGGCCGCGGAGGTCGCGCCCGGATCCTGGTGGCCGACGCTGCGCTCGCCCAGGTAGCTGGCCCGGCCCTTGCGGGCGAGCATCGGGACGGTGGCGTCGCGGCCGGTCGCCGCCGCGCTCGCGGCCATCTGGAGCGCGGTCCGCAGCGCGGCTCCCCGGGCGAGGGAGCTCTCCAGCGCATCGACGGCAGGCGCCAGGGCGTCGAACATCGTCTTGTCGCCTGCCTCGGCCTTGCCCCGGGCCACGACCCCCTCCAGCCCGGCACGCAGGGCCTTGGCGAAGCCCATCGCGTCGAGGCTCCCGCTGTCGCCGGCCGACGTCGCCATCCGGAGGAAGAACGTGCCGTAGAGCGGCCCGCTCGCCCCGCCGACGGTGCGGACCAGCGTCATCCCGACCTGTTTGAGCAGGGCGCCCGCCCCGGCGGGCGCGTCGGCCTCGAGCGTGGTGACCACGGCCGCCATCCCGCGGTCCATGTTGGCACCGTGGTCGGCGTCGCCGATGGCCGCGTCGAGCCGCGTCAGCAGCTCCCGGTTCGCGGCGACGACCTCGGCGAACCGGCGCAGCCAGCGCGCGAGTGCCTCGGCATCGACGGTCTCCGGCACGCTCACACCCCCCACCGCAGCGCCGGCGTCGAGACCGGGGCGTCCCAGAGCCGCAGCAGATCCTCGTCGATCTTGAGCAGGGTGACCGAGCAGCCGGCCATGTCCAGGCTCGTGATGAACGGCCCGACGAGCGAGCGCACCACCGTCACCCCGGCCTTCTCCAGAATCGTCGCGACCTCGCCGTACATGAGGTAGAGCTCGATCAACGGCGTGCCGCCCATCCCGTTGACGAACGCGATCACACCGTCCCCCGCGGTGAAGTCGAGGTCGGCGAGGATCGGGTCGAGCAGCAGCTCGGCGGCCTGGCGGGCGGGCACGAGCGGGACGCGCCTGCGGCCGGGCTCGCCGTGGATGCCGATCCCGATCTCCACCTCGGTCTCCGGCAGGTCGAACGTGGGCTTTCCCGCGGCGGGCACCGTGCCGGAGGTCAGCGCCATGCCCATGCTGCGGCCGCTCGCGTCGACGCGGCGCGCGACGTCCGCCACCTCGCCGAGGCTGCGGCCCTGCTCGGCCGCGGCGCCCGCGATCTTCTCCAGCAGGACCGTCACGCCGACACCGCGCCTGCCCGTCGTGTAGAGGCTGTCCTGCACCGCGACGTCGTCCGCGACCACGACGGACGCCACGTCGACGCCCGTCTCGGCCGCGGCGAGCTCGGCGGCCATCTCGAAGTTCAGCACGTCGCCGGTGTAGTTCTTGACGATGTGCAGGACGCCCGCGCCGCCGTCGACCGCTTTCGTCGCCTCCAGCATCTGGTCGGGGGTCGGCGAGGTGAAGATCTCGCCCGCGCAGGCGGCGTCGAGCATGCCCGGGCCGACGAAGCCACCGTGCAGCGGCTCGTGCCCCGAACCGCCGCCCGAGATCAGGCCGACCTTGCCCCGCACGGGCGCGTCACCGCGATAGATGATCTTGTTCTCGTGGTCGACCCGGAGCGTCGGATGGGCCGCGGCCACCCCGCGGAGCGCCTCGGCGACCACATCGGACGGGTTGTTGATGAGCTTCTTCATCATCTGCTCCTGGAGGGTCAGGCCGACACGGGGGTCTCGGTGGCGGCCGCTCGGGCGGGGAGGTCGGCGCGGGTGCGCGAGAGGAAGACGTAGGCGAGCGCCGCGAGGGCTCCGGCCGCGAGCTCGGCGGCCAGGTACACCGGAAGCTGCGCCCACTGGACGGTGCCCCCGGCCACCTGCTGGACCAGCATCGGGCCGAACGCGCGGGCGGGGTTGATCGCCGCGCTCGTCGCAGGCGCGACCGGGATGATCACCGCGAAGACGACGAGGCCGATCGCGAGACCGGCGAAGCCGGGTGCGGCCTTGCGGTGGATGACGCCGAACACGGTGAAGACGAGGATGAACGTCCCGACGAACTCCGCGACGAACGCCTGCCCGGCCCCCACACCCTCGCCGAAGGCCGCGACGCCGAGGCCCACCTCGCTGGCCTGGGGTCCGAGGACACCGAGGATGGCCACCGACCCGATGACGGCCCCGAGCAGTTGCGCGCCGATGTAGGCGGGCACCTTCGACCACGGGAACTTCCCCGTGACGGCGAGCCCGAGCGTCACGGCGGGGTTGATGTGGTTGCCGGAGATGTGCCCGAGGGCGTAGACGGTGGCGACCACGACGGTCCCGAACGCGAGCGAGATCATGCCCAGGTCGGCCATCGTGAAGGGGGCGTCGCCGTTCACGATCAGCGTGGCCGGCACCGCCCCCACGCCGATGAACACCAGGATGGCCGTGCCGAAGACTTCCGATGCGAGCTTCTGGACCATGGTCGGCTCGTCCATGAGCACCTCCGTGCTAGGATCTGAATGTCATTCGACATTGTCGAACGCTGGTCGAGAAGCTACGCTACTGTGGCGCAGGGCACAAGACGCCGGGAAGGGACGAACCCAGGCATGATTCAGTCGGTCGACCGCGCCGTGCGGATCCTCACCGTGCTGCAGGGCGGCCGACGGATGAGCCTCGGCGAGATCGCCGCGAGCCTCGAGCTCCCGCCCTCCACGGTGCACGGGATCGTCCGCACGCTGCTCGGACACGGCATGGTCGCCCAGGAACGCGACTCCGGCCGCTACCGCCTCGGCCCCGCCACCCTGCGCCTCGGCAACGTCTACCTCGACACCCTCGAGCTCCGCGCCCGGGTCGACACCTGGGCCGAGGACCTGGCCCGGCGCACGGGGTTCGCGATCCGCACCGGCGTCCTGCTGCGCCACGACGTCGTCGTCGTTCACCACGAGCCGCGCCCGGACGGGTCCCGGCAGATGCCCGAGGTCGGCATCGTCATCCCGGCGCACGCGTGCGCGCTCGGCAAGGCGTTGCTGGCGTTCGAGCCGGACGTGTGCACCGAGGTACTCGGGCCCGGCGGCGCCCGGCGGAGCATGACCGGCGAGACGATCACCGATCCCGTCGAGCTGGGCGCCCAGCTCGACGAGGTGCGCCGGACCGGCATCGCGACCGAGGTCGAGGAGGCGGTGCTCGGCGAGTGCAGCGCGGCCGCTCCGCTCGTCGATGCCACCGGCGAGGTCGCGGGCGCGATCGCGCTGGTCGTACCGAGCGGAGAGTGGCCACCCCCGCCGGCCGCACTCGACGGCCTGCGCGCGGCGGCACGGGCGGTCTCGCGCGAGCTCGGCGCGCCCACCTGGCCCCCACCCGCAGCGGCCGTCCCGCGCGAGTCCGCGTGAGCGGCCCCACCGCCCGGCTGGGACTCGGCCTCGCCGCCGTCGGCCGCCCGGCCTACCTCACGTCCGGGCGCGCGTCCGACCTGGGCCGCCTGCGGCCCGTCGCCGAGCTGCACCACCGCGCCGAGCAACTGCTCGACGCCGCGTACGAGGCCGGGATCCGCTACGTCGACGTCGCCCGCTCCTACGGCCGGGCGGAGGAGTTCCTCGCCAGCTGGCTGCAGGCCCACCCGGAACACGGCGACGTGGTCGTGGGCTCGAAGTGGGGGTACCGCTACGTCGGGGACTGGCGGCTCGACGCGGCCGTGCACGAGGTGAAGGACCACTCCCTCGACGCCTTCACCGCCCAGCTGGCCGAGACCCGCGCCGTGCTGGGGGACCACCTGGCCGTCTACCACGTGCATTCCGCCACGCCCGAGACCGGTGTGCTCGAGGACCGGGCGCTGCACCGGGCACTCGCCGGGCTGCGGGACTCCGGCGTGTGCATCGGCGTCTCGACGTCCGGCCCGGCGCAGGGCGACACCGTGCGTCGCGCGCTCGATCTCACGGTCGACGGCCGACCGCTCGTGACCTCCGTGCAGGCCACCTGGAACCTGCTCGAACCGTCGGCGGGCGACGCCCTCGCGGACGCCGTCGCCCGTGGCGCGCAGGTGACCGTCAAGGAGGCCGTGGCCAACGGCCGGCTCACTTCCGGGGGGTGTGACGGGTCCGACGGGGTGCGACGCGCCGCCGTCGTGGCGGCCGCACTCGACGTGCCGCTGGACCAGGTGGCCATCGCCGCGGCCCTGGCCCAGCCCTGGGCCACGCGGGTGCTGTCGGGGGCCGTGACGGTCGCCCAGCTCGCGAGCAACGTCGACGCCGCGCGGATCGTCCTCCCGCCGGCGGTGGCGGCCGAGCTCGCGACGATCGCCGAGGAGCCCACGGCCTACTGGGCCGCCCGATCCCGTCGCACCTGGACGTGAGGCCGGGTGCCTTCGCGATCGCGGCCGGACACCGGCGGCGGCCGGCGCGGAGGAGTCACGCGCGAGCCGCCGCCGGCGGTGTCAGGCGGCCCGGACGACGCTGCTGCGGCAGCCGTCCAGGACGCAGGTGCCTGCGGCGTCCATCCGGTGGGCCGGGTCGACGCTCACGCGGTCGAACGGCCAGCGGCCGGTGAACCGCTGCAGGTACCAGTAGAGGAACAGGTGGTCCGGTCCGTGGTCGGTGGCGAGCACCGGCGGGGCCGGGAGGCTCTCGACCCACCGGAGCAGGTCGGTCGCCACGAGCGCCGGAGGACGGCTCCCCCGGCGGGTGCGGAGCCACTCCTCGGGCCGCGACCGCCAGTCCTGAAGGGTGGTCGGGTGGGGTGTGGCGCCGGGCAGTTCGCGCAGCGTCGCGGCGAACTGCGTGACGTTCTCTGTGGTCGTGCCGCCGTCGGCAAGATGCGCCGCGGCGGCGAGGGTGAGCAGGGAGTGGGGGCCGGGGATCGGCCCGTCGGTGTGGACGTGGGTACTGACGATGATCTCGGGGGGCATGACGGATCCCAGTCGCCTGAAGGAAGAGGGGACTGTTCACGGCGTGGCGTGGCCGACGTGGTGAACGGATCCGCGGCGCGGCTGTCCGCGTGGCGGAGAACCGGGCCCCGTGGGTGGACACACGGGTACGTCACTGCTGTCCGCTGTGGAGTTGTGCGGGTCGCGGTGGAAGGAACCTGGCGCGCCGAAACTACCCGAAGTGGATCATCGAGGTCAACGGTCGGTGGCGAGTCGTGACGCCACGTGCATGTCCACGTGGGCACCGTCGATCATCCAGGCACCGCGCAGCAGCCCCTCGGGAACGAACCCGCAGCGCCGCGCCACGGCCTCCGAGGCGGTGTTGCCCGCCGCCCACATGTAGGTCACCCGGTGCAGGCCGAGACCGCCGAACCCGAACCGCAGCACGCTCGACACCGCGGCCACGGCCAGTCCCCGCCCGCGCGCCGGCGGGAGCGCCCACACCCCGATCTCGGCGAGACCACGGTCCAGGTCCAGCCGGGACAGGTCGACCTCGCCGACCATCTCTCCGGTCGTCGGCTCGCACACGGCCCACGTGAAGCGCTCGTCGCGCTCCCACGCCGCGGCCCGCTGCGCGACGTACGCCCCGGCGGCCTCGAGCGTCGGATCCGGGCGCCTGCGGTAGCGGACGATGTCCGGCTCCAGCGCCGACGCGAGGACCGCGGGCCGGTCGTCGATCCGCTCGTCGGCCCGCAGCGCACGCAGGTACCAGGTACCGGCGTTGATCTCGACCGGTTCCACTCAGTCCTTGATCTCGCAGAGGACGGTGCCCTGCGCGACCGAGCTGCCCTGCTCCGCCGTGAGGCCGGTGACCGTGCCGTCCTTGTGCGCGGTGACCGGGTTCTCCATCTTCATCGCCTCCAGCACGACGACCAGGTCGCCGGCGGAGACCGTGTCGCCGTCGGAGACCGCGACCTTGATGATCGTGCCCTGCATCGGTGCGGTGACCGCGTCGCCCGACACGGCCGTGCCGCCCGCGCCACCGCCGCGCTTGCGGGGGGCCCTGCCCTTCGCCGCGGCGCCGCCCGTGCCGATCGCGAGATCGCCGGGCAGGGACACCTCGAGCCGCCGCCCCCCGACCTCCACCACGACGTTCTGGCGGGGCGCCGCCTCCTCGTCGGCCTCCTGGCCGCCCGCGAACGGCTCGACGGTGTTGTCCCACTCGGTCTCGATCCACCGCGTGTGGACGGTGAACTCCGCACCGGTGCCGGCCGCGAACGCCGGATCGGCCACGACGAGGCGGTGGAACGGCAGCACCGTCGCCATGCCCTCGACCCGGAGCTCCGCGAGCGCACGCCGCGAGCGCTCCAGCGCCTGCGCACGGTCCGAGCCCGTGACGATCAGCTTGGCGAGCAGCGAGTCGAAGTTCCCGCCGACGACCGAGCCCGCCTCCACGCCCGCGTCCACCCGCACGCCCGGGCCCGCCGGGTAGTCGATCGCGGTGACGGTGCCGGGCGCGGGCAGGAAGTTGCGCCCGGCGTCCTCGCCGTTGATCCGGAACTCGATGGAGTGCCCGCGCGGCTGCGGATCCTCGGTGAGGCCGAGCTCGCGGCCCTCGGCGATGCGGAACTGCTCGCGCACGAGATCGAGCCCGCTGGTCTCCTCCGAGACCGGGTGCTCGACCTGCAACCGCGTGTTGACCTCCAGGAACGTGATGAGCCCGTCCTGGCCGATGAGGAACTCGACGGTGCCAGCGCCGTGGTAGCCGGCCTCCTTCACGATCGCCTTGGAGGCGCCGTAGAGGGTCTCGCGCTGCTCGTCGGTGAGGAACGGCGCGGGCGCCTCCTCGACGAGCTTCTGGAAGCGGCGCTGCAGGGAGCAGTCCCGGGTGCCGACCACCACGACGTTGCCGTGCTCGTCGGCCAGGACCTGCGTCTCCACGTGGCGCGGCTTGTCCAGGTAGCGCTCGACGAAGCACTCGCCGCGGCCGAACGCCGCCGTCGCCTCGCGGACCGCCGACTCGTAGAGCTCGACGATCTCCTTCTCCTCGCGCGCCACCTTCATGCCGCGCCCGCCGCCGCCGAACGCCGCCTTGATCGCGACGGGCAGGCCGTACTCCTTCGCGAACGCGACGACCTCCTCCGCCCCCGAGACCGGGTCCGCCGTACCGGGCACCAGCGGTGCGCCCGCGCGCAGGGCGATGTGGCGGGCCGTGACCTTGTCGCCGAGGTCGCGGATGGACTGCGGCGACGGGCCGATCCACGTGATGCCGGCGTCGATGACGGCCTGGGCGAAGTCGGCGTTCTCGCTCAGGAAGCCGTAGCCGGGGTGGATCCCGTCGGCCCCGGCGGCGCGCGCCGCACCGATGATCTTGTCGAAGTCCAGGTACGACTCGGCCGCCGTGCTGCCGCCGAGCGCGAAGGCCTCGTCGGCCAGCCGGACGAACGGGGCGTCGCGGTCCGGATCGGCGTAGACGGCGACGCTCCCGATGCCCGCGTCCTTGCAGGCCCGGATGACGCGGACGGCGATCTCGCCTCGGTTGGCGACCAGGACCTTGCTCAAGCCCGACACGACGGCCTCCCCGGAGGTGCAGCGTCCGGTGGCCCTGCCCCGGCGCGATGGTTACCGGGGAGTGTAGGAGCCGAACCACCGAACGGACCGGTCGTCCGGGTGTGGCCTTCGCGTCACAGCCGGTGACGCGTGACCTGCGCCACCGCGCGGATCGTCACACGATCATCACATCCGGTGACGACACCGTCGTCACCGCCCGCGCAACGCCCGCGACAGCCGGCCCCGCCTGCGCGGTGCGCTCGCCCCGTCGTAGCGGAACGCGGCCTCGCGGTCGGCGAGCTCCGCGGCGGCGCCGGGACCCAGGGCGTTCGCGACGTGCAGCGCGCGTGCGAGGTCCCAGCCGTCGCGCAGCGCTCCGGCGGGCGGACGACCGGCCGCGTGCGCCGCGAACGCCGCGCGCCACCGCTCGCCGAGCGACACGGCGAGCACCGGCCACACGACGGCGACCTCGCCTGCCCGCTTGCGCAGCAGCGCCGCGCGGGTTGCGTCGAGCCGGTACGGATCGAACCCTGGCGGATCGGGCCCGCCTGCGACCAGGGCGTCGAGGAGACCGGCCTGCGCGGCGGCGAGGGTGGCGGTGTCGATCCCGGGCCCGGCGGCCGGGACGCGGGCGGGCGCATTCCCGGCCGCGACGGGACCGGGCCGGGTCCCGTCCGGCCCGGCCGCGGCCACCGCCGCGAACTCGGCCCGCAGCTGCGCCGCCGCCGGGTAGGCCCCGTCCCGTTCGAGCAGGACGGGCGCATCGGCGGGCAGCCGCTCGCGCAGCCGGCGCAGCAGCTGCAGCACGGGCGCGGGTACGGGATGGGTGTGGGTGTCGTGGTAGAGCCCGTCCGCGCGGACGGCACCGCCCGCGACGTGCACGTAGGCGACGCGATCGAGCGGCAGCGCGTCGAGGACCGCCTCGGCGTGCTGACCATGGTTGACGGCGTTGGCGTGGACGTTGGCGACGTCGAGCAGCAGGTGGGCGCCGGTGCGGTCCAGCAGCGCGGCGAGGAAGTCGGCCTCGGTGTACTCGTCCTCGGGCCAGTCCACGAGCGCGGCGATGGGCTCCAGCGCGAGCGGGACGTCCAGCTCGGCCTGCAGGCGGGCGACGTTGCCGGCGAGGGCGGCCAGCGCGGCCCGCGTGCGGGGCACCGGCAGCAGGTGGCCCGCCTCGCGGCCGCCGGAGCGGACGAACGCGACGTGCTCGCTGACCAGCGGCGCACCGAGAGCTGCCGCCGCGGCGGCGAGGTGCGTGACGCGGTGGGGTTCGACGGCCTCGGCCCCGCCGAGCGACAGCCGCACCCCGTGCGGGACGACGGGGACGCCCCGCGCACGCAGCTCCTCGACGGCCCAGGGCGGCGACGCGGGATCGATCGCCTCGGCGATGACCTCGCAGAACGCGAGGTCGGGCAGGTCCGCGACGACACCGGCGATCTCGGGGCGCCAGCCGATGCCGGTACCCGCGGCCAGCGCGGTGACGCCGCCGGCCCCGCCGCCGGCGAGCGGCACGGCGGGGCCGGAGGCCGCGGGGACGTCGGCGGCCCAGATCACGGCGGCACCCGCCGGGCCGCACCCCCCGCACGACCGGACCGACCCGCCCGCCCCCGCACGGCCGCGCCCCCCGGGGTCGCGGACCGTCCGGCCACGGGACGGTGGCCGCACCCCACCGTCGCGGCCACCGCTCCCCGCTGCCCGGCGGTGCCCCCGCGCACCGCCGTTCCTCCCCCGGCTCCGGGAGCCCCGCGCGAGGCCCCGGCCCCCTCGACCCGGCCGGAGCGCCCGCCAGCGCCCCGGACCGGTCCCCCCGTCACGCGGGTCGCACCCACGTCCGCCGGGACCCCCATCCCGGTGGGCGCGGACGCACCCGCGTCAGCCGCCACAGCCCCCGCCGCCGCCGCAGCCGCCTCCCCCACCACCACCAGAGTCCGCGCTCGACGACCCGCAGCCGGACGTGGTCGTCCCCGACGACCCACCGGCGGCCGCGGCCCGCTGCAGGGCGATCTCGCCGGCGAAGGCCGGGTCCGACGCCCACAGCGCCTGGAGCCCGAAGAGCCCGACGCCGAGCGCGGCCGCGCCCGCGCCGTAGGTGGTCCAGTCCGGCCTCATGGTGGGCGAGAGGACGTGGTGCTCGGCGCGCAGCGCCCGCAGGACCTCGTCCCCGGCGCGGGTCCGGCGCGGCGCGCCCGCGAGCTGGACGAGGCCGACGACCGCGGCCGCCACCATGGCGATGAGGAGGTAGCCGACGGGCTTGGCCGCCGCGACCCCGGCGAGCAGGCGCACGAGACCGAGCCCGGCGACCGCGACCATCCACCAGCCGACGGCGCGGTAGCGCCTGCGGTCGGCCTCGGAGAGCAGCAGCCCACCCGCGACCAGCCGGGCCTGGACGGCGTCCAGCGCGAGGCCCACGGAACGGTGGTGACGCAGCCGCGCCCGGGTCACGGGCGTGGTCGCAGCCGCGTGCACGGCACGTTCGAGATCGTCGGCCCGCGCGTCGAGCCGTCCGGAGGCGCCGACCTTGCCCGACCGCGGGACGACGGTGCCCGACTGGTGCATGGCCGCCAGGGCGGCGTCGACGGCGAGCTCCCGACCGCCGTTGAGGAGCGCGAGGTCGTAGGGCCGCGCGCCGGGATCGACACCGGGCCTGCCGAGCGGCCTCGCGACGATGCCACGGCGCGCCTGCGCACCCGCGATCCACACCGCCGCGGCGAGCATCAGGTAAAGGACGAGGAACGCGGGACCGCTCACCCCCCAGGTGTCGCCGGGGCCGCCGAACGTGCTCCAGGCCAGCGGTGTCGCCGCGTCCACGTCCCCACCTCCGTCCGTTCCCTGTCGCCCGGGAGTGTGACGGCGGGGACACTGCCGAGGGAACGTTCTTCACCGGGAATTGAGGTTCCAGAGGTCGCTGACCCGAACACCGACCTCCGCGAGCAGCCGACGGACGAGCGGCAGGCTCAGCCCGACGACGTTGGACGGGTCGCCGTCGATGCCGTCGACGAACCAGCCGCCGTAGCCGTCGAGGGTGAATCCCCCCGCGACGGCCAGCGGTTCTCCCGTGCGGAGGTAGGCGTCGAGCTCGGCCGGGTCGGGGTCGGCGAACCGGACCGTGGTGGTGGCAGCGCCCTCGGCGACCCGGTCGACGTCGCCGCCGGAGAGGCGGAGCACGGCGTGGCCGGTGACGAGTGCCCCGCAGCGGCCCGCCATGCGGAGCCAGCGCGCGCGGGCGCGGGGTTCGTCCACGGGCTTGCCGACGAGCTCGCCGTCGACGTGGAGCATCGAGTCGCAGCCGATCACGACGGCGTCGGGATGCAGCGCACCGACGCGGCGGGCGACGACGGCCGCCTTGGCAGCGGCGAGAGCGGTCACCCGTTCGCCGGGCGAGGCGCAGGCGAGGGTGGCGAGCAGGGCGTCCTCGTCGACACCCGCGACCTCGACGATCGGATCGACGCCTGCCGCGCGGAGGATGCCGCGCCGGGCAGGGGAGGCGGAAGCGAGCACGATACGCACAGGTCACGACCCTACGCACCGTTCGATCATCACGGTGAGCGACGGCTCCGCCACCCGAACGGGGAGGGGTGTCACGGAGATCACTCCGACGGGGTGTACGGTTCGAATCCCCGATATCGCCCCGATCATCGCGGTCATAGCTTTCCTGTGCCGTGCCGTACACCCGTTCGGGCTACGGCGGCAACGGAGGGAGAATGGTGCGGTTGTCGAACTGGAAGTCGCTCCTCGACTACCTGCCCCGAGGCGGCACGCTCGACGAGGCGGACTGGCGGCGCCGGCACAGGTTCCTGCAGCTGGTCCTGCTTGCCCACGTCCCGGTGCTCGCCGTCATCGGTCTGGTGCTGGACCACACACCGGTGGTCACCGGCGTCGCGCTGCTGCCGCTGGTCCTGTGCATGGTGCTCGGGCACACCCTGCCGGGCAGGCGAGGGCCCGCGATCGCGGTCTCGACGGGGCTCGTGTACAGCGCGACGGCCCTCGTCGTGCTCACGTACGGGTCGATCGAGGCCCACTTCCACTTCTTCGTCATCATCGGGTTCATCGCGCTCTACCAGGACTGGGTGCCGTTCCTGGTCAACATCGCGCTGACGGTCCTCACCCACGGGATCGGGTCGGCGTGGCGGCAGGACCTCATGTTCAGCCACGCCGCCGGTCAGCAGAGCCCGTGGACGTGGTCGGTGCTGCACGGCGGCGCGGTGCTCGCGGCGTGCATCGGGATGACGATGTTCTGGCGCTACACCGAGGACTCCCAGAACGAGCGCAACGCGCTGGCCATGCAGCTCGCGGACGCCGAGATCGGACGCCGCAAGTTCACCTCGGACCTGCTCGTGAACCTCGCGCGCCGCAACCAGACCATGCTCTACCGGCAGCTGGACATCATCAACCAGCTGGAGGACTCCGAGCGCGACCCGGACGCCCTCGCCGAGCTGTTCCGGCTCGACCACCTCACCACCCGGGTCCGGCGCAACGCCGAGAACCTGCTCGTGCTCTCCGGCGAGCAGCCACCGCGCATGTGGCGCGAGCCGGTGCCGCTGCGCGACGTCGTGCGGGCGGCGATCGCCGAGACCGAGGACCTGGAGCGGGTCGCCTTCACCATCGACGAGCACGCCGCCGTCGCCGGGGGCAGCGTCACCGACCTCACACACCTGCTGGCGGAGCTCACGGAGAACGCGGTGCGCTTCTCCCCGCCGGAGACCGTCGTGACGATCCGGACCCGCCGGGCCACCGCGCGGCGGCCCGAGGGCGTCCTGCTCACGATCGAGGACTGGGGCGTGGGCATGCCGCCGGACGAGCTGGCGGCGGCGAACGCGCTGCTCTCGAAGCCGGCGGAGGTCGACCTGTCGGTCGCGCAGCGCCTCGGCTTCCACGTCGTGGCACGGCTGGCCGCACGCCACGGCATCGCCGTCACCCTCGACACGACACCGGGCTCCGGCATCACGGCGGTCGTGCACCTGCCGCAGGCCCTGCTGGAGGAGCCCCACGCGTCCGCGCGACACGCGGAGCCGGGCACGGCCACCCGCCCGGGCGGAGGTCCCCGCGAGGTGACCGAGAAGCTGACCCTCGCCCCGCCGTCCGGCTTCGATCCGGAGCAGCCGCTGAGCACGAACCTCGACCCGGTGTTCGCCACCACCGCGCGCCCCGCGCTCGTCGAGGCGGGTGTCGCCGAGGGCCCGTCGGGGGACGGCTACGCGGAGTCCAACGGCTGGACAGGCTGGTGGGAGGCGCGATCGGTGATCGACAGCGTGCCCGCGCCACGCTCGCCCGAGACGCCCGACTACGGACGCGCGTCGGTGCCGCCGGTGCCTTCTCCGGGGCCGACCTCGTCTCCGACCGTCACGTCCGTTCCGCACCTGGCGTTCCCGTCCGACATGCCGGCCGCGTGGGACGCCGAGCCCGGCGGTGGGCCGCACCTGTCGCCGTTCATGCCGCCCGCTGACGACGCCGGTCCGCGAGACGGCCGCGACGGTCCGCCGGATCCCGGGCAGCTGACCGCCGGACCCGTGCGCCGTCCCGTCGCGAACGGGCCGGACGCCACGGTCCAGGGCTTGCGTAGGCGCGTACCGCAGGCGTCGCTGGCGCCCGAGCTGCGCCGCGACGAGCTGATGGCCGAAGAGCCGCCCGCGGAGATCCCGACCCAGGCCGTCCCGTCGCAGAGCGCGGCGAGCGCACTCTCCCGGTACCAGGCGAGCCGCCGTTCGGCACAGGCGGCCGTGAACGGGGAGGTCTCACCGCCATGACCGGAACCCACCCCGCGCCCGGGGTCGTCACCCAGGGAGGAACCGTGGATCGCAGGCGGCTGGACTGGCTGCTGGTGGAGTTCACCCGCGACACACCCGGAGTGGTGCACGCGGTCGTCGTGTCGTCGGACGGTCTGCGCCTGGCGACATCGCCGGGCGTGTCGACGGCGCTCGGCGACCAGCTCGCCGCGGCGGCCTCCGGGCTGGGCAGCCTCGCCAGGGGCACCGCTCAGCTCCTCGGCGGCGGCCAGGTCAACCAGACGATCCTGGAGATGTCCGGCGGCTACTTCTTCGTGAGCTCCATCGGACAGGCCGCCGCCCTGGCGGTGCACGCCGACCGGACCTGCGACATCGGCCTGGTCGGCTACGAGATGACGCTGCTCGCCGCGCGGGTCGGCCACGCACTGATGCCTGGCGAGCGATCCGCCGGGAGCCGGGCACAATGAGCGGCGACGGTGGACGGGTCGTCCCCGTCTACGCCGTCACCGGTGGTCGCACCCGCTCGGCGGGTCGGGACCTCCCCCTGGAATGCCTGGTCACCGCGACCCACCGGACCACGGGGCTCGAGCAGAGCCAGCCCGAGTACCGTGCGATCATCCAGATGATCGACAGGCCGACGTCGGTCATCGAGATCGGGGCGAAGCTCGGCGTGCCGGTCGGGGTCGCCCGCGTGCTGGTCAGCGACCTGGCCGACGCCGGCTACCTGGTCGTCCACACCGCGCCGCCGGCAACCGAGGACGGTCGCCCCACCCGCGCATTGCTCGAGCGACTCCTGGAGGGGCTCCTTGCCCGCTGACGACACGCCGATCCCACTGAAGATCGTCATCGCAGGGGGTTTCGGCGTCGGCAAGACGACGATGGTGCAGGCGCTCTCGGAGATCCCCCCGCTGCTGACCGAGGAGGCCATGACAACGGCCTCGATCGGCGTCGACGACGTCGACAACATCCCGGGCAAGAGCTCGACCACGGTGGCGATGGACTTCGGCCGCATCACCGTGGACGACTCGCTGATCCTCTACTTGTTCGGCACGCCCGGCCAGGACCGCTTCTGGTTCATGTGGGACGAGCTCTCGCGCGGCGCGGTGGGCGCCGTCGTGCTGGTCGACCTGCGGCGCGTGGACGACTGCTTCCCGGCGATCGACTACTTCGAGAACCGGCGGATCCCGTTCGTGCTCGGCATCAACGGCTTCCCCGCCTCGGACCGGTTCGACGACGAGGTGGTGCGCGATGCGCTCGCGCTCGCTCCGGGCTGCCCGATCGCGCGGCTGGACGCGCGCGACCCGCAGGACTGCCTGCGGACGCTGGTGACCCTGGTGGAACACGCTCTCGCCACCTCTGCGGTCGCGCACTGAGCCGCTCTCCAGGTCGATCTCCAGGTCGGCCCGTGACGACGGCGCGTGCGCGACCGCCGGGTGGCACCCCGGTTCACTCCTTGGGTGCGATCTCTCCCATCTCGACGAAGCCGGTGACCTCCTCGGCGTCCACGTAGATGATCTTCGGCCGGGCCGAGACCAGGTAGGCCGCCTTCTCCATGAAGTTCGGGACGTGCGCCTGCTTCATGTGCTCCTTGCCCGCCGCGTCGTCGGCGAAGCCCTCGATGCACACGTACTCGTTCTCGTCCTCGAGGCTGCGGGAGAAGGAGAAGAACACGTTGCCGGGCTCCGCACGCACGTCGTTGCTGTAGCTCTGGGCGAGCTCGAGCCACTCGTCGGTCTTCTCCGGCTTGATCGGCATCTTGAGCGTGATCAGGATCATGGGCCGGAGCGTACCGGCGGGCGCCGCGCCGGAGCGCGCGTCGCGACGGCGCTTCTCGGCGGGCGAGAATGCGCGCGTTCGCGGGCTCGGTCAGCCCGGTCGGGCGACGGCGGGCTCCCGGGAACGGGCCCCGGTGAACAGCGTGAGCGGCGCCGCCGCCGTCGCGATCAGGGCCGCGGTGAGGAAGGCGACCCGCGCCCCGTCCGCGTCCGCGCCGGCGCCCGCCCCCGTGGAGGCCAGCGCCATGACCGTGACGAAGAGCGCCGTCCCCGCCGCGCCTGCCACCTGCTGGAGGGTCGCGACGATCGCACTGCCG
Organism: Pseudonocardia sp.; assembly: GCF_050246655.1. Taxonomy (GTDB): domain Bacteria; phylum Actinomycetota; class Actinomycetes; order Mycobacteriales; family Pseudonocardiaceae; genus Pseudonocardia. The sequence goes on from NZ_JBFWVQ010000016.1 coordinate 59,632, forward strand.
TGGGCGTCCATGCCGGTGGGCAGCTGCCCCAGGGCGTCCGTCATGAGCGGCGTGATCATGAACGAGACGCCGATCACCAGCACCACGTGCATGGCCACGAGCTGCCACAACGACGACGACGCGTCCAGCGTGACGAACGCCCACAGCGCACCCGCCGCCACCGCGGCGCCGGGGATCGCGAGCGGCCGCACCCCGTAGCGGTCGTAGAGCCTGCCCACGATCGGCCCCAGCAGGCCCATGACGAGCCCGCCGGGCAGCAGCACGAGGCCGGTGACGAACGGCGCCGCTCCCAGCACGTCCTGCAGGTAGAGCGGCATCAGGATGAGCACGCCGAACAGCGCCATGAACGTGAGCGCCATCAGCACCACCGGCACGGCGAACGCGCGGTGCGCGAGCGGGCGCAGGTCCAGCAGCGCGCGTTCCTCGCGCTGCAGTCGCAGCTGGCGGGCGACGAACGCGACCATCGCGACGACCCCGACGACGATGGGCAGCCACACCGGGACGGGCGAGTGCCCCCTGGCGGACTCCCCCACGGCGGTGAGCCCCCACACGATCCCGCCGAAGGCGACGATCGTGAGCGGCACCGACACCAGGTCCAGCGGGACGTGGCGGGTCTCGGACGTCACGCGCAGCCAGCGTGCCCCGGCGGCGAGCGCGAGCAGGGCGATCGGCAGCACGGCCCAGAACGTGACGCGCCAGCCGAAGACGGACAGGATCAGCCCGGAGACCGTCGGCCCGACGGCGGGCGCCACCGCGATGACCACGGTGATCGTGCCCATCATGGCGCCGCGGCGCTCCGCCGGGACGAGCCGGATCACCGACGTCATCAGCAGCGGGACCATCACGGCGGTGCCGGCGGCCTGCACGATGCGCCCGGTCATCAGCACCCCGAACCCCGGTGCCAGGGCGGCGAGCAGGGTGCCGCTGCAGAACAGCGCCATCGACGTCAGGTACACCCCGCGCGGCGGGAACCGTTGCAGCAGGAATCCCGTGATCGGGATGACCACGGCCATCGTCAGCAGGAACCCGCTGGTCAGCCACTGCGCGGTGGTGACGGGGACGCCGAGGTCGGCGATCACGGCCGGCAGGGCGACCAGGATGATCGTCTCGTTGAGGATCATCACGAACGCCGAGCCGACGAGCAGCCAGATCACCCGCGTCCCGTCCGTGTCCTCGACGGGGGTGGCCGGGTGGTGGCCGGCGGTCATGGAGCCTCCTGACGTCCGGGGATGGCCGGGCCCTGATCCCGGGCACCCGGCGCGACCCCTCCGACGCTACGGACCGACGCCCGTCCCGGGCCACGTGGTTTCGCGTGCAGCAGGACCGGCGGCCGCCCGGACGCGCTCGGCGTCGCGGGTCGCAGCGGTGTTCGCGATTCCCGCGCGGGAACCGGCGAGCTTCGCCTCGATGTGCTCGCCGATCGTGGTGGGCGGGTGGATCGGCGCCCGGCCGGGCGGCACGCACGACGGCAGCGCCTCGACGACCGCCTCCACGTTGCCGTCGTGGAAGAACGCCGCGGAACGCCGCCGCCGGACCGTGCCGTCCACGACGGGCGGCTTCACGCGGTGCAGGGTGGACAGCCACCGCTCGTTGGTCCAGCGGGCGGTGAGGTCGCCGAGGTTGACCAGCAGCGCCCCGGGAGCCGGCGCGACGTCGTGCCAGCGGCCGTCCTGGCCGAGGACCTGAAGGCCGGGGGCGTCGTCGGCCCACAGCACGGTGACGATGCCGTAGTCGGTGTGCTCGCCCATGCCCGTGAGGTCGGTCCCGTCCGCCACCCGGCCCGGGGGCAGGGCGTAGTTGTTCATCCGCAGCACGTCGATGGAGTGGTCGGTGTAGGCGGCGAAGAAGCCCGCGGGTAGTCCCAGCGCGTCGGCGAAGACGTCGGTGAGCGTGTGGGCGACGCGGCGGGCCTCGGCGAACCAGCGCCGCACGGCCACCTCGAAGCCGGGGACGTCCGGCCAGATGTTGTCGGGGTAGACGTCGGCGGGCAGGTCCAGCCCGGGATGCTCGGCCGCGGCGGCGCCGACGTTGAACGCCTCGAAGAAGTCGGGCATGCGGGTGCCCACGCCCAGGCTGAGGCTGACCGACTCGCTGCGCGGCGGCGTGTAGCCGCGGTTGATCCCCGGCGGGGCGCGGTGCGCGGCCTTGACCTCGGCCGGCTCGCCGAAGTAGGCGTCGATCGCCGCGGCGAGGCCCGCAGCCGCGTCGTCGGGCACGCCGTGCCCCACGACCTGCACGAACCCGACGTCGCGGCAGGCCGCGTCCATGGCGGCGGCCACCGCGGCGCGATCCCCGCCGCCCCGCACGTACGGACCGATGTCGATCAGGGGCACCGCGAACTCCGCCATGCGCGCACGGTAGGCCGCCGGGGCTTCCGGCGGGTTTCTCCGCCGCTACGGCAGCGGCGGGCACGGCTCCCATTCGGCGGTGAGGTCGAGGGGCTTGCGGATCGAGCGGAACCCCATGGCCGTGGTCTCGGCGCAGAACTCGTCGAGGTCGAGGTCGTACTCGACGTGCAGGACGGGCTTGCCCGCGTCGACGAACGGGCGCAGCGCGGCACACTCCTCGTACTCGACGCAGCTCTCGTTGACCGCGAAGTCGAAGTCCCCGACCAGCTCGTCGACCTGGTCGAGGTCGTTCTTGAGCCCGACGGTGAGGCCGCGCTCGTGGGCGAGGCGGGCGAGCATCCGGTTGAAGGCGAGCTGGTCGGCCGCGGTGAGGGGGAAGCCGGTGTCGTTGATGTAGCCGTCGACGTTGTCGGGCTCGACGCCGTGGAAGCCCTTGTCACGGCACAGGTCGAAGCGGGCGGCGAGGAAGGGTTCGAGGACGTCGAGGCGGCGGATGTCGAGCCAGCGCTCGTCGGGCCAGTCGTCGAGGGGCTCGCCGCGCACGTCGGCGGGCAGGGTGCCGGAGTCGGGCCGGTTCTCCTCGACCGCGCCCGCGTTGACGTAGCAGACGACGGTGCGGCCGGCGGCGCGCAGCTCGTCCACGGTGGCCTGCCGTGTCTCGAACAGGTCGATGTCGTAGATCCCGGCGGGCACGGACGTGTCGACGGTGCCGTCGAGCTGGTACTGCCAGGTAGCGTCCTCGGGCGGCGGCTCACCACCCCCGCCGCCACAGGCGGCGAGCAGCAGCGCCAGGCAGGCGAGCAGGGCGAGGCGGCGGGTCACGCGAACCCGTCCCACGGGTTGGGCAGCCCCCGCGCGGTGACGTAGGCGAGGTCCGCGCCGAGGCTCCGCGCGCGCCGCCATGCCGCGGCCCGCCGGCCGTCCGGGGTGGCGTGCACGAGATGGCAGGTGCGGCCCGGACCCGGCGGGTCGGGCGCCCGGCCGCGGTAGGCCGACCACGGCCCCTCGAAGGTGACGACGACGTCCGCGAGCGCGCGGTATCCGGGGTGCGGCGCGACCCCGGGGTTGAGTACGACCGCCGCGGCGCCGCTTGCCCGCAGCCGCCCGACGACGTCGACGTAGTGGTCCAGCGCGTCCGCGCCGGAGCTGACCTGGTCCAGGAAGACCGCTCCGATCCCGTAGAACCGCTCGTACCGCACCGCCTCGGTGAGGACGTCCGCGGCGGGCCGGGTGCCGTAGGCGGTGTCGACGTATCCCGCGACGATCACCTCCGGGCGGGCACGCAGGGCGGCGCACACCGGACGGTACGCCGGGTCGGCGGCGGTGCCGGCTCCGGAGCACGGGTTGACGACGACGAGCCCGAGCGGGGCGGTGGCGCAGAGCCGGACCCAGTCGGCGGCCTCGCGGGCGGGATGGAAGTAGGCCGGGACGGCCAGGTCGATCACCGTCACCGGTGGTGCACCGGACGTCCGACGCGGCGGTGCACCAGCACGCCGAGGGCCAGCAGCAACGCGGTGCTCACGGCGGCGTGGCAGGCGAGCGGCACCCAGCCCGGCGTCGGTTCGTCCGCGGCGAGCACCAGGAACGCGGCCAGCACGGCCACCCCGGCGGCGAGCGCCGCGACCGCCCGCCCACCCGCGCCGAGAACGGCGAGCACCGTGGCGGAGAAGAGCGCGATGCCGAGCACGACGTAGTCGCCCGCGAGCAGCAGCAGGCGCGGCTCGGTGCCGAAGGAGTGCCCGCCGTGGACGACGGCGAACACCACCGCGGCCGTCATCACGACGAGCGCGGCGCCGAGCACGAGGTGGGCGCCCAGCGTCGCGCGCCGCGCGGCGCGCGCGAACACCGGTGGGGACGATGTCGTGGCGAGGAGGGTCGTGAAGCGGCGGCGCAGCCGCAACGCGAGCGACTCCGCCAGGCCCATCCCCAGCACGAGCGGCAGCGCGACGACCGTCACCGACAGCGGCAGCGGGTCGAAGCCCGGTCGCACGAGCTGGTCCACCGCGGGGAAGACGGCGAGCAACCCGACGAGCAGGCCCGCGACCACCTGGACCCCCACGTACACACGCGCCCGGCGCGCCAGCCGCTGGCGGGGCCTGCCCGCCCCGCGGGTCGCGATCAGCGCGAACACCACCGCCAGCGCGACGGAGGCGGCGGGCCAGCGCAGGTCCGGGGACCGCTCCAGGGCGAGGACGACCCCGGCGACGGCGGGCAGGAGCGCCGCGGCCAGCCACACCTCCCTGCCGCAGACCAGCAGGGTCGCGGCCGCCAGCAGGTAGGCGGTCTGCGCCGTGAGCAGCGCGATCGTCGTCAGATCGACGGCCATCGTCGAGGTGGTGACGAGCGCGAGGTAGACGGTGGGCACCGCCAGCAGCGCGGCGAGCGCGGTGCCGCCGAGCAGCGCTCGGCGCAGGAACCGGCGGGACGCCGCAACGTCCAGGTTCCCCAGGTGCGCCCACGCGACCGCGGTGACCCCGTACGCGCCCGCCCACGCGGCGAGGAGCCCCCCGAGCAGCAGCGTGGACGCGACGGGATCGCCACCGGGCAGGAGCGACAGCGCCACCGCCGCCGGGACGGCGTAGAGCAGGCCGCGCAGGTGGAACGTCCAGTGGTCGCCGGGCAGGCGCAGGCGGCGCGCGGCCGGGGCGGCGACGGGCTCGGCGAGGGGGGCCTGCGGGTCGTGGGACAGCTCGGCGAGGGCGAAGACGTCCGGGACGCCGAAGGCGCCCGCGGCGACCCGGTCCGTCACGCCGGCGGACTCGAGGACCACGGCGAGCTCCAGCGGGTCCGTCGCCGACGCGACGGCGTGGGCGAGGGCGCTCTCGTGGGTGGTCATCGGGCATCCACCGGGGCGTCCACCGGGGCGGGCGCCGGGCGTTGGGCGGTGCTGTCGGAGCGGCGCTGCGGCGGGACCACCGGCTCGGGCAGGCCGCGCGCGGCGTACACCGCGCGCATGTCGGCGAGGAACCGGTCGAGGGTGAAGTGCGCCCGGGCCCGCCGGTGGCCCGCGTCGGCGAGCCGGTGGCGCAGCGCGTCGTCGGTGAGCACGCGCACGCACGCGTCGGCGAGCGCGCGCACGTCGTTCGCGGGGACGACGATCCCGCCCTCGCCGATGGCCTCGGCCATCCCGCCGACGTCGGTGCCGACTGTCGCCCGGCGACAGGAGGCCGCCTCGATGACGGTGAGCGGCAGGCCCTCGGAGCGGCTCGACAGCACCACGGCGTGCCCCAACGCGTACGCCCAGCTCATCCGCCGGGCGGGGCCCTCGAACGTCACGACGTCGCCGAGCCCCAGCGCGCGGACGAGTTCGCGGCAGGAGTCCGCGTAGCCCTCGTTGCCGACGGGGACGCCGCCGAAGAGGCGCAGCATGGCGTCGGGGACCCGCTCGCGGACGAGCGCGAACGCGCGCAGCAGCAGGTGGAGGTCCTTGAGCGGGTCGATCCGGCCCGCGTACACGAGCGTCGGCGTCCGCGGCTCGAAACCGGCGGGCCGCAGCGCGGCCGGGTCGACGCCGTTGTGCACCACCTGGATCCGCGTCGGCGCGGCGCCGCCCCGCAATGCCCAGCGGGCGTTGAACCGGCTCACCGGGAGCACGGCCGCGCAGCCGCGGTAGCCGAGCTCGGTGAGACGGGCGTAGAAGCGGCCGAGGACGGCCCGCTGCACCCGCCCGCAGCCAGACGCGCGCAGGGCGAGCAGGCGTTCGCGCAGGTAGACACCGTGCTCGGAGAGGACGACGGGGGTGTCGTGCTCCCACTTCGCGAGCAGCCCGACGAGCGTCGCCGAGCCGTTGGCGGTGGCATGCACGAGGTCGGAGCGGGGAGCGGGGAACTGCAGGGGCCGCAGGAGGTGCTCGACGAGGTCGGTGACGGCCAGCGCGTCGGCGAGCGTCGGTGAGGCGCGCAGGTCGAGCGTGCGGGAGGTGACATCCACGAGCAGGTCCACGGCCGCCTGGCCGCGCAGCGCCGCGGTGAGGGGGGCGTCGGCGGCGTAGGCGCGCAGCCGGCGCAGCGCGGACTCGACCCACTCCGCGGCGCGGGGACCGCCCCGCAGGGTCGCCTCCAGCAGGTGGGCGTACGCGGCGAGGAACTCGGGATCGGCCCGGTGGGCACGGCGGGCACTGCGGGCACTGCGGTGGGCACGGTGGGCGCGCGGCGGCTCGGCCCACAGTCCGATGCGGTGCACCCGCTCCCGGTTCGGCGGCGGGCCGTAGGAGAGCGGCTCGCGCCCGGAGCCGGAGAGCGCCACGACGTCGAAGGTGACCTCGGGGAGGCCCCGGATCAGCTGGTCGCACCAGTCGCTCACGCCGCCCGGGTGGATCGGGTAGGTGCCCTCGGTGACGAGTGTGACCTTCACGGCCCCACCCCGATCAGCCGCATCCGGCCCTCGACGGGCAGCCAGCCGCTGCGGGTGGTGCCGTAGTCCTCGCCGAGGACCGCCCCGGGGCTGCGGGGAACGGTGAGCGGGACGGAGACGAGCCCGCTGGTCTCGATCGTCACCACCCCGTCCTGGGACCACGCCCGCACCTCGTCGGTCGCCGCCGCCCACGCGGCCGCCCGGCCCAGCTCGTCTGCGGCCTTGGTCATCGTGGGGACCAGCAGCGGGCGGGCGTCGGTGTACACGGTGCGGTAGGTGTCGAGGACCCGCTCCAGCACCGGGTAGAGGGTGCGGTCCTCGGCGAGCTGCGGCTGGTGGACGTAGTGGGGGCGCGGGTCGTTGCCGAGCACGTGGTCGAGCACCTTGGCCGCCTCGACCGGCACGATCCCGTCGTGGAACCCGGCGACGGGATCGGCGGCGTCGACGGGATCGAGACAACTCGAGTCGGCGTCGCACTCCCCGTCACCGCCGACGGCCGCCGAGGTGTGGGTCCAGTTGTACTGGTCGACGGTCTCGGCGTACGTGGCGGTGTTGAAGTCCAGGTCGATGGGGTGGCGCGGCACCGTGCGGGCCGTGCCGAGCGGGCGCTGCGCCGGCTCCACGGACGCGTCCGCGGCGACCACCGCCACCCCGGTCGCGGTGAGGGCGCCCGCGAGCGCCGGGTTGTCCTCGGGCATGAGCGCGTCGCCCCGCAGCCCGCTGTGCTCGCCGGTGACGAGCTCGGTGGCGTCGATCGGAAGGCCGAAGCGGCGCGCGAAGGCGACGTTGCGGTCGATCTCGTCGCGGATCTCCCCACCGGTGACGAAGCGGGTGCCGCCGAGGATCGGCAACTCCGCGCACCGCCACGGCACCACGGACGTGTCGCGCACGCAGCCGAGATAGCGGTGCGACCAGGTGTGGTTGATCCAGCCGAACTCCCCGCGGTGGGCGACGAGGGCCTCGGTCAGCGGGTCGGTGCCGCCCGCCGCCGCGGCGTCCCCGCCCGCCCCGTTGTAGGCCAGGTCCAGGCGGAAGCCGTGGCGGCGCTGCCACTCCACGGCGACGGCGACGTCCTCGGCGGTCATCCGGATCGTCGGGTCCGTCCCCGGCGGGGCGGGGCACTGCGGGCCCACCGCGCACTTCCGCCCGGGCACCCAGCGCGTGTCCGGGAGCAGGACGTCGTCGATGTGCACGGCCAACCAGCTGCGCCGCAGCCCCAGGTGGGTGCCGCGGGTGAGCCACTCGACCAGGCCCGGCCCGAGCGTCGCCAGCTGGATCGAGGTGGCGTCGAAGGAGAAGGTGAGGACGAGCTCCTCCCGGCCGCCGCCGCTGAACACGCCCGCGACCGCCCCGCGTCGGGTGCCGTCCGGCGAGGTCGCGGTGAGCAGCGGGCGGAACGACGGCAGCGGGGTCGCGATCTCCACCCACGTCCCGGGCGAGAACGGGACGTCGCCGCGCATGTCCGCGAACGCATCGGTCCGGGCGAGCTCGGTGAGCGCCGCGGTGCCGCCCGCGTCGAAGGAACCCCACCAGCCCACGGTGTCGGTCGGCTCGACGAGCCCGACGGCCGGCGTGGGATGGACGGTCGCGTCGAGCTGGCGCAGCCGGAACTCGAGCGCGACGGCGTGCAGGGCGTCCAGCTCGGTGCGGTCCAGCCCGGCCGGCGCGGCGTCGGGGAGGACGAACGCCTGGTAGCGGCTGTGCGGCACCGCGTCGTCGACCGTCAGGCTGGCGTGCGTGAGGCGCGGCCGGGCGGGGTCGGTGAGATCGAGGACGTCGTGCGGGACGCCGCTCTCGGCGAGCAGCAGGCGGACCGCCTCCGGCTCGGCCGTCAGGTCGGTGACGACGAGCACGCGCAGCTCGACGATCGCGCCCGCGGCCCACGCGGCGGGCGCGGTGAGCAGGCCGGCGAGCAGGGCCAGGGGTATCGACACGGACAGCGTTGCGCCGCGCAGCAGCAGAGAGGTCCGTCCTCCCGACCGGTCTCGCAGCACCACCCAGAGCCCCCCGTTTCACCCGGGCGGCACGTCTGACCTGCCGGCCCCGCCGGGCGGGGCCGATTCTGATGCAATGATCCTGGCCGTCGCGGGCTCAATATCGAATTCCGGCTGAATGGACGTCATCCACTACGCCGGAAAGCTCTGGCAATTCCGACGAAAGGACGAGGTGGTCGCCGATGTCGGACTGGCGTGGCGTCGATACCGGGTGGGGACGGCGTGCCGTCGACTTCTCCACGTTGAGCGAGCCGGCCAACTGCCGCGAGTACGTCACGCTGCACCAGCACCTGGCCGTCGGCCCCGGCGACCGGCTCCTCGACATCGCCTGCGGGGCGGGGCTCGCGATCGAGCTGGCAGCCCTGCGTGGAGCGGTGTGCGCCGGGATCGACGCGTCGCACCGGCTCGTCGCGGTGGCAAGGGACCGCTCGCCGGACGCGGACGTCCGGGTCGGGGACATGCACGAGCTGCCGTGGCCGGACGGGAGCTTCGACGTCGTGACGAGTTTCCGCGGGATCTGGGGCACCACCCCGAAGGCGATGACCGAGGTGCGGCGGGTGCTGGCACCGGGCGGCCGCGTCGGGCTCACCGTGTGGGGCCACCTCAAGGTCTCCCCCGGGGCGTGGGCACTCGCGCCGTTCCGGCTCGCCGCCGAGGAGAAGGTGTCCAACCAGGCGTCGATGGTGGCGCTGGGCAGGCCAGGCGCGGGCGAGGAGCTGCTGGCGGCGTACGGGTTCGTCGACGTCCGGCGGATCGACGTGCCGTTCGCCTGGGAGTTCCCCGACCCCGAGACCTATGCGCGTGCGATCGCGTCCACGGGCCCGGCGTTCGAGTCGATCCAGAACGTGGGCGAGGCGGAGTTCCTCGCGTCGGCGGCCGAGATGGCGCGGGCGCACCAGCGGGAGGGGCTGCCGTTGCGGGCGGAGATCGCGGTCGTCGGGTATCTGGCCCGCACCCCCGACCCCCGCTCGGTCAACGGTGAGGGGTCTCCACCACCACGTTCGTCGACTTGATCACCGCGACGGCCAGCACGCCGGGCTCCAGGCCCAGGTCGCGCACGGCCTCGGTGCTCATCAGGGACACCACGCGGTGCGGGCCGCACTGCATCTCCACCTGCGCCATCACCCGGTCCGCCTGCACGGCGGTGACCAGCCCGACCATCCGGTTGCGCGCCGATCTCGCCACCCCGGACGGGTCCGGCGCCTCGTTGGCGGTGCGCCGCGCGAACTCGGCGAGCGCGACCCCGTCGATGACCTGGCGGTTCGACGCGTCGCGGCTCACCGGGAGCTTCCCCGTGTCGACCCACCGGCGGACGGTGTCGTCGCTGACCGCGAGCAGGCCCGCGGCCTCGGAGATGCGGAAGTAGGCCACGGCGCGAGCATAGGCCCGGATCCGCGCGCGGACCGTGCCGGTCGTCGGGTCAGATCCCGAAGCGTGCTTCGATGCCGACCGATCCACGGTTCGGTCCTCAGGGCGCGTCGGTGTCCAGGGCCGACGACAGCGCGGTCTCCAGGTGCGCGACGTCCTCCTTCAGGAGCATGAGCGCTGCCCACGGTCCCGGCTCGACCGTCCGGTCCGCCCCGCGCCGCACGCCCGACAGCGCCACCTCGACGAGCACGTCCGCGACCTCGCCGGGATCCGCGTCGACGTCCGCGCGGTACCACCAGGCCACCCAGTTCGCCATGCCGAGCAGCGCGAGGGCGACGGTGCGGGCCGGCAGCGGGCGGAACCGGCCCGCCTCGACGGCCTGCTCGATCATGCGGGTGAGCAGCGCGAGCACGGTGCGGCGAGCCTGCTGGTGCATCGCCGCGATCTCGGCGGGCAGGTCCGGCTCACTGCGGTCCAGCAGCCGGAACCGGGTGGTGTTGCGGGCGTTGTTGACCACGATCCGGCGAAACGCCGCCACCACCCGCTCGTCCTCGGCGAGATCCTCGCGGGCCGACTCCTCCTGGAGGATCTCGACGACGCGCTCCAGCACGTCCTGCACGAGCGCTGCGAGGATCTCCTCCTTGTTGCTGACGTAGTGGTAGAGCGCGGGCCTGCTGATGCCCATCGAGTCCGCGATGTCCTGGAACGAGGTGTTGGCGTAGCCCTGTGCCGCGAACAGCCGCGCCGCGTGCTCGAGCAGCTCGTTCGACACGAGCTTGCGGCGGGCCTGCTGCCGAGCCATCTCCCGCACCCTCCGTTCGCCGGACCGGTCCATCGTGCCCGACGGTCCGGCGGGCGGTGTCGTCGGCGGCGTCAGAGCTCCCGCAGCCACGGGTCGAGCACGGCAGCCGCGGCGTCCCGGGCGCCCCCGGCGACGGGACGTCCGTAGTGGTCGGCGGCGAGCCCTTCCACGCGCACGCCCGAGGTACCGAGCGCACCGACGATGCCGTCGACGTCGCCGGGGAACACGCAGTTGTCCGCGGTGTAGGTGATCACGAGCGTGGGCAGCACCATCTCGGGGCCCGCCTTCGCGATCGTCGCGTGCGACGACAGCGCCGACCAGGTGGACAGCCAGGCGTCCGGCGTGGTGAGCCTGCCGAACCCGACGATGCCGACGTTCGTGATCTCGGGCCGCCCGTACACCGAGCCGTAGCCGCGGTCGGACTTGTCGAGATCCTGGTCCATCGCGCGCAGGTCGGCGTCGGTGCGCCACACCGTGATCAGCCGGGCGGAGCCCGCGCGGCGGCGGTCGGCAGCGGTGCCGCCCGCCTTCACGGCGCGGCGAGCCGCGAGCGCCTCGGCGACGTGGGCCCGGGCCGTCTCGTCGATGCGCGCCACCCGCTGCCGCTGCGCCGCGCGGTAGCGCGCCACGAACGCCGGCGCGTAGGACGAGCTCTCGGGCGCGGGCCGGTAGCCGTTCTCCGGGGCAAAGGGGTCCAGCGCCGGGTCGACGGAGAACGGGTCGTCCTCGTCGGTCACCGACGGGTCGATGCACGCGGCCAGCAGCGCCCCCTGCCCGGGATGCGGGGCGAGGTAGGCCAGCGCGTCCAGCGCCGGGAGGACGGCCCGGTCCAACTGGCTGGGCCGCCCGGCAGGGGTGCGTGCGATGCGCTGCTCCGGTGCCCGCAGCGACTGCTGGACGTAGTAGGTGAGCAGCCCCGCGCCGCCGGAGTTGCCGAGCCCGACGGTGCGGCGAAACCCGATGCCGTGCAGCCACTCCAGGCCCGCGCCGAGGTCGAGCAGCGCCTGCTCGTGCACGAGCCGCAGGTCGTTGCCCGCGTCGCGGGCCTGCTGGACGTAGACGGCGTGCCCGGCCCCGACCAGCGCGGGGATCAGGTAGTGGCGGGAGAAGTCGACCCGCGGGTGCATGAGCACGACGGCGGTCGTGTCCTGGGGCGCCCCGCCCGCCGGGGTGTAGAGCGTGCCCTTGGCCGCGTTCCCGTCGACGGTGACGACCGTCTGCAGGTGCACGCCCGTCCCGGCGGGCAGTTCCGCGGGGTGCCAGTCCACGTTCAGCCCGGGGTTGGCGGCCATCACCGCACCCCCGCCCGGGCGGCGCCGGCGAGCAGGCGGCCCGCACCGGGCAGGTCGGCGGGCAGGTCCAGTGACTCCAACAGCGTGTAGGCGCCCGCGGTGGCCGCGGAGAGGACGGGCAGCTCCAGCTCCTCCTCCGCGGGCTGGATCAGCCCGAGCGAGGGCATCTGCACGCAGCAGGAGAGCACCAGCGCGTCGGTGCCGGAGAGGTCGAGCGAGCGGGCCGCGGCCCGGACCCGGTCGCCGGGGATGCACCCGACCTCCGCGTTGTCGGCGACCTCCAGCGCCCGCCAGCCCGTGACGGTGAAACCCTCCGCCTCGACGTAGGCGACGACCAGCTCCGCCACCGGCCGCAGGTAGGGCATCACGAGCGCGACCCGCGGGGCGTCCAGGCTGCGCAGCGCGTGCACGAGCGCCCCGGCGCTGGTGCTCACGTGCGCGGCGGTGCCCCGGTCCGCGAGCTGGGCGGCGACGGCCTCCTCGACGAGGACGTGCTCGGGGTGGCCCTGGGCCATCAGCGCGACGAGGCACGCGTAGAGCACGGCGTCCACCCCCGCGTCCGCGATCTCGTCGACGCAGCGCTCCCGCTGCGCGTTCATCGCCCGCAGCTCCTCCGGGGAGACCGTGTGCATCCGCATCCGGCTCGCGTGGAAGGAGAACGTGGCGTCGCGGTGGCGGCCCAGCAGCGCCGGCATCTCGGTCTCGACGGTGACGTTCGAGCTGGGCACCACCAGCCCGATCCGGTGATGGCTCACTGGTCCTCCTCCCGGGGCGCGATGCGCAGAGCGTTCTTGTCATGCTGGACGATCCGCGCGTCCTGCAGGCCCGCGATCGCCGAGTACCAGACGGCGTGCCGGCAGCCGGTGGCGCGCCGGTCGATGGTGATCGTGGGGTCGCCCGCGATCCGGAAGTACGGGCCGACCTTGTCGACCAGCAGCAGCGGGTCCTGCTCGGCCACCGCCGCGACGCCGGCGTTCTCCGGGACGTCGAGGATGAAGATCGCGGTCACGGCGCGGTCACCGCCGTCTCCCACGCCGCCGCCCGCTCGACGATCAGCTCGGCCTTGCGGGTGAGCAGCTTCTCCAGGCTCGGCGCGGGTCCGGACGCGACCTCGCACAGCGCGTCCACGGTGAGCGCGGCGTCCAGGTCCTCCTGGGGCGTGACGGGCCGCAGCGCCCGCGTCAGCTCGATCATGTAGCCGTTCGGGTCGTGGGTGTAGATCGACTCGATCGTCTCGTGCATCACCTGCATCTCGCAGGGCCACTCGCTCGCGTCGAGGCGGCGCCGGTACTCCAGCAGGTCCTCCTCGGTGTCGACGTGGATCGCGAGGTGGCGGGAGTTCGCGAAGAACCACGGCGTGTCCTCGGGCAGCCGGGCCCAGGCGTCGCCCGGGGCCGCCGGGTCGCCCACCGGCTCGTGGCCGAAGTAGTAGAAGAACGCGATGCGGTCCCCGCCGCCGATGTCGAAGAAGAAGTGCACGAAGTCGGGGTGCTCCTGCGGACCCCAGCCGGCCGCGCAGATCGAGTGGACGACCGGGAAGCGCAGCACGTCGCGGTAGAAGCGAACGGTCGCGGCGGGGTCGAAGGTCGGGAAGGCGGCGTGGTCGACGCCGCGTGCCCGGTGGTCGTTCGGGGTCATCGCAGGTCTCCTGTGTCGGTGTCGGTGTCGGCGTCGATATCGGCGTCGGTGCCGGTGACGCACACGAGGTCGGTGCGTCCGGAGGCGAGGCCGGAGGCGAGGTCGTCGAGGCTGGTGGCCAGGCCGTCGACGACGACGAGGGCGCCGGTCTCGGCGCGCAGCCGCTCCCCCACGTCGAGCCGGGTGAGAACGCTGCCCCGGTCGTCCGCGCCGCCGAGCCGGAAGCCCGGACAGCCGTGCAGGGTGAGCTCGTGCAGGCGCTTGACCAACGCGTCGCCCGCCTCGCCCCAGGGATCGGTGAGGTCGACCTCGACGCGGGCGAGCCCGGCCGGGAGCTGGTCGGCGGTGGTGAGCAGCCGGGTGCCCCACCGGCGCCCGCCGTGCTCCAGCGGCCGGGAGAGCACCCAGTCCGCCACCCCGTCGAGGGGAACCTCCGCGGCGTCGACCCCGGCGTAGTGGCCCAGCCCGCGGCGCACGACGTCGGGGTTGGTGCCCGCGAACCGCGGGAGCGAGACGTTTCCGGTGCGGGTCATGTAGGCGACCATCAGCTGGTCGACGGGCAGGTGCGTGCGGCGCGGGAAGGAGTCCCACCACAGCCTGCTGCGGCGGGCGAGCTCCTGCAGCCGCGCCACCTGCGGGCGGCGCTCCCGCTCGTAGGCCGCGAAGGCCGTGTCGAGATCGGGCGCGGCGAGGACGGCGTCGTGCAGCGCGATCGCGTCCTCCATCGCGAGTTTCGTGCCGGAGCCGACGGAGTAGTGGGCGGTGTGCGCCGCGTCGCCGAGCAGCACGGCGTTCCCGCGGGTCCAGCGGTCGCAGTGCACGGTGCGGAACCGCAGCCAGCGGGTGCGGTTGCCGATGAGGCGCCGCCCGCCGAGGTGATCGGCGAACGCCTCGGCGAGGTAGTCCAGCGAGGTGGTGTCGGAGGCGTCCCATGCCGTCGCCTCGGTGGTGGCGTCGAAGCCCGCCGCCCGCCAGGTGGCCTCGTCGGTCTCGACGAGGAAGGTGCTGCGGTCCGGCGAGTAGGGGTAGGCGTGGGTGACGAACGTGCCGTGCGCCGTCGTCACCGGCGCGAAGATCGCCGTGTCGAGCGCGACGTCGGTGCCCGCCCACAGGTAGAGCCCGCCCGCGACCTCGACGTGCGCGCCGAAGTCCGCCGCGTGCTCCGTGCGGGTCTGGCTGCTCACGCCGTCGGCGACGATCACGAGGTCCGCGTCGAGGTCCGCGAGTGCCGTCCGCGTGCCGTAGCGGATCTCGACGCCGGCGTCGGCGGCGTGGCGGGCCAGGATCTCCAGCAGCGCGGCGCGCCCGATGCCGATGAGGGCGCCGTTGTGCACCCGCGACTGCGCGCCGCCCACGACCATCCGCGCGTCGTGCCCGCGGCCCGCCGCGAGCATGTCGGCCAGGGTCGCGGGGTCGGCGGCCTCCAGGTTGCGCTGCGTGCGCGACGCGACCGCCACGCCGAAGCCGAACGTCGCCTCGGGCGTGCTCTGCTCGTGGACGGTGACGGTGGCCTGCGGAAAGGACCGCTTGAACAGCCGCGCGGCGTAGAGCCCGCCCGGACCCCCGCCCAGTACGGCGACGCTGTCGATCCTCATGACGCCTCCTCGATCTTGCGGGCGATGTCGGCGCGGAGGTCCTTCTTCGAGACCTTGCCGACGTTGGTCAGCGGGAACGCTTCGACGACCTCAAGGCGCTCCGGGAGCTTGAACCGCGCGAGCCCCTGCTCCAGCAGGAACGCGGTGATCTCGGGCAGCGTCGGTGTGCCGTCCGCCTCGGCGTCGACGGTCACGTAGGCGCAGATCCGCTCGCCCAGCACGGGGTCGGGCATCCCGACGAGCGCCGCCGCGAGCACCGCGGGGTGGCGCACGAGCAGCTCCTCGACCTCCTCGGCGTGGATCTTCTCCGCGCCCCGGTTGATGACGTCCTTGATGCGCCCGTCGATGGCGTAGTAGTCGACGCCGTCCACCACGTGGCGGGTGACGAGATCGCCGGTGCGGTAGAAGCCGTCGGCGGTGAACGCCGTCGCGTTGTGGGCGGCCGCCCGGTGGTAGCCGGGGATCGTGTACGGCCCGCGGCAGGCGAGCTCGCCGATCTGGCCGTCGGGCACCTCGTCCTCGCCGCCGATCTCCAGTACGCGCACCTCGTCCGCGGGCGAGATCGGCGTGCCGACCGTGCCGCGGCGCACCCACAGCGGGGCGTCCGGCGGGGTGTAGAGGAACATCCCCTCGGCCATCCCGAACATCTGCAGCGCCGCGATGCCGAGCTCGGCCTCCAGGCGTTCCAGCAGCTCCTCCGACGGGCGCTGGCCGCCGATCACGAAGCGGGTGAGGCTCGTCAGGTCCGTCGAGCGCGCGGCGGGGTGCTCCAGCAGCCGGATCGCCACGGCGGGGGGCACCACCGGCATCGCCGTCACGCGTTCGCGGGCGATCAGCTCCAGCACCTCGCCGGGATCGGCGCTCGTGGGCAGGACGAACGTGGCACCCGTCAGGTGCGCCGGCTGCAGGGCCGCGACGACGCCGGCGTTGTGCATGATCGGCAGCGGGTGCAGGACGACGCTCGACTCGTCGAGCCGCAGGGCCTGCGCCCACACCCGGGCGTTGTAGGCGTACTCGGGGTGGCGGCGCGGGGCCACCTTCGGCAGGCCCGTGGTGCCGCCGGAGAGCTGGAAGGCGACGACGCCGTCGGGGTCGATCTCCGGGGCGGGCACCGTCGCGCCGGTCGCGGCGAGCCCTTCAAGGGTGAGGGCGCCGTCCCCACGGGCGACGATCAGGGTGTCCAGGCCCGGCACGGTGGCGGCGAGGCGCTGCGCGCTCGCGACGAGGTCGCGGCTGCGGAAGTCGGCCTGCACCAGGTGCGCGCGAGCTCCGGTATGGGCGGCGAGCTGCCCGATCTCACGCTCGCCGTGCTGGGGCAACGTGCAGACCGGGACGATGCCCGCCTTGACCGCGCCGTAGTAGGCGACGACGGTCTCGGCGACGTTGCCCGACTGGAACATCATCCGGTCCCCGGGCCGCAGCGGGGTCGCTGCGAGCAGGCCGGCGGCGACGGCGTCGGTGCGCTCGTCCAGCTCGCGGTAGGTCCAGCGGACCTCGGGCGTCACCAGGGCGAGCCGCTCCGACCGGTGGGCGGCGGCCCGGCGCAGGGCCTCGCCGAGCGGCTCGCGGCGCCAGAGGCCGTCGCGGAGGTAGCGCTGCGCCAGCGCGGGCGCGAACGTCGGCGCGGTCGCGGTGTCGGTGGTCATGACGGATCTCCTGCCGGTCAGGCGTGTGCGGGGGTGCCGGCGGACGCGGCGGCGGTGGTCGCGGCGGTCGCGGCGGGTCGTGGGACGAGGGCACAGGCGAACGCGCCGACGACGGCGACGGCCGCGAACACCCCGACGTTGCCGCCGAGCCCGACACCTGCGGACATCAGCACCCCACCCAGCACCGGCCCGGTGACGGCACCGAGGCGCCCGATCCCGCTGCTCAGCCCGAGCGCGGTGCCCCGGATCGCCACCGGGTAGTGGGCGGCGACGTAGCCGTAGATCACGATCTGGTTGCCCGTGGTGGCGGCGCCCGCGACGAAGACGAGCAGGAAGAGCACGGCGGACGGCAGCGGCAAGGCCAGCAGCCCGAGCGAGGCGACCGCCAGGGCGAACAGGCCGGTCGCGATCCACCGGCTGCCGAAACGGTCCGCGAGCGCCGAGCCGGACAGGCCGCCGACGACCGCGCCGAGGTTGAGCACGAGCAGGAAGGCGAGGGCCGAGCCGAGCTCGTAGCCCGCGCCGCGCATGAGCTGGGGCAGCCAGGTGTTGAGGCCGAAGACGAGCAGGAAGCCGCAGAAGTTGGCCACGACGAACAGCGCCGTCGCGATCGCGGCGCGCCCGGTGAGCAGCCTGCGGATCTGGCCGGGATTGCGGTCGGCCCGGACGAAGCTCGGCGACTCGGGCAGGTACAGCAGGGCGAGCGGCACCAGGGTCACGAGCGGCAGCGCGCCGATCGCGAACAGGACGCGGAACCCGGCCGGTTCGAGCAGGACGAGGGCGAGCAGCGCGGCGAGGACGCCGCCGATCGGGAAACCGCAGAGCATGAGGCCGTTGACGATGTGCCGGCGCGCGGCCGGGGCGACCTCCATGACCAGCGCGATCGCCGTCGGCGGGATGCCGCCGAAGCCGAGGCCGCCGAGGAAGCGGAAGAGCCCGAGCAGCGCGGGACTCGGCGCGAGGGCCGCCGCCAGCATCATCACCGAGAACCACACGAGCGACGCGATGAACAGCGTGCGGCGGCCGAAGCGGTCGGTGAGCGTGCCGGACGCGATCGCGCCGACGAACATGCCGAGCAGCGCGTAGCCACCGATCGCGCCGGCCTCGGCCGGGGTCAGCCCCCACGCCTCGTGCGCGAGCAGGGCCGGCACGACGGATCCGTAGACGATCAGGTCGTAGCCGTCGAACACGATCGCCCCGAAGCAGATCGCGACCGCGACGGCCGCGCTGCGGGGGCTTACCGGGCGGGTGTGGGCATGCGTCATCCGAGCCTCCTTGCTGGGTCCGACGTCCCCGAGACGGGTGGGGCGTGGGAATGAGGCTAAGCGCGCTCGGACATTACTGTCAATAGTTCGACATCACTGTTAGCCCCCGTCACAGAGGGGCTCCTGCAGCATCGGAGCAGTGGCCGACCGGGTGCGCTGAGGGTCACGCGAGCGGCATGGCCTGTGACGCGTCCTCGTCGGTGACCCGGGTGCGCGGCAGCAGCCGGACACCCACGACCAGCGCGACGGCGAAGACCACCGCGCCCAGCACGAACCCGACGGTGATCGCGTTCGCGGCCTCCTGGGACGCAGCACCGGTGCCCTCGTGCGCGAGGCCGAGCACCACCGCGCCGATCACGGCCACGCCGAGCGTGCCGCCGACCTGCCGGACGGTCTGCACCAGCCCGGACGCCTGGCTGCGCTCGCGCCGCGAGACCCGGCCCAGCGCGTCCGTGTTCGCCGGGGACATCACGAGCCCGATGCCGAACCCGGTGAGCAGCATTCCCGGCACCTGAAGCGCGTAGCCGAGGAACGGCAGCGCGGCGGCCCATGCGGCGACCCCGACGGTCGCGAACCCGAGGCCGGTGAGCACCGGCGCGCGTACACCCGCCCGGTCGTACCAGCGGCCGCCGAGCTGGGCGGCCACCGTGACCGGCAGGATCAGCGGCAACACCCCCAGGCCCGCGGCCATCGGGGAGAGACCGAGGACGTCCTGCAGGTAGAGCGATCCGTAGAGCACCACGGCCAGCAGCCCGAACTGCACGAGGCCCAGGACGACGGCGTTGCCGGAGAACGCCGGACGCGCGAAGAGCCGCACGTCGACGAGCGGGCGCTGCGCCCGCAGCTGGATCAGCACGAAGACCGCCGTCAGCGCGATGCCACCGCCGAGGCAGAGCAGCGTCGCGGGCGACGCCCATCCCCAGCGGGACGCCTGCTGCACGCCGAGCACCGTGGCGGCCATGCCGGTGACCAGCATCAGGACCGATCTCATGTCGATCCCGGCGTCCCGGGAACGGGTGTTGTCCGGCTTGGCCACGTGGACGAGCACGAGCGCGGCGATGCCGACGGGCACGTTGAGGTAGAACACCGCACGCCACGACACCGTCTCGGTGAGCACCCCGCCGACCAGTGGCCCCACGGCGAGGAACACCTGGCTGATCCCGGCGTAGACGGCCATCGCGCGACCGCGGGACGACACCGGGAAGGTGTTGGTGACGATCGCCGCGGACGCGGGCATCATCAGTGCCCCACCCGCTCCCTGCAGCACGCGCGCTGCGATGATCCACGTCTCGCCCCACGGCCCGTTCGGCGCCATCCCGCACCCGAGTGAGGCCAGGAAGAAGACGGTGACGCCGATCCGGAACGTCGTGACCCCGCCGAACCGGTCCCCGAGCTTGCCGCCGAGCGCGACGAGGGCGGCCGTCGCGAGGACGTAGGCGTTGATCACCCACTGCTGGCCGGTCGGCGAGAGCGGCAGCTCGTCGCTCATCGCGGGAAGGGCGACGCTCACCACCGTCTGATCGAGCATGATCATCGACAGCGAGCCGGTCATGGCGACCAGCACCAGCCAGCTGCCCCGGGTCTCCTGCACGGCGACCCCTCCTCCCTGCTACGTCGGGACGACGGTGCCGCGGGGCGCTCTCACGCCGCTCCCACGCGCGGGATACCGGTCCATGACGTCGTCCAGGCGGAGCCTGGCACCCTCCGCCCAGGCCCGCGCGTGCTCGTCCGCGGTGAGCCCGGCCGCGGCGGCGTCGAGGAACTCCTGGGTGGTGGGCCGCGGCGGCCACGGCATGCCGGTCCGCCGGGCACGGGTGTGCGCCCAGGAGAAGAGGCGCACGGCCTCCACCAGGTCGCCGCGCATGACGAGGTAGTCCCCAAGGCTCGCGACGTAGACGGCCGCGCCGCCGGTGCCGGACGGGAAGCTCGCCTCCATCAGCCTGGGGCACCACAGCAGGCCCGCGTCCGCGTCGCGTGTGAAGAGGGCGAGGATGTTGAGCACGCCGCAGGTCATCCAGCGGGCGCAGCTGTTGTCGCAGGCCACCGCCCGGTCGTGGACGAGCACGGTGCGGGCGGCGAGCTCGTCGAGGGCGGCGGTGTCCGCGAGCGCGGGGACACACCGGATCGCCGCGGTGACCACCTCGAGATCGGGGTCGTCCGTCTCCGGCAGCCGGTCGCACACGGTGCCGACCAGGTCGAACGCCCGCTGGGTCCAGGCCCCGCCCGCCGCGCCGACCATCGCCTCGACGAGCTGGGCGCGGTGCTCGCCGGGCACGGCGTCCACGTCGGCGAGAGCCCCGGCGAGGACGGCCCGGCCGTCGTCGAGGCGGCCCTCGATCATCCGCAGGGTGGCGAGCGCGAGACGGGCGATCGCGGTGGCCGGCCCGTCCCCGACCTGGTCGACGGCCCGGGCCAGCCAGCGCTCACCCTCGTGGACGCGGCTGCGGTAGTACCAGAACCAGGCGAGCGTGGCGCCCTGCCGGACCCGCTCCGGGTCCGGCGGCCCGGCGAGCACCTGCTCCAGCGCCGCGCGAACGGTCGGGTAGGCCTGCTCGACGGTGTCGAACCAGGCCGCTTCCTCGGGGCGGCCCAGCCGCGGGCGGCGCGCGAGCAGCCCGCTCACCCAGCGGTCGCGCCGGGCGACCGTCGCCTCCCGCTCCCCCGTCGCGTCCAGGTGGTGGCGGGCGTGCGCGCGCACCGTCGCGAGCTGGCGGAACTGGGTGGGCTGCCCGGCACGCCTGGTCGCCACCAGCAGGGATCGGTGGACGAGCCGGGCGAGCACGGTCGGCACCTCGGCCACGTCGACGTCCGGACCGACCACCGCACTCGCCTCGGGCAGCCGGAACGGCCCCGGCAGCACCGCGAGGCGGCGGTGGACCAGCCGCTCGTCGGGCTCGAGGAGGCGGTGGCTCCACTCGACGGCCGACCGCACCGTCCGCCGGTGGTCCGACGGCCCGCGGCCCACCCGCCCGAGCCCACCCGGGTCCCGCTCGACCTGCTCGACGATCTCGCCGAGACTGAACGAGCGGGCCCGCGCCGCCGCCAGCTCGACGGCCAGCGGCAGGCCGTCCACCCCGGTGCAGATGCGCTCGACCAGCGGCAGGTCGCCGCCACCCGCCCTGGCGTGGAACAGCTCAGCGGCGGGCGAGCGGCCGTCCGGGCCGGGCCGCAGCGACAGCGGGGCGAGTGGCCACACCGTCTCGCCGTCGACGTCGAGCGGTTCGCGGCTCGTCGCGAGCACGGTGGCGCGGGCACCGTCGACCAGCACGTCCTCGGCGAGTGCCGCAGCACCGTCGAGGACGTGTTCGCAGTTGTCCAGCACCAGCAGGAGCCGTTGCCCGCGCAGGGACGAGCGGAGCGCGGTCCGGGTACCCGAGCGGTCCGCGCGCAGCCCGAGCCGGGAGACGGCGAGATCGGCGACCTGTTCCGGCGCGCCCGCCTCGGTGAGGTCGACGAACCACACGCCGTCCGGGAAGCCGTCCGCCCGCTCCCGCGCCACCTCGACGGCCAGGCGGGTCTTGCCGCAGCCGCCCGCGCCGGTGACGGTCGTGAGCCGCCGGGTGCCGACCAGGGTCCCCAGCTCGTGCCGCTCGCGGTCGCGCCCGATCAGCCGCCCGCCCCGTCCGGGAAGGTGCACCTCGCCGCGCGCGAGGGCGGGCGTGTCCTGCGCGATCACGGTCCGGTGGAGCTCCTGCAGCTCGGCGCCCGGTTCGAGGCCGAGCTCGTCGCGCAGCAGGGCCCGCACCCGCCGGAACGTCGCGAGCGCCTCCTCGGTACGGCCGGCGCGGGCCAGCGCCGACATCCGCGCCGCCCACAGCCGCTCGCGGAACGGGAACGCCGCGAGCAGCGGCTCCACGTCGACGAGCACCCGCGCAACGTCCCCGACCTGCAGCAACGCCTCCAGCCGCCGCTCCACCAGCTGGCCACGCAGCTCACCGAGGCGGGCCGTGGCGGCCTCCGTCGCCGTGACGTGGGCGATCGCCTCGTAGGGCGGGCCGCGCCACAGGGCGAGCGCCTCGTCGGCGAGCCGCACCGCCGCGGTGGGGTCGCCCACCTCGCCGGCCTCGGCGGCGATGCGCTCGAACCGGCGCGAGTCCACCGCGTCGCGCGGCACCATGAGCCGGTAGCCGCCCTGGTCGTTCACCAGACACGAGCCGCCGGCGCGACGTCCGGGTTCGAGCAGCCGTCGCAGCCGCCACATGTGGTTCTCCACGCTGGACGACGTCGCCGTGGCGTCGTAGCCCCATGCGGCGACGACGATCTCGTCCAGCGGCACGCGTTCCCCGGCCCGCATCGCGAGCAGCGCGAGGATCGACGTCTGCTTCGCCCCCGCGCAGGCGCGCTCGACACCGTCCACCACGACGCGCGGCGGCCCCAGGTCGAGCACGCGCATGCCTCGACCCTAGA
>NZ_JBFWVQ010000017.1:0-33506 GCF_050246655.1 Pseudonocardia sp.
AGTTCGGCGGCGGCATGGGCATGGAACTACGCAGCTTCTACGGCAACGTCATGTTCTCCATCGGCCCCAACAACGAACTCGGCGGACCCAACAACACCGCCTGCCACTTCGACATCCCCATGCGCGGCAACACCCTCTACCTCGACGACGACCTCATCGTCGACGCCGGCGAACTCACCGTGCCCGAGATGCGCCCGGCGGCCACCCGATGAACACCCGCGACCATCATGTCGGGCTGATCGTCCCCAGCTCGAACCTCACCATGGAGACCGAGCTGCCCCGGATGCTGCGCGCCCGCGAGCAGGCCGTCCCCGAGGACCGGTTCGTCTTCCACTCCGCCCGCGCCCGCATGCAGCACGTCACACCCGAGCAGCTGCGCGCCATGAACGCACAAGCCGAGCGGGCCGCCGCCGAGCTCGCCGACGCCCGCCCGGACGTCGTCGCCACCGCCTGCCTCGTCGCGATCATGGCCCAGGGACCCGGCTACCACTGCACCGCCGAGGAGTCCATCACCGCGGCGCTGCGCACGGAGGGCTCCGACGCACCCGTGATCTCCTCGGCCGGAGCCCTGCTGTCCGGGCTGGAGGCCCTGGGCGCGAAGCGGATCGCCATCGTCACCCCCTACCTGCGGCCGCTCACCGACGCGGTCGTCGCCTACCTCGAGCACGCCGGGCACGACGTCGTCGACGCCCTGTCCCTCGAGGTGCCCGACAACCTCGCCGTCGCCCGCCTGGACCCCACCGACCTCCACGAGCACTGGCGCCGCCTCGACCTCACCCGAGCCGACGCCCTCGTCCTGTCCTGCTGCGTCCAGATGCCCTCGCTGGATGTCGTCCAGCAGGTGCAGGACGCCGCCGGGATCCCGGTGCTGTCCGCGGCCACCGCCACGACCTTCCGGATCCTCACCGAGCTCGGCCTGCCGCCCGTCGTGCCCGGGGCGGGGTACCTGCTCAGCGGGAACGTCGGGGCGCCGGTGGGGTGACCAGGCCGATCGGGACGACCGGGACGGCCGACGGGCTCACTCGACGACCGGGCCGTGCAGCGCCTCGTCGAGCTCCACGTAGGTCGCCCACTCCTCGAGCAGCGCCACGAACTCGGGGGCCGTGCCCGCCGCCCGGTACTCCTCGATGTCGGTCACCTCGATCACCTCGAGATAGCTGATCGTCGGCACCCCGTTCCCGTCGAGGGTGCCCTCGATCCGGGTCACGTCGTAGCTCCGGATGGCCGCGCTCCTGCGCGCCACCGGGTAGTCGGTGCGGCGGATCCACTCCTCGTAGTCGGCCGGATCCACGCCGGGGCGCAGCTTGTTCAGGAAGTAGACACGGTGGGTCATCGGGGATCAGGAACTCTCCGTCGTGTGCGGGTCGGGTGGGCGGGTCAGAGCCGGGTGAGCACTTCACGCGCGGTCAGTGTGGCGATGCGTCCGGCATCGGGTGCCGGGAACAGCCACAGCCCGACGGAGTCGGATCCGGCCTCGAGGAGCGCGCGCAGCTTCTCCGCGCACTCGTCCGGCTCGCCGGCGATGGCGAGGTCCTCGACCCAGGAGCCGGGCATGCGGGCCGCGAGGTGGTCCGCCCCGCCCTCGGCCAGCAGCGCGGCGAGCTCGTCGCGGATGCCGTACGTACCGGAGAGCGCGTTGTCCGGCATGGCCGCGAGGTAGAACGCCACGGAATCGCGCACGGCCTGCTTGGCCACGGCGCCGTCGGTGTCGACGGAGAACAGCGCGTAGGTCACGAGGCGGTGCGGGTCGGTCCGCCCCCCGGCCCGGGCTCCGGCGTCGACGTGCTCGCGGGCCCACCGGACGTAGGGCGGGCTGGCGAGGGTCGACAGCACGGTCCCGTCC
This sequence comes from Pseudonocardia sp., assembly GCF_050246655.1. Lineage (GTDB taxonomy): Bacteria > Actinomycetota > Actinomycetes > Mycobacteriales > Pseudonocardiaceae > Pseudonocardia. The sequence continues at coordinate 1,844 of NZ_JBFWVQ010000017.1, forward strand.
GCGATCTCCCCCGAGAGCCGCAGCCCCCGCTCGTTCACCACTCCGGTGTAGAGGGGCACCCGGGTCGCTGCGGGATGGGCGAGCGCGATCTTGTCGAAGTGGAAGTGCCCGGACTCGGTGACCTCCTCGCCGTCGAGCAGGCGGCGCACCGCGTTGACGCACTGGCGCAGCGCCGACAGCGGCTTCGGGGGCATCAGCCCCATCTGGTCCAGCCACGCCGGAACGCCGTGGCCGATCCCGCCGAAGATGCGTCCCGGGAACAGCACGTCGAGCGTCGCGAGCTCCATCGCCAGCACGGCCGGATGCCGGGTCGCCGCCGAGACGATGCCCAACCCGAGCGGCAGCCGGCTGGTGGCCGCGAGCGCGGCCGTCGAGCCCGCGATGCCACCGGAGAAGAAGCAGTCCTCGGAGAACCAGAGCTCGCCGAAGCCCAGCTTCTCGGCCAGCTGGGCCATCGCCACGATGTCGCGGGAGGGCATGTGGCTGCCCAGGACCAGCCCGACGGGGGAGTCCGGCGAGACCGCTGGCGGGGTCACGCGTCCACCACCGCGCCACGGCGGCTGCTCGGGGGTGCAGACATGGGTCCTCCTTCACGGGCGGCCCGCACGGAGCGGCTCCGGCGGGGGCGGGGCGTCGGCCCGAACCTAGGGAGCGGACGCCACCCGTGTCTCTGGCGGATCTGCCGAGATCCGCGGCCGGGTTGTGCAGAACGCCAGCCACGCCGGCTGGCCGTCGGTTCGCGCCGAGTTCCGTAGACCCGCCCGCGTCCATCGGATGATTCGCACAGGTCCGGCCGATTCTTCGGTGGTCGTGCACAAGTCCCCGGACTTCACGCCGCTCTAGTCTCCCGATCGAGCCGCCCGATCCGGTGCGTCTCCACTGACCTTGACCCCTCGGCGACGGAGAGGCCATGCGCATCGGGATCGACGTGGGCGGGACGAACACCGACGCAGTGCTCATCGATGGTTCCACCGTCCTCGCCGAATGCAAGGTGGCGACCACGGAGGACGTCACCTCGGGGATCTCCGCCGCGCTCGCGGCCCTGCAGGCCTCCGCGGTGCACGATCCCGGCGCCGTGCATGCCGTCATGATCGGCACGACCCACTTCATCAACGCGATCGTCCAGGGGCGCGACCTCGCACCCACCGCGGCGATCAGGCTGGGTCTGCCGGCGACCGAGGCCCTCCCGCCCCTCTCGGGCTGGCCCGCCCGGCTCGTCACCGCGATCAAGGGGCGCCGCTACCTCTGCCACGGGGGCCACGAGATCGACGGCCGCGCCATTGCGCCGCTGCGCCGCGACGAGCTGGAGCGCGCCGCCGAGGACATCGGCTCCCACGGCGTGCAGTGCGTCGCCGTCGCCTCGGTCTACTCGCCGGTGAACGCCCAGTACGAGCTGGAGGCGGCCGAGATCCTGAGCGACCTGCTGCCGGACGCCTCGATCAGCCTCTCGCACCTCATCGGCAGGATGGGCCTGCTCGAGCGCGAGAACGCGACCATCATCAACGCCTCCCTCAGCGACCTCGCCACCCGCATCTGCCGCGGCCTCGCGCGGGCCGTGAGCGCCGCCGGGATCGACGCGCCGCTCTACCTGAGCCAGAACGACGGCACCCTGATGGACGTCGATCACGCACGCCGCTTCCCCGTGGCCACCTTCGCCTCCGGCCCGACCAACTCGATGCGCGGCGCCGCGTTCCTCTCCGGCCTGCGCGACTGCGCCGTCGTCGACGTCGGCGGCACGACCTCGGACGTCGGGATGCTGCGGCACGGGTTCCCCCACGAGGCCAGCACGGAGGTCAGCGTCAGCGGCATCCGCACGAACTTCCGGATGCCCGACGTGCTGTCCGTCGGCCTCGGCGGCGGCAGCCGCGTGCGCCCGGACCCGCTCTCGATCGGGCCCGACAGCGTCGGCTACCGGCTCACGAAGGACGCGCTGGTGTTCGGGGGCAGCACGCTCACCTGCACCGACATCGCCGTCGCCGCCGGCATCGCCGACATCGGCGACCGCGGCCTCGTCCGGCGCCTCGACCGCACGCTGGTGGCGGAGGTGCTCGCCCGGATCGGCGAGGAGATCAGCGCCGCCGTCGACCGGGTACGCCCCAGCGCGGAGAACCTCCCGGTGGTCGCCGTCGGCGGGGGAAGCATCCTCGTCCCCGACGAGCTCCCGGGGGTCGGCACGGTCCACCGGCCGGCCCACCACGCCACCGCCAACGCGATCGGCGCGGCGATCGCCCAGGTGGGAGGCGAGGTGGACCGGATGTACTCGGTGTCTCCCGGCGAGCGCGACCGGCTGCTGGACGAGGCCCAGCAGGAAGCGGTGAACAAGGCCGTCGCCGCGGGCGCGAAGCCCGACTCGGTGCAGATCGTCGACGTCGACGAGGTCCCGCTGGCCTACCTGCCCGGCAACGCGACCCGGATCCGGATCAAGGCCGTCGGCGACCTCGAGCTGTCCCCCTGAGCCGTCCGGCCCCGTCCACCCGCCGGCCTTCCCGCCCCGATACGGAGACATCGATGGCCCAGACCCTGCAGCTCGCCGACCTCCCCGACCTGGCCCGCGGCGCGGCGCTGCTCGGCACCGGAGGAGGGGGCGATCCCTACATCGGGCTCCTCCTCGTCTCCGCCGAGCTGGAGCGCGGCCGCACGATCACGCTGATCGACCCGCAGGAGGTCGACGACGACGAGCTCGTCGTGGCCAGCGCCTTCATGGGCGCACCCACGGTGGTGATCGAGAAGATCCCCGGTGGCGACGAGCCCGTGGTCGCGCTGCGCCGCCTCGAGCACCATCTCGGCCGCACCGCCGACGCGATCATTCCGATGGAGTGCGGCGGCCTGAACTCGATGGTGCCGCTGCTCGTCGCGGCCCGCACCGGCCTGCCCATCGTCGACGGTGACGGGATGGGCCGCGCGTTCCCCGAGCTGCAGATGGAGACGTTCGGCGTCTACGGCGTCTCGGGCTCCCCGATCGCGATCTGCAACGAGCGCGGGCACGTCACCCTGATCGACACGGGCCCGGACAACCACAGCATGGAGTGGTACGCGCGCGGGGTCACGATCCGCATGGGCGGCGTGTCCTACATCGCCGAGTACCCGATGACCGGCGCCCAGGTCAAGCGGACCGCGATCCCGCGGACCATGACGCTCGCGCTGCGGCTGGGCCGGGTGATCCGGGAGGCGCGCGAGCAGCACCGCGACCCGTTCCAGGCACTGACCGAGTGCCTCGCCGGCACCATCTACCGGTACGGGACCGTCCTCCTGGAGGGCAAGGTGATCGACGTCGAGCGGCGCAGCGCCGACGGCTTCGTCCGCGGCGTGGCGCGCATCTCGACGTTCGACGGGTCGTCCACGGTGGTGCTGACGTTCCAGAACGAGCACCTCATGGCTCGCGACGGCGACCGGCTCCTGGCCGTCGTCCCCGACCTGATCTCGGTGCTGGACGCCGAGTCCGCCGCGCCGATCACCACCGAGGCCCTGCGCTACGGCCAGCGCGTGCGGATCTTCGCGATCTCGACGCCGCCCATCATGCGCACGCCGGAGGCCCTGGCGGTCTTCGGGCCGCGGGCGTTCGGTCTCGACGTCGACTGGGTTCCGGTCGAGGAGCTCGCCACCCGGTGAGCGGGCTCCTCGACCGGAACCCAGTCAGGCGAGGGCCCGGGCCCGGCAGGCGAGCTGGAGCAGGAGCCAGTCGTCGGGGTTGTCCGGATCGACGTCCAGCTCGGCGAAGATCCGTTCGACCCGGTACGCCACGGAGTTGCGGTGCAGGTGGAGCTCCGCGGCGGCGCGGGAGAGGGAGCCGTGGTTGTCGAGATAGGCCTGCAGCGTGCGGATGGCCTCGGCGGACTTGGTCCGGCCCATCTTGTCCAGCGGCGCGAGCACCGTGTCGACGGCCGTGCGCGCGGCCTGGGACGAGTACCACTCGACGAGGGTCTGGCGCAGGCCCAGTCCGTCGAAGGCCGTCGCGAGGTTGGCGCGGCCCCGCGCCCGGACCGCGGCGACCGCGGCCCTCGCCTCGGCCGCCGAGTTGATCAGGCCCGTCGGGCCGCTGTGCGCCGACCCGACGCCGCAGTAGGTCGTGACGCCGGGGAACTCGGCGATGGCCGCGTCGAGGGCCCGCTGCACGATCCGCACGGCGTTGGCGGCAGCCGTCGACCCGGGGTCGTTGCGCGACATCTGGATCAGCAGCAGCCCGCGCTCCGCGCGGGCGAGGTGCCAGGTGCCGCTGCGGCGCACGGTGTCCAGCGCGAGCCGGCCGAGCTCCTCCCGCCGGGCGAACGCCGCCACCTCGTCGGCGTCCGCGGGCCGCTCCTCGCTGTACTCGATGCGCGCCACGAGGTGCCAGCCGTCGATCGGCAGGCCCAGGGACCGGGCACGGCGCAGCAGCTCGGATCGACCCCGCGCGGAGCTGTCGAGGAGCTCGGTGAGCAGCTCGGCGCGCGACCGCATCGGCAGCTCCCGCGCGCGGCGCTCGGCCAGGGTCGCCAGGCCGAGGAAGTCGGCCAGCAGCCGGCCGATCAGCATCAGCTCGGGCCGCGCCTGCATCTCCTCGCTGTGCACCAGCACCCACCGCTGGGCGTCGCCGCCCAGGCCGACCGGGAACGCGAACTCGCCCTCCGGCTGGTCGGACAGGACGAGCTCGGCACCGGCGATCTCGGCGATCTCGGCCACCAGCTCCTCCGACGGCGCGTCCCGGTGGGAGGCCAGCTGCTGGACCGCGACGACGGCGCGCTGCAGGGCGAGCTCCGCGGGGCCGCGCAGGGCGATGTCCAGCGCGCACACGAGGGTCGCGATGTTGATCGGCTCGACGTTGCGCAGGATCGCGAGCCCGAACCGCTGCGCCGTCGCCGCCGATGTCGAGATCGGACGGGGAGCCGCGGGGTCGGCGAGCACGAGCGCGACCGCCCCCCGGGTGGCGGCCAGCCGCAACGCGACATCGAAGCGGTACGAGTCGACGGCGCCGTTGGTCTGGCGGCTGAGCACCACGATCGCGCCCGCCGGGCACTCCTGGAGCTCGAGCAGATCCTCGGCGAGGAAGACCCGCTCCACGGGCCTGGCCCCCACCGACCCCCCGAGGCGCTCCAGGCGCAGGCCCGGTGTCCGCAGGACCTCGTCGAGCTGCGGCACGCTCACCTCCCCTTCGGCGCAGATGACAATATGTTGGCCATTCCTGTGCAGAATGTACAGATGCAGTCGCAGGAGCGGTGTTACGTTTCGGCCGTGCGGCTGGACGCGGAGAACATCGAGGCCTTCGCGCTCGGCTGCGCCGTCCTCAGCGCAGGCGGCGGTGGCGACACGGCGATCGGGCTCGCCATGGCACGCCACGCGATCGAGTGCCACGGCCCGGTCGAGGTCGTCGCCGCGGCGGACCTCGCGCCGGACGCGCTCGTGATGCCGTGCGGGCTGATCGGCTCACCCACGGTCGCCCAGGAACGGATCTGGAGCGGGGACGAGGGTGAGCGGCTCGCGAACGCGGTCGCCCGGCTGCACGGCGCCCGGGTGGACGTCCTGATGTGCTACGAGATCGCGGGGGCCAACGGGCTCCTGCCGGTGCTCTGGGCGGCCCGGTTGGGCACCCCGCTGCTCGACGCGGACGGCATGGGCCGGGCGTTCCCGGAGATGCAGCAACAGGCGATGCACGTGGCGGGGGTCGCGGCGAGCCCCGTCGTGCTCAACGACGGCCGGGACAACGACATCGTCCTGCACTCGGCGGACAACCTGGCGGCCGAGCGGCTGGCGCGCAGCTGCACCGCGGCGCTGGGTGGCACGTGCGCCGGTGCCCTGTACGTGATGTCGGGCCGGGTCGCGCGGTCCGCGGCGATCGTCGGCTCGGTGTCCAGGGCCGTCGCGGTGGGTGACGCGATGCACGTCCGGCGCAGCGGCTGGCCTGCCGCGCTGGCCGACGAGACCGGTGGGCGGGTGCTCATCGAGGGACGCATCGTCGAGGTCGAGCGCAGTGGCGGTGCCGGATTCGCCCGCGGGCACGCGGTGGTGGAGGGCACGGACGTGCAGGGGCTGCGGCGGCTGCGCCTGGAGCTGCAGAACGAGGTGCTCGTCGCGCTCGAGGACGGGGAGGTCGTCGCCACCGTCCCCGACGTCATCGCCGTGCTCGGGCTGGTCGACGGCCGCCCGGTCGGCACCGAGCGCCTGCAGTACAGCCAGCGGGTGGGCGTCGTGGCCGTCCCGGCGCCCGAGGTGTGGCGCTCGGCGGCGGGCCTCGCCGTCGTCGGCCCGCGATCGTTCGGCTACGACCTGGACTACGCCGGCCCGGGAGCCGTCCGTGCCGGCCGCTGACACCCTGCGCATGGGCATCGACGTGGGCCACACCAACACCGACGCCGTGCTGATCGGCGGCGGCGGGGACGTCGTCGGCCAGGTCAAGGTGCCCGCGGCCGCCGACCTCGGCGCCTGTGTGGAGACCGCGATCGCCGCCCTCCTCACCGGATCCCCGGTCGACCCCGGACGGATCGGTGCGGTCACCCTCGGCGCGGCACGCACGACCGATGCGATCAGCACCCGCAGCGGCCTGCGCCGGGTCGCGGTGCTGCGCATCGGGGCCCCGCTGACCTCGGCCGTGCCGCCGCTGGTCACCTGGCCCCCCGAGCTGCGCGCGGCGGTGGCGGCCGGTACCGCGGTGGTCGCGGGCGGCTGCGAGTTCGACGGGGTGCGGATCGCCCCCCTCGACGAGCGCGCGATCGCGAGGTTCGCCGCCGAGGTCGCTGTCGCGGCGGAGGCCGTCGCGATCACCGCGGTCTTCTCCCCCGTCGACCCCGCCGACGAGGAGCGGGCGGCCGCCATCCTGCGCGCCGAGCTGGGCGAGATCCCGATCTCGACCAGCCACGAGATCGGCTCGATGGGGCTGCTCGAACGGGAGAACGCGACCGTCCTCAACGCGGCGCTCTCCGGGAGCGTCGCGGCCGAGGCGGCCGTGCTGCGGGAGGCCGCGCACCGCCACGGCGTGGGCGCGGAGTGCTACCTCGCGCAGAACGACGGGACCCAGATGGCCCTGGACTACGCGACGCGGTTCCCGGTCCTGCAGATCGGCAGCGGCCCCGCCACCAGCATGTGCGGCGGCGCGTTCAGCAGCGGGGTCACCGATGCGGTGGTGGCCGACATCGGCGGCTCCGGGACGGCCGTGGGCCGGCTCGTCAACGGCTTCCCCTGGGAGTCGCTCACCCCGTACAGCGTCAACGGCGTGGTCACGAACTTCCGGCTGCCCGACGTGATCGACGTGCCGATCGGGGGCGGGCCGGTGCGCGACGCCCTCTGCTCCGGCGGGTCGGTGCCGACCCTGACCGACGCCGCGGTGGCGGCCGGGCGCACGACGTTCGGCACCGACCCGGTCGCGCAGCGGTGGCACACCGCCCTCGCCGACCGGCTGGCCGAGGCCGACCGGATGATCGCCGAGGCCGTGGACCGGGTCTCGCTCGGCGCCCGCGACCTGCCCCTGGTCATCGTGGGCGGGGCCGGTGGCATCGCTCCCGAACGGATGCCGGGGATCACCGAGGTCATCCGGCCTCCGCACTTCGAGGTGGCCAACGCGCTCGGTGCGGCGATCGCGCCGGTCGGCGGCGTCGCCGAGCGGATCTGCGCCGGCCGTCCCGACCTGCTCCGCACGGCCGTCGAGGACCTCACGACGGAGGCCTTCCGCCGGGCGATCCTCGCCGGCGCCGACCCGGGCCGGGTGCAGGTGACCGGGATCGAGGAGGTCCCGCTGGCCTACCTGCGCGATCCCGCCGTACGGATCAGGGTCCGCGCGGCCGGGCCCCCGATGACCGCATCCCCGCACTCCCCCCGCAGAACGGAGGCCCCGCGATGACGAGCACCCCCACGGTGCTGGGCAGGCGGTTCGTCCGCCGCGACGGCCTGGCGAAGGTGACCGGCGAGGCGCGCTACACCGCCGACCTCGCCTTCACCGGGCTGCTGCACGCCAGGTTCGTCTACGCCGGGCGGGCCCACGCACGCATCGTGTCGATCGACACGTCGCACGCCGCCCGGATGCCCGGCGTCCACGCGGTGATCACGCAGGCCGACGCTCCGGCGGTCCGCTACGGGATGTTCGTCAAGGACCGGACGCTGTTCGCCCGCGACGTCGTCCGGTTCGAGGCCGAGATCGTCGCGGCCGTCGCCGCCGACACCCCCGAGCGGGCCGCCGCCGCCGCGGCCGCGGTGCGGGTCGAGTACGCCGACCTGACTCCCGTCCTGGACGCGGACACCGCGCTCGATCCGTCCGCTCCGCTGGTGCACCCGGAGTGGGCGGGCTACGCGACCCTGCCCGGGGTGGAGCGCGGGCACAACGACTGCGGCTACATGACCTCGGTGAAGGGCGACGTCGAGGCCGGGTTCGCCGAGGCGGACCTGCAGCTGACCGAGACCTACCGCAGCGACATGGTGCACGCCGTCCCGATCGAGCCGCACGCCGTGGCCGCGCAGTGGCAGGGCGACAAGGTCACGATCTGGAGCACCAGCCAGGTGCCCTTCCCGGCCCGCGCGGGCGTCGCGGAGACCCTGCAGATCCCGCAGAGCGACGTCCGGATCGTCGTCCCGCACCTCGGTGGCGGCTTCGGCGGGAAGTGCGACTTCCACTTCGAGGCGCACGTCGCGCTGCTCGCGAGGATCACGCGGCGGCCCGTGCGGCTCGTGTTCACCCGTCGCGAGGAGTTCCTGGCGACCGACAAGGTGCGCCATGCGGCCCGGATCGAGCTGACCACCGGGGTGAAGCGCGACGGGACGATCACCGCACGCCGGGCGCGGCTCGTCCTCGACTCGGGCGCCTATTGCGGCGATGCGCTGTTCGCCACCGAGATCGGGCTGATGATGATCGCGGGCCCCTACCGCGTCCCGCACCTGCACGCCGAGGTGCACACCGTCTACACGAACCGGACGCCCGCGGGCAGCGTCCGGGCCCCGGGGGGCCCGCAGACCTGCTGGGCCGTCGAGCAGCACACCGACGAGCTGGCCCGGCTCGTGGGCCTGGACCCGCTGGAGTTCCGGCGCCGCAACCTGGTCCGGGCGGGCGACACCGGCCAGACCGGGCAGCGGTTCGTCAGCTCCAGCGCGCTCGAGTGCCTGGAACGCGCCGCCGAGCTGGCCGGCTGGCCCGGCGAGGCCACCGGCCCCGACGAGGCGCTCGGCGTCGCCGTCGGATGGTGGTTCAGCCTGTCGGTGCCCTCCGGCGCGTACCTCAAGCTCAACCCCGACGGCACCGGCACCATCATCACGGGCGCGCAGGAGAACGGCAGCGGGTCGGTCATGGGCCTGCCGCTGCTCGCGGCCGAGGAGCTGGGGATGGACCCGGGCTCCTTCTCCGTCCTCTACCAGGACACGGACTCCGGGCCGTTCGACATCGGCAGCGCCGGGAGCCAGACGACGTTCAACAACGGCCGGGCCGTGATCGAGGCGGCCCGGGAGGTCCGGGAGAAGCTGCTCGACGTCGCCGCGGAGCGGCTGGAGATCGACAAGAGCGACCTGGAGCTCGTCGACGGCACCGTGCGGGTGAAGGGGACGCCGACGCGGGCGGTGCCGTTCGCCGAGCTCGCCGCGGGCGCCCAGCTGATCGGCAGCGGGTCGGGCGACCCGCCGCCGCTGCCGGAGCACGACCTGGGCGGGTGCCGCGGGCGGCTGGGGTACTCCGCGTTCGCCGCCCCGTCGTTCTTCTGCCATGTCGCCCGGGTGCGTGTCGACCGGGCGACCGGCGTGGTCACGGTCCCGCAGGTCGTCGCGGTGCACGAGTTCGGTCGCGTGCTAAACCCGCTCGGCGCGCAGGGCCAGGTGGAGGGCGGGGTGATCCAGGCCGTCGGGATGGCGTTGCTGGAAGGAAGCCGCTACGACGGCGGCCACCAGCTCAACCCGGGGCTGCTGGGCTACAAGCTCGTCACGGCGCCGGACGCGCCCGCGGTGACCGTCGAGTTCCTCGACGACCCGGTCGACCAGGGCGGTCCCCACGGGGGCAAGGCGGTGGGCGAGCCCCCGGTCGTCGGGACCTGCGCGGCGATCGGCAACGCGATCGCCGCGGCCACGGGCCACCGGGTCCGGGCGCTGCCGATGAACGCGGAGCGCGTCTGGGCGGCCCTGCACACCGAGGCCGACACCGATACCGACACCGAGGCCGACGCCGCCGGGAGCCGGTCGTGAGCCGCTACGCCGCCGCCCGCACGGCGGCCGAGGCCGTCGACCTGCTCGGCGCGGACCCGGGGGCCCGGGTGATCGCGGGCGGGACGGACCTCGTCGTCGCGGCCCGCAACGGCAAGCAGCCGCTACCCGGATCGCTGGTCGCCGTGCACCGGATCGCCGAGCTCGCGCGGCAGCGCGACGCGGAGGCCGAGCTGGAGCTGGGGGCGCTCACCACGCACGCGTGGCTCGAATGCTCGCCGCGGGTCCGCACCCGGTGGTCCGCACTCGCCGACGCCGCGGCGATGATCGGTTCACCGGCCACGCGGGCCACCGGCACCGTCGGCGGGAACCTGATGAACGCCTCCCCCGCCATGGACCTGGGCTCACCGCTGCTCGTGCTCGGGGCCGAGGTCGAGCTGCGGAGCGGCCGCGGCACCCGCACGCTGCCGGTGGCCGAGCTGCTGGCGGGCCCGGGCCGGACCACCGCCGCGCCGGACGAGCTCCTCACGATCGTCCGCGTGCCCGGCCCGCCGTCGCGCTCCGGCAGCGCCTACGTCCGGCTGGAGCACCGCAAGGCCATGGAGATCGCGATCGTCGGAGCCGCCGCCGCCGTCCGCCTGCGTCCCGACGGCCTCGTCGGCTCGGCGCTGCTCGCGCTCACCGCGGTCGCGCCGACCTGCCTGCGGGTCCCGCACGCCGAGGCCCTGCTGATCGGCCGCCGGGCCGACGCGGAGACGTTCGCCGAGGCGGCCACGGTCGCCGCCGCCGCGGTGGCGCCCATCACCGACGTGCGCGCCGGTGCCGCCTACCGCCGCGCGATGACGTCGGTCGTCGTGACGCGGGCGCTGGCGCTGGCGACCGCGCGTGCCGTTCGGCCGCCCACCGAGACCGGGAGGAACCCGTGAGCCATCCCCTCGACCTGACCGTGAACGGGGTGCGGGCGCAGCTGCAGGTGGCGGTGCACCGCTCGTTGCTCTCGGTGCTGCGCGAGGACGTCGGGCTGACCGGTCCCAAGGAGGGCTGCGACGACTCCGAGTGCGGCGCGTGCATGGTGCTGCTCGACGGCGAGCCCGTGAACTCCTGCTCCTACCTCGCGGTTCAGGCCGACGACCGCGAGGTCGTCACCGTGGAGGGCGTGGGCTCCGGCGGCGACCTCCACCCGGTGCAGCGCGAGCTGCTCGCCGCGGGCGGGGTGCAGTGCGGCTTCTGCACCCCCGGCGTCGTCGTCTCCGCCGCCGCGCTGCTGGAGGGCACGCCCGACCCCGATGAGGAGCAGGTTCGCCGGGCCCTCGCCGGCAACCTGTGCCGCTGCACCGGCTACCAGAAGATCGTCGAGGCGGTGCTGCGCGCCGCCGCGTCGTCTCGGTGACAACGGCGACGACACAGCGACGTAACTCACTCTTGACATGCTCGGCGCCCTTGTGCGTTTCCGCCAAGTTCGGCCCTCCCTTCGGAGAGAGTGCCGAAGATGCCCCACCGGGTGGCCCATACCCTCGCCGTGACCCAGCCACCGGAGTCGGGGGCAGCACCCCTCCCGCACCTTCCCGCACGGTCGTCCGTTCCACCACAGCCCGATCTCCCCCAGGGGGTACATCGCATGAAGCCACCCGCCTTCACCCACCACGCCTGTCGGACGGTCGAGGAGGCCGCCGAGCTGCTCGACTCCAGCGAGGACGCCAAGGTCATCTCCGGCGGGCAGAGCCTGGTGCCGATGATGAACCTGCGCCTGGCGAACCCCGCGCACCTCGTCGACCTCAACTTCGTCGACGGCCTCGGCGGCATCGACGCCGGCTCCGGCACGCTGACCATCGGGGCCACGGCCCGCCAGCACGAGGTCGAACGGTCGCCGGTGGTCGCCTCCGCGGCCCCGCTCGTGGCGGCGGCGCTCGCCCACGTCGGGCATCCCCAGATCCGCAACCGCGGGACGGTGGTGGGCAGCATCTGCCACGCCGATCCCGCCGCGGAAATGCCGGCCGTGCTCACCACGCTCGGCGGGCACGTCACCGCGCAGAGCACCGCCGGGACGCGGACGATCGACGCCGGGAGCTTCTTCGACTCCTACCTCACGACGGCGCTGGCGCCCAACGAGATCGCCACGTCGGTCACCTTCCACACGCCGAACGGGTCCTCCGGCTGGTCGTTCGAGGAGGTCGCCCGGCGCCACGGCGACTTCGCGATCATCGGTGTCGTCGCCCTGCTGACGGTGTCCGACGGCGTCGTCTCCGACGCCCGGCTGACCGTCTTCGGCGGCGGGGCCACCCCGGTCCGGATCACCGCGGCGGAGCAGTTGCTGGTCGGTACGGCGACGGGCGACGTCGACGACGCCCTGCTGGCCAGGGCCGCCGGTGCCACCTCGGAGACGCTGCGGCCCAGCGACGACATCCACGCGAGCGCCGACTACCGCCGCCACGTCGCCGGCGTGCTGGTCACCCGCGGCATCCGCACCTCGCTCGACCGCGCGAGCACCTCCGCCTGACGGCACCACCACGAAGGAGACCAGTCCGATGACGACGAACCCCAAGCACGCGGTCAACCTCACGGTCAACGGCGAGTCCCACGAGGTGCTGATCGAGTCCCGGCGCACCCTCGCCGACGTCCTGCGCGAGGACGTGGGGCTGACCGGTACCAAGCTCGGCTGCGAGCACGGCGTCTGCGGAGCATGCACCGTCCTGGTCGACGGCAGCGCCGTGCGGTCGTGCCTGATCTTCGCCGTGCAGGCGCAGGAGGCCGAGATCTCGACGGTCGAGGGCCTCGCAGAGGACGGCACGCTCGACCACGTCCAGCAGGCCTTCACCGACAACCACGGCCTGCAGTGCGGCTTCTGCACCGCCGGGATGCTCATGTCGGTCCACGCGATGCTCGCCGAGAACCCGGACCCGACCGAGGACGAGATCCGGGTCGGGCTCAACGGCAACCTCTGCCGGTGCACCGGCTACCAGAACATCGTCAGGTCGACCGCGGCCGCGGCCGCGGCGGGGAAGGCGGCGAGGTCCAGTGTGCAGGCTTCCTGACGTGTCCACCGTCGTCCCCTCGCAGGTGAAGGGCTCCCACCATGTCTGAGACACTCCTCGAGAACCACCTCGCGATCCGCAAGGACAAGTGGATCGGCAAGCGCGCCAAGCGCGTCGAGGACCCGCGCTACCTCACCGGCACGGCACGCTACGTCGCCGACCTGGTGCTGCCGCGCCTGGTGCACGCCGTCTACGTCCGCTCACCGCACCCGCACGCCCGCATCGTGTCGATCGACACCTCGGTCCTGCCCGGCCTGGGGAAGTCCGTGTGGGTGTTCACCGGGGCGGACCTGCGCGACGTACCACCGCTGATCGACCACGTCGTGCTCGACAACCTGCTGCGCACCCCGCAGAACGTCATCGCGATCGACAAGGTGCGCTTCGTGGGCGACGCCGTGGCCGTCGTCGTGGCGGCCGACCGCTACGCCGCCGAGGACGCCGCGGAGCAGCTCGGCGCCGCCGTCGAGTACGAGGTGCTGCCGCCGGTGCCCGACGTCGCGGCCGCGAACGCCCCCGGCGCCGCCGTCCTGCACGAGCAGCTGGGCACCAACGAGATCTACCGGCAGACCGAGCGGCACGGCGACACCGACGCCGCGTTCGCCGCCGCCGACCGGGTCTTCTCGATCCCGTTCCACCACAACCGCTACGGCGCGGCCCCGATGGAGACCCGGGGGGTGCTGGCGAACTACGAGCGGTCCGAGCAGCAGCTGACCGTGTGGTCGTCGACCCAGATGCCGCACTTCCTGCGGTCGGTCATCTCGGGCCAGCTGGGCCTGCCCGAGCACCGCGTGCGGGTGATCGCGCCCGAGGTCGGCGGCGGCTTCGGGCAGAAGATGTGCACGTCGCCGGAGGAGATCGCGATCCCCTTCATCGCCCTGCAGCTCGGCAGGCCCGTGAAGTGGATCGAGGACCGGCACGAGCACCTGCTGGCCGCGACGCAGGCCAAGGAGGAGTACATCACCCTCGAGGTCGCGGCCTCAGCGGAGGGGAAGCTCCTCGGCGTGCGCGGGGAGTTCGTCGGTGACGGCGGCGGCTACTCGTTCAACACCGAGAGCGCGCTGATCGAGCCCGCGCTCGCCTCGAAGTCGTTCCCCGGCCCGTACCGCATCGACGCCTTCGACGAGACGGTCGCGGCGTCGCTCACGAACAAGAGCCCCGTCGCGGCCTACCGCGGCGTGGGCTGGACGGCCGCGAACACCGTGCGCGAGATCATGATCGACGAGATCGCCCGGGACCTGGACATCGACCCGGTCGAGATCCGGCGGCGCAACATGCTGCACTCCGAGGACCTGCCCTACCGCTCCATCACCGGGCAGCTCTACGACAGCGGCAGCTACCTGGAGTCGCTGGAACTCGCCATGAAGACCGTCGACTACCCGGCGTTCCGGACGATGCAGGCGAGGCTGCGCGAGCAGGGGCGCTATCTCGGGCTCGGGATCAGCTCCTACGTCGAGCAGACGGCCTGGGGCAGCGACTCCTCGGCCCAGGCAGGCACGCCGCTTCCGTCGCACGACAACTCGACGGTCACCGTCGACCCCAGCGGCACGGTCACGGTCGCGGTGAGCACGTCGTGCCACGGCCAGGGCCACGAGACCACGTACGCCCAGATCGCCGCGGACGGCCTCGGCATCGACATGGCGGACGTCAAGGTGGTCTACGGCGACACCCTCACCGCGCCCTACGGGCTCGGCACCTACGCCAGCCGCAGCGCGGTGATCGGCGGCGCGACGGTGGCGCGGGCCGCCGCCGACGTCCGCGAGCAGATCCTCAAGGTCGCGGGGAACATGCTGGAGGCGAACCCGGACGACCTCACGATCGAGGACGGGGTCATCTCCGTCGGCGGGGCACCGGGGGCGTCGAAGACCATGGCCGAGGTCGCGTTCGCCGCCTACTGGGACTCCGACGTCCGTGCGTCGGAGCCGATGCTCACCTCGACCCGGTTCTACGACCCGCCCGCGACGTACGCCAACGGGTGCGTCGTCGTGCTCGCCGAGGTCGACGCCGGTACCGGCGCGGTCCGGCTGGACCGCATCGTCGCGGTGGAGGACTGCGGCACGGTCATCAACCCGATGATCGTCGAGGCCCAGGTGCAGGGCGCGATCGCGCAGGGCATCGGGGGCGCCCTGTACGAGCAGTTCGTCTACGGCGAGGACGGGCAGCCGCTCACCACGACGTACATGGACTACCTGATCCCGACGTCCACCGACGTGCCGCCGATCGAGGTGCTCAGCCTGGAGTCGCCCTCGCCGTTCAGCATCGGTGGCATCAAGGGCATGGGCGAGGGCGGGCAGATCGCCGCGCCCGCGGCCGTCGCCAACGCCGTCGCCGACGCTCTGGCACCGTTCGGAGCCCGGATCCGCCAGCTCCCGCTGGCCCCGGACTACGTGCTCCGGCTCATCGGTGCGATCGGCGCCGCAGAGTCCTGACCCGTCCCCACCACCGGCGCCGGCCGCGAGCAGCCGCTCGCGGCCGCCGTCGGCGAGGAGTGCACACCGATGCTGCTGGAGACCCCGTTGGAGCGCACGGCCGCCACCGCCGCCGGCGGCCCACCCATGGACGTCCACGCCGTCGAGGCCTCCCTCTACGACGACCGCTTCCTACTCGCCCGCCCCATCCTGCGTGCCCTGCAACACAGCCCCAGCGTGCTGCTGGTCGACGAGATCGACCGCGCCGACGACGAGTTCGAAGCCTTCCTCCTCGAAGTCCTCACCGAACACGCCGTGTCCATCCCCGAACTCGGCGAAGTCCGCGCCAGCACCCCACCCATCGTCGTACTCACCTCCAACCGCACCCGCGAGGTCCACGACGCCCTCACACGCCGCTGCCTGTACCTGTGGCTGGACGCCGACCGCGTACGCGACCGGCTCGACGACCTGGTCGCGTCATGACCGCGCGCGCACCGCCGGGCGGGAGCACACACCACTCCACATCGCCGTTCGACTCGCAGCGGGAGATCCGGCCCACCCCACGGGGACCGGAGCCGTAGGAGCAACTCCTCCCCAGGAATCTCTCAGGCCACCGCACCGCCGCGACGAGGCAACTCTGGAAAGCGGTCCCGCCGCCCGCGGGCTCGCACCGAAGGGGCAAGCGGGCCCGGCCCGCGAATCTCTCAGGTCCGACGACAGAGCCGGGGAGACCGCCGAGAGGCGCTTGCCGATCCGGAGCCCCGCGTGCCGACATCGACGTCCCCCGAACCCGTCCCGACCTCCCCGCTGCACGCCGAACACGCTGCGCTCGGCGCCGTGCTGACGAGCTTCGCCGGCTGGCGGATGCCGCTGCGCTACGACAGCGAGCTCGCCGAGCACCGGGCCGTGCGGACGGCGGCGGGCCTGTTCGACCTCTCGCACATGGGTGAGATCGAGGTGTCCGGACCGCAGGCCGCCGCGGCGCTCGACCACGCCCTGGTCGGCGACCTCTCCGCGGTCGGGATCGGCCGGGCGAGGTACTCGCTGCTCTGCAGCACCGAGGGCACCGTGCTCGACGATCTCGTCGTCTACCGGCTGGCGCCGGACCGCTTCCTCGCCGTCGTCAACGCGGGGAACACGGCCGCCGACCTCACCGAGCTGACCCGACGGGCCGCCGGTTTCGACGCGACCGTCACCGACCGCTCCGCCGCGACGGCGCTGATTGCGGTCCAGGGCCCCCGCTCGGTGGAGATCCTGCGGGGGCTTGTCCCGTCCGGCCAGGCCGACGTGGTGGCGGCGCTGCTTTACTACGCCGCGACCCCGGCCACCGTCGCGGGCCACGAGGTCCTGCTCGCGCGCACCGGCTACACCGGCGAAGACGGTTTCGAGCTCTACCTCCCGGCGGCGCGGGCGCCCGCACTCTGGCGCCGGCTGCTCGCCACCGGCCGCCCCGCGGGCCTCGTGCCGGCCGGGCTGGCCTGCCGCGACACCCTCAGGCTGGAGGCGGGTATGCCGCTGCACGGCCAGGAGCTCAGCAGCACCATCGACCCGTACTCCGCCGGGCTGGGCCGCGTCGTCCGCCTCGGCAAGCCGTTCGTCGGTCGCGACGCGCTGGCGCTGCTCGCCGGGCGCGAGCTCGAACGCAGGCTGGTGGGCCTGCGCGGCACCGGCAGGCGGGCCGCCCGCACCGGCTACCTCGTCGTGGCCGAGGACGGCTCGGTCGTCGGGCGGGTCACCTCCGGGGCACTGTCCCCGACGCTCGGCCACCCGATCGCGCTCGGCTACGTCGACGCCGCGCGGGCCGCGCCGGGCACCGAGGTCGCCGTGGACGTCCGCGGTCGGCCCGAGCCCTACGTCGTCGTCACCCCGCCCTTCTACCGCCGCTGACCCCTGACGAGGAGATCCAGGATGTCCGAATCCCCGCTTCCCGCCGACCTCAGCTACTCCGCCGATCACGAGTGGGTCGCCATCGCGCCCGGCACCCCGGCGCCTGCCGAGGCCGTCCGGGTCGGCATCACGTCGGCCGCCGTCGAGTCGCTCGGCGAGATCGTGTTCATCGAGCTGCCCGAGGCGGGCACCGCGGTCACCGCCGGCGAGGTGTGTGGCGAGATCGAGTCGACCAAGGCGGTGTCCGAGCTGTTCAGCCCGGTCTCCGGCGAGGTCGTGGCCGTGAACGCGACCCTGGCCGACACGCCCGGGCTCGTCAGCGCGGACCCGTTCGGCGCGGGCTGGCTGTTCACCGTCCGGGTGGAGGCGCTCGGCGACCTGCGCAGCGCGACCGAGTACGCGTCCCTCCTCACCGGGGGAGAGCAGGCCCGATGAGCGTCCTGGACGCGCCGCTGGCCGCGGCCGACCCCGAGGTCGCCGAGCTGATCGGACGCCCCATGATCACCGTCACCGGTGCAGGACGTCCGTATACGAACGCTGTGCACCGGCGCTGGTGATCATGACGCCGGCGGCCGGCGCGACCGCGCCGGTCCCGCTGGCTCAGCCCGCCCCGACCATCGGCAGCACCTGCTCCGCGGTGATGCGCAGCGTCGCCTCGACCTCGTCGGGGTCCCCGGCCACGAGCGGCATCAGGACGACCGAGTCGGCGCCCGCCTCGTGCAGGCGTTCGATCCGGCGCGCGCAGGTGGCCGGGTCGCCCGCGACGGTCAGCTCGTCGAGCCACGCGTCGGGCATCTCCTTGGCGATGAGCCCCGCCGCGTCGGCACCGCCGCGCTCGCAGAGCTCGACGACCTCGGGCCCGAAGTCGTTGACCGACACGAGCGGGCTCGCCGCGAGGTGGCTCAGGTACAGCGCGACCAGCGGCCGCACCGCCGCCCGGGCCTTCTCCGGGTCGTCGTGCACGCAGTACATGGCGAAGGTGGGCAGCCGGTGCGGCGCGGCGGGCGGCTCGGCCCGCCGTGCGACGCCCTCCTCGACACAGCCCTTGAGCCAGCGCAGGTAGGCCGGGCTCGACATCGCCGAGACCACCGTGCCGTCGGCGATCTCCCCGGACAGGCGCAGCATCCGCGGCCCGAGCACGCCGGTGTAGATCGGTGGCGGCGTGGCGGGCACGTGGCTGAGCCGGATCCCCTTCGCCTCGAACACACCGTCCCCGGCGGACCCGGCGGCACACTCCTCACCCGCGAGCAGCGTGCGCAGGATCGCGATGCTCTCCCGGATCGCGGAGAGCTGCGACGGCGGGTTCAGGCCCATCTGCGCCATCAGCGGCGGGATCCCGAGCCCGATCCCCGGCAGGACCCGGCCGGGGAACATCCGCTCGGCGCACGCGATCTCCATGGCGGCCACCGCGGGATGGCGGACCAGCGCCGACATCACGCCGACGCCGACGGGGATGCGTTCGGTCGCCGACAGCGCGCGCACCAGGCTCGCCACCGAGCCGAGGAACCAGTAGTCCTCGGGGATCCACAGCTCGGCGAAGCCGAGCTCCTCCGCGAGCCGCGCGGTCGAGCCGATCAGCTCCGGCGGTGTGCTGCTCGCGAGGACGAGGCCGACGTCGGGGGCGCCCATGATCAGCTCACCTCGGCGGGCAGCGGCAGCTCGACGGTCTGAGCGACGGCGCCGCCGCGGGCGCCGCCGCGGCCGTCCCAGGTGTCGCCGATGCCCGGGCGCTCCTCGTCGGCCGGGGCCGCGGGCGAGCAGTGGAAGTGCCAGATCTTCCACACCGGGTTGCCGTCGCCGTCGTCGCGGCGGGCGAAGGAGGTCTCCCGGAACCGGACGCCGACCGGCGCCTCGCCGGGCTTGCCGATCTCGAGGTTGCTCGCGGCCCAGCCGCCGTCCTCGGACGACGCCTTGGTCGGGAACACCCCTTCGCAGGTGAGGACGGCGAGGTCGCCGTCGACCTGGATCCGGTAGTCCCACAGGTGCACGACGTCGATCTCGAGCGCCTCGCAGTAGTACTCCCAGGCCTGGATCATCTCGTCGAGCCCGTAGTAGGTGTGCCCGTTGAGGTTGAACATGAGGGTTCCGGGGCCGAAGTTGCGGGCGCACCGCGGGATCTCGCGGGTGTGGTTGCCCGCCCACCAGTCGCGGTGGGCCTTGCGGATCTCCTCGATGTCCTCGGCCGGGCCGATGAACCGGGGCTCCGCGGTCGGGTAGTCGTCGCTGGACATGGTTCTCCTCGGGTTTCTCAGCGGGTGTGCTCGTGCAGCGCGGTGATCAGCTCGGCGACCTCGGCGGGCGCCTCGAGCATGGGCAGGTGGCCGATCCCGTCGAGCACCGTGACGGGCGTGCCGAGCAGCTCGGCGAGCTCGGCGGCCATCGCGGGCGGGCAGGTCGGGTCGTGGCTGCCGACGGCGACCAGGGCGGGCAGGCGCGGCAGGGCGGCGGCGACGGCGCGGGAGTCGGCGTGGGCGAAGGTGGCACGCACGATCTGCTCGACCATCGCCGTGTCGCGCCCGCCGGCCAGCTCGGCGAGCCGCCGCGCGGCGCCCGTGCGGGCGCGTGGACCGAGCAGCTCGTGGCCGTGGCGGGCGAACCAGCCGCCCACCCCCAGCTCGCGCAGCTCCACGAGCAGCGGTTCCAGGTCGGCCTCGGCCAGCCCGATCCGCAGCGTGGCGCCGAAGCACGCGATGCTCGCGACCTCCGCCGACGCCCGCGCGGCGACCTCGACGCTCACGGCGCCGCCGATGGAGCCGCCGACGAGGTGCACCCGGTTCCAGCCCAGGTGGTCGAGCACGGCGAGGGCGTCCGCGGCGAAGTCCGCCGGCAGGTACGGCGGGCCGGGTTCGGAGGACCCGTGGCCGCGGTAGTCGACCGCCACCGACTCCCCGGGCAGTGCCGCGGCGACGTCGTCCCAGACGGCGGCGGCCGTGTTGACCGGGTGCAGCAGCAGGACGGGGACGGCGTCCGGGTCGCCGCCGCGGTGGACGGCGCAGACCCGCCCCGCCGGGCCGTCGACGGTGAACCGCGCGTCGCGGGTGGTCGTCATGCCGGACTCCTCTCGAGGTACCCCGCCTCGGCGAGGTTGTGGAGGAACTGCCGTAGCTCGGGGCGCCGGCCGAGCAGCGCTCGCGCCGCTGTCGCGGACTCGGCGGTGCGCCCGGCACGGGTGAGCAGGACGCAGTGCCAGAGCTGGGCCTCCAACCCCGCCTCCGAGTCCTCCCCTGCGACGGCGGCGAGGGTCGCGAGCGCCGCGTCGGTCGCGCCGGGACGGGGTTCGCGGTACTCCCCGACCAGCACCCCCTCGCCGGCCAGCACCCCGAGGACGGACGCGCTGGACCGCGCGAGCCCGACGAGGCGGGTGAGCTCGGCGACCGGGTCGGGCGCGTCCTCGACGCGCAGGTCGAGCAGCACCCCGTCGGTCGCGTCGTCGGGTTCGCCGGCGGCGACGACCCGGATCCCGGCCGCCTGGCGCCCGCGCAGGTCGCCGCCCGCGGCGTCGGCGGCGGCGAGCGCCGCGAGCATCCGGTCCACGAGCGGGCCGCCGGCGGCCATCGCGGCGGCCATGGCGTCCAGCACCGCCTCGGACGCGAGCATGTTGCCCTGGACGAGCCAGGAGTCCCCGGCGCGGGCGCCTGCCGCACCGACGCAGCGCTTGCCGGTGTGCACGGCGAGCCCGCCCCTGGCGTCGGCGATCGCGACCTGGCGCAGCTCCGGCAGCGGGTCGGCGGCGAGCCCGGCGTCGAGGGCCTGCTGCGCGGTGGCGCCCTCCCGCAGGGCCGCGAGACCGAGTCGTGCGTAGGCGGGCTCGATGAGCGACTGGTTGGCGATCGCGCCCGCACCAGCCTCGGCGTGGTTCACCGCCCGGCCCACCGCGAAGAAGTGGGACTGGCAGGCCACGCCCAGCGCTGCGGTGTCCGGGTCGCGGGCGACGACGGAGTAGGTCACGACGCCTTCCCTTCGGTGCGTGCGGTTCCGACCAGGTCGTGCAGGCGCAGCTGCAGCTCCGCGACGAGCCGGTCGGCGTGGTCGTCGAGGTCGAGGCCGGCGAGTGCGCGGATGCGGCCGAGCCGGTAGCGCAGGGTGTTGCGGTGCAGGTGGAGGGAGCGGGCGGCGCGCATGACGTCCTGGCGCGCGTCGAAGTAGGCGCGCAGGGTCTCCAGGTAGCGGGTGCCGTCGGCCGCGTCGATCTCCCGGAGCCGCTGCACGGGGCCGCGCAGCAGGCGGGGGCGCTCTGCCGCCGTGCCCGCCAGCTCGGCGAGCACGCTGCGGCTCCGGTGGTCGGCGACCTCCGCCACAGCCGGGCCGGGCTCCCCGGCGAGGACGTCGAGGAGCCGGTCGATCTCCGCACGGTGCAGCGCCAGCTCCGCGCGTCCCGCCGGATCCCCGACGACGCAGCGCAGCTCGGGGTGGCCGCGGCGGCGGGCCCGCTCGACGACGTCGCCGACAGCCTCGACGAGCCGAGCCGAGTCCGGGGCGAGGGCGTAGATCCGGCCGCCGGCGCGGGCGGTGACGAGGCGCGGGACGGCGGGTCCCAGCTGCAGCGCGAGGAGGCGTTCGAGCCGGTCGGTGGCGGCACCGGCCGCAGCTCGCGGGCCGGCTCCGAACACGAGCAGGCGCGGCGGCCCGCCGTCCGGGCCCGCGACCAGCTCCACCAGCTCGTCCGGCCAGCCGTGCCCGGCGAGGGCGGCGTGGAGCAGGTCCGTGCCCAGCCGCGACCGCGGCTGCGGCGCCGCGGTGCGGGCCAGCCAGGCCGCTGCCCGCCGTGCGGCCCGGGCCAGGACCTCGTGCCCGTGCGCCTCCGTGCTCCCGGCGACGGACCCGGCGCACCAGAGGGTGCCGAGGGTCTCGCCACCGGCCCGGACGGCGACCGCCTGCCAGTCCCGCCCGTCCGGGCCGCGGACCTCGACCACCCCGGCCGCTGCGGCGAGCGCCCGGACTGCCACCGGTGCCGCGGCGGGCGGGACCCGGCGCAGGATCCACTCGCGGGTCGGCTCGTGCGGCTCGCCGTCGTGCAGGCTGTGCGCGAGCACCTCGAGGCGGTTCCCGGTGACCAGCACCGTCGCGCCGAACGCGGCCGCGACGTCGTCGGCGAGCGCGTGCAGGTCGCCACCGTCGGGGAGGGGTGCGCCCTGCAGGGCGTGCGCGGCGAGCAGCTCGCGACGCACGGCGGGCCAGGCTCGGCGCGGCCCGGCGGTCAGCACGGCGAGCTCGGCTGCGGGGACCCAGTCCGGGTGCGCGGCCCGCGGCCGCAGGACGAGGCCCGCCGCGCCGCGCGCCGCGGCCTGCGCGGCGGCGCGCCGCAGCCGCATCGGGTCGGCGGCCGCCCCGGTGGCCGTGACGAGCACGAGGTCGCCCGCCGCGACGGCCTCGGCCGCCGGCGTGGCGAGATCCCAGACGGCCACGCCGCGGACCTCGACGTCCAGCCCGTCCGGGGCCCGGACGATCCGGACGGTGTCCGGCGCGGTCGCGGCCAGCAGCCGGCCCAGCCCGACGGCCGGGCGGTCGCCGGGCCGGGGGGCGGCGGCCGGGACGACCCTGCGCAGCGCGGTGTTCACGCCGGACAGCCTCGCCGCGGCCCGGGTGCGCCGTCGTCGTGGAGACTACGTACGCGCTACGTATCCGGCGTCCGGCCCGGCCGGTGCCCCGTGCCACCACCCGGCGACCTGAGCGCGGCGGGTGAAGCCGAGCTTGACGAGCACGCGCTCGACGTGCACCTCCGCGGTCCGCGGGGAGATCACCAGGCGGGCCGCGATGTCGCGGTTGCTCAGCCCGTCCGCGAGCAGCGCGGCGACCTCGGTCTCCCGCGGGGTCAGCGGGTCGCGGGCGGCGGGCCGGTCCCGGCGGGTGCGGCCCGGCACCGGGGCCCGCGCGCCGCCGTCGAGCGCGACCCGGACGGCCTCGTCGACCGACAGCGCCGCCCCGGCATCCTGCACCCGGCGCAGCCGCGACGTCCCGAGATGCGAGCCGATGCGCTCGTCCCACCGGTTGCGCTGCGCGATCAGCTCGCCGAAGCCCATGAGCGCCGAGCACGTCCCGTCCCAGCGGGGCCGCAGCGCAGCGTGCAGCAGCCCGGCGTCCGCCCAGCGGCCCTCGGCGCCGAGGGTCCACGACAGGACCTCGGCGACCAGCAGCATCCCGACGGTGTCGCCGAGCCGCCGCTTCATCTCCAGTGCCGCCTGCGCCGCCCGCGCCGCCTCGGCGGCCTCGCCCCGCCCGCTCAGGGCGAGCGCCTGCACCCACACCGCGTAGGAGCGGCACCACACCTCGCCGGTGGCGCCGCACAGCGCCTCGGACTCGGTGGCGCACGCCAGGGCGTCGTCGAGCTCGCCGCGGGCCCAGTGCATCTCGCCCAGCAGCATCAGGACGAACGCGACGCCGGGCACGTCGCCGTCCGCGCGGCGGCCGGCCAGGGCGGCGCGGCAGCCGTCGACGGCCCGGTCGAGATCGCCCGCGAACGCGTCGGCGGCCGCGAGGAGCGCCGTCGCGTGGTCGCCCGCCGCCGGCTGGCCCAGCTCCTGTGCCGCGTCGTGCGCGCGGGCGAGCGACGCCCGCGCGGCGTCCTCGGCCCCGAGGAGCAGCTGGATCCAGCCGTGCAGCCACGACGCCCGCGGCCCCGCCGGGGTCCGCGGCGGCGCCACGTCCAGGGCCCGGCGCAGCCACAGGTCGCCCTCCCGGAGGTTGCCCAGGCACAGCCACACCGCGCGCAGGTCCGAGGCCATGCGCAGGGCCCGGTCCGGGTCGTCGCCGCGCAGCCGGTGGTCCACGGCGACCCGCAGGTCCGGGAGCGCCCGCCGCAGCCGGTGCGCGTGGATCACCTGCCGGTCGCTGAACCACTCGGCCTCGGCCCGGCGGACCAGCGCCTCGTGGTGGTCGGCGTGCCGGCGGGCCAGCTCGGCCGCCCCGGCGTGGGGATCGTCGAGGTGCAGCCTGCCGTGGTGGCGGATCGTGTCGAGCATCCGGAAGCGGGGGACGTCGCCCGCGTCCGGCTGGCCGCCGGGCTCGCGGACCACCACGGACTTGCGGACGAGCCCGTCGAGCAGGTCGGCCGTCGCGTCCGGGGGCCCGCCCGGGGTGGCGCACACCCGCTCGACGGTGTCGGCGTCCACCGGGCCCGCGAACACGCTCATCCGCGCCCACAGCGCCTGCTCGGCCGGTGAGCAGAGCTCGTAGCTCCAGGTCACCGCGTCCTCGGCGCTGGAGAGCCTGGCCGGGGCGTCGCGCGGCCCGCCGGTGAGGATCCGGTAGGGGTCGTCGAGGCGGTCCGCGATCTGGCCCGCGGACAGGGTCCGCAGCCGGGCCCCGGCCAGCTCGATGGCCAGCGGGACACCGTCGAGGCGGCGGCACAACCGGGCCACGTCGGCGGCGTTGTCGGGGGTGAGCGCGAAGTCCGGCACGATCGCCCGGCCGCGGTCGAGCAGCAGCTGCGCGGACTCGCAGGCGAGCAGCCCCGGCAACGGATCCTCCCCGGTCGCCGGGGACGGGACCGGCAGCGGGGCGACCGGCAGCACGTGCTCGCCGGTGACGCCGAGCTCCTCGCGGCTGGTGGCGAGGACCCGCACGCCGGGCGCGCCGCGCAGCACGTCGCGCACCAGCTCGGCGCAGGCCTGCACGAGGTGCTCGCAGTTGTCGAGCACCAGCAGCGCGTCCCAGGAGCGGATCCGGTCCGCGAGGCCGCCGCGCAGCGTGCTGCCGTCCTCCTGCCCCAGCGCGGCCGCCACCGTCGCCTCGACCAGCGCGGGATCGCGCAGCGCGGCGAGCTCGACGAACCAGGCCCCACCCGGGAACGCGCGGGAGGCGTCGCGGGCGACCTGCAGCGCCACGCGCGTCTTGCCGATGCCACCGGGGCCGGTGAGGGTGACGAGGCGGGCGCGCCCGAGCAGCGCCCGGACCTCCCGGACCTCCCGGGCGCGCCCCACGATGCGGCTGGCGTCGGCGGGCAGGTTTCCCGGAGACGGCACGAGGGCGCTCCTCACGGACGGGCTGGCGGCCATTCTGCCGAGCGGGTCGGGACCCCGCCAGGCCGGCCGGGAGGCCGGCGGCCGCCGCGGCTTCGGCCACCGTGGCCCAACGCCGCCGCCGCGGTCGGTGCACCGTGGCCGGTGACCGGCGGGCCGTGGGGACGCAGGCTTCGGCCCGTGACCGCTCACCATCACCCGCCGCGGCTGATCGGGGCGCGGGTGCCCCGGGCCGAGGACCCCCGCCTGCTCACCGGCCGCACCCGCTACCTCGACGACGTCGTGCTGCCCGGGATGCTGGAGGCGGCGGTGCTGCGCAGCCCGCACGCGCACGCCCGGATCGTCGCGATCGACACCTCCGCTGCGCTGGCCCTGGACGGTGTGGTCGCGGTGCTCACCGGCGCCGACGCCGCGCGGTTGTGCGCCGCGCCCCAGCCGGTGCTGCACCAGGTGGTCCCCGGCCAGCGCGACACCGGGGGATACGCGCTCGCTACCGACCGCGTCCGCTACGCCGGGGAGCCCGTGGCCGCCGTGGCCGCGGTCGACCGCTACGTCGCGGAGGACGCGCTCGGCCTGATCGAGGTCGTTTTCGAACCCCTCCCGGCCGTGACGACGCTGGACGAGGCCCTGGCGCCGGACGCGCCGCGGCTCTACCCGGACTGGCCGGACAACCGCGCCGGGTCCATGACGTTCCCCAAGGGCGACGTCGACGCCGCGTTCGCCGGCGCCGATGTCGTCGTCTCCGACACGCTGTACTGGGGCAGGCAGACCGGCGCGCCGCTGGAGACGCGCGGCGCCGTCGCCACCTGGGACGCGTTCACCGGACGGCTGGAGATCTGGATCTCCACGCAGGCCCCGCACCTGGCCCGCGACCTGCTCGGCGAGGTGCTGGGCCTGCCGACCGAGCGGATCCGGGTGCTCACCCCCGACGTCGGCGGCGGGTTCGGCAACAAGTTCGACTTCTACGCCGAGGAGGTGCTCGCCGCGCTGCTGGCCCGCACCACCGGGCGTCCGGTCAAGATTGTGGAGGACCGGCTGGAGAGCTTCGTCGCCAACGCGCACGCCCGCGAGCAGCGCATCGACGTCGAGGTCGCGGCGCGCGCCGACGGGACGATCCTCGGGATGCGGGGCACCTTCCACGCCGTGCTGGGCGGGCGGCTCGCCACCCCCGGCATCGGCCCCGCCTGGGCCTCGGCCGCCTCCTTCACCGGGCCGTACGACGTCGGCGCCGTCGCGTCCACCGTCGTCGGCGTGCTCACCAACCGCTCCCCGTACGGCTCCTACCGCGGCTGGGGGCAGCCGAAGGCCAACTTCGCCCACGAGCGGATCGTGGACAAGCTCGCCGCGACGCTGGGCCTGCCGGCCAACGAGGTCCGGCGCCGCAACTTCGTGGCACCCGGTGCGTTCCCCTACCAGAGCACGGCGTTCGTGTTCGACAGCGGCCGCTACGCCGAGTGCCTCGAGCTGACCGAGCAGGCCGTCGCCGAGCGGGGCTGGGAGAAGCGCAAGGCCGAGGCCGCCGCCGAGGGCCGCTGCATCGGCATCGGGCACTCCTTCCACGTCGAGCTGAGCGCCACCGGCAACTCGCGGATCATGACACTGCTCGGCATCCGGCACTCCGGGTTCGACGAGGAGGTCGTGCGGATCGACCCGACCGGCGGGGTCACCGTCCGCAGCGGGATGTCGGCCATGGGCCAGGGCGTGGAGACGGCGCTGGCGCAGGTCGCGGCGGACACGCTCGGGGTCCCGTTCGACACGGTCACCGTGGTCACCGGCGACACCGACCGCGTCCCGTTCACCGGATACGGCACCGGCGGCAGCCGCGGCGGGCCCGTGGGCGGCGCCGCCGTCCTCGGCGCGGCAGGCCGCCTGCGGGAGAAGGTGCTGCGCATCGCCGGGGAGCTCCTGGAGGTCGCGCCGGCGGACCTGGAGATCACCGACGGGCGGATCTCGGTCGCCGGCGCCCCGGACGGCCCGTCCGTGATGCTGCGCGAGGTCGCCGACGCCTGCTACCGCACCGTGGGCCGCCTCCCCGAGGGCGAGGCGCCCGGCCTGGAGGAGCGGGAGGTGTTCGACCCGCCGAACAACGCCTTCTCCTACGGCGCCACCGCGGTGCTGGCCGAGGTGGACCGGGAGACCGGCGCCGTCACGCTGCTGGACTACCTCATCGCCCACGACTGCGGCACCGTGATCAACCCGATGATCGTCGACGGGCAGCTGCACGGCGGGGCGGCCCAGGCGATCGGCGGCGCGCTCTTCGAGGAGATCGTCTACGGCCCCGACGGGCAGCCGCTCACGACCACGTTCATGGACTACCTCATGCCCACCGCGGCCGAGGTGCCGCCGTTCACCACGCTGCACATGGACACGCCCGCCCCGCACATCCCCGGCGGCTTCAAGGGCATGGGCGAGGCGGCCACCATCGGCGGCCCGTCCGCGGTGGCCTCGGCCATCGACGACGCGCTGGCCGACCTGGGCGTCCACGTCACCGTGCTGCCGGTCACGCCGCCCCGGCTGCACGCCCTGATCACGCGAGCCGAGAAGGAGCGCGCATGAAACCCGCCCCGTTCGGCCACGTCCACGCCACCTCCGTCGAGCATGCCGTCGCGGTGCTCGCGGAGTCCGACGGCGAGGCCAAGGTGCTCGCCGGCGGGCAGAGTCTCGTCCCGCTGCTCGCGATGCGCCTGGCCCAACCGAGCGTGCTGGTCGACCTCGGCCGGCTCGGCGGGCTCGCCGGGATCCGCGATGCGGGCGACCACCTGGAGATCGGCGCGATGACCCGCACCCGCGACGTCGAGACCTCCCCGCTGGTCGCGGCGGCCGTCCCGCTGCTGCCCGCCGCGCTCGCCCACGTCGGGCACGTGACGATCCGCAACCGCGGCACGTTCGGCGGCAGCGCTGCGCACGCGGACCCGGCCGCGGAGATCCCGGCCGCGCTGCGCGTCCTGGACGCCGAGCTGGTCCTCGCCGGGCCGGGTGGGCGGCGCGCGGTCACGGCGGCCGACTTCTTCCGCGGCTTCCTCACCACCGCGGCCGGACCGGACGAGGTGCTGGTCGCGGTGCGGGTGCCGAAGCAGGAGCCGGGCACCGCCGTCGCGGTGCAGGAGTTCGCCCGCCGCCACGGCGACTTCGCGCTCGCCGCCGTGCTCACCGCGGTCCGCCTCGCCCCGGACGGCACGGTGGCCCACGCCCGCATCGCGGCAGCCGGGGTCGGCCCGGCGCCGGTCCGCGCGGACGCCGCCGAACGCCTGCTCACCGGTGCCGTCCCGGGCCCGGACGTGATCGCCGCGACGGCCGCCGCCGTCGCCGGGGCCACCGCGCCCGTCACCGACGTCCACGCCCCCGCCGACTACCGCCGCCACCTGGCCGCCGTGCTCACCCGCCGGTGCCTGACCCCGATCGCGAGGAGGGCCGCGGCATGACCGTGACCGACCACAGCACCGCACCGACCACCGTGACCATGACCGTCAACGGGCGCCGGGTCGACGCCCACG
Source organism: Pseudonocardia sp. (assembly GCF_050246655.1). GTDB lineage: Bacteria > Actinomycetota > Actinomycetes > Mycobacteriales > Pseudonocardiaceae > Pseudonocardia. Next base: position 30,700 of record NZ_JBFWVQ010000017.1, read on the forward strand.
TCGAGCCCCGCAGGACGCTCTCGGACTTCCTGCGCCGCGACTGCGCGCTCGCGGGCGTGCACGTCGGCTGCGAGCACGGCGTCTGCGGCGCCTGCACCGTGACGCTGGACGGGCGCACCGCCCGCTCGTGCTGCACGCTGGCCGTCCAGGCCGACGGCGCGGAGATCGAGACCGTGGAGAGCCTGGCGAACGGGCCCGAGCTCGACCCCCTGCAGGAGGCTTTCCGGCGCCACCACGGCCTCCAGTGCGGGTTCTGCACGCCCGGGATGCTGCTCACGGTGCGCGAGCTGCTGGCCGCGAACCCCGACCCCACGGACGAGGAGATCCGGGCGGGCATTTCGGGCAACCTCTGCCGCTGCACCGGCTACCAGTTCATCGTGGACGCGGTGCGCGACGCCGCGGCCGTGCTGCGCGCAGGAGGCTCCCGGTGACGCTGCGGGTCGGGTACAAGGCGTCGGCCGAGCAGTTCGGCCCGCGCGACCTGGTGGAGTTCGCCGTCCGGGCCGAGGAGGTCGGGCTGGACAGCGTGTGGGTGTCCGACCACTTCCTGCCGTGGCGGCACACCGGCGGGCACGCCCCGTTCTCCCTGGCCTGGATGGCGGCGGTCGCCGAGCGCACCCGCCGCGTCACGATCGGCACCAGCGTGCTCACCCCGACGTTCCGCTACCACCCGGCGGTGATCGCGCAGGCCTTCGCGACGATGTCGCTGCTCTCCGAGGGCCGGGTGGTCCTCGGTGTCGGAACCGGGGAGGCGCTCAACGAGATCGCCGTCTCCGGGCGGGAGTGGCCGGAGTTCCGGGAGCGGTTCGCCCGGCTGCGGGAGGCCGTCGCGCTGATGCGCCTGCTGTGGACGGGCGAGGACGTCGACTTCGACGGCGACCACTACCGGACCGCCGGAGCGACGATCCACGATCGCCCGGAGCTGCCCGTGCCCGTGTACGTGGCGGCGGGCGGCCCGGTCGTCGCGAGGTACGCAGGCCGGGCGGGCGAGGGCGTGATCTGCACGTCCGGGAAGGGGATGGAGCTCTACACCGGAAAGCTCATGCCCGCGCTCGCCGACGGCGCCGCCGCCGCGGGCCGCGATCCGGCGGGCGTGGACCGGATGATCGAGATCAAGGTCTCCTACGACCGCGATCCGGCCCGGGCGCTGGAGGCCGTCCGGTTCTGGGCGCCGCTGTCGCTCACCGCCGAGCAGAAGCACAGCGTCGGCAGCGCCAGGGAGATGGAGCGGCTCGCCGACGCGCTGCCGCTGGAGCAGGTGGCCCGCCGCTGGATCGTCACGTCCGACCCGGACGAGGTCGTGGCCGCGGTCAAGACCTACGTCGACGCGGGCCTCACCCACCTCGTCGTGCACGGGCCGGGGCACGACCAGCGGCGGTTCCTCGCGCAGTTCGGCGAGGACGTGCTGCCGCGGCTGCTGGCGCTGGCCGGATGATCGGCGAGGCCGTCGCCCGGCACGCGGAGCGCCTGTTCGCCGTCGCCGACGCGATCCACGACCGCCCCGAGGTCGCCTTCGCCGAGCACGAGGCCGCCGCGCTGCTCGCCGCGGAGGCCGAGCGCGCGGGATTCGCCGTCACCCGCGGCGCGTACGGGCTCGCGACCGCGTTCGAGGCGATCCGCGGCGACGGTCCGTTCCGCGTGGTGGTCTGCGCGGAGTACGACGCCCTGCCCGGCATCGGGCACGGCTGCGGGCACCACGTCATCGCCGCGGCGGGGCTCGGCGCGGTGCTGGCCCTCGCCGAGGTCGCCAGCGAGCACGGCCTCACCGTCGTGCTGCTGGGGACCCCGGCCGAGGAGAGCGGCGGCGGGAAGGCGCTGCTGCTCGACCGTGGTGCCTGGGACGGCGCGACGCTCTCGGTCATGGCGCACCCGGCGGGCGAGCCCGACGTGCCGTGCGGCGCCGTACGCACGCGGGCGATGGACCGCTTCGAGATCACCTTCACCGGCCGGTCCGCGCACGCCTCCGCCGCACCCCACGAGGCCGTCAACGCCGGGGATGCCGCGACGGTCGCGCTGGCCGCGATCGGGCTCCTGCGCCAGCACCTGCCCGACGGGGTGCGCACCCATGCTTTCGTCGCCCACGGCGGCGAGACGACCAACGTCATCCCGGCGCTGACCCGGGTGCGCCTGGAGGTGCGCGCCGATGACGTCGCCACCCTCGACGGCGCCACCGCCCGCGTGCTGCGCTGCATCGAGGCGGGCGCGGTCGCGACCGGCTGCGCGTGGGAGGCCCGCCGGACCGAGCGCCGCTACGAGGAGCTGGTCCAGGACCCGTTCCTCGCCGGGTGCTGGGACGACGCGCTGCGCGACCTCGGCCGCACCGTGGTCGCCGCGGCGCCGGCGCCGACCGGGTCGACCGACATGGGCAACGTCAGCCGCGTCGTGCCCTCGATCCACCCGCTGATCGCCCTGCGCGGGGCGACCGCCCCGCTGCACACGCCCGAGTTCGCCGCGCAGGCCCGCGGGGACGCCGCGCGGGAGGCGATCGTCCACGCGGCCGTCGCGCTCGCCCGCACGGTGGTCGCGGCCGCGAGCGAGCCGCAGCGGGAGCGCTACCTGGGGCGTCATCCCCGCTCCTACGCTGCGCCGACCAGGTAGCGCTGGAAGGTCGGCCCGAGCCACGTGACGAGCTCCGCGGGCGTCATCGCGACGACGGGCGGCAGCCGCAGGACGTAGCGGGTGAGGGCCACGCCGAGCGCCTGTGACGCGACGAGGCCGGCGCGGGTGGGCACGCCCGCGGGGTCGCCGACGAGGCCGGCGACCATCGGCGCCAGCTGCGCGGCGAAGATCGTCTGTGTGCGGGCGAG
>NZ_JBFWVQ010000017.1:33606-80238 GCF_050246655.1 Pseudonocardia sp.
TGAGGGCCACGCCGAGCGCCTGTGACGCGACGAGGCCGGCGCGGGTGGGCACGCCCGCGGGGTCGCCGACGAGGCCGGCGACCATCGGCGCCAGCTGCGCGGCGAAGATCGTCTGTGTGCGGGCGAGGGCCGCCTCGTCGTCCGCGACGGCGCTGCGCAGGAGCATCTGGAGGCCGTCGACGTCGCCCTCCCACCGGTCCAGCAGAGCCATGTCGGACACGGACGTCTGCATCGTCGGCGCCGGACCCACGGGCCTGCTGCTGGCGGGCGACCTCGCCACCGCGGGGCTGCGGGTCACGCTGCTGGAGCGGCGCAGCGAGGACTCCACCCTCACCCGGGCGTTCGTCGTCCACGCCCGCACGCTGGAGCAGCTCGACGCCCGCGGGCTCGCGGACGCGCTCCTCGCCCGCGGCCGCCGCGCGGACCGCTTCCGGGTGTTCGGCCAGGTGGCGGTCGACCTGTCGTCGCTGCCGGGCCGCTACCCGTTCATGCTGGTCACGCCCCAGTACGAGGTGGAGCGGGCGCTCCTGGACCGGGCGGTGCGCGCCGGCGCGACGGTCGTGCGCGGCGCGGAGGTGACAGGCCTGCAGCAGGACGCCGACGGCGTCGAGGTGACCTGCGCGGACGGCTCCCGGGTGCGCGCCGCGTACGCCGTCGGCACGGACGGCCACCACAGCGCCGTCCGCCGCGCGCTCGGGCTGCCCTTCCCCGGCCGCGCCGCCGCACGCTCGCTCATGCTCGCAGACGTGCGGATGACCGACCCGCCCGCCGACCAGCTCACCGTCAACGGCAAGGAACACGGCTTCTGCTTCGTCGTGCCCTTCGGCGACGGCTGGTACCGCGTCATCGCCCGCGACCGGCGCCGTGAGCTCCCGGACGACGCGCCCGTCACCCTCGACGAGATCGCCGCCGTCGCCCGGCACGTCTTCGGCACGGACTTCGGGATGCACGACCCGCGCTGGATGTCGCGCTTCCACTCCGACGAGCGCCAGGCGCCGCACTACCGCGTCGCGCGGGTGTTCCTCGCGGGCGACGCCGCCCACGTCCACTCCCCCGCGGGCGGCATGGGCATGAACACCGGCCTGCAGGACGCCGCCAACCTGAGCTGGCGGCTCGCGGCGGCGGTCCGCGGCGTCGCGGACCCCGATGCGCTGCTCGACGGCTACGAGCGGGAGCGCCACCCCGTCGGCCGCCTGGTGCTGCGGATGAGCGGCGGCCTCCTGCGCGCCGCGATGCTGCGCTCCGCACCCGCGCGTGCGCTGCGGGACGCGCTGGTGCCGCGGCTGCTCGCCGTCCCTCCGATCGGGCGCCGCATGCGGATGCTGCAGAGCGGGATCGGGATCGCCTACCCCCGGCCCCGCGGAGCGCACCGGCTCGTCGGGACGCGGGCGCCGGACGTCGTCGGGACTCGCACCGGCACGGGCGGCACCCGGCTGTACGAGGCGCTGCGCGCCGGCCGCTTCGTGCTGGTCGCGCCCGCCGGCTTCGCCGGCCCCGTCACGCTGGCAGCACCGGTCACGCCGATGCTGGTGCGCCCGGACGGCTACATCGCCTGGGCGGGCGAGACCCCTGAGGGCCTCGACGCGGCCCTCGCCGCCCATGGCGCCGTGCTCGACGGCCTGCTCGACGCCGGCTCGACGGTGTGCTCGACGGCGCACCCGGCAGCGTGATCGACGGGGCGGCACCGGCCGCTCCGCGGCAGCCCCTCACCCTGCCCTGATCCGTGTCGGATCGTGCGCTCGGCCGAACGGCGGGGTGATCGTGGCGGTGGGTGTCGAGTGGTAGCGGTGGCCGGTGGGTGTGGTGGTGATGACGGTGTTGCCGGTGCTGTCGACGACGTGTGCGGTCCAGCCGGGGGTTTCGCGGGTGTGGTTGTGGAAGGCGCACAGGCCGCGTCCGTTGGTGAAGCTGGTGGGGCCGCCGTGGGTGTGGCGGTGGATGTGGTCGAGGTGGCGGATGGGGGCGTCGCAGTGGGGTTCGCGGCAGCGGTGCCCGTCGCGGGCGCGGATGAGCTCGGCCAGGGTGCCGGTGAAGGCGCGCCGGCGGGAGTCGCCGCCGATGATGATGCCGTCGCGGGTGAGCAGCCGCCGCCACGTCTTGCGTGCGGTGTTGTCCAGGATCCGCTGTGTGGGGAGGGGGCCGTGGCCGGGGATCTGTGCGGGTAGCGGGCTGGTGGGGTCGAGCAGGGCTTCGACGGGTACCAGGATCTGGATCTCCGCGGGCACCGCGTCGGGGGTGGCCCGTCCGGTGAGGCGTTCGACGAGGGTGTCGGCCATGACCTGCCCGCGGCCGCGGGTGAGCGGCTCCGGCGAGGCGGCAGCGTCCTGGGCGGCGCGGGCGAGGGTGGCGTAGCAGGCGACGGCCTGTTCGACGGGCAGGTGCGCGGTCAGGTCGGCCATCCCGTCCGCCGCCGGGCGCACGGTGACCCGCCGCCCCGAGCGAGCGGCGCGGCAGCGCCGGGCGAACCCGTCCGGATCCGCGGCCGCGGCGAGCGTGCGGGCGAGGTCGTGGATGCGCCGCACCCCCAGCGTCTCGACCCGCCGTTCGGCGAGCTGGCGGTCCACCTCCGCGCGGGCGTCCTCGTCGAGGTGGCTGGTGGCGGCGATGATCGTGGCGACCTGGTACTCGCCCAGCTCCCCGGCCGCGAACAGCGCCCGCACCCGGTCGTGCCCGGCGTGCAGGTCCCGCGCCACCCGCAGCCGCCGTCGCGCCTCGACCGGCGCGACCCGACAGGCCAGCCCGACCTGCGCGACGATGCTGCGCTCCAACCCCTCCAGCTGCCCCGGCTCCACCCGCCCATCGGCGGTCTGCGATGCCACATGCGCTCGGGCGAACTCCCGGATCGCCTCGGCCTGCCGGGCCGCGATCCGGTTCTTCAACCGCTCCAGACGCGCGACCTCCTCCACGAGCCGCTGCTCCGGAAGGGCTGCCGTCATGCGTCCGATCGTACCAGCTCACAGCACTGATTGCGAACACATGTTCGAATACTGAGTGGATCTCGAGGCGGTGCTTGCAGCGTGGCCGCGGAGCTCACGGCCCCCGGCGGCCGACACGGTGTGTCGTCGCTGACGCTCGGACCGGCGTCGCGCCCGGTTCGCCGCCGCCACGCCGCACGTTCTCGTTCTCGCGCCACCCCCCCGTGGGATCCTGGCGGCTCCACGTCGACAGGGGGTCCCGTGGCCGAACCCATCCCCGGCCCGGAGGCGTTCACGGCCCGCGGCCGGGACGCGCGGCTGAGCCAGGCCGCGATCGTGCTGTCCGTGGGCGCCGCGGCCGCAGGTGTTCCGGAGCGCGTCGACGAGCCGGAGGCGCTCGGCCTGCCCGCCGCCGTCGACGCCCTCGGGCGGGCCGAGCCGGTCACTCTGGACGAGATGGCCGTTCCGCTGGATCCCGCGGTCGCGCGGCGGCTCCCCGAGCCCGACCTGCGCCTGCCCGGGGACGCGGGCGCCGCGCTGATGGCCGAGATCGCGCAGCGGCCCGACCCGGTCGCGGCGGCCGCGCTCGTCGAGGTCAACCTGCACAGCGAGAGCCGGCTCGTCCGCACCTCCGCCGCGGTGGCGGCGATCGACACCACCGGCCCCCGTGACGACGTCGTCGCCCAGCTCGTCGACGGTGCCTCCCGCGGCGACGCGCTGACCCGCGAGATCGGCCGGATCGGGCTGGCCCGCGTCGATCCGCAGCACGAGGTGCTGCGCCACGTCACCACCCGCCCGTCACCCCGCACCGGCACGGACCGGCCGTCGCACACGGCGTTCCTCACCCACGGGACCTTCGCGGGACGGACGCTCTGGTGGCAGCCGGGCGGCGACTTCTACCGCTACCTCGACGCGCTCGCGCCCCCGCTGCACGTGCACGATCCCAGCTTCCGGTGGAGCGGGCTGTACTCCGACGGCGCGCGCAGGCTCGCCGCGCAGCAGATGGCGGACTGGGCGGTCGACCAGGGCCTGCACCGCCCGGACGTGTTCGCGCACAGCCACGGCGGCACCGTCGCGAACCTCGCCACCTGGCGCGGGCTGGAGATCGACCGGCTCGTCCTGCTGAGCTGGCCCGTCCACGGCGAGTGGTTCCCGGACTTCACGAAGGTCGACCGGGTGATCGACATCCGCGTGCACCTCGACCTGGTGATCATCGCGGACCGCGGCGGCCAGACCTTCCGCCCGCCCCCGGAGCACGCCGCGAAGGTCACCTCGCACGTCAACGGCTGGTTCGAGCACGGCGACACCCACGATCCGGCCTACTGGGAGCAGCACACGCTGCCGGGCGTGCTCTGATGGCCGGGTTCGGCCTGCTCGCCGCGGGCGTCACCTGGCGCTGGTCCGGGCTGCGGACCGCAGGGAACACCCTGGTCGACGCGGCCGACGGCGGCGACGAGACGGGACGGGTGCTCGCCTGCATCCTCCTCGTGAAGGCGGGCGACCGCTCCGTCCCGCTCGTCACCGAGGCGCTGCTCGCCGGTCGCGGCGGCCCCGATCTCGTCGACGTGCTCGCGAGCATCGGGAGCCCCCGCGCGCGGGCGGCGCTCGACGAGGTCGCCCGCGACGCGTCGGCCGAGTGCCGGGCCGCGGCGCAGGACGCGTTGCGCACGCTGGACCGGATCGAGAACGGGGACGGCTGACCCCGCGTCACGACGGGTCAGCCGCGCATCCGGCGCGCCGCGTCCAGCACCGAGGTGACGATCGCGTCGTATCCGGTACACCGGCAGAGGTTGCCCGAGAGGCACTCGCGGACCTCCGCGGCGTCCGGCTCGGGGTTCTCGTCGAGCAGCTCCGTCGCCGTCATGAGCATCCCCGGCGTGCAGAAGCCGCACTGGAGGCCGTGGTTGTCCCAGAACGCCTCCTGCAGCGAGTTCAGCTCGCCGCCGCCCGACAGGCCCTCCACGGTCGTGATCGTCGCCCCGTCGGCCTGCACGGCCAGCATGAGGCAAGCCCGGGCGCTGCGGCCGTCCACGAGGATCGTGCACGCGCCGCAGACGCCGTGCTCGCAGCCGAGGTGGGTGCCGGTGAGCCCGCACCGGTGGCGGAGGAAGTCCGCGAGCGTGAGCCGGGGCTCGCAGTCGCCGGTGTAGACGTGGCCGTTGACGGTCACGGAGACCGCCATGGTGCCGATCGTGTCCTCGTTCATGCCCGCACTCCGCTCCGCTCGGTGCTCCGGTGGACAGCCACCCCGATCGCCCGCTCCACGAGGAGCCGGGCCATGTCCCGCCGGTAGGACGCCGGGGCGTGGACGTCGTCGGTGGGGCGCACGCTCGCCGGGACGGTGTCCGCGGCGGCGGCGATCGCCTCGGCGGTGGGCGCCTGCCCGGCCAGGACGGCCTCGGCCGCGTGCAGCCGGACCGGCACCGAGTCGACGCCGCTGGCACCCAGGCGCACGAGGTCCACCGTGCCGTCCGCGGCGAGGTGGACGGCCGCCACGGCGCCGGCGATCGCGAAGTCCCCGTGGCGGCGGGCCAGCTCCTCCACAGCGACCCCGGTGCCCTGCGGGAGCCGGGGCAGGCGGACGGCGACGAGCAGCTCGTCGGGCTCCAGCGCGGTGGTGAAGGTGCCGGCGAAGAAGTCCTGCGCGGCGATGGTGCGGGTGCCGCGCGGGCCGTCCACCTCCAGCTCGCCGCCGAGCGCGGCGACCAGGCAGGGCAGCTCCGCCGCCGGGTCGGCGTGCGCGAGGCTGCCGCCCACGGTGCCACGGTTGCGGATGGCGACGTGGCCCACGTGGCGCAGCGCCATCGGCAGCAGCGGCACGGCAGCGGCGGCGACGTCGCTCAGCTCGACGTCGCGCTGGCGCGCCATCGCCCCGATCACGAGGCTGCCGTTGTCGGTCGCGACGGTGTCGAGGCCGGGCACCCGGTTGATGTCGACCAGGACGGACGGGCGGGCCAGCCGGAAGCTCATCAGCGGGACGAGGCTCTGGCCGCCCGCCAGGACCTTGGCCTCCGAGCCGTGCTCGGCCAGCAGCGCGACGGCCTCCCGCGCGTCGGTGGCGCGGGCGTAGCGGACGGGTGGCGGCTTCACGTCGTGGCCTCCGGGGTGCGGGCCTGCGCGGCGCGGATCAGCTCCAGCAGGCGTGGCGGGGTGATCGGGAACCGGGTGACGGTGACGCCGAGGTCGGCCAGCGCGTCGTCGACGGCGCTCGCGACCAGCGAGACGCCCGCGATCGTGCCCGCCTCACCCACCCCCTTGATGCCGCCGGGGATGTCGGGCGCCGGGGTCTCGGTGTGGAAGAAGTGGAACGGCGGGATCTCCATCGCCGTGGGCAGCAGGTAGTCCATGAAGCTCGCCGTGCGCAGCTGGCCCTCCTCGTCGTAGACGAGCTCCTCCAGCAACGCACCGCCGAGGGCCTGCGCGAGCCCCCCGGCGAGCTGGCCGTCCACCAGCATCGGGTTGATCACCGTGCCGCAGTCGTGGGCCTGCAGGCAGTCCAGCAGCGTCACCACACCCGTCCCCCGGTCGACCTCGACCAGCAGTGCGGTGCAGCCGTAGGAGGTGGCCATGTTGGGCGGGTCGAAGACGTCGACCTCCTCCAGGGTCGGGATCTCCGCCTCCGGCATCCGGTCGAGCAGCCTGCGGTAGGCGGCGTCCCCGATGTCGCGGGTGGTGACGGTGCGCCCGGAGGTGCCCGCCACCCCGATCACGCCGGCCTCGATCTCCAGGTCCTCCGGCGAGGCTTCGAGCAGCTCGGCGGCGACCCGCAGGATCTTCGCCTTGAGCCGCCCCGACGCCCGCAGGATGGCCGCCCCGCCCAGCGGTGCCGCCCGGCTGCCGCCGGTGCCGTAGCCGGTGTAGGGGCAGGAGTCGGTGTCGCCGGTGACGACGACGACGTCCTCCATGGGGATCGCGAGCGCGTCCGCGGCGAGCTGGGCGTAGATCGTGTGCGTGCCCTGCCCCATGTTGATCTGCCCGGAGTAGACCGTCACCTTGCCGATCGAGTCCATCCGGACGGTGACCTCGTCGAAGCCGGAGTGGGCGAGCCCGACGAGGTTGAGGATGCGGCTGGGGCCGTAGGCGCTCGGCTCGACGTGGAAGGAGTACCCGATGCCGACCGAGCGCCCCTCCGCGCGGGCCGCGGCCTGCCGCTCGCGCCAGCCCAGCTCGTCCACCTTGCTCATCGCGAGGTCGAGGCAGCCGGGGTAGTCACCGCTGTCGTAGGTGAACGCCACCCCGCTGAAGAAGGGGAACTCGTCGGGCGTGGGGAAGTTGCGACGCCGGATCTCCGCGCGGTCGATGCCGAGCCTGCGGGCGGCGATCTCGATGAGCCGCTCGTGCACGATGTTGCCCTTCGGCACCCCCCAGCCGCGGTAGGAGCCGTACGGTGCCCGGTTGGTCATCACCGCCGTCACGGTGAGGTGCAGGTTCGGGATCCTGTAGGGCCCCATGCAGGTGAGCACGGACGCCCACGGCGGCCCGCTCCCGACGGTGCCGAGCGCCCCGCCCAGCACGCCGTAGGAGACGCCGCGCAGGCCGAGGATGGTGCCGTCGTCACGCAGCGCCATCTCGAAGTCGAGGCGCTGGTCGCGCGAGTGCGAGGTGGCGAAGAAGCTGTCGGCCCGGTCCTCCAGCAGCTTCACCGGGCGGCCGGTGCGCCGCGAGAGGACCGCGGCGACCACCTCCTCGCCGTAGAAGTCGAACTTGTTGCCGAACCCGCCGCCCAGGTTCGGGGTGCGCACGCGGATCTTGTGCACGGGCACGCCCAGCACCTCGGAGAACAGGTCGCGCGCGAGGTTCGGCGACTGCGTCGACAGGTGGACGTCGACGGTGCCGGCGAACGTGTCCCACTCGACGATGCAGCCCCGCGGCTCCAGCGGGCAGCCGAACGCCCGGCCGTGGGTGAAGCTCTCCGAGACCACGAGGTCGGCCACCGCGAACGCCGCGTCCGTGTCGCCCTGGGTGTAGGTGAGCGAGCCGCTCACGTTGTCCGGCCAGTCCTCGTAGAGCCTCGGGGCGTCCGGGGCGAGGGCCGCGTCGAGGTCGGCCACCACCGGCAGCGGCTCGTACTCGACCTCGATCAGCTCCAGCGCGTCCTCGGCGACGTAGCGGTCCACGGCCGCCACGGCGGCGACCGCCTGGCCCACCCAGCGCACCCGGTCGGTGGCGAGCGCGTGGGTGCGCGCGATCCGCTGGTCGGGCAGCGGGAACCAGATCACGGGCTGCTCGCCCGCCACGGCCGCGAGCTCGGGCCCGGTCAGGACGTCGAAGACGCCGGGCAGCTCGCGCGCCCGGCCTGCGTCGATGCGCGTGATGCGGGCGTGGGCCACCGGGCTGCGCAGCACGGCGGCCTCGATCATCCGGGGCACCGTCACGTCGTCGACGTAGCGACCGCGGCCCGCGAGCAGGCGCGGGTCCTCGGTACGCCGGACGCGGCTTCCCGTGTACGTGGTCCTTGTCGGTTCGACGATCGTCATCGCGGCAGCTCCTCACCGTCGCCGGCCGCCTGCAGCGCGGCGAGCACGTCCTCGGGGGTGATCGGGATGTCGTCCAGCGGTCGGCCGATCGCGTCGCTCACGGCGTTGGCGATGGCCGCGGCGGGCAGCAGGACCGGCCCCTCCCCGACCCCCTTCGCCCCGTACGGGCCGTCCGGGTCGGGGTGCTCCAGCGGGAGGAACTCGACGCGCGGCACGTCGCCCGCGAGCGGGAGCCGGTAGCTCTCCAGCGTCCGCTCGACGTAGCGGCCGTCCCCGCCGACGCGCAGGCTCTCGTGCAGCGCGTAGCCGACGCCCTGCGTGACCCCGCCCATGACCTGCCCGTACGTCCCGTCCGGGCTGATCACCCTGCCGACCTCCTGCGCCACGACGTAGCGCAGCACCCGCACCGTGCCGGTGACCGGGTCGACCTCCACCTCGGCCAGGTGCACGTGGTAGGTGGGCGTCGGGAACGACGGCAGCATCAGCCCGGTGGCGCAGCCCGGGTTGAAGTCCGGGAACGGCGTGACGAACGACCCGGTGCCCTGGATCGGGCCGACCGTGTTCGTCGCCGTGGCGGCGACCATCGCGATCGGGACGCTGGTGCCCGGCGCCCCCGCGACCCGGACCGTGCCGTCCGCGACCTCCAGGTCCGCCGCGGAGGCCTCCAGGATCCCCGCCGCCACCTCCTTGAGCTTCTCGACGACCTCGTCGGCCGCGATCATCGACGCCTTGCCGACGATCCGCGTCGTGCGGCTGCCCTGCGAGCCCGCGTCGAACCCGGCGACGTCGGTGTCCGGGAGCGTGACGAACACGTCCGACGGCGGGATGCCGAGCCGGTCCGCCACGATCTGGGTGACGCCCATCGAGACCGCGCCGGAGCCGTTGTCGGTGGCCGCGGTGACCACCGTGGCGGTGCCGTCGTCCTGGATCTTGACGACGGCCGTGCCGGGCATCGGGTTGGTGAGCCACCACGCCGCGGCGATCCCGACGCCGCGGTGGGGCCGCCGCGCCGCCTGCAGCTCCTTCCACGGGGCCACGGCCTCCACGGCGTCGAACGCCTCGCGCAGGATCCCCGCGTCGTGCAGCACCTGACCGTTGAGCAGCTCCTCGCCGTCGTCGAACAGGTGGCGGCGCCGGTACTCCATGCGGTCCGCGCCCAGCTCGGCGGCGATGTGGTCCATGTGCCGCTCGACGGCGTGGTAGAGGTAGGTCCCGTTCACGCCGCGGAACGCGCCGGTGGGCGTGGTGTTCGTGTAGACGAGCCGGGCCGCCACCCGGGTCGGCCCCGCGCGGTAGACGCCGCGCGCGCAGTGCAGCGCGATGCTCGCGAGCCACGGCATCTCGCCGCTGTAGGCGCCGTTGTCCGCGATCACCTCCAGCTCACGGCCGATGATCGTGCCGTCCGCGTCGAGCGCTGAGCGGATGCGCGTGACCGCCCCCTCCCGGCTGGGGCAGGTGATCAGGTCCTCGGTGCGGGTGTTGACGAGCTTCACCGCGCGGCCCCGGAGCGAGCGCGCCAGCACGGCCGCGTACGGCTCCAGGGCAGCGTCGAGCTTCGCGCCGAAGCCGCCGCCGATGGTGTGGCCGACGACGCGCACGGCCGAGGTGCGCACGTCGAGGAACTGCGCCACCCGGTCGCGGACGTTGTAGGGGAACTGGTGGGCGGTGTGGATCGTGTACCGGCCGTCGCGGTAGCTCGCGACGGCGCTCTTGGGCTCGATGTAGGCCTGGTACTGGCGTTGCACCCGGTACTCGTCGGCGACGATCCGGTGGGCGCGGGCGAACGCCTCGTCCACCCCGGGCGGGTCCGAGACGGACTCGGCCGCGAGGTTGCCGTGGCGCGGGTAGTCGGCCGCCGGGCCCCCGGCCGGGACGTAGCTCGCCCAGTCCGGGTGCACCAGCGGCGCGTCCGGTGCCAGCGCGGCGTCGAGGTCCACGACCGCGGGCAGCGGCTCGATCTCCAGCACGATCGCGGCGACGGCCGCGCGGGCCAGCTCCAGCGTGTCGGCGGCGACGGCGGCCACCGGCTGCCCCTCGTAGCGGACCCGGTCGCCGGCGAACAGCCGCTGGTCGCGCAGCACCCAGCCGGCGTAGGCGTCGGGCGCGTCGGCCGCGGTGACGACGGCGTGCACGCCCGGCATCGCGGTCGCGGGCGAGGTGTCGAGCCGGGTGATCCGGCCCGAGCTCACGGGGGACCGCAGCAGCGCCCCCCAGACCATGCCGGGCTCGGCGTGGTCGATGCCGTAGACGGCCTCTCCGGAGGCCTTGGCGCGCCCGTCGGTGCGGGGCACGCGCTCGCCGATGACGGTCATCGCCCGTTCCTCCCCGAGATCGTGACCGCGACCGCGTCGAGGATCTGGCTGTAGCCGGTGCAGCGGCAGATGTTGCCCGCGAGTGCGGTGCGGACCTCCTGCTCGGACGGCGCGGGGTTCTCGCGCAGCACGGCCACGAGCGTGGTGAGGAACCCGGGGGTGCAGAAACCGCACTGCACGCCGCCGGCCGCGACGAAGGCGGCCTGCAGGTCGCGGCCGAGCGCGTCGTCCGCCAGGCCCTCGACGGTCTCGACGGAGCGGCCCGCGGTGGCCCCCGCCGCGTAGATGCAGGAGTCGACCGGCAGCCCGTCCACGAGGACGGTGCACGCGCCGCACTCGCCCTCGTTGCAGCCCTCCTTGGTGCCGGTCAGCTGCAGCTCCTCGCGCAGCACCTCCAGCAGCGGGGCGGCCGGGTCGGTCGCGACCGTCGCCCGCCTGCCGTTCACGGTGAACGTGACGTCCACGATGCTCATCCCTCCGCTCGCTGCGCGCAGATCTGCACGGCCCGGCCCACCAGGCCCGGGATCACCCGGCGCCGGTACGCGGCGCTGCCGCGCACGTCGTCGACGGGATCGATGTCGCCGAGCAGGGCGTCCGCGGCGGCCCGCACCGCCTCCGCCCCTCCCCGGCTGCCGACCAGGGCCGCCTCGGCGGCGGTCGACCGCACCGGCCGCGGCGCGACGGAGGCGGCGGCGACGCGCGCCGCGGTGATCGTCCCCGCCCCGTCGAACGTCAGGCGCATCGCGAGCCCCACGATCGCCACCTCCATGGCGCTGCGCCTGCCGACCTTCAGGTACACGTCCCCGCTGCGCGGTGGCGGCGCGGCCAGCGTGACCGCGGTGAGCAGCTCGTCCGGGGACCGGTCCGTGGCCCGCCTGCCCACGACGAAGCGCTCCAGCGGCACGCTCCGGCCGCCCGTGGCGCTGCGCAGGGTCACCTCGGCGTCGTGCACGAGCAGCGCGGGCAGTGTGTCCGCGGCGGGCGAGGCGTTGCAGACGTTGCCCCCGAGGGTGCCCACGGCCTGCGTCTGCAGCCCGCCCACGGTCCCCGCGGACTCGGCGACGGCGCGGTACCCCGTGCCGAGCGCGCCGGTCGCGAGCGCGCGGTGGGTGACGAGCGCGCCGATGCGGGTCGAGCCGTTCGACCCGACCGTGCGCAGCTCGGCGAGCCGTTCGATGTGCAGCAGCAGCGAGGCGGCGATCTCCCCGCGGCCGAGCTGGATCATCACGTCGGTGCCGCCCGCGAGGACCTGGCACCGCTCACCGTGGCGCGCCAGCACGTCGAGCGCCCCGTCCAGCGAGTCGGCGGCGTGCAGCTCCATGGCGCCTCCTTCCGTCGGTCGTCGAGCGGTCAGTGGGTTTTCAGGGGGCCGGCCGCTTTCACCCGCACCCGCGCCACGGGCTCGGTGAGGTAGGCCAGCGGCACCTCCTCGATCTCCACCACCTCCACGTAGGCCGGGTCCGCGCCGGCCCGGATCGCCTCGTCGCGGGCCAGTCGCACGGCCTCGGCGATCGACTCGTCCCGGCCGTCCTTGCCGTAGGCGAAGACGCGGTCGAGCTCGCCGGACACCGACGCGATGGCGGCCCCGATCGCGTTCGCGACGTCGTGGTTGTCCGGGCGGTGGACCCCGGCGACCCCGGCCAGCACCTCGGGGATCAGCCCGCTGCCCCCGCCGACCGCGATCAGCGGCAGCTCGCGCCCGGAGGTCTTGACGCGGTCCACGCCCTCCTCGATGCGGGCGTCGACCTCGGCGATCGCGCGCCGCAGCAGCTCCTCGTGGGCCGCGGCCCGCGAGGCGTCACCGATCCGGCCGATCCCGTTGCCCCGGCCCGTCGCCACGATCGCGTCGGTCAGGGTCGGGACCGACCCGCCGAAGACCAGCGCCTCGGTCGTGAGCCGGTAGCCGACGCTGCCCGGCCCGAGCGTCACCTGTCCGTTCGCCGAGCCGACGATCGTCCCGCCGCCGAGGGCGAGCGACACGAGGTCAGGCATCCGGAAGTTCGTCCGGACCCCGCCGATCTCCACGGCCGTCGACGACTCCCTGGGGAATCCGGACGACAGGATCCCGATGTCGGTCGAGGTACCGCCGACGTCCACGACCAGCGCGTCCGTGACGCCGGTGAGGTAGCTCGCACCGCGCATGCTGTTCGTGGGCCCGCTGCCGATGGTGAGGATCGGGTAGCGGCGCACGTAGTCCAGGCTCATCAGCGTGCCGTCGTTCTGGGCGATGTAGGCCTCGGCGGAGATCCCGTTGGCGCTCATGGCATCGCCGAGCCCCGCGGTGACCCGCCCGGCCACCGCGACGAGCGCGGCGTTGAGGACGCAGGCGTTCTCGCGCTCCAGGAGGCCGAGCGAGCCGATCTCGTGGCTCAGCGACACCGGGACGTCGCCGAGCACCTCCCGCACCAGCTCCTCGACCCGGAACTCCTGGTCGGAGAGCACCGGGGAGAAGACCCCCGAGACCGCGACCCCCTCCGCCTGCTCGGCCACGCCGTCGAGGAAGCGCCGCACGGCGTCCTCGTCGAGCGGGACGATGGGCTCGCCGGTCATCTCGACGCCGCCGTCGACCACCACCGCGCCGCAGGAGATCGCCGCGCGCAGGTCGTCCGGCCAGCCGGTGAGCGGCGGCACGGCGTGCGTCGCGGGACCACCCAGGCGCAGCGCGGCCACCCGGTTGAGGTTGCGGCGCTCCAGGATCGCGTTGGTCGCGTGCGTGGTGCCCAGCATGACGTGGCTGACCCGGGCGGCCGCGCCGTCGAGCTGGGCGAGGACCAGCCGCAGCGCGGAGAGGATGCCGGTCGTGACGTCGGAGGTGGTGGGGTGCTTGACCTTCGCCAGCAGCCGGTCCCGCTCGTCGACGATCACCGCGTCGGTGTTCGTGCCACCGACGTCGATGCCGACGCGCAGGCGGGCCTGCGGTGCGACCGCGGCGTGCTCGGAGGTGGGCTCGGAGGTGGGCTCGGAGGTGGGCTCAGCCATGGCGCTCTCCCACCGGGACGAAGTCGAAGTCGTAGCCGAAGGCCCGTGGCCCCACGGCGGAGAGCCCCTCCGGGCTCGTCCACACCTCGGGCGCGGGGAACGCGACGATCTCGATCCGCTGCCCGTACCGGATGCCCTCGGTCACGATCCCGTGTCCGGTGTGGATGTCGAGCAGCGTGATGATGTCGGGCACCGTCGCGAGCGGCTCGCCGTCCTCGAGGACCACGAGGTTCTCGTTCTGGAACTCCAGCCGGAAGAGCCGCCCCTTGTCCGTGCCGAGTCCCTCGACGAGAGCGGAGCCGCGGACGAACCCGCCGCTGGTGCGCCGCTCGATGTCGACCACCTTGCCCTGCCCGATCCGGGTCACCGGGGCGACCTGCCCGATCGCGGCGAGGGGGTCCTCGGCGCCGCGCCGGATGGCCTCGCCCATGCGGATCGCGCGGGTCACGGTGCCGGTGATCGCGGGCAGGCGCGCCGCGCCCGCCGTCATCGGGTAGAGCCCGCCGCAGGCCGAGCCGCCGAGCGAGGCGACGCAGTTGCGCACGAGCTTCTCCAGCCAGACGTTGTCGCGGGCGTGGAACTCGATGGTCTGCAGGCGCTCGTCGGTGATCACCGCGGGCGAGCCGGGCATGCCGAACAGGTGCGGGGTGAGCATCTGCAGCTCGGGGAAGGCGCGGCCCATGAAGTCGGCGTCGAGCAGCGGCAGCCCCGCGTACGCCGCCCAGGCGACCGGCAGGACCCCGTTGATGCCCCCCATCTCGAACGGCATCACGGCCGCGACGGGCCTGCCGAAGCGGACCTCGTAGGCCTTGCGGATGACGCGCCCCTCGGCTCCGTTGGGGATCTTCTCGACCATGACGGTCGGGGCGCCGATCATCCCGCAGGGCATGATCAGGTCGTCGTCGGCGAGCGCGTCCAGCGGCAGGAGCCGGACCGGCCCGAGCTCGCGGATCGCCTCCATCGCCATCAGCTCGCCGATCCGGGGGTCCCCGCCGCCCCCGCCGGCGAACACCGTGCAGCCGAGCGCGAGGGCGGGCAGGTTGTCCAGGTCGATCCGCGCCGCGGCCTCCGAAGAAGTCGCCGTCACTGTCGTCACTGCCGTCACCGGTGCAGCCTCGGGAGGACCTCCGCGGCGATCAGCTCCAGCTGCGTGCCCACGGAGTCCGCCGGCTGGGGTGAGAGCACGACGCTGTCCGCACCCGCGGCCCAGTACTGCTCGATCCGCGCCGCCACCTCGGCGGGGGTGCCGGAGATCGCCAGCCGGTCCACCCACTCCTCGGGCATCCGCTCGACGACCGCGTCGTACCCGTCCGCCACGAGCTCGGCGACCTCGTCGTTGATCCCGATCGCGCCGGTGAGCGGGGTCGGGCCGACGGCGGCGAGGTAGAACGCGATCGAGGCCCGCACCGCCGCCCTGGCCGCGTCGCGGTCGGTGTCCACCGCGGTGAGCACGTAGGTCGGCACGCTGAAGGCGCCGGGACGCCCGGCCGCATCGCGTCCGCGCTGCCCGAGGTCGCGGGCCCAGGTCACGTACTCGGTCGGCGCCAGCACCGAAAGGACGTTGCCCTCGGCGATGCGCCCGGCGAGCTCGCAGCCCTTCGCGCCGATCACGCCGAGGTAGAGCGGCACGTCGCCCGCCGGCGGGTGGAACAGCGCCACCTCGCGGAACGTGAAGTACTCGCCCTCGGTCGTGAGCGGTTCGGACGTGCTCAGCAGTGCGCGGATCCCGGTGACGGCCTCGGTCAGCGCCCGCATCGGCGACTTCGGGGTGAGGCCCATCTGCGCCACCCAGGCGGGGACGCCGTGCCCGACGCCGGGCAGGAACCGGCCCGGGTGGGCCCGGTCCAGCGAGGCGATCTCCATCGCGGTGACCGCCGGGTGGCGGGCGACGCAGGAGACGATGCCGATTCCGACCCGCACCCGCGTGGTGGCCGCGAGGGCCTGCGCGGCTCCGGTGAAGCCGCCGTAGAAGAAGTAGTCCTCCGCGAGCCAGATCTCGTCGAACCCGAGTTCCTCGCACCGCCTGGACATACCGCCGAGCCGCTCCGGCGCCGTGGTGCTCAGCAGCAGGATGCCGAGCCTGGAGTCGTCTGCCACGCGAGTGCCCCTTCCACTGGCGGCGTGATGTGCCGGAACGCTAGTGACCACGCTCCGTCACAACCATGGCCGAGATGCACAAGACCACAGTCTCGATTGTGGTGCTTGCACAGATCACACCCTGAGGTGTGGGGTGTGCGGATGGTGGGTGTGACGGTCGCCGAGGTCCTCGCCGAGCTGGAACATCGCCACCCCGGCCTGACAGAGGTCTCGGCGGGACCCTCCAGCAGGCCGGGACGCGAGGTCCGCGCCACCTGGCTGGCCGAGGACCTGCGTGATCTCGACGACTGCCCGCCTGGCGCGCTGGTCGTGCTCGGCCGGGTCGCGTCCCGGGAGGCGCGGGGCTACCGGCTCGACGTCGCGCTGCGCCGCCTCGACGACGTGGCCGGGCTGGTCCTGCAGTCGGAGGCGCCGACGCCCTCGCTCAGCGCGCTCGCACTGGCCCGCCGCGAGGACCTGTCGATGATCCGCCTCACCCGCCCCGTCGACGTGACGCAGCTGCTCACGACCGTCGTCCGGATGCTCGACGCCCAGCTCCCGACCCTGCTGGACCGGGCCGTCGACATCTGCCGGGCCGTCGACGCGCTCGAGGCCGCGGGACCGGCCGACGTGACCGGTCCCGAACTGCTGCACCGCAGCGGCGCCGCGCGGACCTTCGGGCTCGCGGTCGGCGAGCGCGACCCGGCGCTCGCCGGCGTCCCCGCGGTGCTCACCGATCCGCGCGGCCCCTGGCTGCAGCGCCGCCCGACCCTCGCCCCCGAGGACGCGCTCGCCCACCTCGTGACGTGGCGGCTCTGCGGGGCGCTGACGAGGCGCACCATCGAGGCCGAGCAGGCCGAGCAGCTGTCCCTGCTCTCCGCGGGCGAGCTGCTGCACCGGCTGCTCGACGCCGCCGCCGAGGACAGCGGGCCGTGGCTGCGCCGCGCGGCCGATCTCGGCATCCGGGTGGAGGCGTGGAACCAGGTCGTCGACCTGGAGTTCACCAACCTGCTGGACATCGCGGGCGACGACACCGTCATCGCCTACCACCAGGCGCAGACCCTGAGCCGGGTCGCCCGGCAGACCGCCGCCCACCACGACGGCACCTGGACGATGGCCCCGCGCACCGGCGGGGTCCTGCTCGTGCGCACCCACAACCACGCGGACGGCCCCGCGGCGCTGCGGCGGCTGCGCGCGGCGGTGCAGGCGGTGCTCGACCGGGCCGCGGAGTCCTCGCCCGGCATCGAGATCCTCTGCGGCGTCGGCGGATCCCACGAGGGCCTGCAGGGGCTGCGCGCCTCGCGCGCCGAGGCCGACTCCGCGCTCCAGAGCGCCCGCCTGCGCGGCGCGGCGAACGAGCCGGTCATGTTCGACGCGCCGGGGCTGAGCAGGCTGCTTGTCGAGTGGTACTCGTCGACGTCCGTGCGCCAGAGCATCGACGACCTGCTCGCTCCGCTGGCGACCCTCGGCAGGGCCAAGCAGCACGACTACTTCACCACGCTGCGGGTGTACCTCGAGAACAACCGGTCGATCAGCCGCACCTGCGAGCAGCTCTACCTGCACCGCAACACCGTCGCGTACCGGATCCGGCGCATCGTCGACGTCCTCGGCGTCGATCTCGACGACCCCAACCAGTTCCTGGCCGTCAACCTCGCCTGCCACGCCGCGTTCATGGCCCAGGGGTCCGGGCGCGCCCGCGCCCGCCCGGACTGAACCCGGGCCGCCGGGTGCCCGCGCGGCCGGGCAAGCTTGCGCTCCCGGCACGGAGGTGACCATGCCCGAGGTGACGTACGGCGGACGCGACGGCGAGACGTTCCGCTTCGAGGTCGATCCCGAGCTCCTCGCCGTCCGCACCCGGCACCGGCGCTCCCTGCGCACCGGGCCGGTGCTGGCCCCGGAGGCCCGGTTCGTCGCGGGGATGGACGTGGTCCTCGCGTTCCCGGAGGCGTGCGTCGAGGTCTACCGGCGCCGCCAGCCGTCCGCCCGCACCGTCGAGGAGGCCATCGCGGGGCTGCGCGACTCCCCCGCCACCCGCTTCGCTGGCCACGTCCTGGTCGACGTGGAGAGCGGCGAACCCGTGCTGTACACCGAGAACGTCTTCGTGACCTTCGGCGCGGACGTTCCCGAGGGGCGGTGCCGCGAGATCCTGCGCAGCGAGGGCCTCGCCGTCCGGTACCGGCCGTCCTACGCCGTGAACGGCTGGTTCACCGCCGCCGCCGAGGGCACCGGGCAGGAGGTCTTCGCGATCGCGCAGCGCCTCCTGCAGCGCGACGACGTCGAGCTCGCCCATCCCGAGATCGTGCGGGCGGTGGGCAGACGCGCGATCGCCCCGCAGCAGTGGCACCTCGAGGCCACGACGGTCGACGGGCGGTGGGTGGACGCCGACGCGAACGTCGCCGCGGCCCACGCCGTCACCCGCGGCGAGGGCGTCACCATCGCGGTGATCGACACCGGGATCGACATCGACCACCAGGAGTTCGCGGGCCCGGGCAAGATCGCCGCACCCCGGGACGTGACGAACGGCGACGCCGATCCGCGGCCCGCCCGGTCCGGCGAGGAGCACGGCACCGCCTGCGCGGGCGTGGCCTGCGCGGACGGTCGCGCGGGCGCCTCGGGCGTGGCGCCGGGGGCGCGGCTGATGCCGATCCGGCTCGTGTCGGGGCTGGGTTCGCAGGCCGAGGCCGCCGCGTTCGGATGGGCCGCCGAGCAGGGCGCGGACGTCGTCTCCTGCAGCTGGGGGCCCGTCGACGGCGCCTGGTTCGATCCCTCCGACCCGCGCCACCGCGCCCGCACGCCGCTGCCCGACCAGACCCGCCTCGCGATCGACTTCGCCGCCACCCGCGGCCGGGGCGGGCTGGGCTGCGTCGTGCTGTTCGCCGCGGGGAACGGCAACGAGAGCGTCGACCTCGACGGCTACGCCTCCCACGACACCGTCCTCGCCGTCGCGGCCAGCAACGACCGCGACGTGCGATCGGTCTACAGCGACATGGGCGACGCCGTCTTCTGCGCCTTTCCCAGCAACGACTTCGCCTACCCCGCGCAGGGGCGGCCCGCCCCGCTCACCCCCGGCATCTGGACCACCGACATCACCGGCCGCGGCGGCTACAACCCCGGCGGCGGGACCGGGGCGGGCGACCCGGCCGGGAACTACACCGACTCCTTCGGCGGCACGTCCAGCTCCTGCCCGGGGGCGGCCGGGGTGGCCGCGCTCGTGCTCGCGGTCGCCCCCGGGCTGCGCCGCGAGGAGGTCGCCGACGTGCTGCGGCGCTCCTGCGAGCGGGTCGACCCGCAGAACGGCCGGTGGGACGCCTCCGGCCACAGCCCCTGGTACGGGTACGGCCGCCTCGACGCCGGGGCCGCGGTGACGCTGGCGCAAGGAAGGGGTGCGATGACCGGATCCCCTCCCGCACATCCGGGTACCCCGGCAAGCTGAGGCGCGTACCCCAGCGGCGCACTCAACGTGGAGGAGCACATGACCGGATCCACCCCCCAGGATGACCGGACCTTCGTCATCGTCGGTGCGAGCCTCACCGGCGCGAAGGCGGCGGAGACGCTGCGCGCCGAGGGCTTCACCGGCCGCGTCGTCCTCGTCGGCGAGGAGGACGACGCGCCGTACGAGCGGCCGCCGCTGTCCAAGGGCTACCTGCTGGGCAGCGAGGAACGGGACAAGGCGTTCGTGCACGAGCGTGGCTGGTACGACGAGCAGCGCATCGAGCTGCGCACCGGTGTCCGGGCCGAGGGGCTCGATCCCGCGGCACACGTGGTCACGCTGGCGGGCGGTGAGCGGCTCGGGTACGACAAGCTGCTGCTGGCCACCGGCTCGGTGGTGCGCCGCCTCGGCGTGCCCGGCGCCGACCTGGACGGGGTGCACTACCTGCGCCGGATCGGGCACGCCGACACGCTGCGCGACGTGCTCACCGAGGGCGCCCGGGTGGTCGTGATCGGCGGCGGCTGGATCGGGCTCGAGGTCGCGGCGGCGGCGCGGACGCACGGCGCGTCCGTGACGCTGGTCGAGGTGGCCCCGCTGCCGCTGCAGCGGGTGCTCGGTGACGAGCTGGGCCAGGTCTTCGCCGACCTGCACGCCGAGCACGGCGTCGACCTGCGGCTCGGCACCGGGATCCGCGAGATCACCGGGCGCGACGGGCACGTCGCCTCGGTCGTCCTCGGCGGCGATGGAGGCGACGGCACCGAGGTGCCCGCCGACGCGGTCGTCGTCGGGATCGGGATCCGGCCCGCGGTCGAGCTGGCGCAGGCGGCCGGGCTGGCGGTGGACGACGGCGTGCTGGTCGACGCGGCCCTGCGGACGAGCGACCCGGACGTCTACGCCGCCGGTGACGTCGCGAACACCGACCACCCCCTGCTCCAGCGGCGGATCCGGGTCGAGCACTGGGCGAACGCGCTCAACGGGGGCCCGGCAGCCGCGCGCTCGATGCTCGGCCAGGACGTGGTCTACGACCGGGTGCCGTACTTCTTCTCCGACCAGTACGACCTCGGCATGGAGTACTCGGGCCACGCCGAACCGGGCAGCTACGACCGGGTCGTGTTCCGGGGGGACCCGAAGGCCCGGGAGTTCGTCGCGTTCTGGCTCGCCGGTGGCCGGGTGCTCGCCGGGATGAACGTCAACGTCTGGGACGTCACCGACGACATCCAGCGCCTGATCCGCTCCGGCTCCCCGGTCGACCCCGACCGGCTGGCGGACACCGACGTCCCGCTCGCGGAGCTGTGACCGTGCCCTGACCGGGGCCGGTACGCGGTTCGGCGGGCCGCCGCCCACCCGTGCACACCGTGACGTCACCCCACAGACGTCGGGCCGTGTGCACCGCGACCTGCGCGTGTACACGGCGCGCGGGGGTGTGCACGGCGTGGGGTGGCCCGTCGTCGTGCGGGTCGACCCAGGTGCAACCGGGCTCCCCGCGACGGTGTTGAGGTACCCGGAACACGCGAGCGACCCGCAAGGAGGTGCACCGATGGGTGCCACCCGCACCGACACCGTGCCCGACACCGTGCTCGACACGACCGGTCTCGACCTGGACGCGCTGGACTGGCCCGAGCTCGCCCGCCGCCTCGACGAGGACGGGTGCGCGGTCACGCCGCCGATCCTCGACGCGCAGCGGTGCGCCGAGACGATCGCCATGTTCGACGAGGACGACCGGTTCCGCAGCACGGTCCACATGGCGCGCCACGCGTTCGGCGAGGGCAGCTACCGCTACTTCGCCGACCCGCTGCCCCCGCTGGTCCAGGCGTTGCGCACGGCGCTGTACCCGCCGCTGGCGCGGGTCGCGAACGACTGGGCACTCCGTCTCGGCGAGGGCGGCTACCCCGAGACGCTCGACGGACTGCTCGCGGCGTGCGCCGCCCAGGGCCAGCACCGGCCGACCCCGCTCGTGCTGCGCTACGGCCCGTCCGGCTACAACTGCCTGCACCAGGACGTCTACGGCGACCTCACGTTCCCGCTGCAGTTCCTGGTCATGCTGAGCCGTCCGGACGTGGACTTCACCGGTGGCGAGAGCGTGCTCGTCGAGCAGCGTCCCCGCCAGCAGTCCCGGCCGATCGTGCTGCGGCCGGGCCAGGGCCAGGCGGTGATCTTCCCCGTGCGCACGCGCCCGCGGCGCGGGACACGCGGCGACCACCGCGTCCAGATGCGCCACGGCGTCAGCGCCGTGCACAGCGGCAGCCGGCACGTGCTCGGCGTCATCTTCCACAACGCCCGCTGAGCACCCCTGCAACCGAGCGGCCCGAGGTGGTGTTCTGCCCGCCATGACGTCCCCGATCCGCGACGAGGCCGCCCTCGCCGCCGGGCTGGTCCGCGACCTCGACGCCGGGTTCGCGCAGGTCGTGCATGCCCACCGGGACCTGCTGTACTCCGTGGCCCGCAGCTTCGCCCGGGCCGACGCCGACGCCGAGGACCTCGCCGCGGAGACCCTGCTGCGGGCCTACCGCGCGCTGTGCGGCTACCCGCCGGAGCGGATCGCGGACCTCGCCGTGCGGCCGTGGCTGCTCACGATCCTGCGCAACACGGCGCGCAACCGCGCCCGGGACGCCGCGCGGCGCCCCGGCCCGCCGCCGGCCTTCGAACCGGCCGAGGACCCGAGCCCCGCGCCGGGGCCCGCCGAGCAGGTCGAGGCGGCCGAGGTCCGGCGCCGGCTCGGCGACGTCCTGGCCCGCCTCCCGGAGGCGCAGCGGACCGCCGTCGTGCTGCGCCACGTCCAGGGCCTGCCGACCACAGAGGTGGCCGAGGTCCTGGGCTGCAAGGTGGGCACGGCGAAGTCCCACATCTCGCGGGGGCTCGCCCGCCTGCGGGAGCTCCTCGGCGGGGCGGCGGGCGCCGCCGCGACCGGCACGCCCCCGGTACGACCCACGCACGCCCTCGAAGGGAGGACCCGATGATCACGATCGTCTCCGGCCGCAACGGCCGCCCCGTACTCCGCGCGAACCGTGACCCCGACGCTGACCTCGACACTGACCTCGACACGGACCCCGACACTGACCCCGGCGGGCTCCTGGCCGCGCTGGCCGGGCTCGCGACCACCGCACCGGCGAGCCTCGACGACCGGGTCTTCGCCCGCTGGGCCACCACCCCGGGCCGGCTCGGGGAGATGTTCGTCGCCTTCACCGCCGACGGGGCCCAGTTCGTCCGCCCCGCGGCGGGGATGGACGGCGGCGCGGACGGGTTCGCCGACGCCTACCGCGCCCGGTTCGCCCGCCCGTTGCGCCCCGCCGGGCGGCTGCCCGCCGGCATCGGGCCGTCGCTGCGCGGCCGGTCCGGGAGGCGCCCACCGCTGGACCTGAGCGCCGTGTCGGAGTTCGAGCGCGACGTCCTGCTGGCGACGCGCCGCATCCCGCCGGGGCAGGTCCGCCCCTACGGCTGGGTCGCGCGCGAGGCGGGCCATCCCGCGGCGGTCCGCGCGGTCGGCACGGTGCTGGCCGGCAACCCGCTGCCGTTGCTGGTGCCCTGCCACCGGGTCGTCCGCGCCGACGGCACACTCGGCGGCTACATGTTCGGGCCGGGGCGCAAGGCCGAGCTGCTGCGCGCCGAGCACGCCGACCTCGACGAGCTCGCCGCGCTCGCCCGCGCGGGCGTGCACTACCTGGCCAGCGACACCACCGGCATCGTCTGCTTCCCGAGCTGCCGCGACGCCCGGCGGATCACCCCCGCCCACCGCCACGGCTTCGCCACCCTCGACGAGGCCCGCCTGGCCGGGTACCGGCCCTGCCGGACCTGCCGGCCCGCCGCCGCGTGAGCCCGTCGCGCCGCCCGACCCCGGCGAAGCCGCTGTGCAGCACCGGGTCGGAGTCGGGCTCGCCGTCGGGGCGCCACAGGCTGCGGGCCGTCGTCGGCTCTCCCTTCCCAGCCCGGCCGCTCAGCGCAGCGAGCGCCGGACACACGGCGACGGGACATAGCCCTCCTGCCCCTGGAAGCGGATGGCGTCCCAGAAGCGGTTCTTGCCCGTGGGCGTGCAGGCGCCGCCGACCGTGTACGAGCGGCCCTCGCGCCCGGGCCCCACGTCGGTCAGGCAGGCCTTGCGACCCTTGGCCAGCACCCCGACGATGCGGTCGCGGTCGCGCTCGGTCCCGTTCTTCGGCGGCGCCGGGCTGACGTTGTCGTCGGGTGGGTCGCCGTCGTCGGTGACGTGGACGTTCACGGTCTCCCGCGCCGTGACGACGATGCGGCAGCTGCGGTCCTGCGGGCCCGCCGCCGCGGGCGCGGCGGACGCGGGCGCGGCCGTCACCGCGCCGAGGCCCGTCAGGAGGAGCGCGGCGGCCGCCACCGTCGCGGCCCAGGTGTTCGTTCCCCTCGTAGCTCTCATGCCTCGACCCTCGCCCGCCGCCGCGCCGGCACCCATCCCGCAACTGAGGGGGATCAGTGCGGCCCGTCGACATGGATGCCCGCGACGTGGGCGGGTTCGAAGTGGTCCAGGTACAGCGTGGAGACCAGCTCGCCGCGACTCGACACCCCGACCTTGGCCAGGATCGCCTTGACGTGGTCGCGCACGGTGTGCGGGGAGAGGTGCAACGCGCGGGCGATCTCACCGGTGCCCGCCCCGCGGGAGATCCGGGAGGTGATCTCCTGCTCCCGCTCGGTGAGACCGTAGGCCTCGACGACGACCGGGGCCATCGCGGCGGGGCTCGCCGGTTCGATCACCACTGCGGTGCCGGCGGGCGCCCCGTCCGCGTCGCGGGTCGCGGAGGCGTGGCCGACGAGCCATCGTCCGTTGCGTGAGCGCACCCGCGTCCGCACGGAGCCGTCCCCGCCCGCGGCGAGGGACTGGCGGGCGCGACCAGCGGTCACCAGGACCCACACCGGGACCTGCAGGCCGAACGGCGTGGGGACCAGCTCCTGCCGGGGCAGCTCGTCGAGCCACGCGCCGGCCTGCTCGTTCGCCGAGACCAGCCGGCCCGCCTCGTCGAACACCAGCAGGCCCGGGCAGTCCCGGACCGGACCGGCCTCGCCCGCGAGGCCGTCGCGGACGCACCGCTGCACAGCCTCGGCGAGCGGGGTCGACAGGCCTGCGACCAGGTCGGCCTCGGCCGCGGAGAACGGCGGCTCGCCGTCGCGGCGCCACAGCGTCACCATCGCCCACGTGACGCCACCCGCCCGGAGCACGCCGCGCAGCTCGTCGGCGAAGCCGAGGGGGCGGACGAACCAGCGGAACCGCGCGCTCCGCTCGGGCTCGGCCACGGCGGCCTGCAGCGCGGCGGCAGGGCTCGCGGCGCGGGCGAGCCCGCGGAAGTGGTGGACGTCGTCCTCGACGAACTCGCGGTGCCAGTGCTCGGTGCACATCTCCAGGGGCGCGGCGAAGCCGTCCAGCAGGCTCGGCGCGCCCGGCAGGCCGGTCACCGGGTCCGTCATCACCCAGGCGGCGGCGTCGTGGAGCACGAGGCCGTGCAGGCGCCGAGCGGCCTGCACGAACACGTCGACGACGGTGCGTGCGGAGCCCACCCGGTGCAGCAGCTCGGCGCGCCTGCGGCGCAGCGCGGTCGGGTGCAGCGCGGTCATCGGGTCCCCATCCGGTCGAGGGCGGGAGGGATCTCCTCGTCCGGGTTTCCAGCGCCGGTCGCCGGCAAACGACCTGCAACCGACCTCCCCGCTGCGGTGTTCGGATCCTGCGGAGGGCCCCGCGGACGACGGCGCGGCCCCGCACCGACACCACGACACGCCGAGGAGCCGATGAGCATGTCCGCCCCGGCCGGCCCGACCGGCCCACGCCACGAGCGCCGCGAGCCGGCGCCCGGCGCGGTGCACGTCCCGGGCTGGCTGGACCTGCGCCAGCAGCGCATCCTCGTGGAGCGGTGCCGCCGCTGGGCCGCCGAGGGTCCCGGCATCCGGGCCGCCGCGCTGCCGAACGGTGCCCGGATGAGCGTCGAGACCGTCTGCCTGGGCTGGCACTGGGTGCCCTACCGCTACTCCCGTACCCGTGACGACCAGGACGGCTCACCGGTTGCCGCGTTCCCGGAATGGCTCGGCGATCTCGGCCGCGCGGCCGTCGCCGACGCCTACGGCGACCCCGCCCGCGGATCGGCGTACCGCCCGGACATCGCGCTGATCAACCACTACCGCGACGGCGCCCGGCTCGGGATGCACCGCGACAGCGACGAGCGGGCCCCGGACCCGGTCGTGTCGTTCTCGCTCGGCGCGCCGTGCCTGTTCCGGCTCGGCAACCCGCACTCGCGCGGCCGTCCGTGGGTCGACCTCGAGCTCCGCTCGGGCGACCTGCTCGTCTTCGGCGACGAGAGCCGGCTCGCCTACCACGGCGTCCCGAAGCTGCTGCCGCACACCGCTGACGACGTCCTCGACGTCGGCCTGGGCGCGGGCCGGCTCAACATCACGCTGCGCGTCTCGGGCCTCGACGAGGCCGGCTCGTGCCGGCTGCGGCGCAACCCGCCCGCGCCGGAGGTGTTCCGTACGGCGGACCGATCGTCCGCACCACGACCCAGGAGGATCCGATGATCACCCGGTCCCACCGCCGCCCCACCGTCGTCCGGGAGACGGCGCTCGGAGCAGTCACCCTCTCCGCGTCGCCGCGGGGGCTCACCCGCGTGCGGTTCGGCCCGCGCCCCGGTGCCACGCCGGTTGCGGGCACGGTCGAGCACCGGCTGCTGGACCAGGCTGCCCGGGAGCTCGACGAGTACCTGGCCGGCCGCCGTACGGGCTTCGACGTCCCCGTGGACCTGTCCGCGGTCGAGCCGGAGCACCGTCGCGTCCTCGACGCCCTGCACCGCGTGCCGTACGGCGGGACGTGCAGCTACGCCGAGCTGGCCCGCGCCGCCGGCCTGACCGAGGACGGCCCGCGCCGCGCCGGTGCGGCCTGCGCCCGCAACCCCGTCCTGGTGGTCGTCCCGTGCCACCGCGTCGTCGCCGCCAGCGGCGCGCTGACCGGCTACGCGGGTGGCCTTGCCGCCAAGCGGGCGCTGCTCGCGCTGGAGCGCGGGCAGTTCATGCTGGACGCCGCGGGGTGGTGAGCCCGGATGCACGAGCCCCGGCCGAGGCTCACGCCACATGCCCGTGAGCGTGAGCCCTAGCGACCCGAGCGCCTGCCTGCCCTCGCGTGCTGGCGCTCCTGGACGACCAGCTCCATCGCGTGGCGGCAGTCCATGCCCAGGCGTGCGCCCGCGTGACTCGCGGCCAGCCAGGCGTGCTGCGACGCGTGCCGAATCTCCATCCGGAGGTGCTGTCCGGCGTGCCGTGCGCTGAGGGCCGCCCGCCGGGGGGCCGACGCGGACGCCGCCCGCTCATGCCCGCTGATGTGCTGGTCCGCCAGCATGGCGTGCTCGTCCCGGTGCCGGGCGTAGAGCTCCTCGTGTGCGGCCAGATGCCTGCTCGACACCTCGGCATGCTCATCGACATGGCGGCGTTCGACGGTCGCGTGGTCCGCAGCGTGCTCGCGAGCTGTGTCGAGTCTTCCGGTCGTGTCCCTGTCCATCATGGTGACCATCCTC
Source organism: Pseudonocardia sp. (assembly GCF_050246655.1). Taxonomy (GTDB): domain Bacteria; phylum Actinomycetota; class Actinomycetes; order Mycobacteriales; family Pseudonocardiaceae; genus Pseudonocardia. Next base: position 60,304 of record NZ_JBFWVQ010000017.1, read on the forward strand.
GTTCGTCCGCGGCGATCACGCCTCACTCGCTCGGTGTGCGGGGCGCGTCCGAGAGCGGGGTGGTCCACGCTTCGGGCCCGACGACGTGGAACCGCCTGCCGCTGATCTCGTCGGGCACGATCCGCACGAACCGTTGCTTCGGCGAGGCGTGCCACGGGAAGAGCGGCAGGCCGGCGGTGTCGAGCAGGTCGTAGCCGCGCGAGATCTCCTCGGCGTGCCCCTTCACGACGACGCTCCAGGCCTCGCCGCTGTCCGGCTCGTACCCGTCCGTCTCGAACGCGACCGCCTCACCCGTCACCGCGGCTGCCAGCTTGGTGCCCTCGGCCGTCCGGAACACGACCGTCCCGTGGTCGACGACATAGTTGATCGGGAAGATGTCCGGGCGACCTGCGATGCAGAGCGCCAGCCGCCCCACCTCGCGGGATCGCAACAACGCCCAGCAGTCGTTCGCCTCGAGGTGAGCCACCCCGGGGGCCGGTTCGTCCGCGGCCATGCCGACAGGATAGGAGCGCGAGGCCCCCCGGTCACGGACAGAGGCCGCCCGGTTCGCACATCGCATGCGCCGTGCGGCGGAACGACTCCCCACAGCGGCCTCGAAGGTGGAACCCTCTCGGTGAGGCGTGGTGGGAGGAGCGAGCCATGCAGGCTGTGCCCCGAGACGTTCGGTCGGAGATCATCGAGCGTCTTCGCCAGTACGCGTCGAAGCGCATGGGTGGTGCCGAGGTCCGGTTGTTCCAGTCACTCGTCGACCGGTACTACGAGCGGGTCGCAGCCGAGGATCTCGCCGCCCGGACCGTCTCCGACCTGTTCGGGACCGCGCTCGCCCACCTGCGGCTGGCGCGCCGCCGGCAGCCGGGTGAGCCCGCCGTCACGGTGTTCTCGCCGACCTTCGACGAGGACGGCTTCGCGTGCCCGCACAGCGTCGTGCAGGTGGTGACCGACGACGTGCCGTTCGTCCCGGACTCCCTCAAGACCGAGCTCTCCCGGCACGGACTCGGCGTGCACATCGCCCTCCACCCGGTCTTCGAGGTCGTACGCGATGCGGACGGCCGACTGCTCGCTCTGCTCGGGGGGACCGAGGCCGACGCGGGCGGCGCGGAGGACACCGAGATCGTCCGGGAGTCCTTCCACCACATCGAGATCGATCGCCAGGCCGACCCGGACGTGCTCGACCAGCTCCGACTGGACCTGATCCGCGTGCTCGGCGACGTCCGGGCGGCGTACGAGGACCGGGCCGCGATGCGGGAGCGGGCGGTCTCCATCGCGCAGGGCCTGGGGTCCGAGGCGCCGATCGTCGACCCGGACGATCGGGCGGAGGCGGCGGAGTTCCTGCAGTGGCTCGCCGACGATCACTTCACCTTCCTCGGCTACCGGGAGTACGAGCTCGTCACCGGGCCCGACGAGAAGGTGTTGCGGGCGGTCGCCGGATCCGGGCTCGGCATCCTGCGAGACGCCGGTCGGGACGTCCGGAAGGTCGTCACCCACCCGCTGTCGGAACTGCCGCCCGACGTGCGGGGCAAGATGCTCGAACCGGTCCTGCTCAACATCACGAAGGCCAACTCGCGCGCCACCGTCCAGCGCGGGATCCATCTCGACTACGTCGGTGTCAAACGGTTCGACGAGAACGGCCTGGCGGTCGGCGAGCGGCGCTTCCTCGGGCTCTACCCGAGAAGCGTGGCGAAGGCCGCGCTCGACGAGATCCCGATCGTGCGGCGGAAGATCCGGGCGGTGCTGGATCGCACCGCGGACCCCCGGCAGAGCTACGAGGCGCAGGTGCTCGTCGACATCCTCGACAACTACCCGAGGGACGAGATCCTGCAGTCCAGTGTGGATGAGCTCTACGGCGACGCCGTCGCGATCCTCGAGCTGCAGCACCGGCAACGACTCCGGCTGCGCGTCCGCCGGGACGGCTTCGGCCGGTTCTTCTCCTGTTTCGTCGACCTGCCCCTGGGCAGGCTCAACGAGGCGGCCAGGCTGCGCATCCGCGACACCCTGATGACCGCGTTCCACGGAGTCCACGTCGAGGAGTCCACGCTCGTGACCGACTCCGCGGTGGCACGCCTGCACTTCGTGATCTACGTCGAGCCCGGCACGGCCCCCGAACGGGAGGTGTCGGTGATCGAGGCCCGGCTCGCCTCGACCCTGCGCACGTGGACCGACGATCTCGCCGAGGCGCTCGTCGACCGACTCGGCGAGGAGGACGGGGTGCTGCTGTTCAGCCGCTACTCCGACGCACTGCCCCCCGGATACCAGGACGACCACACGGCCCGGACGGCGGTCAGCGACATCCGCCGGCTCGAGGCCCTGCTCGCCGGGAGCCCACCCGACGGCCTCGCGATGTACCTCTACCGTCCGCTCGACACGGTCGATCCGGCGCCCCGCCTGAAGCTGTACCGGTACGGCGAGCCCCTGATGCTCTCCGACGTGGTGCCGCTGCTGGAGAACATGGGGACGCGGGTCGTCGACGAACGGCCCTACGAGATCCGGCCCGCGGGTGCACCGCCTGTGTGGATCTACGACCTCGGGTTGCGGCGCGAGGACCTGGGTGGGCTCGACGTCGCCGACGTGCGGGAGCGGTTCCAGGAGACGCTCGCCGCGGTGTGGCGTGGCGAGATCGAGAACGACCGGTTCAACCGGCTCGTTCTCCGCGCCGGGCTGCGCGGGCGGGATGTGACCGTTCTTCGGGCGTACGTCAAGTACCTGCGCCAGGCAGGGGCCACGTTCAGCCGCGACTTCATGGTCGCGACGCTCGTGGGCAACCCGGACATCTCGGCCCGGCTCGCCCAGCTGTTCACCATCCGCTTCGATCCCGACGTCGACCGTTTCGAGGACCGCGGGCTGGCCACCAAGCAGGCCGTCGCCGAGATCGAGCGGCGGATCGACCTGGTGGAGAGCCTGAACGAGGACCGCGTGCTGCGCAGCCTGCTGAACCTGGTGACGGCGACGGTGCGGACGAACTACCTCCAGGAGGGGGCCGCGTCGATCGCTCTCAAGCTCGACCCGCGCAGCATCCCGGACCTGCCGCGGCCGCGGCCGATGTTCGAGATCTTCGTGTACTCGCCCCGGGTGGAGGGTGTACACCTGCGCGGCGGTCCCGTCGCCCGGGGCGGGCTGCGCTGGTCGGACCGGCCCGAGGACTTCCGCACCGAGATCCTCGGCCTGGCCAAGGCCCAGACCGTGAAGAACGCGGTGATCGTACCCGTCGGCGCCAAAGGCGGGTTCGTCGTGAAGTGCCCGCCCTCGGGCCGGGACGCACTCCAGGCCGAGGTCGCGGCCTGCTACCGGACGTTCGTGCGGGGCCTGCTCGACGTCACCGACAACCTGGTCGACGGGCATGTCGTGCCGCCGCCCCGCGTCGTCCGGCACGACGGCGACGACCCGTATCTCGTCGTGGCCGCCGACAAGGGCACCGCGACGTTCTCCGACATCGCGAACTCGATCTCCGCGGAGTACCGCTTCTGGCTCGGCGACGCGTTCGCCTCCGGTGGATCCCAGGGCTACGACCACAAGGCAATGGGCATCACCGCCCGCGGCGCCTGGGTCTCGGTGCGGCGACACTTCCGGGCACTGGGTGTCGACGTCCAGAACGACGACTTCACCGTCGCCGGGATCGGCGACATGTCCGGTGATGTGTTCGGCAACGGCATGATGCTGTCGCGCCACATCAAGTTGCTGGCCGCCTTCGACCACCGGCACATCTTCCTGGACCCGGATCCCGATCCGGAGCGCAGCTTCGACGAACGCGCGCGGCTGTTCGGTATCCCCCGCTCGTCCTGGGCGGAATACGATCCGGCGCTCATCTCCCCAGGGGGTGGGGTCTTCCCCCGGACGGCGAAGGCGGTGCCGCTGGCGGATGAGCTGCGCCGGGCCCTCGACGTCGACGCGGAAGCGCTCCCGCCGGACGAGCTCATCCGCGCGATCCTCAAGGCGCCGGTCGACCTGCTGTGGAACGGGGGTGTCGGCACCTATGTCAAGGCGTCGACCGAGCTGAACACCGAGGTCGGCGACAAGAACAACGACGCCGTCCGGATCAATGCCACCGAGCTGCGGTGCCGGGTGGTCGGCGAGGGCGGGAACCTCGGCTTCACCCAGCGGGGGCGGATCGAGTACGCCCTGCGTGGTGGCCAGATCAACACCGACGCCATCGACAACTCGGCCGGCGTGGACTGCTCCGACCACGAGGTCAACATCAAGATCCTCCTCGACCGGGTGGTGCGGGACGGCGATCTCACCGGCAAGCAGCGCGACGAACTGCTCGCGGCGATGACCGACGACGTCGCGGCCCGGGTCCTCGCCGACAACGAGGGCCAGACCCGGGCGCTCCACCTCGCCGCAGCGCAGGCCCCTGCGATGCGGGACGTCCACGTCCGGTACCTCGACGCGCTGGAGCGCTCGGGGCGGCTCGACCGGGTGCTCGAGCAGCTCCCCAGCACCGAGGAGCTCACCAACCGGGCCGAACTCGACGGGGGGCTCACGCTGCCGGAGTTCGCGGTCCTCCTCGCGTACAGCAAGATCGGGCTGTTCGGCGAGCTGCTCGCCTCCTCCGTTCCGGAGGACCCGTACCTGGGCAGGGAGCTCGAGGAGTACTTCCCCGACGCGCTGCGGACCCGCTACCCGGACCAGATCCGGGAGCACTCACTGCGCCGCGAGATCATCGCGACCCGCGTCACCAACCGCGTCGTCGACCGGGCAGGCGTCACGTTCATGTTCCGTCTGACCGAGGAGACGGGTCTCTCCGCGGCGGAAGTGGCGCGAGCGAACACGGCCGCCCGGGAGATCTTCGGCCTGAGCGCGCTGTGGACCCGGATCGAAGCGCTCGACGACCTCGTCGACACCCCGACGCAGATCTCCCTCTTCCTCGAGGTACGCCGGCTGGCCGAGCGGGCGACCCGGTGGCTGCTCCGCAACCGCGCGCAGCCGCTCGACATCACCGCGACGATCGAGTTCTTCCAGCCCGGTGTGCAGGAGCTCGTTGCGCTGATCCCGGGACTCGTCAGCGAGGAACGGCGGACCGCCCTCGACGGAACCGTCCGGGCCCACGTGGACGGGGGCGTGCCGGAGGAGCTGGCCAGGTCGGTGCGTACGTCGCCCGACCTCATCGCGGCCCTCGACATCACCTCGGTCGCCCGTTCGAGCAGGCGCCCCGTCGGCGACGTGGCAGTGGTCTACTTCGCGCTCGACGAGCATCTGCGGCTCGACTGGCTGCAGGGCCGGATCCTCGGCCTGCCGCGCGACGACCGGTGGCAGGCCCTCGCCAGGGCCGCGCTGCGCGAGGACCTCCATGTCGTCCGCTCGGCGATCACAGCCGAGGTCATGCGGACCATGCCGCCCGGCGGCCGCGGCCACGAGCACGTGCGCGCCTGGATCGCGACGATCGACGCCGCCGTGCAGCGCTGCCATCGCCTGCTCGACGACATCGCCGCGTGCGGCCAGTCGGACCTGGCGACCCTCTCGGTCGCGCTCCGCGAGATCCGGACGCTGGTGCGGGCGAGCGGCGGCTGAGGCGCTCTCATGGTGCCTGTCGGGCGACCTTCGCCTCCTCCCGAGGGCGAGCGGGTAACTCGGCGACCGACCCGGCCCGCGCGCGGGCGATCACCTGCACGGCCAGGTAGACGTCGACGATCGTGGACAGCTCGCGCAGCGACCCGCCGATCAGCTCCTCCGCCCGCCCGATCCGGTAGCGCACGGAGTTGGGATGGATGTGCAGCGCGCTCGCGGTGTCGTTGATGCTGAGATCGTTCTCCAGGTAGACGTTGAGGGTCTCCAGGATCGACGCGCTCCCCTCCATCTTCGCCAGCAGATCCCGCGAGCGGCGGTACAGCTGGTCCTCGTTCCCGGTGCTGATCGCGACGTCGGCCACCGTGAAATCCTCGAACCGCTGCACGGCCGGCTTGCCGTCCGGGCGGGTGAGAGCCCGCGTCAACGCCAGCCGCGCGTCGCGGTAGCTGTTCACGATCTGCTCGAGCGAGGCCACCTTGCGCCCGATCCCCGCCGACGCTTCGAGAGCCCGGCCGCGCAGGACCGCCACGCACTCGTCGACCACGCGCGTGTCCGACGCCTGCACCAGCAGCACGACCACCCCCTCGGTCGAGGCCACGAGGTGCGGCGCCGAGGAGTTCGCCACCAGACCGCGCAGGATCTGGGTCGCCTCCCGCAGCTGCTGGGCATGCAGATCGGGATCCAGCAGCCGTTCGCTCCACTGCGGCAGCGCGATCGCCGCCACGTAGCACGGCGCGTGCGGTACGAACCCGTACGGCCGCACGTTGTCCCACCCCAACCGCTCGTACCCGCTGCTCGACACCAGACGGACCAGGACGTCGGCGCGCTGCAACGCCTCCTCGTTCGCCGCAGCGCGCCGGTTGAGTGCGATGACGTCCAGCAACTGCTCGACCGTCGCGATCAGCGGCGAGACGATCTCGTCGGACGTCGGCGTGTCCCGTTTCGCCAGGACGATCCAGCGGCGCGTGTCCTCGGGTCCGTTGATGAGCGAGGCGACGACCTGCCATCGACCGACGGTGAACCGCTGCCGCTCGTGCAGGTCCTTGTCGATGCGCCGCCAGATGACGTCGGTCGGGCCGTCCCCGGTGGCGGCGAGCAGCCGCCCGTCCGGGTAGTAGAGGATCACCGTGCTGTGCACGACCGAGCCGAGGCGACGCAGCAGCGAGCCCGTCGAGTCCGGCGCGGACACCGCCGCGATCAGGCTGCTCTGCAGCGTCAGGAGGCGCTGGTAGAGCTGCAGGTCCGACCGCGTCACGCGTTCGTTGACGGCGTCCTTGATGCCGCGCAGCGAGGCGCCGGGGGGTGCCGTCAGCAGGGGCAGGCCGAGCTCCTCGGCCGCCGCCAGCATCTCCTCCGGGACCTGCTCGCCGACGCCGACGGCACGCACGATCCCCGCCGCACCGGCCCGGCGGGCGGCGGCGACGAGCAGCCGCTCGCCGTCGGCGTCCGCGCCGCCGGGGACGCCGCTGGTGAGCAGGAGCAGCGCACGGTGCTCGCTCGTGGGCTGCTGGCCGAGCAGCAGCACCGTCGCGCCCGCCACGTCCGCGCCGAGCGCCCGGCCACCTCCGGCGCGCAGCTCCATACCGAAGTCGTCCTGCCGCAGGACGTCTGCCAGGGTGAGCGTCACCGGTCCTCCCCAGGGCACGTCATCGTGCGCGTCGTCGCATCTCGCAGGAGTGATCGCCACGTGGTCCGGCCCAGGCCGACATTCTGTCGGCACCGGGCCGCGGCCGACGAGACCTAGTGCGGAACCGGCGTCCGGGTGAGCAACGACTCGCGGTGGGCGGCGAGCTCGCGCACGAGCCGGGCGTGGTCCAGCGTCGGCGAAAGCGCCCCGCAGTACGCCTCGACTGCGGCGTCCGCGAGCGGCGCCCATCGCTCGAACCAGCCGCGCACGAGCTCACGGTTGCGGTCACCGTGTTCGGCCGACTCGAGCGCGTACGCGAGCAGGGCTTCCGACCAGCGGTCGGTGCGGTCGCTGTCGATCAGCTGGGCCCGGCAGAGCAGCGCCAGCAGGGTGTCGCCGTTCTGCTGGGCGACCGTCGACAACGACCGCAGCAGCGCCGCGTCGACGGCCGGCTTCGCGACGAGGTTGAGCACGACGAACTGCTCGGCCCAGTCCCACGTGACGAGGGTGCGCTCCATCAGCTCGCGGAAACCCTGCCACGCGCCGTCGTCCTCCCAGACGCGCCGCTCCTGGCCGCCGAACTCGCGCTCCGGGTGGGCCGCGCGCAGCTCGGCGGTCCGGTAGGAGACCCGCGAGACCCAGCGAAGCTGATCGCCGGACTCGAAGATGAAGCAGTTCTCGATCGTGCTCGCCGGGGAGAGCGCGGCGAGATAGGCCGCGGCCATCTGGACGGTGTGCAGGAGGTACTTCCCCGGGGTGTAGAACCGCGCCAGGGTGGCCACCCACTCCGGGCTCAGGCCGGCGTCGTGGTCGTTCCCGCTGTGGTCGGCGAGCAGGCCGTCGACGTGCGACTCCTGCCCGTCCTGGATCATGTTGTAGGTCCGGTAGACCAGCTGGTCCGGGTCGCGGAACCCGTCCCAGTCCTCGTGGCGCAGCGGGCTCGAGTTCCGGTACTCGATGTACCAGCGGCTGAGCGGCACGCTCGGCCCCATCGCCCACGGGGCGTCGTCGTCGGTGCTCCACAGCAGGTTGGTGGAGACGATCTCGTACTCGGTCGGCCGCCGCCGGTTCTTCGCCAGATGGCTCCACGTCTTGAGCGGTTTCAGGTCGATCTCGTTCGCACTCATCACTACTCCTCGTTCGCGCCGGTCGTCGATACCTCGACGGTCACCTGAGGAAGTACCAGCGCATGTATTCGTCATGGGTGTCGATCTGGCCGGAATAGCCGGTCAGATTCACTTCGAGTTCCTGCATGGTGAACGGCCGGCCGAGCAGCCGCTCCATGGTCGACCGGCGGATGATCAGCCCGCCCTCGGCCTCGACCCGGACATAGGTCCGGTGGTCGTCGACGTGGATCTCCTTGCCCGGGTTGTCCTGCTCGATGGCGTCCACCGCCACCACGGAGACGTCGCCTCCGCGCAGCAACGGGCCGGCGCGCCGGGCAGCCTGACGGACCTCGGTCTCGGTCACTGTGCCGCCTTTCTCGTCATGCGTGTTCTCGTCATGCGTGTGAATGAAACGGACGTATTCCGTCGACAGCGACGTAGATCGTCCCGTCGCGCTCCTCGACCGGGTACATCGCGAGCAACGCGTCGTCCGGATTGATGCTGCGCCCGGTCCGGACGTCGAACTCCCACAGGTGCGCACCGCAAGTCAGCGTGCAACCGTCGAAGTCGCCGTTGTCGAGGGGCTGGTCCTGATGCGGGCAGATCCGCTGGATCGCCCGGACGGCACCGTCGTCGGTCCGCAGGAGCAGGACGTCCGTGCCGCCGGCCGAGACGGGCTGCATCTCGCCCGCCCAGAGGTCGTCCACCGCGCAGACGGGGTGGAACCGGGGGTGCGCCATCGCGCGGCTACTCCTCCGACACGTAGATGTCGATCTGCTGGAAGTGCCGCAGCTTCGCCTCGGCCACGGTCATCGACCGCGGGAAGGGCTCGGCATCATCCGTGTCCGTGGTGCGGCGCACCCGCAACGTGGCCCCCGGCTTCGGGTGCCGGGCCTGGTAGCCGACCGCGGGCGCCAGGCACGCCTCGACCACCTCATCCATCGTGAAGTCCGTGTCCACATCGATGATGCGGGTGTGCGCGTCCTTCTCGAGCCGCCCGATGATGGCAAGCGAACTCATCGAGATCCTCCGTTTCTAGAGCGAGATGATTCGGTACCGGCGCCGACGGATCAGCTGCCGGCGATGAGCGTCTTCGGACCTTCGCCGGCGTCGTCGTACGCCTTCACCCAGGCCAGGTCGTGCGCGTCGCGGCCACCGTCGCTGATAACGCCTGCGCCCATGTAGCGCAGGATGTTCTCCGGCGTGTTCGGGGAGATCTCCCCGTTGTACATCCGGTCGGCGATCGTGGTGAAGGTCTTGTACCGGTCCGGCTCCAGCTCGAAGATCCACTGACAGACCATGCTGCAGAAGCTGTAGAGCCGGCCCTCGTACTCAAGCTGGTGGGCGCGCGCCCGCCAGACCGTTCCGCCCTTATGCGAGATCGGGATCTGGCACATGTTGCACATGGCGGGCATTCCGATGGCCTCGGACTTCTCGGGGTGGCCCGCTCGGATGTTCTCGATGATGACGTCCCAGTACATGCCGAACGTGTCGTTCCACCCCGGGTACTTCTCCTCGAGCCACGCTCGCTCGCGCGGTCCGACGTTGCCCGTCGGGTTCCACCACAGCGTGTTCCGCCACGCCCACGTGGCCGCCGCCTGGCAGTGGTGGTGGGTCTCGACGTCCTCCAGGAAGATGTCCCAGTACCAGGGCCGCTCCAGGCCGAGATCGAGCAGCTGGCGCTCGAACTGCTCGCCGACGAACTCCGTCATGTACTCCTTGAACGACCGGTCGCGCTTCTCCAGCGGGATCCAGTAGTCCATGGGGATCCCGGTGAGAATCGCGAAGATCCGGTGGATCCGCCAGAACGCGATGTCGACGGCCTGCTGGGCCTCCGCCTTGCGCCCGTTGCGGACCATGATCTCGAGGACCGGGGTGCCGATCTGCGCATGCCGCGCCTCGTCCGACTGGATGCTCGTGATCAGGTTCGCGAACGTGAAGTCGCCCATGTTCGCGGCATCGGCGGACAGGCCGATCATCTGGATGTTGGTCAGCCCGGTCTCGAACGTGAAGTTGAGCATGACGGAGGTGGTCACGGCGTCCCGCGTCATCATCACGTCGTCCAGGGCGTGCCGACCGGCGATCGCGGCCCAGTTCTTGCTGTGGTGTGCCTGGTGCGCCCAGTCGAACTGCCGGTCGAGGGAGACCAGCTGGTGCGGGAAGTACAGCTGGATCTGCCCGTGCCGCAGCTCGTCGAGCATCCCGAACGTCGCCATGTTGCGCATGCCGGGCGACCGCGAGAACCGCGTCATGCGGGCGTCGGACTGGCAGGCCGCGTACTCCGACAGCGCGATCGCACCGTAGTGCAGCTTCAGCATGCTCAGGTAGGCCGGATCGGCGTCCTCGTAGTAGCGGGAGCGGGCGAGGGCGGCCTTCACCGAGTACGCTCCGGCGTCCTTCTCGCGCTGCACGTTCACGTACTCGCGGTAGGAGACCTTGTACGGTTCGTCGAATCGTTCCCATTCCTCCAGCGGAATGCCGTACGGGTCGCTCTGATCGGGCGGGAAGAGCTCGTCGAACGTCACGTAGCGCGGCGACCAGTTGGTGTCGCGGGCGATGTCGTACCAGGCGGACCGTTCCAGTAATGCCATGGGTCTAGCCTCCTTCGAATCTGCCTTGTCGGGCCCTTCAGAAATGCACGGGCGGGATGGCGCCGATCGACTATTGGTCGCCGCTCGGCCGCCAGTGGCGCACACAACGTTCGTGCTGGATCTCGCGGAATTGTTCGGTCGTTCGTTCGAGCAGCTGACCGCTGCCCCAGTCGACAATCACACCGAACTGGCGCACGAGATCGTATGTCGTGAGCTCGCCGTCCACGTAGAGCTTGGCGATCTCGCGGGGAAGCGCCTGCAGCGAGTGGAACCGGCTCACCCGGAGCCGCGCGCGCTCGGCCGCCGTCGCCGCGACGTCGACGAGGACGTCGTCGGGATCGCGTGGGTCGATCCGGACGACCACGCCGTAGTCCTTGCGCGCGCGGTCCACCGACACGTACCCGTCGACGACGTCCTCGCGCACCCGCTCCGGATCGCGGTCCAGCGGGTCTCCGAACCCGCCCCCGCCCGCCGACGGCCGCTCCAGCGAGTCCCCGGGCACGACGGCCAGCCGGGAGGCGAGCGACCCCACGTACTCCTCACCGGGCGAGCTGCGGTTCATCCACAGCCCGTGCGGGCAGCTCGGCGCCCCACCCCGCGTTCCGGTGATCACCGAACGCGCCCGGTCGGAGCAGTAGGACAGCACGGCGCCCTCGCAGTCGGTGAGGACCGCCGCCTTGACCAGGCCGAGGCCGCCGCGGAACTCGCCCGGGCCGCCGGAGTCGGTCTGCAGCTCGCAGCGCGTGGTGAGGATCGGCGAGGTCCGCTCCTGCATCTCGATCGACTGCAGCGCGTGTCCGACGCCGAAGATCGACGCCGTGGCGTTCGAACCGTCCTTCCCGTTGCGGCCGCCCCATCCCCCGGCCATCCAGTCGTAGTACATGAACTGGTCGCGCCTGCCGCCGCGGACGTCGTACCCGCCGAGCAGCAGGTACTCGAGGTTGAACGACGTGCTGATCGCCCGCTGCGGCACGATCTCGGACCAGATCTGGAAGATCGCGCTGACGATCTTCTCGTACGGCCCGGCGTAGAAACCGGTCACGGCGGTCGGCCAGGAGGCGTTGACCACCGACCCCGGCGGCCCGAAGTCGACCAGCATCGGCCGGTAGAACCCCGAGTTGAGCGGCACGTCGGGAAAGAACGTCTTGGTGCCGGCGACCACCGCCGAGTAGCTCCCGCCGAACGCCGAGTTCAGGAAGCTCCCGATGGCCGGGTGCGAACCGCTGAGGTCGTACTGCAGCCGGTCGCCCGCGATGCGCATGCCGACCTTGATGGGGACGAGGCCCTCACCGAGGTTCGGATCCACGTCGATGTAGTCCTGCGCCTCCCAGTAGCCGTCGGGCAGCGCGGCGAGGCGGCGCCGCAGCACCCGTTCCACGTAGGCCTGCGACTCGGCGAAGGCCGCGATCACGCAGTCCTGGCCGTACCGGCCCACCAGCCGCAGGATCTCCCGCTCGCAGACGCGGGTCGCTTCGGCCTGGGCCAGCAGGTCGCCCTCGGCGTCCTCGGGGGACCGCGTGTTCGAGGCGATCAGGCGGCCGACGTCGGACAGGTAGCGCCCGCGCGACCAGATCCGCACCGGCGTGATGCGCAGGCCCTCCCCGAAGTGCTCGACCGCGCCCGTGTCGAACGAGCCGGGGGCCGCTCCCCCGATGTCGGCCCAGTGACCGTTGCACTGGGCGATGGCGATCAGGACACCGTCGGAGAAGATCGGGCGCAGGACACGCACGTCGTTGAAGTGCGTGCCGCCCGTGTACGGGTCGTTGAGCACGAACACGTCGCCCTCGTAGATGTCGCCCCGGAAGGCCTCGAGGACGGCTTTCGCCGAGAAGTGCAGCGTGCCCACCTGCACGGCGACGTCCTGGCTGCCCTGGGCCACCGTGTCACCGCCTGCGTCGCAGACGGCACCGGAGAAGTCGCGGGCGTGGATGACGAACGAGTGCGCCGTCCGCAGCAGCTGCTCGGCCATGAGGTCGACCGCCGTGACGAACGCGTTGCGCAGCACCTCGCTCGTGATCGGGTCCAACGGCGACCCGTGCCCGGCGGCGGTCACGGCGACCTCACCCCCGCGAACGGCGAGACGCGCAGGTTCAGCATGTCGTCGACGACGGCGACGGAGTCCGGCGGCAGCAGCGTCGTCGAGTCCGCCTGCGCGATGATCGCCGGACCGTCGAGCCGCGCCTCGGGGTAGAGGTCCTCGCGCCGGTACACCGGCGTCTCGATCCAGGTGTCCTCGTCGGTGACCCGGACCCGGCGGCGCGCGGCCGGTTCCAGCGGCGCGGTCCCGTGGCTGCCCGGCGTGATGCGCGGCTTGTCGACCACCCCGAACGCGGCGACGGAGAGCTGGTACAGCTCGACCTCGGCGCCGATCTGGCTGAACCCGAACTCGCGCCGGTGCTGCGCGTGGAACTTCGCGACGAGCCCGTCGAGCACCCGCACGGGGCCGTCGACCGCGACCGGCAGCGACCTCGACTGGCCGCGGTAGCGCATCTCGACGAACCGCTGGAGACTGATGCGCTCGGGTTCGACCCGGTCCTCCAGGAGGCTCGCGCGCGACGCCGACTCCAGCTCGAGGAACATCGACTCGACCTCGTAGGGATCGGCCGACTCCACGTCCCGGATGAACATCGCGCCGACGTCGTGGCGGATGTCGACCAGCAGGCAGCCGACGGCCGAGGTCACGCCCGGGTGCGCAGGCACGACGACCTCCGGGATCCCGAGCTCGCGCGCGAGGTCGACGGCGTGCAGCGGACCGGCGCCGCCGAAAGCGATCAGCGCGAAGTCGCGCGGGTCGTGGCCCCGGCGCACCGACATGATCCGCAGCGCGTCGGCCATGTTGGCCGATGCCACGCGCAGGATCCCGGCCGCGGCCTCCTCGACCGAGGAGCCGATCTGCGCCGCGATCCGGCCGACGGCGGCGGCCGCCTGCTCCGGGACGAGGATCCGCAGGCCGCCCGCAAGAGACGTGCTCAGCCTGCCGAGGACGAGCTGTGCGTCGGTGGTGGTCGCGGCCTGCCCGCCGAGTCCGTAGCAGGCGGGGCCCGGCACGCCGCCCGCGGAGTGCGGGCCGACCCGCAGCGCACCGCCGTCGTCGACCCAGGCCACCGATCCCCCGCCCGCGCCGATCGTCAGCACCTCCAGGCTGGGGAAGCAGATCGGGTGGCCGTAGTCGACGTGCCAGTTGCGGACGATCTTCGACTCGCCCCCGACGACGATGGAGATGTCCGCGCTCGTCCCGCCGATGTCGGCGCCGATCGAGTTGTCGAAGCCGCACGCCAGCGCGATGTGCTTGCTCGCGATCGCTCCCGCGGCCACGCCGGACGAGGCGAGCCTGCCCGCGTACTTCTGCGCGGAGTGGACCGTCATCACGCCGCCGCCACCGTGCAGGAGATGGATCTTGCCTCGGTACCCGGCGTCGACCAGCTCGCGTTCGAGGCTCGACGTGTACCGCTCGATGAGCGGCGAGAGCAGCGCGTTCACGACGGTGGTGGAGAACCGCTCGTGTTCCATGATCTCCGGCAGCACCGTGCTCGACACCGAGACCGCGACGCCGGGCAGCGCGGCCGTGACGAGCTCCTGCATCTCGCGCTCGTGCACCGGGTTGACGTAGGAGTTGAGGAAGCAGATGGCGACGGTCTCGATCCCGCGGCGGCGGAGCACCTCGATGACCGCGTGCGCCTCCTCGGTGTCGAGCGGGGCGATCACCCGGCCCGTCGAGTCGATGCGCTCGGTCACGACGAGCCGGTCGCGGCGTGCGATGTAGGGCGGGGCGACGTCGTCATAGGCGTCCCACAGGTCGCTCTTCGTCCCCCGCCGGATCTCGATGACGTCGCGGAAGCCCTTCGTGGTGATGAGGGCGGCCCGCGGAAGCTCCGGTTGAGCAGCGCGTTGGTGGCCACGGTGGTGCCGTGGGAGAGCGACTCGACGGCAGCCAGGTCCACCTCCGCGTCGACGATGCCGCGCAGCACGGCGTCGACCGGATGCGCGGTGGTCGGCACCTTCGTGACCCGGGGGCCGACACCGTCCCCGCCCACCACGCAGACGTCGGTGAAGGTGCCGCCGACGTCGACCGCGACCCGAAGTCCCATCGGCTCCACCTCCCTCATCGCTCCCTCATCGCCACGGTCCGGGTGCCGGGCGCTCCCGGCGTCGTCCGGGCCGCAATCGTGTGTCACGCCGTTCTCGAGGAGCAATAGGGAGAGTTGAGAGCCGACACCCGTCGAGTTGTCATCGCTCCGAGAACCCGCGACCGCACCGCCGGCGCGCTGCGGCACCGACCCGGCCACGGCCGGGCAGGCCTTCGACGGAATCGTGACGGAGCCGGCCACCGCGCACGTCGACGTTGTCCGGAACCACAGATCACGAGCGCGTTTTCGTCATGGTGACAAACGCCCGGTCACCCGGCGTCCTGTAACCGCCACAGGACGCTCGGCCGGATTTTTGTCGATTGACACTTGTCTGTGCTTGCGCCGCGTGTCAATAATCGACCGCTCCGCCGGAAATGCCGCATACGGCTTCGGAAACCGCGGATGCTCACCCGTTTCGCATTGTACGACAAGGCCGGAGGTGGATATGTCCGAGCAGCAGGCTGCGCCGAGAACGATCGCCCCACTCCACGTATCGTTCCACGACGATCCGAAAGTGGTGCGGAGCGCCTCCACCGAGGACTATGCCCTGCACGTCGCGCCCAGGACCTGGCGATCGGGCCGGGTCTCGCTGCTGATGGCGTGGTACGCATTCGCCAGCGCCATGTTCTGGCTGATCGTGGGCGCGACGGTCGCGCTGGTCGTCGGCACGGTGAACACGCTGATCGGCCTGGGGTTGTCCGTCGTCGCCTACAGCGTCATGGGCGCGCTGATCAGCCGGTACGCGGCCCGCACGGGAATCTCCAGCGCGCTGTTCTCCCGGGCGCTGTTCGGATACCTGGGCGCCGCGGTCGCGCCGTTCATCATCGGGGCCACCGCGCTCTACTACGCGGTGTTCGAGGGCGCCGTCGTGGCGGTCGTCTTCCAGCAGTACACCGGCGTGGGCTCCATCGAGCTCTGGTACGCCGTGGTCGCGGCCTACAGCGTGCCGCTCGTCATCGGCGGCGTACGGGCGTGGCTCGACAAGCTGAACGGGTTCCTGCTGCCCTTCTACTACATCGGCCTCACGGTGGCGGTCGTCTGGACGATCGTCGAGTACGGGTACACCGACGACTGGCTGACCGCGGGCCCCGTCGACCCGACGACGAACGTGCACGCCCCCGGGTGGCTCTTCGCCTTCACCACGTACATGGGTGTCTGGATCATGATGCCGTTCACCTGGGACTACGCCCGGCTCGCGCGGACCGGGGACGCCAGGTTCCACGGGTGGCTCACCTTCGGCCCGCTCTTCTACGTCCTCACGCTGGTCGTCAACGCCGTCGTCGGCATCTTCCTGGCGCACAGCCTCGCGGCAGGCGGGACGCTGAGCGAGCTGTCCGCCGTGCAGGCCATCGTCGGCCTGACCGGGATCTTCGGTGTCGCGCTCGTCTGGGTCAGCCAGACCCGCATCAACACCGCGAACTACTACCTCGCCAGCATCAACGCCGAGAGCTTCTTCGCCCGCGTGCTGCGGGTGCGGCTGCCGCGCCGGGTGTGGGTCGTCATCATCGGTGTCGCCGTGTTCGGGCTGATGCTGACGGACGCGATCTCCTACCTCCTCAAGGCCCTGCAGTGGCAGGGTGTGGTCGTCGTCGCCTGGGTGGCGATCGCGCTGGTCTACCTCGCCTTCGCGCGCCGCGATCGACGCCGCGCCGAGGAGTTCGAGTTCCGGCCCGGACGCGTTCCGGCCTTCAACGTCGTCGGCCTCGTCGCCTGGTTCGGTGCATCGACGACGGGCATCGTCCTGGTCCAGACCGGGGGTTCCTTCGGCGCGACCTGGTCGTCACCCATCACGTTCGTCCTCGCCGGGAGCCTGTACGCGGTCGGCCGCTTCCTGACCGGCGAGCGGCACGTCCTCCTCTCGCGGCCGGACGACCCGCGGTCCGAGGTCGACGACCCGTGGGAGGCGCGGGTCCTGTGCACGTCGTGCGACCGCTCCTACCTCGCCCAGGAGATGGACCGGAACCCGGCGACGGGCGACCACGCGCCCATCTGCGCGGAATGCGGCAGCAACGACACGGAGTACCTGCGCGCCGCCTACGCGCAGGCGCGGGCGGGCGGCGCGTCGGCGCCGCAGCGCATCGCGGAGCCTGCGACGGAGCCGAGCGCGTGAGCACCGACGTCGAACTGAGCGGGCTCGACGTGCGGGAGCCCGCCGGAGGGCGGACGACCGGGATCCCGACCGGCCTCCTGATCGGCGGCGTGTGGCGGGACGCGAGGTCCGGGATGACGTTCACGGTCGCGGATCCGGCGACGGGCGATGCCGTCGCCGAGGTCGCCGACGCGCGCCCCGACGACGTCCCCGACCTGGTCGAGGTGACGGCGACAGCCTTCCCGAGCTGGTCGAGGACGCCACCGCGCCTGCGTGCCGAGCTGCTGCGAGCGGCTTTCGACGAGCTGAGCGCCCGCAGCGAGGAGTTCGCCCGGCTCATCACGCTGGAGATGGGCAAGCCCCTTGCGGAGTCGCGGGCCGAGGTGCGCTACGGCGCCGAGTTCCTCCGGTGGTACGCGGAGGAGGCGGTGCGGGTCCACGGCATGACCCGCACCGCGCCCGACGGCGCCGCGATGCACCTCACGCTGCAGCAGCCGGTCGGGCCGGCCCTGCTCGTCACGCCGTGGAACTTCCCCCTGGCGATGGCGACGCGCAAGATCGCGCCCGCCCTCGCGGCGGGATGCACCGTCCTGCTGAAACCGGCGGAGGAGACGCCGCTGACGGCCCTGCTGTTCGCCGAGCTCCTCCACGGGATCGGCGTGCCACCCGGCGTCGTCAACGTCGTCACGACGAGCCGGCCGGGCCCGGTCGTCGAGCGGATCCTGGCCGACCGGCGCATCCGCAAGCTCTCCTTCACCGGATCGACCGAGGTCGGCCGGACGCTGCTCGCCACGGCCGCGGCGGGCGTGGTCCGCACGTCCATGGAGCTGGGTGGGAACGCACCCTTCATCGTGTACGCGGACGCCGACCTGGACGCTGCCGTGGAGGGCGCGACGACCGCGAAGCTGCGCAACGGGGGGCAGAGCTGCGTCGCGGCGAACCGGTTCATCGTGGAACGCCCCGTGGCCGCCGAGTTCGTCGCCCGGCTCACCGAACGCCTCCGGGCGCAGGTGACCGGCCCGGGCTCCGATCCGGCGACCACGCTGGGCCCGCTGGTGAACCGGGCCCAGCGCGATCGCGCCGTGCGACTCGTCCACACGGCGATCGCCGAGGGTGCCGAACCGGTGCTCATGGACGAGCCGGAACCCGACAGCGGTTTCCTGCGGCCCGTCGTGCTGAACCACGTCCCGCACGACGCACACATCGCGCATGCGGAGCTCTTCGCGCCGGTCGCGCCGATCTACCTCGTCGACACCGAGCAGGAGGCCCTGCGCCTCGCGAACGCCACCGAGGCCGGCCTCGTCGCGTTCGTCTACTCCACCGGGGCGGACACGCTCCTCCGGGCGGCGACGGCGCTCGAGTGCGGCATGGTCGGGCTCAACCGCGGGCTGGTCTCGGACGCGGCTGCTCCGTTCGGCGGCACCAAGCAGTCCGGGCTCGGACGCGAGGGCGGCGAGGTCGGCCTGCAGGAGTACCTGGAGACGAAGTACGTGTCGTTCCCGGCCGGCTCCCTCTGACCCGAACCCCTCAGGCGAGGATCCGCGCCTTCTGCGTGGCGAACTCGTCGTCGGTCAGCACACCCTGATCCCGGAGCTCGGCGAGCTCCTTGAGCTGCGTGATCACGTCGGTTTGCGGCGCGGCAGCAGGCGGCGGGGCCGGTTGCTGGTACTGCTCAGGCGGAGGGGCCGGTTGCTGGTACTGGTTCTGGCCTGCCATCTGCTGCTCGTAGGCCTGCTCCCGTTGTGCGTAGACCTGCGCGTCGCTCTCGGCGAACTTGCGCGCCTGGCGCCGCTGCACCCTCCCGGCCACCGCGCTTGCCGTGCCGGCCACGACCGCGGTCCTGGCGATTCCCCGCAACAAGCCTGGCATGACGTCCTCCCTCTCCTCGCGATCAGCCCACGTGGCTTGCTTCGAGAATGTCCAGCGCCTCGACCACGTCCGACGCCGGGATGCGCTGGCTGGCGATCACTTCACCCCCGGCATTCAGCGAGGCGCGGACGAACGGCGCCGCCCAGGCGTTCTCGAACACGATCAACGCGGCAATGGTGCCCGGCCGCATCACCTCGATCACCGCGCTCACGTCGTCGTCACCGATCAGGCCCGATCGCGCACCTTCGAACTCGGTGAAGCCGCTCGCGGCCGTCGCGTCGCCGAGATCCACTCCGGAGTACGAGCCGTCGGCCGCCCTGCGGATCAGCAGGACGTCGTACAGGCGGATCGTTCCTTGCTCCACCAGAGCGGTGATCGCGTCGACGCAGGCCGTCGTGTCGGCGTCGTCGGGATATTCGATCAGTATGAAGTCGATCGGCCCGAAGGCGTCCTGATCAGACACGCTGAGTAGCCTCCTCGTGACACTCGTCGTACCGCTTGTCTCCGGATCGGTCTATTCGAGCACGCGGGCACGAGGATGACCACCGTCCGTTGAGGGTGAGAGGCGACGTCCTCGCGGCCGTGCACCCGGAACACCCGCGTCCAGGATCTCCTCCGACCGCGCAGCCACATCAGAACGTCCCGCTCGACCCGCACCGAAGAACGCCGGGGGCCACGGCCCCCGCGGCGCCGGCGCAAGGTGCCGACGCACCTCGGCCAGCACCGTCGGCACCTCTGCGTCCGGCAGCTGCTCCACGAGCTCACGAAGCTCGTCCCGCGCCACACTCATGACCCAACGTGACATGCGGCAGCCACGGCGACCGGGCGCCCAGATCGTGTCGTCACACGACCTCGACCAACCTCTCCGATCAAGTACACCTAGAGACCTTGACTTGAGTTGATGAATCGTCCTGGGTGGTGGAGAGGCTCCTGATCGAGCAAGGAGACTGGAGCGATGGGAGCACCTCGCAAGTTCGACGAGGAGACCCGTGCCCGTGCGGTGCGCCTCTACCAGGACCGGTTGCGT
>NZ_JBFWVQ010000018.1:0-77871 GCF_050246655.1 Pseudonocardia sp.
GCGGTCGCCTCCACCGGCAACCGCTCCGGGCCCTGCGCGGCGTAGGCGGCCATCTTCGCGAACACACCGCGGGCCGAGGAGGCGTGGATGGTGGCCATCGAGCCGTCGTTGCCCTGGCTCATCACGTTGCAGACCGGCACCACCTCCGGGCCGCGGATCTCCCCGACGATGACCCGGTCCGGGGACGCCCGCAGCGCCGCGCGGGCCAGCTCGGCCTGGGTGATCTCCCCCTCGCCCTCGGTGTTGGCCTCCCGGGACTGCCACGCCACGACATCCGGATGCCGCTCGCGGTCCTCGTCCAGGCCGAGCTCGAACGCGTCCTCGATCGTCACCAGCCGCTCCGACGGCCCGATCTCACTCGCCAACCCCATCAGCAGGGTCGTCTTCCCGACCCCGGTGCCGCCGGCGACCACGATGTTCATCCGCGCGCGCACCGCGGCGGCGAGGAACCCGGCCAGCACGCCGTCGACGGTGCCCATGTGCCCCAGCTCCGCCAGCGTGATCCGGCGGTAGCGGTGGCGGCGCACCGAGATCGCGGGGCGCCGCGACACCGCCATCACCGCGAACAGCCGCGACCCGTCCGGCAGCTGCAGGTTCAGCATCGGCGCGCCCGGGTCGAAGCGGCGCTCCTGCACCCCGGAGCGGGCGGCGAGCTGGCGCACCAGCTCCACCAGCTCCCCGTCCGACCCGGCGACCGCGGGCATCCGCGCCCGGCGGCCGTCGCAGTAGCGGACGAACACGTCGTCGCAGCCGTTGACGTTGATGTTCTCGATGTCCGGGTCGTCGAGCAGCGGCTGCAACCCACCCAGCCCGAACAGCCCGTCCAGCACCGCGCGGCGCACCGACGCCTCACCCGCGGCGCCGAGCAGGCCCCGGCCGGCGGCCAGCTCCGTCTGTGCCCAGCGCTCCAGCGCCGACGTCACCAGCGCGTCCGCGATCTGGCGGCGGGCCTCGGCACCGAGCACCCCACCCCCGCGCGCCTCCGCCGCGGCGATCTGGGCGCTCAGCTCATCCCCGATAGCCGCCCGCACCCCGGCCGCGACCCGCGCGGTCTCGTCACCACCAGTGCGGTCCGACCGGTCGGAGCGGCGGACCACCGGCGGAGCACCCACGCCACCCTGCGGCGGGTCGTAGCCCGCCACCCAGCCCGGCACCCCTGCGGCGACCTGGTCGGCCGATCGACCGTTCTCGCTCATCGCGGGCCCATCGGAGCCATCGGGCGCTGCGGGGGGAGCGTGCCGTCGCGCACCGGCCCGGTGAGCGCCCGCACCTGGTCGGCGACCTGCCCCACGGCCTGCCACCACCCGCCCCGCCCGCCCCGCCCGCCCCGCCCGCCGTTCCGCCGCGGCGGCCCGCCGAACGCGGCGTTCGCGGTGCCGTCCTCGGGCAGCCGGCCCAGCACCGGCACACCGAGGGCATCGGCGATCTCCGCGGCCCGGTACTCGGTCCCTCCGCTGGGTTGGCGGGTCACCAGCGCGGTCCGCCCACGCTGCTCCGGGTCCGTGCGCAGCCACGCCCCCGCCTGTTCGAGCCCCTCGCGATCCGCGCGCATGACGAGGACCGCGCCGTCCGCGCCGCGGACCAGCGGGGTCGCGGCCGATCCCGCGTCCAGGCGGCCGACATCGGCGAGGATCACCTCCGGCCCGGGACGGGACCGGGCGAACTGCGCGAGCCGCTCGGCGAGCACCTCCAGCGCCGACGACGCCTGGTCTCCGGCGGGAGGACCGGCGAGCAGGCCCGCACCCGATGCCAGCACCTGCACGTGCGCCGCCACCACGTCGACCGAGAGCGGTGCCCCGCGCGTGGCGGCCGCCAGGCTCACCAGCCCCGGATGGGCCGCCAGGCCGGCCCGGCAGGTGAACACCCCACCGGCCGGATCGGCGTCCAGCACCAGGACCGGCAGCCGCTCCTGGCGCAGCCGGCCCGCCACACCCGCCGTCAGGCAGCTGACCCCGGGAGACCCCTTCACCGAACCGACCACGACGAGCACCGCACTCACCGCGGCCCGGCCAGCACGACCACCGCGACCTTCGCCGCCGCGGCGGCGACGGCGGCCGCGTCGGCCTCGGTGACCTGCAACGACACCACCGACACACCCCCGGACCCGGACGGCTCCACCGACAACAGGACCGCGTCCCAGCCCCGCGGCAGCACCGGGCGACCCGGTATGGCCGCCGCCGGTTCCTCGACGGGCAGCACGCGGACGGTGGCGCCCGGACCGGCCTGCGGCGGCACCACCCCCGGCGCGACCGCAACCGACACGACCGCCCAACCCCGCGGCGGCAGCACCCCCGCACCGGACGCGACCTCGGCCGGGATCAGCGCCCCCGCCGGCACCGGGATCGACGCCGGCCGCCCGACCAGCTCCGCTGCCGCGCCCGCCGCGACCACCGACACCCCGTCGGCCGCGCCGACCTCGACCGCCCGCAGGTCGGCCGGCTCCAGCACGTGCCCGGCCGGAATCGACCTCGCCGCGACCAGCAGCTCGCGCGTCGTGCCCGCGGCCTCCCACACCAGCAGCCCACCGACCGCCGACCCGACCGTCAGTAACACCCCCGTCGCCGCCAACGCCCAAGACCGCCGCCGCGCCAACCGACCCGGCGGGCAGGCCGGCGCGGCTCCCCACACCGGCCCGGGCTGCTCGCGTGCAGCCGTGCCCGCCGTCACGACCCACCGTCCGGGGTGACGTTGACCGCGGGCGCCTGTGCCACCCGCACCGCCACCGACTCCGTCCTCGCCAACCCCGGGAACACCCCCGACCGCCCGGCGCCCGACCAAGCCACCCTCCAGCGCACGGTCGCCGACACCGTGAACCCGCCCTCCGGTGACACGTCGCGGTAGACATGCCCGCAGTCCGGCGACGCTGCCTCCGGCGCCGCCGCGGCCGTGTATGGCGTGCCGGGGCCCGGGCAGACGACCGTGGCGCCGTCCCCCGTCGACCACGTCACCGACTCCGGCGTGGCGGTCGCCTTCACCGACGCGCCCGGCACGCTCACAGACCGCGACACCGGCCGCCAGCTCGACGCGTCGACCCACAACCACGTCGGCAACCCGACCAGCTGCTCCCCCACCGGGCTGACCCGCACGACCACCCGCGGCAGCACCAACCGATCCCGGGCCGCCGCCGCGAGATCAGCCGGATCCGGGGGCGCCGGGGCATCGCCCTGCCCGACGGTCTCGACCGACAGCCACTGCGGCGCAACATTGGGGCAGACCCGTAGCACCGCGCGCTGGCCAGAGGGCACCCGGCGGTTTCCCGCCCAGTACTCCCCGATCGCATCCCCCGGTACCGGGATGGTCTGGCAGTTCGATGGCTGTGGCCGGGTCGACGTGCCGGAGTCCCCCTTCGGCGTCGGCTCCGGGTCGGGGCCCTGCCGGCCGGTCTCGTTGCCCACGCCCAGGTCGCACCCGGCGGCGGCGGACTCACACGCGACTGTGCTCCAGACCCCACCGCCTGGGGGCGACGGGTCATCGGGCGCCTGGGCTGCGCTGACGGCCGCCAACGTCACCGCCGCCGCAACGTTCACGATCGTCAGCACGTCCCCGCCGCCCTCAACCGGAAGTCCGCGACCTTCCAGACCCCTGCCTCGTTGCGCACCTCGGCCTCGATCCGGTGCCGTCCGCTCTCGCCTCCCGGCAGGACCTCGCCGTTCGAGGCCCGCACGCGAGTGGTGTTGCTGTCATCGCCGCAGTCCTGGATCCGCACGACCGTCGGCGCCCCCTCCGGTGTTGCCGACACGACCACCGGGCTGGTGGTGTACGTCCCGGTGGTGACCACGCCGAGCACCTTGTCGGCCTGCAGCCCCTGAACCAGCTGGTCAAGCGCATGACCGGTCGCGAACCGCGGCAGCTCCGGCGACTGCCAGTTCGCAGACCTCGACGCCTCGCCGAACGCCCGCCACATCCCGTCGTACGCCGCAAGAGCATCGCGCTCATGAGCCGGAACAACCTCGACCGGCACCGGCGACGTGACCTGCCCGCCCGGGCTCGCACACCCGACGACCCCGAGCAGCACCGCCACCGCCCCGACCGCCACCACAACCGACACGCGCACGTCGACCCTCCGTCCTCCGGCGTCTGGTGACTCCCTACTGGTCGCGGCCAACGACCGGAGCAGAACGAGATCCATTCACCCGTTCGGGACCAGCTACGAGGGCCGTTGGCTGAAACGGTCACGAGGAAGGCCAGGCCTGAGGACGATCAACCCCATGCTCACCGCGGCGACATGCACACTCGTCGGCACCACCGCAGGCACCCTCGCCTGGCACCGATGCAGACCGCTGCGCCCCGACGCCCCCCTGCTGCTGATGCTCGGGCTACCGGTCCTGGCAGGCACAGCGCTTGGCGCGGCGGCATCGAACGCCGCCACGGCATCGACGACGATCGTCCTTCTGCACCTGATCCTCGCCGTACTCCCCCTCGCCGCCGTCGACGCCATCACCGGCAAACTCCCCCGGCGACAGGTCCTCGCGACCTACCCGCCAACAGCGGCCGTCGTCGTCATCGCGGCGCTACTGACCGACCAAACCGCCTTGCTCCGGGCCGTGGCGGGCGCGGCGCTGCTCTGGACGTTCTTCCTCCTGCTCGCGCTGCTCGGCGGACTCGGCGCCGGCGACGTCCGACTGGCACCCGTACTCGGCGCCCACCTCGGCTACGCCGGGCTCCACACCCTCGCCCTCGGAACCGCCGCCGCGTTCATCCTCGGCTCGCTCCTAGCCGTGACGATGATCGCCTCGAGACAGCGGCCACCCAGCCGCGCCATCCCGTTCGGACCGCCACTGCTCGCAGGGTGCGTCCTCGCCCTGATCTCATAGCGATCCCCTTGCCGTGTCCTGGGCGGTCGTTCTCGGTACGCGTCACCGCAGCCCGGCGGTCCGCGACGACCAGCAGGATGTAGAGCAGCCCGGTCGGCGTCGACGGCTCGTTCCGCGGACCAACCCGCAGACCGCCGTGCCCGCGGCGCCGACGCCGACCCAGACCGCGCGTACGCCCTGCCGACCGGCGCGATGCGCAAGCCAACGCCCCAGGCCTGCGCCTTGCGGTGAGCACATCGATGCCGTTGCGCGCCTGGCCGCGGTCCCTGTCGCGACACCTCCGGCGGGTACGGGTGGGCCGTCCCCGACGGTGATCGCAAGAGCGGGCGACCCGAGACTGTCGGCCCCTCAGTAGACAATCCGCAACGGCTCGTCGGCGGGATGAACCGGACGTAACGTTCAGCCGCCCTTCCAGAAGAACTAAGTCAGTGAGATCGGCTGGATGGAGCAGGGTGGCAGCGGAAGCGGGAGAGGACCCGACGGTCGCAGGGCAGTGGGGACCACGGCGCCGTGTTCCCGCGCGCCTCTTCCTCGACGAACACGAAGTGCGATGGGAGCAGCGGCCGACCCGGGTGGGGGATGACGAGGCCGACCTTTCTCACCGACTGGCACTCGTCGCCGAGGCGTTGCGCGCCTATGAGCAGCTGCGCGTCGCCCAGGCGCCCGACAGCGACCCGGCCACCGTGTTCCGTCGGTGGCCGATCTGCGCGCGCGTCGCCCTCGCGTCCGCAGCCCCCGAGGACGAGTTCGTCCGGCGTGCTCAACGGTTCTTCAAGGAGGAGGACGCGGCGAATGGGTCGCCGACGCTGCGGTTGGACGTCGCAACCGGATTGCTGGTCGTAGAGGCACCTCCGGGGCGCAAGGAGTGGTGGTCGTCTTCGGACGGCGGGGTCATAAGGCTCGACGGCGCGAGGTGGATAGTTCCGCAACCGCTGCCGACTGTGACGCTTGTAGACCGTTGGGGGAACGAGTTCGATCTATCGCTCTTCGATTCGGCCAAGCCGATGTTGACCTTCACCGAATCGGGTTCGGCCGTGACCGACCCACCGGTCGGGGAGGGGTGGGTACTGGCGCGTGACGACCAGGTCGCCGCGTTCGGCTCAGCAATACTTGAGCTCGCTCCACCGCCGCCCGGCTGGATCGGCTGGTCGCGGGCTCGTGTGATCCACACTCGGGAGAACTCGGCCGACCTGGAATGGATTTTCGGCGAGACCGTCCGCGGCTTGGTCGACGCGTCCGGTAATCCGGTGTATAGACGCCCGCCGCACCTCGACTTGCCGACGCTTCGCGGTGCGTGCTGGACGATCGAGGTGAGACGGGCGGGCGAGGAGTCGCCGTGCGTCCGAATTGAGTCGGAGGGCGGCGAGGTCGTGGACCTGGCTGACCATCTACGACTCCCCGCTCTCGGCCGGTTCCACGCGGTGGCCAGCCTCCCGCGCGGGAAGTCGATCGGGGTCACCTTCACTGTTGCGGAGGGCGTCGAGGTGGATGCGGAACCGACCGCGTTCCGGATGCTCGGTGACGACGGGCTACGTCCAGCGGTTGCCGTGATCCGCTCCACACTCGGGGTTCGGGCGATTCCCCAGCGGGTGCGGTTGTTGGCGACGCAAGTGGCAAAACCGGTGGAACTGCGCACCGACGTCGCGGTACTTGCAGCGTGGGTCGAGCTTCCCCACGCGGCGATTCGCCGCCGCGCCGGTGGTGCCGCCGGGGAGTGGGGAATTCACCCTGTCTCCTACACCGAGGCCGACCTTCTGGGAGGCGCCCAACTTGACGTTCTTCTGCCGGACGAGGCACAGGCGATCTTGATCAGGTCTCCCGGGATCAAGGTCGGTACAGATCCTCGACGGCCGGTGCAACAGATCCGTGGAGGTCGCACAGGGCAAGTTTTGCGCTACAACCTCGCCGCGCTACTCGACACGGTGCGCATACACGGAAGTCTCCGCGTATGGCTTGACCTCCCTAAAGCGCTGGGGGTACGGCTCGCTGACATCACTGTTCCGGTCCGGCCGCGCCCGGACCGAGTTGATCTGCCCGCCCGTACCGATCTGGTCGACGAGGTGCCGGGTGCTGGGACGGCAGGCGTCGAGGCCATACCTCTGGCGCCGGAACGGGACACATCAGACGCCACGCTCGATGTAGATCTGCACCGACGGGGATCTCTGCTCGTCGTTCCACGCTCGTCGGCACCGGCCAGGGTGAGGGTTCACCTGTGCCGAGCTCCGTGGTACCCGCCATTGCGGCGCACGATCACCAGCACCGATAATGCGTTCACACTCCCGGCGCCGTTCGCAGAAGGGGGTCCCCTGCTTGTGAGCGTCGCACGTGATGGAGCCGGTCTGTTTGCTGGGTGGCCGAGTGAAGTCACAGGAGTGGAAGTGACCCGGCTGGAATGCGCGGACCTCATTCCTCGGCTCCCAGATCGCGGTGAGCAGACGATGGCCGCCTACTTGGCCGGGAAGGCCGAAGCCCCAGGCGAACGAGGGCTACGACACCTGTTCTGGAACGCGGCTGCCCATGCCACGGATGCGGTCGGCCCGACGCTCGGACCCCTGTTCGCGCAGGAATGCGCAAGCCGCTTGAGCGACGCCCCGACAGCGTCGCTGCTGGCCCTTGAACGGTCGGGGCTGTCGCGGACTGAGATCGTCGAGCCGCTGATCCGATCAGGTCTTGCCGCCGCACGCATCCCATCCGTGCTAGACCCGCAGGCTACAAGCCGGCTCTGGTCAGTAGTACCGCTGGCGGCGCTGTTACTGAGCAGCCCGCTGCTGCCTTACCTCAGCGATGATCCGATGTGGAGTGTTGATGAACTCGAGCATGCCGAGGAGACCTTGCTGCTGTCGGTTGTGGACCGGGTCGATCCGGTTGGGCTCGCAGTGCTGCAGGATCCATCCGGGCCGTTGCCGACGACGGACGTGCTGACGCTAGACCCCCTGCCGGCGCTTGACAGAGACGTCCCCGCGCTTGCGGAGCCGCTGAAGGTTCTCCAGGACTTTGCAGCCAACAACTCGCGTGGGCGGTTGATGGACGCAGTCAGGTCGCGGCTGGCCGACGACCCCACAGTAACAGTGGCTGGTGCCGTGTCGTTGGGCATCGCCATCGTTGCCCGGCTGGCCGCACAGGGCGATACGGCGGCTGCCGCTGCCGAGCCGGTGCTGCGCGACGCATGGCTGCAGCTTGCCAGGCGGGCCCCTGGGCTAGTCGCAGCGGATCTCTCGCTGGCGGATCTGCTCGTCGCTGGCTGGCTGGTGCGCTACGGCTGACAACGTCCTCGAAGCTCTCCACTCCTCCGTCACAAAGGACCTGACGTGCGTTCGTTCGACCCCCTAACCGCTAGCACGGCGATCGTCGAGAGCTACCGGCGCTATCTGCGGTCGTTACTGCCGCTGCGGGATCCCGTGCTCGCAGCGGCGCTCGACAGCGCGATCGATTCCAGCCCGGTGCTGACGAAGGGGCCGTTGTTGGAGTCGTCCGCCGCCTACGCCCTTGGCGCGACGTTGCGCGAACTGATCACCGACGGGTTGTTCGACGCCGATTTCCTGCGTTTCACCGGACACGCGTTACCAGCGGACCGGCCGCTGTACCGGCACCAGGAACGAGCGATCCGCAAGGTGCGGGCCGGCCGGAACGTGGTGGTCGCCACGGGCACCGGATCCGGGAAGACGGAGAGCTTTCTGCTGCCAATCCTGGCGGAGTTGTCCGAGCAACACGCCGCCGGTCGGCTCGGGCCTGGGGTGCGGGCGCTGCTGCTGTACCCGATGAACGCGCTGGCCAACGACCAGATGAAGCGGCTGCGGCGACTGCTGGCCACCACTCCAGAGATCACGTTCGGCCGCTACATCGGCGACACGAAGGAGGCCCCCGAGAGGGCTTTGGAGGATTTCCATCGGCTCAACCCGGACCAGCCGCGACTGCCCAACGAGCTGCTGTCCCGCCGGGAGATGCGCGCGACGCCGCCGCACCTGCTGTTGACCAACTACGCGATGTTGGAGTATTTGCTGCTGCGGCCGCAGGACATGGACTTGTTCGACGGACGGTACCGCGGGCATTGGCGGTTCATCGTCGTCGACGAGGCGCATGTCTACGACGGGGCGAAGGGCACGGAAGTCGCGATGCTGCTGCGTCGTCTGCGCGACCGGGTCGGTGGCGCAGACAGGTTGCAGGCCATTGCGACCAGCGCGACCGTAGGGGCCGACCGTGCGCCCGAGGCTGTTACCGCGTTCGGGGGGGCGCTGTTCGGGCTGCCGTTCGCCTGGGATCCCGCTGACCCCACCCGCCAGGACCTCGTCCGCGCGACAACCACCGCAGCACCGACCGGGCCGACCTGGGGTCCGCTCCCACGCAACACCTACGGGGAGATCCTCGCCGCAGCCGATCCTGTAGCGGAGCTCGAAGTCCGGGCCCGCGCGCACGGGGGCGGCGCCGCGACCGACGCCGCGTCGATGTTGGCCGGCGAGGCGAAACTGGCTGAGGTTCGCGCGGCCCTCAGCGCGGGACCGCGCCCGATCGGTGAGCTCGCGGACGAGCTGCTGCCGGGCCTGGACGGGCCCGCGGCTCTCAGCGACCTCGTCCGGCTTGCCGGTCGTATCCACAACTGTGACGACACCCCGGTTCTGTCCACGCGCTTCCATCTGTTCGCCCGAGCGACCGAGGGCGCGTTCAGCTGTCTCGAACCGAGCGAGCCGCACCTGAGTCTGAGCCGGCATGAGCAGTGCGACCGCTGCCCACGTGTGGTGTTCGAGATCGGTGGCTGCCGTCGCTGCGGCGCCGTCCACCTGCACGGCGTCCTCGAACAGGACCGCCATCGGCCCTGGCGCAACAACCTCGACCGCGACCACTGCTGGCTGATGCTCGACGAATCGGCTACGTCCTCGGCTTCCGGCGATGAGGACGACGCCGTCTTCGACGAGAGCACCAGTGCTGCGACCGCCGCACGCCGCCAATTGTGCATCGGCTGCGGTGCACTCCACGCCGACGGCGGCGGCCGGTGCGACCCGACGTCTGGCTGCCCGGGCACGGAGCTGCGACCGGTGCTGCAGGTTGACTCGAAGCTGGCCACACTGGACTTCTGCCACGGCTGCGGCTCCCGGGCCCCCGGGCTGATCCGACTGCTGGAAAGCGGTGCAGAAGCGGCTGCGTCCGTGCTCGGTACAGCTCTCTACCAGCAGCTGCCGCCCGACGAGAACGGATCTGCGGCCGAGTTGCCGGGCCAGGGCCGCAAACTGCTGTTCTTCTCCGACAGCAGGCAGATGGCCGCCTACTTCGCGCCTTACCTGGAAGACACCCACCGGCGGGTCATGCAGCGACGGATGATCACGATGGCGCTCGACCGGTGGCGCCGCGACGAAGAAGACGACGCCACGATCGAGGACCTGGTCGACTACACCCGCCGCGCCGCCCGCTCCCGGCACATGTTCGACCCCGATACCTCCACCGTGGAGCAGCGCAGGCAGATCGGGCTTTGGGTGGCCCCGGAACTGGTCTCCTACGACGACCGCCAGTCCCTCGAAGGCGTCGGGCTGCTGCACGTCGAACTTGCACGCCCGCGCTCGTGGCGAGCACCGGACCGGTTGACTGCCCTCGGGTTTGGCGAGCAACAGGCATGGGACCTGCTGCAGGAACTGCTGCGCATCCTGCGGCTGCAGGGCGCGGTTGACACTTCCGACGACGTCGACCCAGCCGATGAGGCGTTCGCCCCACGACGAGGCCCGATCTACGTTCGTGGCATCGGCTCGGAGGCTAAGAAGAAGGTGCTCAGCTGGCTGCCCAGCGCAGGCACCAACCGACGCTTCGACTACCTCAGCCGGATACTGCGCTCACTCGGCTCCATCGCGGACCCGAAGGAGGTGCTGGAGGGCCTCTGGCAGGACCTCGACCCCGGCACCGGCAGCTGCGCCGCGCGGGAATGGCTGCGTTCCGACCACATCGGCATCCTGGGCACAGTGCGGCGGATCAAGCACCGCAAGCTGCGAATGCGTGCCGTCACCGACACCGATCCCCTCTACCGCTGCACCCGATGCCTGCGCATCGCACCCGTGTCGGTCCGCGGCGTATGCACCACCGCCCGCTGCGACGGCACCCTGCGGGAATGGCGTCGCACCACCACCGACGACCGCCGCCACCACTACCGCAACCTCTACCTGGAGTCCGACCCGGTGCCACTGTCGGTCCAGGAGCACACAGCGCAGTGGACCAGCGAGAAGGCCGCCGAGTTGCAGGGACAGTTCGTCCGCGGCGAGCTCAACGCCCTGTCGTGCTCCACGACCTTCGAACTCGGCGTCGACGTCGGAGAGCTGCAGGCCGTGGTACTACGCAACATGCCCCCGTCCACCGCCAACTACGTTCAACGCGCCGGGCGGGCGGGCCGCCGTTCCGCCTCGGCGGCGCTCGTGCTCACCTATGCGCAACGCCGGTCCCACGATCTGACCCGGTTCGCCGAGCCCGAGAAGATGATCGCCGGCGACATGCGTGCTCCGATCGTGCCCCTGGAGAACGCGCGCATCGACCGCCGCCACGCCCATTCGATCGCGCTCGCCGCGTTCTTCCGGCACATGCAGGAACACCACCACCAGACCTGGGACAAAGCGGGCGAGTTCTTCCTCCCGCCCGCCCCGACACCACCCGGATTCGTCGTGCCCGCCGGACGGGTCGGCGAGTTCCTCACCCCGGTCCCCGACGGCGTGCGGGCGAGCCTGGAGGCGGTAATACCCGTCGCGGTCCAGAAGGAGATCCACATCGACACCGACGAGTGGGTCCGACAACTCACCACACTCCTCGCCACCGCTGGCGAGGAGCTCGGCGCCGATGTCGACGCATTCGACCAACGGCGGAGGGAGGCCGAATCCGAGCAGAAGTACCAGCTGGCCGAGCAGTGCAGGAGGATCATCAAGACACTCCTCGACCGACCGCTGCTCGGCTACCTCGCCACCCGCAATGTCCTACCGAAGTACGGCTTCCCGGTCGACACCGTCGAGCTGCGCACCGACCGGGTCGCGGCCGGGCGCGACCGGGTCCTCGAGCTGACTCGCGATCTCAGCCTCGCCATCAGTGAGTACGCCCCCGGCTCCCAGCTCGTCGCGGGTGGCCAGCGCTGGACATCCGGCGGCGTCTACCGCCTGCCGGGACGTGCTCTCGTCCAGCGCTACTACATCGTATGCAACCACTGCCAGCACTACCGGCAGTCCACACAGGTGCCCGAGCTGATCTGTCCGGCCTGCGAGCAGCCGACCTCCGGGGGCACCCGCCAATACATCGAGCCGGTCTACGGATTCGTCGCCTCCGCCAGCGAGACCCAGAAGGCAGACCGCGCACCGCAACGCGGCTGGTCGGGCGCCACCTACATCGTCGAGACCCACGCCGAGGTTGTCGACGGAGTCATCGAGTTCCCCGCGTCGACCCTCACCTGGACCGCCGGTGCCCGCGGGGAGTTCGTCGTGATCAACGAAGGAGCTGGGCGCGGAGGCTTCCACATCTGCGAGTGGTGCGGCTGGGGCACCACAGTCACCCGCACACCGCCCCGCCAGCACCGGCACCTGATGAAGGGCTCGACGTGCACCGGACCGCTACGCAGATACTCCCTGGCACACCGGTACCAGACCGACTTCGTCGAACTCGCGTTCGAACCGCTCATCGCATTGACCGCGCCGATGGGGACGCTGCGCTCCGCCGTTTATGCGCTGTTGGAAGGTGCGGCGACCGCTCTCGAGATCAGCCGTGACGACATCGACGGCACCATCCACGTCAGCAGGTCCAGCAAGACCCTCGTATTGTTCGACACCACCCCAGGCGGAGCAGGTAACGCCCTACGCATCGCCGATGCACTACCAGCGGTCATCGCAACCGCCATCGAGCGGATGAACAACTGTGACTGTGGCATCGAGACCAGCTGCTACGGCTGCCTGCGCAACTACCGCAACGACCGCTACCACGAGCAGCTCGTCCGCGGCGACGCCCTCGCGCTGCTCCACGAACTACTCCCGGCCAAATGAGTTTCGCGAAATCCACCAGCGAGGCGCGCGACCGCGCATTCGCCGACCTTAATGTGGCGGCCACGGCCAGCCAGCACATGGTCGCCGAGGTGGTTCAGCACCACCGAGTGCCGCGCGCGGAAATTCCGATCCTCCTACGCGAGCTGCTTGACTCAAGTGTCACGCTTCCCCCCGATCTGCGCAGCCTCGCAGCTCCACCGTCGCCGGTCGAGATCCTCACCCCCCGATCTCCGGAGTCGCGCGCCGTTCCCCTGTTCCAGGGCGACGAGGTGCTTGACATCTCGCAGATCTCCCTATCCGACCTTGGCCTCCAGCCGCCTGATGGCTCCAGCCAAGACGCCCGCGGTCCGGTCGCCGCCACGAAGCCACCGACGGGCTCGCCGCTCTCCACCGACGAGGACCTCGACGACTCCCAGGAGCCGTTCGATTGGGACGATGATGAGGACGAGGAACTCCGCCAAGCAGAACAAGCGGAGGAAGAGGCCGCCGCAAACGACCCCGTTCTCGCGTATCGCAAGCGGATCTCGGCGATACCGCTGCTCGACGCGGCGACGGAGGTCGAACTCGCCACCTGCATCGAGGCCGGGCTGTTCGCCGTCGAACGCATCGCGGCCGCCCAAAGGTCTGGACGACGCCTCGGCCCGCAGCTCATGCGGGACCTGCGTCACATCGACCGTGACGGCAACCACGCCAAGGCTGCGCTGATCGAGGCGAACCTGCGACTAGTCGTCTCGATCGCCCAGCACTACACCTCACGGGGCCTACCGCTGCTCGACCTCATCCAGGAAGGCAACCTTGGCCTGATCCGGGCCGTCCAGAAGTTCGACTTCATGAAGGGCTTCAAGTTCTCCACCTACGCCACATGGTGGATCCGTCAATCGATCAACCGCGCCCTAGCCGACCAGTCCCGCACGATCCGCCTACCGGTGCATGTGGTCGAGCAGGTCAACGCCATCGAGAAGGCACAACGGCAGCTACCGGCCGCGGATCAGCCCGTTCACGAGATCGGAGCCGTGGCTGTGTCCACTGGCTTCGCGACTGATGAGGTTCGGCAACCGCAATCGTTACCCGTCGCGATCCCCGCCGGACTGCTCGAAGACGAGTTCTGGGGCGAGATGCACCAGCTCGGCGACGCCGACGAACCCGATCTACTGTGGCTGACACCTCACGACATCTCCGCAGTCCTTTCGCGGCTTGAGTCGCGCGAGCGGTTCATCATCCTGCGGCGGTTCGGGTTTATCGGCGGCCCTGCAACACTCGACGAGATCGGCCTCACGCTTGGTGTCACCCGGGAGCGTGTCCGGCAGATCGAGTCGAAAGTGCTTGCACGGCTGGAGGGATCGTTCCGCCGCCGACGCGGCCGGGAAACACCGCCGGAACCCCGCAGTGTCGCCACTCGACAGGTCGCAGGCCCTCTGCCTTTGAGACAAGGACGCCCCGGTTCCGCGCTCGGGCTGTCCACCAATGCGTCCAGTACGTTGCCACCGAAACCTAAACCGGAGTCGACGGAAGTCGGTGAGGATCAAGAGCCCCGGCAATACCGAATTCCTGGTCCAGGCGAACGGCGCGCAATAACTCCCGGTACGCCCTGCCATCGACTCGGATATCACACGTGGAGTAGGGCAGTAACTCACACACCTGAAGGCGAAGGGTGGAACTGTATCAGATGTAGCGCTGTCCGCATTCTACTGCCGGATCGGACCTGGCGATACTACATTCGCACAGCAGCCACACTGCCGGACGATCACCATCAAGTGCACCAGCGAACTCTGACAGCTCAGTCCTCAACGCCAAATGTGCCAGCTGGGCAGGAGCAACAATCGAGCGCACCCGTTTCCGCCGAGGTTCTCAGTCCGCGGGAAACTTCTCGTTCCACGGGGACGCGGAACCCCCGAGCGCTCGCGCCCGGAACCCGATGCCACGAACTCGGCTACCACCAGTGGCGACCACTGCACGGTACGAATCACTCGGAATGCCGCTGGTGCGGTGCACGTCGCACATTGACCGCGGACCGCACCTACAGCTATTTCGAAGCACCTTCCACGGGAAATAATCCTGAGACATCTCCGGCCTCCATACGGGCGAATTACAAGCCGATCCGCACCGAAGCGGCGTCGCGGGCACTCACACCTGGTACGCACTGCTTCCAACTCGGCTATCACGACTGGAGCCGTAGAGTCGACTATCCCGACGGGGAAGCGCGGGTTTGCAGCCGTTGCGAGGCACTGCGCGTCCGACATCACGACGGAAGCTACCGCTATTACGTAAGACCCAAGCAATGATCCGGGCGATCACGGTCCGCACGCACAGGGCGTGGCACGTCATAGTCGCGACCTGGCATCCCGCGTCGATGGAGACGCTAATCACACCTGCACTCCGGCACGGTACCCTACCCGAGCCGGGTGGCCCGACGCACGTCCTCGGCCCCAGCGGGTGGCTCAGGACAACTTGAAGGACCGGTCATGACCGGAGATCCGGTAAGCCCGTCACTTCGAAGGCGTCCCAGAGGCTATCGGGAATCGCGAGACGACCCGGTCGGCGAGTCT
Organism: Pseudonocardia sp.; assembly: GCF_050246655.1. GTDB lineage: Bacteria > Actinomycetota > Actinomycetes > Mycobacteriales > Pseudonocardiaceae > Pseudonocardia. Next base: position 15,349 of record NZ_JBFWVQ010000018.1, read on the forward strand.
GATCGTGCGCTCCTCAATGTCCGCCACCGTCCAGGTCTCTCGCTGGGCGAGGTCCACGTTGAGGGCCAGGCCGTTCCTGTAGCCGATCGAGCGCCCCCGGGTATCGGTTCGGTCGCGCTTCTCGACGAATGACTTGTTCCCGAGGGTGCTGTTGTAGGCCGTGATCGTCAGGTTGCCGAGCCGATGCACGTCGGCATCTTGGGCCGCAGCCGCCGCGGCGGCTCCACCGAGCATCTGTTTCCACGCCTCCGGCAGGTTCGCACCTTGAGGCAGGATGTGCTCGATCGTCCAGACGAAATGTCCCTTCTCCTGCGCCCACAGGTCGGCCCAGTTCTCCTTCGTCATCGCGTCCTCGGACAGAACCGTGAGGAGGAAGCGTGCGACCTCCGTGTTCTCATCGTAAATCGGGCCGTTCAAGCGTCGGTAGAACTCTTCGTCGCTGGATGACACCTCGGCCAGGTCGCCGGCGACGGCAGCAACGACGTCGGGGCCGCCGAGCCCGTCGAGCTTCTCGATGATGGTCATGAAAAGACTCGGCAGCACATACGTCTGCGGGAAACCCGTCAGGTTTCGTCGCACGAAGAAGCTCGTCAGCCGGTGACACATCGCGATCAGGTGGTCCTCGGCGAGTTCAAGGTCGCCGCGCTTACTGAGCAGCCACATCACCAGGACATACGACGGCGCGCCCTGCGCCCGCATCAGAAGACGGAGAGCGTCGTCCAGCGTTGTCGGATCGTCCGGCGGAGATACGCAAGTGACGCGACCGTAGATGCGACTGGCCTCGACGAGGGCGTCCACACGCGCCTTGATGTCCTGCGCGAGCAGCGTCTCGTAGATGCGGATCAACTTCGTACGGGTCGCGACGGGCGCGTTGGGCACATCAGGAAGCTCCGCCTTGAAAGCGTTGTAGTAATGCCGGAGAAACCTCTCCTGCGTCGCGTAGTTGTCCCCGAGATTCGTCAATATCTCGTTCCACAGCTTGAAGGCGTCGTCGATATTCATGGCACCGCGCAGCTCGGACACCGCAAGAAAGTGGTTCTTGATCAGATCCACCGGGGTGAGCGGCATGCCTCGGTTGTTCAGCGACTCGAACAACACGAATGCATCGGCGTTGTTCGCCACCTCAATCTTGACAATGATGGCTTGCCGCGCGGCTTCAAGCACGTGCAGGGCGGCCACAATAGGACCGGATCCGGTGGCCTCGGCGAGCTCTGTGATCGATCGACGGAAGTAGTCGAAGCACTTGGCGATCCGGCGCAGCGGAAAGTACGGCTTGCGGTCCACCGGACCCACGGGGAGTCCCGCCGTGGCGAGAACAGCACGGTAGTCGTCGTAGTTGTGCCCTTGACGCTGGGGGGCGACCCGCAGCGTGCCGTCCTTGCGTACGAGGCTCCGACCAAGGTTGATCAGATCGACGCGACCCTCCTCGTCGAGGTCGTCGCGGTTCTCTTTCAGTACGGAGTAGACGGCGGCCAGCAAGATCGTCAAGGTCGTCGCCCGCTGCTGACCGTCGATGAGTTCCAGGACGCCGCTCTCGACGGCGTCGGTGGTCTGGTTCAGCGTGATGATCGTGCCGAGGAAATGCGGTCCGTCGGCCTCGACCAGGTCCTGAAACAGGTCCTCCCATTGCGCCTTCTGCCAGGAGTACTCCCGCTGGTAGGGCGGCACCCGGTAGATCAGATTTCCTTCATACGAGAGCAGCGTGTGGACCGGGTACTGGTTGGCGGACTTGATCACGCTGTGCTCTCGATTCCCTCGATGACCTGCAGGACGTTCACGATCAGCGACCGGATCTCGTCCGGCCCCGGCGGCAGCTCGAACGCATGACGGTGGCAGGCGCGGGTCAGGCCAACCCACGTCAGGCGGGCGGTGGCGCCGAGTTCGGCACCGACCAGACAGGTGAAGACGATCAGTCGGGAGGTGAGCCGGGCCCGGCGTAGGTCGTACCCGCGGGCGGCGAGTACCTCGACGATGGCGAGCTCGAGCCCGGATCGGGCCAATTGAGCCGCGGCGACGACGCGCTGACCGGCGGGAACCGCAACCTCACCGTCGAAGATCGCTACAGCCTGCTGAACACGGTGTGCGGTGATCACTTCGACGACCGCAACTCGTCGACGAGTTTGCGGACGTCTGCAATGGCATCGCAGAGATCGCCGTCGATGCCCTCGTGGCTCCCCTTGCCGCACACGCCTAGACCCCGGTCGCGCCACGGCCGCTGCCGTATCCACGCCTTGACGTCTGCTCGTGGGTTCGCATGCAGTGCGAGCGCCACCCGTTGTGGTCCGTTTCGGACCTTCTCCCATTCCACCTCGACGGCCTCGCGGGCCCGTCCGCCGGTGAACGCCCTGGCGAAGAACGCATCGCGTGCCGCGGACTCGAACGCCTGACGGCACAGTTGCGGGATGACCAGGCGGCGCACGTCGTCGGGTACGTTCGGATCCGCGGCGAGCGACTCCGCGTCAGCGAGGTAGCGCGCAGCCGGATCGCTGCACTTGTCGATCGTCACCACCGACTTCTCCGCCCGATGCACTTGGACGATCCGCGCACGGGGCGCCAGCCGGCGCGCGGACTCAGCCAGCCGGTCGTCGTGGGTGAAGACGATGACTTGCCTTGTCCTTGCGACGTCGGTGAGCACGTCGACCAGTCCGTCGATCTTGCTCGGATCCATGGCCTGGACGGGATCGTCGAGCACGACGAACCGGAACGGGCTCTCCGCGCGGGTGGCACGCGGCAGGAACAACGCCAACGTGATGGCGTGTAGTTCGCCGGTACTCATGACGCTGAACGCACCGGCCTCGACACCGTCGACCGTGCCCACGACGTCGACGCGCCTCTGGTTGTTCTTGGTCGGGTTGGGCAGCCGGATACGCGCGATGTCGACGTTGCTCTCCTGCCGCAGCACGTCCCAGATCTCTGCCGTGCGGGCCGCGAGCGGCTCGAACTGCTGGTTGCGCAGCAACTCGACGTTGTTCCGCAACCAGGTACGGGCGGCCCCGACGAGCGCGGCGCGTTCTCTGACGCCATCGGCCTGGTCCGCGAGGTGCAGCCATGCTCCGATCCGGGTGGCGAGCGGCAGCCACACGCTCTGCCGTTCGGCCACCGCCCTCTCCGCCTCATCACGCAGCGTGGTCAGTGCGTGCACCAGTTCGTCGACGTGGGTCGCGATGAACTCGGCGTACTTGTCGTGGTCCTCCGGGCCGGTCAGGACGCTCGTGACCACACCGTGCGCGCGGCCGAGCGCGGTGAGCTCGACACCGGCGACGGCCTCGGGCACGCGCAGGTCGCTCATCAAGGCCTCCAGGTCGCGACGGCGGTCGGCTACCTCCGCTCGCGCCTTGACGAGCCCATTCTTCGCGGTGTCGGCCAACTCCTGCTCGACCCGGACGCGCCAATCGGCGTCGAGCTCGGCCCCGCCGCAGACAGGGCAGGGCCGGTCGCCGTACGCCGCATGGAGGTCGAGGGCCTCGCGCAACAACCGCGATCGCCGGGCAGCGACATCCGACGCGGCATCTGCTCCCTCGGGTACGGCGGCGACGGCTGCGCGCAGCTTGTCGACGGCGACCATGATCGCGTCTCGATCCGGAATCGATAGCGTCGCCAGATCTGCCAATGCAGACGTCACGGCGCCGGGCTGACTCGTGCCGGTCGCAAGGGCACGCAGCTCGGCCCGCCTCGGTGGCCGCTTCGACAGGTACGAATGGGCGGCCGCCGCCCGCTCGTCGTCGGCCTCTTTGAGAGCCTTCTTCAAGCCCGTCAGCTCAGCCTTCATCCGCTTTTCGGGCTCGGACGCGTCCTTGTACGCGGTGTTGAGCCGGTCCTGGGCGTCGGCGAAACGGCCCAGGCCGAGGATCGACTCGAGCTTGTTGTACAGCTCGTTCGGCGAGGCCGTCAGCAACCGGCCCAGCTCCTCGTGCGGAAGCAGCGGCGAGCAGTTCTGCAGGGCCTGCGACCAGCCGAGGCACTCGACGCCCGGCTCCCGCTTCTGTGCTGGTCGTTGCACCCACGTGCGGTGCTGATCGAAGGCGGTCACGTCGGCGGGCCAGTCGACGCCGACGGTGGTGATACCGACGTCGTCCTCCGCCAACTCCACGCGGATCATCCTGGGACTGTCGCTGTGCAGGTTCGTCCAGCGCGCGACCCACTCGCTCATGGGCAGTCGTCGCCTGCTGCTGTCGCCGGTCAGCGCGACCTCGAGCGCCTCGGCGAAGCTCGACTTGCCCGACCCGTTGCGGCCAGCGACGATCGTCAGCCCCGGTCCGGGATGCAGCTCCAGCATCCGCTCCGGGCCGATGCCGCGGAACCCCGCCACAGTGATCGACCGCAGGTAGGCGCCGACCGGCTCCGGACTCGGCTCGGGGTCCACGACGTGATGCCGCGGCGCCTCGTAGTGACCGTCCAAGGCCTCGGTCAGCGTCGCGTCGCCGTCCAGCGCGGCGAGGACGAGGTACTTCGCACCCTCCGGCAGGTCCGGGTCCTCGGAGGCCAGGTCGAGGACCGCGTCCACCAGCGCCGGGTCGGTCTCAGCCATCAGCGCATCACCGTCTGGCGGTCCGGGTGGCGGGGGCCGGAGCCTGCGGGGAGGTCGGCGAGGGGGGTCCAGGCGGGGCCGCTGGCGATCGCCGCCGCCATCCGGTCGTAGGCGTCGAGGACGAGGCGGCGGGTGCGGTACTCGCCGTGGTCGCGTTCCTCGTACTTGCGGACGACGAAGAACGAGTCCAGGACATGTTCGGCTTCGGGGCGGGTGAGGCCGTAGACGTGTAGGAACGCGGCGTCGAGGTCGGCGCGCAGCAGGGCGCGGCGCTCGGGGTCCCAGCGGAACGGGGGGCCGTCGTCGCCCAGGTCGTTCGCGTAGGGCCGCAGGCGCCAGGAGGTGTAGGACAGCTCCAGCACGTACGGGATCACCCAGTCGGCCAGCGAGCGGTCGGGCTGCCACGGGGCAGGCGCGGCGAACGTCGCCGGGGTGGGGCAGGCCAGCTGCTTCACGATGAAGAACTTCATCCCGGTGCCGCTGAGCTTCTGGCGGGCGACGTAGTCGAAGGCCAGCGACGACCACACCGCGTGCAACAGCGGCCCGTGCTCCGGCTTCGCCGGGAACGCGAGCAGGAACTTGTCGCCGACGGCGCTGGTGGGCAGCACCGAAGGGACGAACGTGCGCTCGTTCTGCGGTCCCGTGATATCGCGCCAGCCGAGCAGCCAACCCCGTTCCTCGACGAGCCGGCCCACGACGGGAGTCCCGCGGCGGGAGCGGCGAGCACGGACCGTGCCGTCCGCCGCACCGTCCGCGGAGGCTGTGATCTCCAGCGACTCGTCGGGTGTCGCCAGGTGGCCGACGAGGCGGTCGTGGACCTCGGGCCGCGCGACCCAGTGGCGGGCAACCGGTTCCAGGTCGGGGTCGTTGTGCATCTCGGCTGTCAGCCGCGGAAGTTCCGTGTCACGGCTACCTGGGGCTCGCAATGCATAGGAGCTGAGTCGATGGTCGAAGTGCCAGAGCAGCTTCGCCTCGTACAGGGGCAGGTAGTCGGTGCCGTCGCGGTGGTAGGACCAGCCGTCGAAGTCGGCGTCGGCGAAGTCGTCCGGCTGGTGGAACAGGCTCGAGTCGTTGGACATGTGGAACAACGTTCCGAACGACAGGCCCCACGGGTTGCTGCCGCCGTCGCAGATGAGGACGGGGTGGCGGCGATAGACGCCGAGGGTGATCTCGGCGTCGATGCGGGTCAGGAACGTCGGGCAGGTCACGGTGTTCGGGTTGGCCAGAGCGATCTCCCCGGGTGAGATCTCGAAGGTACGTTCGGGCGTGATCTCATCCGGATGCTTGGCGAGGAACGACATACGTGCCTGGTCGACTGACGCGGCTCGACCACGCAGCGTCGTGAGCGCGAAGCGAAACTTCCGGTTTCCAACGTCAGTCCAGATCCGAGGGTTCGTCACGAAGTCACGCAGCTCCGCGAGAGAGCGCTTCGCCACGAGGTCCGCGAAGAACGGGGCCGTGGTGTGGTCAGTGACGAGCCCTGTCGGCGTGATGATCCCCGCAGCACCGTCAGGGCCGACGATCGTACGGGCCGTCTCAGCGAAGACGCTGTAGGTGTTGATGTCGCCCTGGCCGGTGAGGGGGAAGCGGCCACTCGTGCGCAGGAGGTGGGAGATGCCATCGGAGCCGCGCAGGGCGCCGAGGTAGGCGTCGTAGAGCGCCGGGTCGTCCTCCTTCAGTCTCTGGATCATCGTGCGGCGGATAGCGGCCGTCTTGGCGTTGACGATGTCGTCGCGGCCCTTCTCCTCGAAGAACTCCTTGTCCTGGATCTTCACCCGCTCCCAGGGCGGATTGCCGACGACGCAAGAGAAGCCGCCGATCCAGCCGCTCGACTCGTCACCGCCGTGGTCGGAGACGGTGAAGACCTCGGGGAACTCCAGGTGCCAGTGGAAGAAGCGCAGCTGCTTGTCCATGGAGAGACGGATGATCTCGTCGTGCGCGCGCTGCGGGGCGGCGTCAGAGTCCGGGTCCTGGAGGTTGCGGAACACCTCCTGGGTCGGGGCGAGCGGCGCGTCGGTGACCTTGGGCCAGACGAACGCGGCGCACCAGGCGTCGGCGACGTGCCGGGCGCGGGAGTACTCGTCAGACCCGACGAGGTCGCGGTAGGCGGTCTCCTGCCGCCGCACCTCGGCGAGGGTGTCGGCGGGCGCGCCGGTGATGCTGCGCAGACCGGCGGCGAACACCGAGTTGGCGACCTTGACCTCCGTGTCGATCTCGAAAAACGAGAGCTGGCTGTTGCGTTGCTCCGCGTTCAGCCGCGCCATGGTCCGCGCGACGGCGGCGTCGTCGCCGACGATCGCGGTGAACGCCGCGTCCGGGATGCCATCGCGCAGCAGCTTCGGGGTGGCGCCGAGGAGGGCGTTGCCGTGCTTCACGTGCGCATCGAGGAAGCCGAGCGGCTTGCCGGGTTCCAGCGCCTCCAGCCACAGGGATACCTTCGCCAGCTCCACCGCCATCGGGTTGAGGTCGACGCCGTAGACGCAGCGGGCGATCACCTCGTGCAGAGCGGTGCGGACCGCGTCCAGAGTGGGTTCGGGGTTGCCCTCCCGGACGGCGGCGACCCGCTTGGCGATGCGGCGGGCGGCGGCGACGAGGAAGTGGCCGGACCCGCACGCGGGGTCGCAGACGGTCAGCGACAGCAGCTCGCTTGCGATCGCCCCTGCGGAGTCAGCCACGCCTGCGGCCGTCGCGGCCAGCTCGCCGCGCTTGACCGCGTCGTCGAGCACCGGGTCGAGCGCGGAGTCGAGCAGCAGCTCGATCAGCGACGACGGCGTGTAGTAGGAGCCGGTGGTCTTGCGGGCGTTGCCCGCGGCGTTGACCAGCTCGAACGTCAGGTCCGCGGCGCTGTGCCGCGGGAGGAGTTCCAGCAGCGATTCGTAGATCGAGCCCAGCTCCTCGGCGTCCAGGTTGCGGTAGTCGACGGCGCGCCAGCGGGCCGAGCCGGGGTCGCGGACTCGGGCGAGCTGCCGCACCGCCTCCAGTAGGTACTCGTTCGCGAGCGACAGCTCGCCGAGCGGCTCGTCCGCGGCGGTGTCGTCGAAGATCCCGCCGAGCCCGGGCAGCCCCAGCTCGGGGCGGCCGTCCACGTCGCCGAGCGCGTCGAGCACGATCCGCAAGCCCTGGTAGAGGTCGCTGTGCGCGGTGCCGCGGCGGCGCAGGGCGTGGGCTCGCAGCCGCGCCGTGGAGAAGTAGCGGGCGTAGCGGTCGCGGGCTTGCGCGTCGGAGCCGGGGTGGTGCAGGGCGTCGCGGTCCTCGGCGACGAACACGAACAGCAGCCGGTACACCAGCCGCAGCAGCGCGGCGTGCAGGCCCGCGACGTCGACGTTCTCCCGCAGCGCCGCGTTGTCCGGGTGCCGCAGGAAGCCCGTACCGAGCGTGGTGATCGCCGCCTCCACACCGTCGCGGAGCTGGTCGAGCGCCCGCGCGCCCGCAGTGATCGCCTCACCGCGCCAGCACTCCAGCCAGCACGCCGACGGCGCGGCGCCGTCAGCCACCGCGAACCGGGTGGCGTGCAGCAGCCGGTAGAGCAGCACGAACTCACTGAACAGCTCGCCGTCGAAGATCGCTTCGAGGTCGAACTCGACGTAGGCGGCGGTGGCGAGCGCGGTGGAGTCGCGCAGCAGGCGCAGCTGGCGGCCGTTGCTGACGATCCCCCAAAGGTGCGCGTCGGTGCGGTTGAGGCACTCCTGCACCAGCGACTGCGCCGGAATCGCCCCGGCCAGCCGCTTGTCGAGCGAGCTGTGCCAGGCCGCCAGGTGCACGGGCACGTGCGTCCACCGGTGGCTGACCGGGAAGGACTTGCCGCCGCCGTCAGCGACGATGCCGGTAGCGCCTAGCGGGGTCAGCTCGCCGAACCCGAGTTCGCTGAACAGCGGCACCAGCCACTGCGTCCGCGCGAGGCCGGTGGCGTCGACCGGGACGTCGGCCTCCGGCGCGACGGGCAAGCGGTCACGCAGCTCGGTCCACACCGACCGCAGGTAGTCCCAGTGCCGTTCGGCCTCGTCGCGCACCGAGCGCGACCCGACCACGCGGTAGTCGGCGGGTAAGGAGCCGGGGACGTCCTTGCCCTCGGAGATGCGCGCGAGCATGTCGGCGGGCAGCAGGCCGCCGACCGTGTGGATCGCGGAGAACACCTGGGTTCGCGTGACGGCCGACATCAGGCGGCCCCTCCCGCGATCGGCAGGTAGACGTACGCGCCGAGCACATCGGCGGGCCTCTGGGCGTGCACCTGCACGCCGCGCACGATCTCGCCGGACGCGCTGCGGACCCGGCGGTGCGAGGCGAGCAGCTCGGCGGCGAGTTCGTCGCCGTACGCGTCGAGGTGCGCGGTGGTGGCGTCCAGCCCGTCGAGGACACGCCGAAGGGTGCGCTCGGCGAAGGCCGGGTCGGTATTGGCGTCCGCGCCGGCCTCCAGCAGGGCATGCGCCTGCTCCGGCGGCAACCAGGTGGCACCGGCGGGCGAGCCGGTGAACGCGAGCACGCGGGCGTCCTCCGCGACGAGCTGCCGTTCGCCCGCCCGCGACGGCAGCGTCAGGTGGAAGCGGTAGCGCACCAGAAGCAGCGTGGTGCGCACGGCGATCGCGCCGGTGCGGATCACTCCGCAACGCCGGGCCGGACGCGGCCCACCGGACCGTGGGTCGAGCGCGGCGTCGAGGACGTGCCCGGCGAGTGCGTCGACCACCGGATCCGTGCGCACCAGCGCGGCCTCGCCGCGCGCCACCGCCGCCGTCGCCCGGAACGGAACCGGGGCGCCGCCGTCGACGGACCGACCGAGCGCGGAGGCGAGGGCGTCGCGCAGGCCGACCGGAGCGCCGGAGACGTCGGCGGTGAATCCCTCGCCGTCGCGGCGCAGCACACCGTCGAGCGCGGTCAGCGCGTGCTCGACGAACCCACGCACCTCGCTCGCCCGGCCGAGGGTGTCGCGGATCGCGGCGACCTCCCGGGCCACCTCCTCGGGACGGATCGAGCGCTGCGCGTACCGGGTACGGGATGCCTTCTCCCGCTCCGCGGCCGACTTCCATTCCTCGTCGAGCGACATCTGCTGGGGGCCGAGATCGAGCGCTTCGGTGCCGAACAGCGCCTCCTGCTGCGGAACGCGGCGGCGCTCCAGCAGCCACTCGACGATCGCCTCCGTGACCCCGGCCGCAGCGGCGTCGGGCACCGAGACCGAGATCCCCAGGTCCTTGCGGATCTGGCGGTGCTTGCGGATCAGCACCTCCAGCACCCGGCCGTCGATCACGTTGTCCTTGCCGTAGACGGTGACGACCTTGACGACGTCGCGCCGCTGGCCGAACCGGTCGACGCGGCCCTCCCGCTGGTCGTGCCGCGTCGGGTTCCAGGCCAGGTCGTAGTGCACGACGGCGTCGAAGTGGTGCTGCAGGTTCACCCCCTCGGACAGGCAGTCCGTGGCGACCAGCACCCGGCGCGCGGCCGGGTCCTGCCCCGCGAGCTCGGCCAGCTCCTCGATCCGCGCCAGGCGCTGCTGCGGCGAGAGCGTGCCGGTGACGGCGCGGACCACCGTCTTGCGGCCGAGCTTGCCGTCGAGCTGCTCGGCGACGTACTCGGCCGTCGGGATGTAGCGGCAGAAGACGATGGGGTGGTAGCCCTCGGCGAGCAGCGCCTTGACCTGCGTGATCAGGACGGCCAGCTTGCGGTCCGACCCGGGCTGCTCCAACTGCGCGGCGCGCTCGGCCAGGTCTGCGAGCGTGGTGCTCGCGTCGGTCTGGGCGCCGGGGGCGACGTCGAGCCCCTCCAGCTGGTCGACGTCGGCGGCGTCGCGGGTCAACGGGGAGCCGAGCCGGTCCGCGTCCTCCGCGGTGTCCGCCTCGGCCGCGGCCGAGCGGGTGCGCAGGGTCTGGGCTGCCGCGCGTGGCGAGGAGACCAGCGAGCGCAGCAGCGCGATCGCCGACCACCACGCGATGCGGGTCTCCCGCTTGCCGCGCTCCCCCGCCGCGGCCACCCGCTCGCCCGCGAACGCGATCGCGTCGTCGAGCAGGGCGCGGTATGGCGGCGAGAGCTCGTAGGTCTTGTCGGTGAACAGCCGGTCGGACGGGAACGCGGTGTTCTCGGCGAGCGAGTCATCGGGTGCGCCGTCGGTCGCGGTGAGGAACCGGCGTACGTCGGCGCGCTTGCGCTGCACGAAGTACCCGGCGAGGGCACGCCGGCCGGCTTCGGTGTCCAGCTCGACGTTCGTCAGCTCCGGCTTGAGCAGGCCCAGCAGGTTGCGGAAGGCGCTCTCCTTACCGCTGTGCGGTGTGGCCGTCACCAGCACGAAGTGGCGATCGGCGTCCTCGGCCACCTTGCGCAGCAGCTCGAAGCGCAGCTGGTTCTGCACCGACCCCTGTACCGACCCCGCCTCGTCGGCCGCCACGCAGGTGTGTGCCTCGTCGACGATCACCAGGTCCGGGCAGTGCCGGACGAAGTCGTCGCGGTGACGGGTGGACTTGATGTAGTCGGTGGACACGATCACATGCGGGTGCCGGTCGAAAAGCGACTGGCCGAGGTCGAGGTCGCGCTCCAGCCGGGAGACGGTGGAGGCCAGCACCAGCTCGGCGTCGATGCCGAACTTGCTGCGCAGCTCGCCCTGCCACTGCTCGGCCAGGGCCGGCGAGCAGAGCACCGCCAGCCGCTGCGCGCTGCCCTGGGCGAGCAGTTCCGCGGCAATCAGCCCGGCCTCAACGGTCTTGCCGATACCGACGTCGTCGGAGATCAGCAGGCGCACCACCCGCTGGCGCAACGCCATCATCAACGGCACGAGCTGGTAGGCGCGTGGCTCGACGGCGATCCCGGCGAGCGACCGGAACGGCCCCGCGCCAGAACGGAACCCGATCCGCAACGCAGTGCGCAGCAGCCCGGCGGCGTGCGCGTCGCCGACGTCATCCGGGGACGGCGGCGCGAACCACGCGCTCGTGACCTCCTCGAACGCCGGGAAGACCGCCGCGACGTCGTCGTCGCTGCCGCCCAGCGGGCGCAGCACGAGCATGTCCGCAGCGCTTTCCGGGAGCACCACCCACTCGCGGCCGCGCGCCGCGACCAGGGATCCAGCCGTGTAGGTCGTCATCTCTTCCTCAGTGAGTGGTGCCGAAGTACTGCTGGCAGGACGCGGCGATCGCTGACCAGTCGACGTCGTGAGGGAACCGGACCACGTCCCACCCGGCGTCGAGCAGGCGTTCCTCGGCCGCGACGTCGCGCTCCGTGACCGCCGAGTACGCGTGCACCGGGCCGTCGACGAACACCGCAACCGTCGCGTTCGGCAGCCGGTAGACGAAGTCCGGCCGCGCGTTGGCGTTCTCGATATAGGTCTGCGCCTCGTCGGGCAGCCGAAGGCCGCAGTCCTTGAGCCAGGCGAGGAACCGCGCCTCGAGGGTCGACTCGGTCTGACCGGTCAGCCGGGCAAGGGTATCGGAGCGGGTCTCGCCGCGGCCGGTCTCCAGCACTCGGGCGCTGGCCAGGCGCAGCAGCAGGTCGCGCACCGCGTGACGGTCGATCGCGCTGTGGTGGATCTGGTTGCCGTAGGTGAGCAGGCAGTCGTAGCAGCCCTTCGCGCAGGGCCGGTCCGGGTGTGGGCCGCCGAGGTCGGTGCCGTCGGGTGCGAAGTGGCAGATCTCCAGCGCCGCCGCGGCAACCCGGGCGATGTCCTTCGGCTCGGACTGGAGCAGCCGCAGCACCCCGGCTCCGCCCTCGGCTGCCTCGATGAACAGCATCCGGTCGCGCGTCGTGGCCTCGGGCGGGAGCAGCTCGCCGGTCAGCTCGCTGTCCTCCAACTCGAACGTCGCCTCGATCCCGCGTTCCAGCGCGAACATCAGCGACAGCGCAACGTCCCGGTCCAGAGGCGTGTCGAGGGTGAGAACCAGGACGTTGCGGCTGTCCTGGACGTAGGGGATCACCCGCCTCTTCTGGCGGCGCTCGTTCCCGTCGGCGTCGACGGCGGGCAGCTCGCTGGCGTCGCCCGAGGCCTCCTTCGCGGCCTGCTCGGTGAGCCACCGTCCCTCGGCTGGATCGAGCCAGAAGCCGGGCGGTTCGTCGGGCTTCGCCCGGGACCGGCCGACGTTCGTGATCCGCACGGTCGCCGAGTCGCCGTAGGTGACGGTGGCGATCTTCCCGGCGGCGTCCGACACGACCGCGTCGCGGCGGCCGGGGCGGGCGCCATGGTCGTGGAACCGGTAGGAGGTGACCAGCGTGAACCCGGCGCGGCGGCGCTCCTCCTCGTCGGAGGAGATCCGCTCGCGGCGGGTGGTGAAGACGGTGTGTAGTGGCAGCAGACCGACCGTCGCCGGGGGCAGCTGCGCGCGGCACATGTCGCACTTGTCGTCGCTGTCCGCCCCGAGGTAACCGCAGTGGTCACACCGCTTCGCACTGGTTGTCACCACCTCCCCGGTACCGCCGGCGGACAACTGGATCCGGTCGACCTGGTAGCGCGCGCCCTCGTGGTAGATCAGCGCGCCGGGCCCGAACTCGCGGATCGCGAGGAACCGCGGTCGCTGCAGGTAGTCGCCGTCACCGAAGCGGCGCCCGGAGGTCGGAATGTAGGCGGCCAGTGGAAGCCGCGGGAACGAGTAGCCCGGCAGGAAACCCTCGCTGGCCAGGTAGCGGTAGGGGTTGAAGTCCGACAGGACCGAGCGGTTCTCGATGCTCTCGTTCTTGAGCAGGTCCAGCTGGGTCTCGGCCTCCCGGCGGGCGCGTTCGGCGTTCTTGCGATCGCGCTCGGAGAGGGTGTGGTCGAGCCGCCGCTTGTTCTGCACGTACTGATCGGCCAGCGCCGCCCGATACAGGTCCCGCCAGCGCCCGAACGCCCTGTCGAACTGGTGGGACGCCGCCGCCACGACGTCCTCGACCCACTGGTCGTGCCACCACGTCGTCTCGCGATAGCTCTCCGCAAGCTCGCGGAGCACCGCGCGCGCGGCCAGCACCGCGCGGGCAGGCACTTGTGAGTCCCCTATCGCGGCGTCGACGTGGTCGTGCAGCCGCAACACCGGTGCGGGCGGGCCCGCGGCCTCGTCGTAGCCGATGTCGATGATCGCCGGGATGGCGTTGCCCAGCTTGAGGTTGGTCTCGGCCAGCCAGACGGCCTGGACGTGCGAACGGACGAGGTCCTCGTTCGCCAGGTCCAGCCGGGGCGGCGCGACGGCGCCTGCGACCATCCGCTCGGACCGGCGGAAGTAGTACTGGTCGTGGCTGTTGCCCGTGGCGCAGTACGTGGTGACCAGCGCGGGCTGCCCGGAACGGCCGGCCCGACCGCTGCGCTGGGCGTAGTTCGCAGGCGTGGGCGGCACGTTGCGCAGGAGCACCGCGTTGAGCTCGGCGATGTCCACGCCCAGCTCCATCGTCGGCGAGCAGTAGAGCAGCTTGAGATCACCCTTGCGGAACGCCTCCTCGCGCTCCTCGCGCACGAGGGGGTCGACCTGGGCCGTGTGCTCGCGGGCGAGCATCCCGGACAGCGCCTCGGCCGTCTCCCGGTAGAGCTGCTGGAAGAACCGGTTGACGCGCGGGCCGTCGCCGCTGGCGTAGGTGCGGGTCAACGGGTCGTAGGAACCGACCTCCCCCTTGCCCGCCTTCCACACCATCGCGGCCGCCTTCACGCGGTAGCCCGTACGCGCCTCCTGCGCGCCCCTGCGCCGATACCGCCCGACGGCCTGGGGGGTGGCGGTGACGCGCTCGACCAGTCCGGCGTCGGTGAGCACCCTGAGCAACTGCTCGATCGCCTGCTGCGCGTCGTCGGCGGAAAGGCCGGGAAAGTGCGCGCGGCGCAGGTACTTGCCGACCTTGCCGCGGCCGGACAGGAACACCGCGGACCGTTCCATCCCGGGCCGCGAGCCGTGCGGGTAGGCGACGGCGACCTTCGGCCGGTCGTTGTCGGCGAGCACCCACGGGTCGATGAGCCGCTCCTCGCAGGCTCGGCGCAGGTTGTCGAAGTCGTCGCGGAAGGACTGCACGTCGATCGCCAGCGACCGGCGCATCTCGTCCAGCAGCGCGCGAAGGATCTCCGCGCGCTGCCCCGGCGAGGCGGCGTTCAGGTCGGGAAGGGTGTCAGCCCAGCGCTCCTGTTTGCCGGCGAGCCAGTCCAGGTCGGCGTAGTGGATCTCCAGCAGACCCGTCTGCTCGAGGTTGGGCATCGTGACCCGCCAGCCGCGCTCCAGGTCGCGGTAGAGCCGGAACGCGACGACGTCGCGCAGCGTCTTCGTCGCGTTGTTGACCAGCGTCGGCGACGGGTCGGCCGCGCTGACGTAGTCGGCGACCTCCAGGCCGAGCGCAGCGGTGACGCGGTTGGCGATGTCCTCGTGCGCGATCCCCTCGTCGCCCGCCTCCGCCAGCGCCCGGTACAACGCGCCGCGTAGCTGGGTGACCTGCACGAAGTCGTTGAAGTGCCCGGCCTGCAGGGACGCGTCCTGACGGTTGTCGACGAACGTGAGCAGCTTGCGGGCCTTGCGGTCGAGGAACTCGGCGGGGATCTGCCTGAGGGAACGCAGGATCGACGCCGACACCAGCGACGTCGCCGACGAGCGGCCCTCCTGACCCAGCGTGGCCAGCTTGGCGAAGTCACTGCCGCGGACCTGTTCGTAGCTGACGCCACAGTGCAGGCAGAACCGGAACGGCGCCGAGATGAACGCCGCCTTCAGCTCGCCGCGCCCCTCCTCGCCGTACGGGTCGACGGTGACCGCGGTCGGAAGGTACTTGAGGAGGTTATCGCGGACGACCTCGTTACCGTGCTCGTCGTCCGTCAGCCAGGATTCGGGCAGGCGACGGCGGTCGAGGGCGTCTTGGATGCTGGCCGGCCACGGCGTCTCCGGGTCGATGTAGAGGTAGCCGTCATCGGCCTGCCCGCCGGTCGCCGCGGCGTCCCGACGCCCCGAATAGCGGATCGTGCCGTTCTCCTCCACCTGCCGCCAGACCGTCAGGTACTCCTGGCCGCACTCACGGCAGAACGCCAGCGGGACGAGGATCTTGCCATCGGAGTGCGGCTGCACCTGCTGGTAGTTGCGGGTGAGCGCGCGTTCGTTCTTGCCCTCCAGCGTGACGTGGACGGTGTCGCCCTTCGACAGGAACTGGTGCAGCCGGAACGCGAACAGCGGGCGGCCCGTCAGCGGGTGCTTGGCCTCCGAGCCGGCGCGCAGGGTACGGCGGAGCGCGTCCGCGCAGCGGTCCTCGTCAACGCTGGTCTGCTCGGCCAGCGCCCGCGCGGCGTCCTCGATCCTGGCCGGGGCCGCCCGGACCAGGCGTCCGTCCTCGGTACCGAGCCCGAAGCGGGTCTCGATCCACCGAGCGAGCGGATCGGCCCGAAGCTCGTCGTAGGCGCGCGGCGCATCAGGCTGGTGCAGCCGGGCCGCCGGCACGTCGGCGGGGGGATCCTCGGTCGCCCGGACGAGGGTCTCGCCGATGACGTTCTCCGGTGGGACCTCGGCGCCGAACAGCGTGCTCGCGACGCCTGCGACGACGCGGCGGCGCTCCTCGTGGCTGCCCTCCGACGACATCGTCGCCGACGTCCCGATGCACTGGAGGTCGGCAGCCTGGCAGGCCTCCCGCACCCGCCGGACCAGCAGCGCAACGTCGGCGCCCTGCCGTCCGCGGTAGGTGTGCAGCTCGTCGAGGACGAGGAACTCCAGGCCCGTGGCCATTCTGACCAGCTTGCTGCGGTCGTCGGGCCGGGTGAGCATCAGCTCCAACATCACGTAGTTGGTGAGCAGGATGTCCGGCGGGTTGTTGCGGATCTCGGTGCGCGCCTCGTCGCTCTCCTGACCGGTGTAGCGGGCGTAGGTGACCGGCTCGCTGCCCCTGCCGTAACCGTGGCGGAGGTACTTGTCGAGCTCGCCGAGCTGGCTGTTGGCCAGGGCGTTCATCGGGTAGACGATGATCGCCCGCACCCGTTTCGGCGCGTCCGGCCCCTCCGTGTCCCGCGTGCGCAGCACGGCGTCGACGATCGGCACGATGTAGGCGAGTGACTTGCCCGAGCCGGTTCCGGTCGTCAGGACGTAGGACCTGCCGTCCTGCGCAGCATCGATCGCCTCCCGCTGGTGGCGGTGCAGCGTCAGCGGGCGGCCGTCGCAGATCGTCGCGTTCTCGGCCTTGCCGGCCTGGAAGATCCGCGCACATTCCTCGTGCAGCACCCCCTGCCGTGCCAGCTCCAGCACGGTGCCGCCGGAGGCGAAGAACGGGTTGAGCGACAGCCACGGGTCGGGCCACTGCGACTTCGCGTCGAGGTCGTCCCCCACGAACGCCGCGATCCGCGCATCCCGGATGACGGTGCCCGCCTCGGTGTAGGACCGGTAGTCGTCGATGAGGCGGCGGTGGACCTCGAACATGTCCAAGCCGGACCCGGTCAGGCGCACCTCGGTCGACCGCGGCGCGGTTGCGGGTGCGTCGTTGTGGCGCAGCCGGCCGACGGGGTCGAACGCGTCCCAGCCCGGTACCGCCTCGTCGCCGACCGCGAGCGCTGCGAGCGCGTCACGGACGGCGGCAGCGCTCGCCGGGCGGTCGGCCGGGTCCTTCCTCAGGAGGCGCTCGATCAGCAGGACGAGATCCTTCGGCAGGTCCTTGCGGATGCCGTCGACCGGTGGGGGCGGCTCGTTGGTGTGCTTCTCCCCCAGCTCCAGTGGCGACGCCGAGTGGAACGGCGGCACTCCGTTGATCAGCTCGAACAGCACGCAACCCAACGCGTACAGATCCGCTGCCTGCGCGACGGTCGAGCTGCGGAACTGCTCCGGCGCCATGTACCGCGCCGTCCCGACGGTCACGCCGCTGCTGGTCAACCGGCTGCCGTCGGTGTCGTCGACGACCTGGCCCAGGCCGAAGTCGAGCACCTTCACCAACCCACCCGGCAGCACCATCACGTTGGCGGGCTTCAGGTCGCGGTGGATCACGCCGTCCGCGTGGGCAGCGGCAAGGCCGGACGCGATCTGTGCGCCCAACGCCGCGACCCACGACGCCGGAAGCTGCGGATGCTCGTCGACCAGGTCGGACAGCTGCCGCCCGTCGAGGAACTCCATCGCCAGGTACGGGCGGCCGGACTCGTCGACACCGCCGTCGATCGTGCGCGGCAGGTTCGCGTGCGCCAGCTTGTGCATGATCCGCACCTCGCGGGCGAACCGCCGACCGGCGTCGGAGCTCGGCGCCGATTCCTGGATCGAGCCGAAGCGGCTGCTCAGCAGCAGCTTCACCGCGACGATCCGGTCCGGGGAATCCGGATCGGACTCCAGATCCACTGCCCGGTAGACCTCTCCCATGTTCCCTTTGCCGAGGGGCCCCAGGATCTGGAAACGACCAGCTACGACTTGTTGCTCGACGGTCATCAGGTCCCCCCACCAGGTTCGAGCTCGCCACGAACGACGGCATCGGTCAGCGCCTGCACCAGCCGTTGCCCCAGCCCAGCGGCCTCATCCAGCGCGACACCGAAATGATCGAGCATCCGTAGCTGTTCCCCTACCCGGTATTGCTCAGCGACCGGCAGACGTGGCAGCTCGACACGACGAACATCGACCCGGTGCGTACCGGTCTTCGTCGCAGCCACTCGCGTCGTTTCACCACTCCGCAGGACGCCCGCGAGGAACCACGGGTCGAGCTGTCGCGGATCAGGGCGCAGCAGCTGGAGCCCGGGCCCGAGCAGCGCCTCGGTGTCGGCCTCCACCACGAAGACCGACGGTCTCGACATGACCGTCGGGATGATCACGTCACCGGGTTGCAGCCGCACGCCGTCCACGTCACCGATGACCGATCCGGTGGGGCCGTGACCTGCCAGGACGTCGGCGGTGACCAGTACCGGCGTGCCGGGCCCGGGACCGAGCTCCAGCGCCCCGACCTGCTGGTGGATGGTCAGCACACCCAGCCTCACCAACTCGCCGACGGTGGTGCTCGGCCGTCGGGGGTGCTCGGTCGATGGGGTGAGTTGGGGCAGCGAATCGCCGAGGCGGCCGAGGAGCTCGAGCAAGCGACGGCGGTCATTACCGATACTGTCGAGGCCCGGACCGGGACGGAGATACCTCCCCGGGGTGAGGTCGACGTCGTCATCAAGCAGGTCGATCGTCGGCACGAGCCGGTGTGTGGCCGGATCCTCCTCATCCGCGATCGCCCGGTGCACCCTCCGACCGACCTCCGGCCAGCCGATCTCATCGAGCTTGACCTGCGCACCCGCGCAGGTGTCGACGAGACGGACACCGTGGTCGGCGTCTGCGCCGTCGACGGCCATCACCCACAGCTGCATCGGTAAATGTGCCGGCGCGACCGCTCCGGGCGGGAGGGAGATGACCGCTCGAACAACTCCCCGACGTAGCAGAGCCGCCCGGATTGGCCTGCCCGACCGGCGGGACGCGACCCCGGGAGGCAGAACGATGACCACGCGGCCACCGGGCCGCACATGCGCCAGGCAATGCTGCACCCACGCCAGTTCGGACTCGCCCTTCGGGGGCAGACCGTACGTCCACCGCGGATCGAGCTGCAGCTCCTCGTAACCCCACGCCCGCTCGTTGAAAGGCGGATTGCATACCACTGCGGCCGCGTGGACTCCCGCGAAACCGTCAGCTCGCAGCGCGTTGCCCGTCTCGACTCGCGCGGCCGGGTGAGTGAAGGCGAGCCGGGACCGCGCAAGGGCGGCCAGGCCCACATCCAGCTCCTGACCGAGAACCTCAAGCCCCCGCGGGGCGGCGAGAAGCAGCGACCCCGTTCCGCAGGCCGGATCCAGAACCGGCCCGGCATCAAGGCGGGCCAGCTCGATCATGAGCGACGCAAGCTCCGGCGGAGTGGCAGCGAGCTGCCGGGATGAGGCTTCGACGTATCGCGCGCACAGTTGCTCGAAGGCGGTCGTGTTTCCAGCCTCGTCCGCGAGCTCGTCGATCGCGTTGCGGACTCCGGCATCCAGCTCGACGTCACCAGAAGCCAGGTAGGAGCCCGCTGCAGCCACGGCCTCTGCCATCGAGCCGTCCGTCTCGGACATCTCAAGCGCCTGCCAGGCCAGCTCGACCAAGGAGTGCGCACCGAGCCTGCCCCTAGCCCGAAGCCATGAGCGCACCTCGACGAGCGGGAAGGTGGGACTGGACTCACTTCCGCCGACCGGTCGCGGAAAGTCGTCGTACCGACGGCGCCAGTTGCTCACCGCTGCCCGCCCGACACCCGCCAACCGCGCCACGTCGGCGGCCGTCACGACAGCCCATTCGTCCATGCCCGCCTCCTCGTGACACAGCCTAGAGCATGTGTTGACTGCGTCAACAGCGATGGTGCAGAGTGCCGCCGTCACCGCGCGAAGGGCGGAGGGCATGGACCGACAGGAGCGCTCCTCATGACGTACCCGAACAACCCGGGGCAGCCGCTGCCCTATGACCCGTACGCGCAGCGGCCGTACCCCACAGGATGCGGCGGTCGCCGAGCTGGACAAGGCGTTCGGGAACGACCCCGCCGCGGCGCATGATGTGACCGTGTCCGACTGCGCCGTGGTCGCCGAGTACGGAATCAAGTCCACACAGGCGACGATCAAGGTCACGAACCCAACCGATGCCGCCCAGTCGTACTCGATCACCGTGAGCGTCAACGACAAGGCCGGAACGCGGATCGGGGAGATCAACGCCTTCGCGAATGCGCTCGCACCGGGGCAGTCCGTAACCCTCTCCGGGGACCACGCTCGCGGGCTGCTGTCCAACGAGTCGACGAAGGCTGGTCCGGCGGCATGCACGGTCGCGAGCGTGAATCGCTTCCCGAGCTGATCTGATCCAACCGGCGGGAGTACAGGGGGTGCCCAAGGCGACCTTTGACTACCGGCGCGGTGTGGAGGCGGATGGCCATCTGGCTGCCCGCGCCACCTGGTAGTGGCGACGCCGCCACTACCAGCCGGGTGGTGACCCACCGACAGTACTGGTCACCGGCTACCCGCTACCCCGCCCCCGCGACGACCGCGCATCCCGCCACCGACAGCAACGTGACCAGCCCATGGCGGGACTCCACGACGCTTGCGCGGATCGGGCAGCCCCGACAACACCGCCGCCAGCCCCGGCGCCGCCGCGACCGGATCGGGCACCTTCACCCGGCCACTCGATCGAGCACACCAGGGACCAGCGAAGATACGACTGCGGGCACGGCTCTCTTCCGATGATCACGGTTGGCATAGGAACCACCATGATCACCACAGAGGCCGCGTCCGTCCCCCTACCCCGACAGCGTGACGCCGCAGCTCAGCGCCCACTCACCGCGACTTTGCCGAGCCCCTGACCGCCGACCCGGTCCTGTCCGCCACGTCGGGTAACTACCCCGTGTGGGACGACGTGGAACTTCCGGATCATCGCGACGGTGGTGGTGAGCTGGGGATGGAGCAGGGCTACGCAATAGCCGGATTGTGTCAGGGGTCGCACGTACTCTGGCCGACCAGCGAACCTATGCACCGCCACGAGGAGGCCTCGGTTGGCAGATCCGGATGCCGAACGGTTGCTGCACGAGTTCTGCGGCGCCGCCAGCACCGATGTGACGATGTCGTTGCTGCGGTCGCCGGATGCATTGCCGCATCTGGCGTTGATGGCTGCGCACCTGGGCGACGGCAAGATTGTCGATGGGGAGACGCTCACCGCCAGGATCAACGAGGATCTCCCCCGACTGCGTCGCAGTTTCACCTCGGGCGAGGACGATGCGCTGCTCGCCGTTCACGACGGCGACACGTTGGTGACGCGGTGGACAAAACGAGGCTGGGTGTATCGCACGGTCGATCCGGACAGCCGGATCGAGCGGTATCAGCTGACCTCGGGTGCGGAGCAGGCGATCCGGCAGGTACGACATCTGCGGCGGCGGTCTACCACTGCGACGGAGTCGGCGCTGGCAATGGTGATGGCCGAGATCCGTCAGATCGCGATGGAGGCCAACCCGGACATCGAGACCCGTCGGGCGGCGCTGACTGAGCAGATCACGATGTTGGAGGCGCAGCGGAACGCCCTCGACAGTGAGGAACCGCCCCAGGTCGATCAGGGGGTGCTGGTCGACAAGGTGTCGGCGTTGGTGCAGTTGATCGACCGGATGCCTGGGGACATCGCCCGGTACGGCGAGCGGATGCAGGCCAACACCGTTGAGCTGATCCGGCGGAGTTTCGCCGATGACCCGGCTGAGTTCGCCGATTCGCTGCAGCGAATGTTCGAGGGTCACGACGTGATCAGCGAGTCCCCGGAGGGGTTGGCGTTCCGCGCGTTCGCGACGTTCATCTCGACGCCGTCGCAGTGCAATCAGCTGGAGTCCGACGTCGCCGAGATCGTGGGGTTGGTGGATCGCCTCCCGGCGGAGCTGGCCGAGACGCTCACCGGGTTCGTCGGGGCGATGTGGAACCGGGTCCAGGATGTCGAGGGGATTCGCCGGGTTGCGTTCCGCCGCGGTGGGGACGTGCGGCATTACCGCAGCATGCACCGCCGGATCAACGAAGCCCAGGCCGCGGCGGTGGAGGCGTTTCGTCACACCCATGGCGGGCGTGACATCGGGTTCACCGTGCCGATGAGCGGGGTGGACACCGCATCGGTCGGGCGGCTGCGGCTGGACGAGGGACGGGCGGGCACGCCCGACCCGCTGGTCACCACACCGGATCCGCCGCTGGATCTGGCCGCGCTGGTGGGGCGGGAGTCGATCGACTGGGCGGTGTTGCGGGCAGCGATCAACACGGCGATGGAACGTCACGGCGGCTACGCCGATCTGCACGACATTCTGGGGGAGATCGACCGTCCGCGCGTCGGCGACGTGATCGGGGTGTGGTCGTTGGCGTCGCAGCACGGGCAGCTCGACACGACCGCGCAGACGACGGTGGTGGCACACACCGCCCGCGGCGCGCGGGAGATCACGCTGCCGTACCTGCTGTTCGGCGAGCCGATCGCAAACCCGCTCGCGTTGGTCCGCGCCGACCCCGACGACTCGCGGGCGCTGGGCTCGCAGAACACCCTCATGGAGGTTTCTGATGGGTGACGGCTCGACGTTTGCCGAGGTCTTCGACGACGCGTTGTTCCCCGACGCCGACCTGCCCGCGGTCGCCCTCGATCCGGCCGATGTGTTCGACCACGACGACGCCACCGCCGTCGGCACCCACGTCGACGGGGGCAGCCGGGAACCGCGATTCGACGGTGACACGAGCAGACTTCCTGCGGAGTTGTGCTGGACCCTGCAGGCTTTGCTGGCCGCCCCGCACGTCAGCGAGAGGGACCGCAAGTACTGGCCTGTCCTTCTACAGCACGGCGACGTTCTGCGCAGCCGGTTGTCCGAGCTGGGGCTGATCTTGGAGGTCAACCACGAGCATCGGTACGCATTCACCCGCCAGGCCGACGATCCCAGCCCGCACTCCCGGATCATCCTGCGCGCCAAGAAGCTCAGCCTCGCGGCGAGCACGTTGGCGCTGTTTCTGTACCGGCAGTACCTGACCACGCCCGAGGAGCCGGTCGTCGCGACCGGGGACATGGTTGATCACATGATGGCCTACAAGCGCGCCGAGGACACCGACGAGAAGGCGTTCCGGGACAAGATTGCCGCCGCGATTACCGCGCTGGAGAAGGCGGCGATTGTGAAGCCCATCCCGGGTACCGACCGTTACCTCATCTATGGCGTGATCACCTCGATCCTCACCGCAGACCGCGTAGAGGCGCTGCAACGGCGGTACCGGGCAATCGCCAAGGGGGGCAACACGCTGGCGGCGGTGTCCGAGGACGAGCACGACCCAGTCGACGGGGAGGACGCGGACGAGAATGCCTGAGATTCACCCGGTGCCCGATGCGGCCGCTTACCCGCCTCGGCCGGTCGGGCGGTCGGTTCATCGAGGCCAGTTCCGGATCACCCGCCTGCAGATCATCAACTGGGGCACCTTCACCGGTTACCGCGATCTGAAGGTCGACGAGCGGGGGGTGTTGTTCACCGGCCCGTCAGGGTCGGGGAAATCCTCCTTGCTCGACGCGCATTCGATCGTGCTGCTTTCGGCGTATGACCAGCGGTTCAACGCGTCTGCGGATCTGACCGCGCGGGGGTCGAAGCAGGCCAGTCGCACTGTCGCCGACTACGTGCGCGGGGCGTGGTCGGAGACCAACGACGAGCACGACCATTCGCGGATTCGGTATCTGCGGGCGGGGAAACCGACGTGGTCGGCGGTCGCGGCGACCTACGACAACGGGCTCGGCTCCACGACTACCGCGGTCGTAGTCAAGTGGTTCCCCGGCACCGAAACCGACAGTGCGTCGCTGAGGACGATGCACCAGCTGCACCGCGGCGAGTTCAACCTTCCGGTCATGGAGGAATGGGCCGCCCGCGGGTTCGACCTGTCGTGGTTCAAGAAGTCGCACCCGAACACCCACTACGACGGCCAAGGCGCCTACCTGCGGGAGCTGGGCAAACGGGTGGGGATCGGCAACTCGAAGTCCGCACTGGCGCTTTTAGGCAAGGCCAAGGCGATGAAGAACGTCGGCGATCTGAACCTGTTCATCCGCGACAACATGCTCGACCGGCCCACCACGTTCGACGACGCCCAGAAGATGTTGGACGCGTTCACCCCGCTCAACGACGCATACAAGACCGCGCAGCGCGCCCACGCCCAGGCCAAGGCGTTGCGAGAGGTCCCGGAGAACTGGCACACATTCTGCTCGTCAACCGACGCGCACTCCCGTGCCCAGGACATGCTGGGCACGTCAATGGAGCGGTACCTGCGCGGTGTCGCGCTACATACGATCGAGACCGAGCTCAACGACATCGACCAGGTGATCGCCGGCCTCGATGCAGAGGCCGGCCGCCTCGACGAGCAGTGCGAGCTCGCCCGGGGGAGATTCTTGTCGCTGCAGGCGCAGTACAACCAGGACGCCGCAGCGCTGCGTGACCTGGAGAGCGACCTGAAGGTCCAGAAGGCCGAGGCCCGAGCGCGTCTGCAGGCCTACGGCGTGTACGGCGAGTTGGTACGCGCGATCGGGCGGCCGGTACCGGAGGACGAGGAAGCGTTCACAGCGCTCGCCGCCCAGACCGCCGGCATCGCCCAGGAAGCGCAGGCGGTGTTGGACGAAGAACTACCGCTGCGACACGACGTGTTCGCCGCGGCGAGTGGCGCACGCCACGAACTTGAGGAGAAAGCCCGTGAGTTGGAGGCGTTGGGCACCGCGCGGAACTTGATTCCGCCGCAGCGGGCGCAGCGGCGTGATTTGATCGCGGCTGGAGCGAAGGTTCCCGCCGGGGATCTGGCGTATGCGGCGGAGTTGATCGACGTCGCCCCTGACGAGGAGCGGTGGCGGCCAGCGGCGGAGAAGGTACTGCGCGGCTTCGGGTTGCGGCTGCTGGTCCCGGAAGGCCACCAGGACGCGGTCAAGGGGTTCATCGATGCCAACGATATGAGAAGCGTGGTCGAGTACAGCGTCGTGCCAGCAGCGTTCGCGGTCCCGGCACAGCAGACGCCCGGAACGCTGGCCACGAAGCTGACCGTCAGCACCGGCCACCCCGCCGGGCGGTGGCTGGAGACCGAGCTCGCGAAGCGGTTCGATCACGTGTGCGTCGAAGCAGCGGCGGACCTGGCCGGGCACCGGCTGGCGGTGACCGTCCGCGGCACGGTCAAGATGCCTGGACACCACTACCGCAAGGACGACCGACCGGAAGTGACGCTGCCTTCGGCCTACATCCTCGGCGGGAATGTCGCGGTCAAACGCGACGCGCTGACCGAGGTGGTTGCCGAACTCCAACGCACCGCGGACGTGGCCGAACGCGCGGCGGAGCAGCTCGAGACCAGCATCACCGACGCAACCGGTCGCCGCGACGCCGCACAGAAACTCGCCGAGTACACCCACTGGTCTGACCTCGATCACTGGTCCGCGGACGCGGCCGCCGACGACTTCACCGCGCGGATCGCAGAGGTCAAAGCCAATGACGTGAACCTGGCCGATCTTGAAACCCGCCGCGACGTCGCCGAAGACCGCTGGAAGGAACTGGTCGGGAAGAAGGCCGAACTCGACGCCGACCTGACGCGCCGCAACAACCGGCAGACGAAGCTGATCGAGGACTTCGACCAGGAGGAACCCAAGCCGCACACCATCGACGACGCTGACGACCGCGCCTACCTCGACGAGGTACTGGCGGCGGTGATGGGTCCCGGCACAGCACCCGTGACGGTCGACACGATGCCCCAGGTCCGCCACAACTTTCGTAAGGAGCTCCAGCATCGCCGCGACACCGCCGAGGGCACCCGTCACCACGCCCGATCGAACCTCAAGACGGCGATCGAGGCGTTCATCGAGCGGTGGCCCGACGCTGCGCCGGACACCAGCGGTGACGTCGAGCGCAGCGGTGGGGACTTCGCGCGGCTGCACACCGAGATCGTCGAGCGGAACCTGCCGGCGGCGATGGACAAGCTCGAACGGATGATCAGCGGGGACATGGTCCCGTCGATCAGTTTTTTGCACCGGTCGATCGTGAACGCCGCTGAGGAGATCCGGTCGCGCATCAAGATGGTCAACTCCGGCCTGCGGCGGGTGGAGTTCGACGAGGGAACCCACCTGCAGATCGTCATCACCGCCCATGAACCGGTCGAGGTGAAGGAGTTCCGCACCGCCGTGGACGCGGTGCTGCGCAACGCTCCAGGAACCGGGACGAAGGAGAGCCGGGACCCCGCCGTGTTACTGGCGCAGTTCCGGCGGGTTCAGGAGTTGATGAGGCGCTTCACCGATACCAGCGCCGACGCCGTCCGGTGGCGCACGCAGGTCCTCGACGTCCGCAACACCTACACCTTCTACGGCCGTGAGGAGAACGCCGACGGGGAGACCACAAAGACCTACAGGAACACCGCGGTTAACTCCGGCGGGGAGCAGGAGAAGCTGGTGGCGTTCTGCCTCGCGGCGGCGCTGAGCTACAACCTCGCCGCTCCCGACTCCGATGGCCGCCCCACGTTCGCGCCGCTGATGCTGGACGAGGCGTTCAGCAAGTCCGACGAGAAGTATGCACAACAGGCGCTCGGCGCGTTCGAGGAGTTCGGGTTCCAGCTGATCATGGCGGCGCCGATCCGCATGTCCGGGATCGTCGAGCCGTACATCGGGCAGGCCGTCCTGGTCGACAAGCACGTCAACGCGACTGAGGCCCGCTCCACCGTGCACACCGCCACGTTCGGCGAACTGACCGAACGCCGGCGCGGCGATTTCGATGCCGAAGACACACCCGCGAGCGCATGACCAGCAGGGCTGAGCTGAAGGGCTTCAAGGTTGCGCACCCCTGACGAGATCGCCAAGTCCCTTCGTCGGCGGTTCGAGATGGACTACCCGGACTGGGCGCGCGGCCGCGGTAGCTGGCCCCTGCGTATCAATCTGTGCCCGCCGACGCCCCAGGAACGCTCCGGGGACCCCGTCGCCTGTCATGCGTGGACGGATCGTTGGCGTGCCGCCAGCAGTCCAGGAACGCTGGAGTTCGCCAACGCCCGGTTCCCGACCGGGGTGCACCGGCTGCCGCGGCGGTTGATCCTGGCCACCCCGGGTCAGGTCGCTGCCGCCAACCCGGAAACGCGGGCGACATGGCAGCGCTGCGGCGCGCGGTTGACCGAACTGGAACGTACCTTCCCCCGGGCACGCTTCGACCGCATCATCCGCAAGATCACCGACCTGCCCGAGCAGGACTACCAGCGCCTGGTCTCCACCACGCAGTGGGTCATCAACCACCCGACCTCGGGGATGCTGCTGCGTCAACTGCCCATCGAAGGCATCGGCACGAAATGGCTGGGCAGACACGCCGCGTTGCTGCTGGCACTGCTGGGAGACAGCACTACCGTCGACGACGACGAGGACATCGGCGCGGACACGACCGGGTCTCAGCGGATCCAATTACATCGACGTCTCGGGCTTCGGGTCCCACCCGACCTCATCCAAGTTGCCGTTCTCGACCCTCTGCTGCGCGCCCAGGTCGCGGGCATGCGTCACTTCGCCGCAGGCGTCGATGATCTCAATGCCTGGCCGCGGACACCGGACACCGTCGTTATCCTGGAGAACAAGGAAACCGGGTACGCCATCACCGACGACAACCCCGGCACGGTTGTCCTGCACGGGTTGGGGTTCAGCGTCGCCCACTACGCCCGGATCGACTGGGTACGCGCCGCGTCAAAGGTGATCTACTGGGGTGACATCGACCTCCCCGGTCTCTCGTTCGTCAACGATCTTCGTGGTCTCGGCGTCAACGCCACCACGATCCTCATGGATATCGACACTCTCGACCGGTTCCGGCATCTCGCGGAGAAAGGTGCCGCATCCGGACGTCAGGACCTCCCGCGCCTGACGCCGGGTGAACGTGAACTCTATGAGCGTCTTCTCGGGCACGTCGCCAGCCATGGCACCGGCCTGTTGCTCGAGCAGGAGCGGATCTCCTGGGAGTACGCTCACGCCGTGCTGACTGCCGCATGGGCACCGTGAACCTGCCGGACCAGCAGGCTGACTCTGGGTCACCACGGCCGATCAGGGCACGACCACCCGGTCCGCCGGACCCGCCAGCTCCACAAGGGGGCTCATCTCCTCCTCGGACACGAACCCCCACGGGACTCCGGCCGCTCGCCTCGGAGCTGGAGCAGTCGCGCTGCGGCCAGTACCTTGACCACGTGACACGCGCGTCCCCGTAGCCGACCGGGCCCTGCGCAGGTCGTCGATCCTGACCCCATATCGCCGTCGGTCAATCCACCGCTCCTGATTCGCTCCTGGTTGCCATCTCTCATTGCCCATAGTGGACGGAGAATGATCGTTCGAGGTGGAGCGCCAAGATTACCAAGAGCTGCGTTTCCGCTGGTCAGAACGCCAATGGGCGGCTCCTGCATCGGCAGGAGCCGCCCATCACGCCGTCGGGACGACAGGATTTGAACCTGCGACCCCTTGACCCCCAGTCAAGTGCGCTACCAAGCTGCGCCACGTCCCGGCTGCCCCCGCGGGAGCCCGGCCAGCTTAGCGCACACCCTCCCGGTGCCCGGACGGCCGGTCAGATGCCGGACGGCCCCGCGAGCAGCTCGGCAACAGCGGCGTCGATGAACGCCGTGTCCACGGGGTTGGGACCACCACCGGCGAAGTGGCCCCACACGCCGGGGATGACGCGCAGCTCCGCGTTCGGCATGTGCGAGACGGCCCACTCCTCGTCCTCGGGCGGGAAGTAGAGGTCCTTCTCGGCCGGCATGCAGATCGCCCGGGCACGGATGGATCCGAGAGCGCCCTCGGTCGACTTCTGCCCCGGCGTGGCGCCGACGTCCCCGGCCCACCAGGTGTCGAGCATCGTGAGCAGGTTGTTCGGGTCCCGCCCGTCGAGGAAGAACCCCTCCCAGAAGCCGACGGCGAAGTCCTCCAGCGAGGTGTAGCCGAGCTCTCGCCACACCTCGTCCCAGTAGAAGGCCTGGGAGAACCCCCAGCCGGCATAGATGCGGCCGAAGGCGCGCAGGCCGCCGACCGGCCACTGGTCGGGCGGGTACCAGCCGCCGTCGAACCCGACGGAGGCGGTGAGCGCCGCACGCAGCGAGTCCAGGAAGACCTGGTTGTGCGGAGCGGTGCGCGGGGACCCGCAGAACGGCAGGATCCGCTCCACCATCTCCGGGTGGCTGACGGCCCACTGGTAGGTCTGTCCCGCGCCCATGGACCAGCCGAGCACGAGCTTCAGGGTGGAGATCCCGAACACCTCGGTGACGAGCCGGTACTGCGACTCGACGTTGTCCCGGACGTTGACCCGCGGGAAGCGCGGGCCGTTGTACGGCGGTGGGGTGTTCGACGGCGACGACGACAGCCCGTTGCCGAACATGTTCGGCACGATGATGAACCACCGGCCGGGGTCGAGCGCCTTGTCCGACCCGATGAGCCACTCGTTGTCCCAGTGCCGCCCCGAGTACCACGTCGGGTAGAGGATCGCGTTGGACTTGTCGGCGTTCAGCTCGCCGTAGGTCTGGTAGGCGATCTTGGCGGGGCGCAGCGTCTGGCCGCACTCGAAGGTGAACTCGGAGACCTCGTGCACATGGTACGGCGCGTCGCGGCCGGTCATGACGTCACCGCGCAGCTGCCACGGTCGGCCCGCACCGGACCGGACGCCGACGGTCGGATGTCGAAGTCGAAGATCGCGGTGGGCAGGTAGAGCGAGCAGCAGGCGTTCGGGATGTCGACCACCCCGCTCACCCGGCCCTCGATCGGTGCGGCTCCCAGCAGCAGGTAGGCCTGCTCGCCGGAGTAGCCGAACTTCGTGAGGTACTCGACGGCGTTCAGGCAGGCGTTGCGGTAGGCGACGGTGGCGTCGTTGTAGAGCTGGGTGTCGGTGTCGTGCTCGACGCCGACGCCGATGAACGTCACGAACTCCGAGTACCGCGGCTCGACGTTGCCCGGCATGAGGATCGGGTTGGTCGTGACGCCGTAGGTGGCCATGCCGCCCTTGATCAGGTCGACGTGGAAGTCGATGAACCCGCCCATCTCGATGGCACCGCAGAAGGTGATCTCGCCGTCGCCCTGGGAGAAGTGCAGGTCGCCGCCGGAGAACAGCGCGCCGGGGACGTGCACGGGGTAGAAGACGCGCGAGCCGCGGGTGAAGTTCTTGATGTCGTGGTTGCCGCCGTTCTCCCGCGCGGGAACGGTGCGGGCGCCGTCGCGGCCGATGGCGGCGAGCAGGTCGCCGTCGGCGGTGCCGCCGAGGACGCTCTCCTCCAGCGGGGGCAACGCCAGCGGGGGCACGCGTTCTGGGTCGGTGGCGATGAGTGCCCGCTCGCGCGCGTTCCAGCGGGCGAGGAGCTCGGCCGAGGGCGCGGTGCCGAACAGGCCCGGGTGGGTGATGCCGGTGAACGACACGCCGGGGATGTGGCGTGAGGTGCAGCGCTGGCCTGCGAAGTCCCAGATGGCCTTGTAGGCGTCCGGGAAGCGGTCGGTGAGGAAGCCGCCGCCGTTGGCCTTCGAGAAGATGCCGGTGTAGCCCCAGCCCTGCCCGGGCGCGTCGCCGATCTCCTGCGGTACCGGCCCGAGGTCGAGGATGTCGACGACGAGCAGGTCGCCGGGCTCGGCGCCCTCGACGTAGATGGGGCCCGACAGCATGTGGGCGCAGGTGAGGTCGACGTCGCGGACGTCGTTCGCCGAGTCGTTGTTGCCGATCTGGCTGTCGGTCCACTCACGGCACTCGACGCGGATCTGCTGGCCCGGCCGGACGGTCACCGCCGGCGGGATGTCGGGATGCCACCGGTTGTGGCCTGGCACGGCCTGGTCGCGCATCGAGCGGGCCTGGTCGACGGTGAACACGACGTCGGGCACGGTGACCTCCGGTCTCTCGGCGTACTCCTCCGGATATGAGGCTTTGCGGAGGGGAGCGGGGTGGGAAGCGGGGCGGGGAGCTCAGGGGCGGGGCAGGCGCAGGTGGCGGGGATCGGTCGTCGTCCGCGTGGCCCGCCGGGAACGGCCCGGCACGCGGTCCACGACGGGGGGTGCGTCGGCGCTCGCGGCGCTGGTATCCAGGGCGCGGCGCAGCGCGGGATCGACGGAACGCAGCGCCGGCGCGCCGAAGAGCCTGCGGGCGGGCGCCCCGCACCCCGGGCACAGCGCGGCATCCCCCGCCTGCGCCATCGGCCGGATCAGGTCGAACGCGCCGCAGCGGGGACAGTCGTAACCGTACGTCGGCATCCCAGGCCTCGTCTCAGTGAACAATTTCTTCTGAAACTAATGGCCCTGCCGCGTGAGGTCAACGCTTGCGCGGCCGCTTCTCCCGCACCCGGACGGACAGCCGGATCGGTGAACCGGTGAACCCGAACTCCTCCCGCAGCCGCCGCTCCAGGAAGCGCCGGTAGCCGGCCTCCAGGAAGCCGGTCGTGAACAGCACGAAGGTCGGCGGGCGCGTCCGGGCCTGGGTGGCGAAGAGCACCTTGGGCTGCTTCCCGCCACGCACGGGCGGCGGGGTGGCCGCGACGACCTCCGCGAGCCACCCGTTGAGCTTGCCGGTGGGGATGCGGGCGTCCCACGAGTCCAGGGCTCGTCGCAGCGCAGGGGCGATCCGGCCCACGGCACGGCCCGTCAGCGCCGAGATGTTCACCCGCTCCGCCCACGGCACCCGGACGAGGTCGCGGTCCAGCTCGCGGGCCAGGGCGTGGCGCCGGTCCTCGTCGACGAGGTCCCACTTGTTGAACGCCAGCACGAGTGCCCGGCCCGCCTCCTCGACCATGCCGATGACGCGCTGATCCTGCTCCGCGATCGGCTCGGAGGCGTCCAGCAGCACGACCGCGACCTCGGCAGCCTCGATCGCCGCGCGGGTGCGCAGCGACGCGTAGTACTCCATCCCGGATGCGGTCCTGACGCGCTTGCGCAGCCCGGCGGTGTCGACGAAGCGCCACGTCTCGCCGTCCAGCTCGACCAGGGAGTCCACCGGGTCCACGGTGGTGCCCGCGACCTCGTGCACGACCGACCGCACCTCGCCGGACACCCGGTTGAGCAGCGACGACTTGCCGACGTTCGGCTTGCCGACCAGCGCCACCCGCCGCGGCCCGCCCTGGGCCGCGCCGACCATGTCCTCCGGCGAGGTGGGCAGGGCCTGCAGGATCGCGTCCAACAGGTCGCCCGCGCCGCGCCCGTGCAGGCCGCTGACGGGGTGCGGCTCCCCCAGCCCGAGCCGCCACAGCGCCGCGACGTCCGCGGTGAGCCGGTCGTCGTCGACCTTCGTGGCCGCGAGCAGGACGGGCCGGTCCGAGCGGCGCAGCACGCGCGCGACGGCCTCGTCCGTGGCCGTGGCGCCGACCGCGGCGTCCACGACGAGCAGTACGGCGTCCGCCGACCGCATCGCGTAGTCCGCCTGCTCGGCGACGGCGGCCTGCAGGCCGGTGGCATCCGGCTCCCAGCCACCGGTGTCGACGAGGGTGAACCGTCGCCCGTTCCACAGCGCGTCGTAGGTCACCCGGTCCCGGGTGACCCCGGGGATGTCCTGCACGACGGCCTCGCGCCGCCCGATCAGCCGGTTGACCAGTGTGGACTTGCCCACGTTCGGCCGCCCGACGACGGCGAGCACCGGCTGCGGGCCGTGCTCCTGCGCCGCGGCGTCGTCGGCGAACTCGTCGCCCGCGCTGAACTCGGCCGGGTCGATGCCCAGCCGCGACATCTCCAGCGTGTCCACCTGATCGAATCCTGCACCCACAGCCCGCTCCGTCGTCCGTACCGATCCTCCAGGGTGCCAGGTGACCGGCGGGGCTAGCGGACGAGCCCCCGCTCCCGCACGAGCCGGAGCAGCTCGTCGAGCACGGCGTCGACGGAGAGGTCGTCCGTGTCGAGCACCAGCGCGTCCGGCGCGGCGTGCAGGGGCGACACCTTGCGGGTCGAGTCGAGCCGGTCCCGGCGGCGGACGTCGGCGAGCACCGTGGCGGCGTCCACCTCCCGCCCGGCCCGGCGGTCCTGCTTGCCGCGGCGCTCGGCACGGACCGCATCGGAGGCCGTCAGGTACACCTTCAGCGGTGCCTCGGGCACGACGACGCTGCCGATGTCGCGGCCCTCGACGACGATGCCGTCCGCCCGCGCGATCAGCTCCCGCTGCCGGGCGACCATCACCGCGCGGACCTCGGGCAGCGCCGACACCGCGCTCACGGCACGGGTGACCTCCGGCCCGCGGATCTCCGCGCCGACGTCCTCGCCGGCGAGGCGGATCGTCGGATCGGACGGGTCGGTGCCGGACTCCAGCTCCGCGGCGACCGCGACCGGGCCCGCCTCGGGGGCGTCCGGGGCCACCCCGGCCCGCAGGACGGCCAGCGTCGCGGCCCGGTACATCGCACCGGTGTCCAGGTACGCGGCCCCGCACTCGCGGGCCAGGCGCCGCGACACCGTCGACTTCCCCGTGCCCGACGGCCCGTCCATCGCCACGACCCCGTGCAGCCGCCCCGTCACCCCGCCGTGCCCCTTCCCGGTCCCGCGCCCACCGCCGGACCGCCGGTCATCATGCCGGGCCCGGATCCGGGACCTCCATCATCCCGACGGCTTCATCCCGATCGGCGACATCCCGATCGGCTACATCCCCACGGCGCGGTAGAGCGACCCGACCTCGGCCCGCGTGAGCGGGCGCAGCCGGCCAGGGCGCTGGTTGCCCAGCCGCACCTCACCGATCGCGGTGCGCACCAGCCGCAGCACCGGGTGCCCGACCTCGTCCATCAGCCTGCGCACGACGTGCTTGCGGCCCTCGTGCAGCACGAGCTCGACCATCGAGCGCCCTGCGGCGGAGTCCACGAGCCGGAACGAGTCCACCGCGACCGGGCCGTCCTCCAGCTCCACCCCGGCGCGCAGCCGCTTCCCGAGGTCGCGCGGCAGCTGGCCCGCGACCTCCGCGACGTAGGTCTTCGTCACCTCGAACGACGGGTGCATGAGCCGGTGGCCCAATTCGCCGTCGTTGGTGAGCAGCAGCAGGCCCTCGGTGTCGGCGTCCAGCCGCCCGACGTGGAACAGCCGCTCCACCCGGCCCTCGACGACGTCGCCGACGCACGGGCGACCCCGGTCGTCCGACATCGTCGAGAGCATCCCCCGCGGCTTGTTCAGCGCCAGGTGCACGACGTCCTCGCGCAGCACCACGCGCGAGCCGTCCACGTGCACCACGGCCGTCTCCGGGTCGATCCGGCGGCCCATCTCGCGCACGACCCGGCCGTCCACGCTCACCCGCCCGGCCGCGATCAGCTGCTCGGCGGCCCGCCGGGAGGCGATGCCGGCCTGGGCCAGCACCTTCTGCAGCCGTACACCGTCTGTGTCGTTCATCCTGTGTCGTTCATCCTGCGCCGTTCATCGCTCGCTCATCTCGCGGGCAAGCCTAGAGCTCGTCGATGGCGTCGATGTCGGGCAGGAGCGGGGCGAGCGCGGGCAGCTCCTCCAGCGACGACAGGCCGAGCCTCTCCAGGAACGTCTCGGTGGTGGCGAAGAGCGTGCCCTGGGTGGACGGGTCCGCGCCCGCCTCGGCGATGAGCCCGCGGGTGAGCAGGGTGCGCAGCACCCCGTCGCAGTTGACGCCGCGGACGGCCGCGACCCTGGCCCGGGTGACGGGCTGGCGGTACGCCACGACGGCGAGGGTCTCCAGGGCGGCCCGCGTGAGCCGCGCCCGCTGCCCGTCCAGCAGCATGCGCTCGACGAACGGCGCGTAGCGGTCGCGGGTGTAGAAGCGCCATCCGCCGCCGACGTGGCGCAGGTCCATGCCGCGCTCGCCGTCGGAGTACGCGGTGGCGAGGCGGGGCAGGGCGGTACGGACGCGGGCGACGGGCACGTCCAGGGCCGCGGCGAGCGTCTCCTCGTCCGTCGGCGCGTCCACCACGAGCAGGAGCGCCTCCAGCGCGGCGTCGAGATCGGCGTCCTCGGTGAGGTCCGGCAGGCCCGCGGTGCCGGGGAGCGCCTCGGCGTTCATGCGCCCTCGTGCCGGGCTGCTGCCCGCACGGCGGGGCGGGCGGGGAAGCGGGCGGCACCGTCCTCGGGCGTCCAGCGCACCGTGAGCTCCCCGAACGCCTCGGGCTGGTGCAGGTCGACCTCCGCGCCGCGGTACATGTCGAGCACGCCGAGGAACCGGGCCACGACCTCCAGCGGGCCCGCGCAGTCCGCCGTGAGGACGGCGAACGTCGCCGTCCCGAGCTCGGCGAGGCGCTCCCGCATCAGCGCGACGTGCTCGGCGACCGAGACGTGGACGGCGTGCAGGTGGTCGACCCCCACGGTGGGCGGCGGCTTCGGCCGGAACACCGCGGCGGCGAGCTCGGCGAAGGCCTGCGGATCCACGCCGAGCAGCACCTCGGGCAGCAGTGTCGCGAACCGCTCCTCCAGCGCCACCGAGCGCGGGAAGCGCCGGGCCGCGCCCGCCTCCAGCTCGACGAACAGGCCCGCGACCTGCTTGTACGCGCGGTACTGCAGCAGCCGGGCGAACAGCAGGTCGCGCGCCTCCAGCAGGGCGGCCGTCTCCTCGTCGGCGTCGCCGTCGGCGTCCGGCAGCAAGCGGGCGGCCTTCAGATCGAGCAGGGTGGCCGCGACGACGAGGAACTCCGTGGTCTCGTCCAGGTCCGCGTCCTCCCCCAGCGCGGTGAGGTGCGCGATGAAGTCGTCGGTGACCTGGTGCAGCGCCATCTCGGTGACGTCGAGCTGGTGCGAGCCGATCAGCTGCAGGAGCAGGTCGAACGGGCCGGTGAAGTTGTGCAGCCGCACGGTGAACCGCGGCCGTCCATGCTCCTCCGGGAGCTCGGTGTCCCTGTCCGGCGCCAGTGTCACCGGGCGAGGACCTCGCGGGCGACGTGGCGGTAGGCCTGCGCGCCGTTGGAGTTGGGCGCCCACGTCGTGATCGGCTCCCCGGCGACGGTGGTCTCCGGGAACCGGACGGTGCGGTTGATCGTGGCCTGGAACACGAGATCGCCGAACGCGTCGATGACCCGCTGGCGGACCTCGCGCGTGTGCAGCGTGCGCGGGTCGAACATCGTGCAGAGGATGCCGAGGTGCTCCAGGTCCGGGTTGATCCGCGACTGCACCTTGTCGATCGTGTCCATGAGCAGGGCGACGCCGCGCAGGCTGAAGAACTCGCAGGCCAGCGGGATCAGCACGGCGTCAGCGCAGGCCAGCGCGTTGATCGTGAGCAGGCCGAGCGACGGCTGGCAGTCGATCAGGATGACGTCGTAGCGGTCCAGCACCGGCTTGATCGCCCGCCCGAGCGCCTGCTCGCGGCCGACCTCGGTGACGAGCTGGACCTCGGCGGCGGACAGGTCGATGTTGCTGGGCAGCAGGTCCATGTCGGCAACCGTGGTGTGCCGGATGACGTCGTCGATCTCGACGCCGCGCTCCATCAGCAGGTTGTAGATCGTGACGTCCAGCTCGTGGGCGGGCACGCCGAGCCCCACCGACAGGGCACCCTGGGGGTCGAAGTCCACGAGCAGCACGCGGCGGCCGTACTCGGCGAGCGCCGCACCGAGGTTGATCGTCGTGGTCGTCTTCCCGACGCCGCCCTTCTGGTTGGCGACCGCGATGACCCGCGCCGGGCCGTGCTCGGTCAGCGGTGCGGGGACCGGCGCGGCGGAGTGCGCGTCCTCACGCTCGTCGCCGCGGTCGTCGAGCCCCCCGTCATGCACGCCGTGCACCTCGTCAGGCACGCCGTGCACATCGCCGTGGACATCGCTGTGGACGACGCCGTGGACGACGCCGCTGCGGTCGTCGACGTGCCCGCCGTACTCGCGACTCGGACGTGGTTCGTGGGGCCGCGGTGTGTCCAATGCGGTCTCCGGTCTCTGCGGTGCCGGGCGGCACCTCTCGGGATCAGGGGGCCGCCATCGGCCGCAGACTAGGGAGTCACCCCATCGGGCGGCAACGCGCCCCGCCGTGTGGTGCCGTCGGAATCGGCCGGTGGCCGGAACTCGTCGGTGGAGCAGTGTATCCGCGCGTCCGGCGTCGCCCGAACCGGGCTCAGGATGACGGGGTCAACGCCGACTTCGCCGTCCACTCGTCCCAGGGCACCGTCCAGTCGTAGTAGTTCCCGTCCTGCTTGTCGAGCTGCTGGCTGGACCCGGTGATCTCGACGGGGTCGCCGGTGATCACGGCGTCGTACACGGCCTTGGCGTCGGCCATCGAGAGGTTGATGCAGCCGTGCGAGACGTTGCGCCGGCCCTGGGCGCTCGCCGACCAGGGCGCGGCGTGGGTGAACTCGCCGTTGTTCGAGATCCGCACGGCCCAGCTGACCGGGAAGTCGGTGTAGCCGAACGTCTCGCTGTTCATGAGGTACTTGGCGTGCTTGGTCATCGCGACGTGGATCCCGCTGTGGGTGACCCGGCGCGGATCGGAGTCCAGCCCGTAGCTCGCCTTCCACTGCCCGACCTGCACGCCGTCGGAGAACGCGTGCAGCATGTACTCGCGGGTGTCGCCGCGCAGGACGAACTGGCGACCGATCGTGAACGTCGACGTCACGTCGTTGCGGCCGTAGGCGCCGTCGCCGAGGTCGACCCCGTAGGCCGGGGCGGACACCGTGACCTCGGTGTCGGCCGGGTAGTACTCCTTGGGCCGCCAGTGCACCGACGTGTCCGAGAGCCACGCCCAGGAGCCTTCGACCGGCTTCGAGGTGCGCACCGACAGCCGCTCCTCGACGGCGGCCTTGTCCTCGGCGTCCACGATGGGAGCGCTGAAGTCGACGGCGATCGGCATCGCGACGCCGTAGGTCTCGCCGTCCGCGACGTTCAGCCGGGCCTTGACCAGCTTCTTCGGCTTCACCGTCGCGAACGACCCGGCGATGGGCGAGCGTTCGCCGTCGTCCCCGACGGCCCAGCCGGACCAGGTGTAGGTCGTGTCGAAGTCCAGCGGCTCGTCCGGACGCCACGTGTCGGCGTCGGCGGAGAGCGTGCCGGCGACCCGGTGACCCTCCGCGCCGATCAGCTCGATCGTCTCGATGCGCCCGTGCTCGACCTCGACGGACGCGGGGGCGGACGGTGCGACGTCCGTGACGGAGTCGCCCGGGGAGACCTGGACCTCGGCCGCCTCCGCCGCGACGACGTGCTCGGCCACCGTTCCGCCGACGGCCGTGCCCGAGGCCACGAGCACGACTCCCAGCAACGCCAGCGCGCCGACCAGCAACGACCTCTTCGGTGGCCGCCGCCCCGCGACCACCATCCGGCTTCCACCCACCTGCGACGTCCCGTCGGCAGTTCCGTCCCCCACACGGGCGAGGGTAGCCGCAGGCGCCGCCGGGGCCGGGCCCCGTATCACCCGATCGTGCCGGGTCGTGACCAAGACGATGCGCGACGGTGTTCGATGTTGCGCGCGTCACAGGCCCCGCCCGACCGGCCCGTAACGGCGGCCGCGGCACGCCCGAGGGTGCCCGTGAGGATCACCACCGTCGTCCACCACCGTCGTCACAGTCTCGGGAGCACGCATGCCATCGGTCGAGGAGAGCGTCCGCCAGGCCATCGCCGGGGTCGGCGACGCCGAACCGGAGGTGCGGGCCGCCGTCGCGGCGGCCGCGGCGTCGGCCGCGATCCCGCCGCCGACCGGGCAGGGGGTGAACACGCTCTGGACGATCCTGGTGTCCGGCCTGGTCGCGGTGCTCCTTGTCGCGCTCGGCGGGATCATCTTCACGATCGCCGACGGCAAGGAGACGACCAGCGCGGACATCCTCGTCACCGTGTTCAGCTCGGCCCTGACCGGCCTGATCGGCCTGTTCGTGCGCTCACCCGCCTCGGGGTGACCGCCCGGGTCACGCTCAGCCACGCGCCCGGGGGTGGGTGGTGGCGTACACCTCGCGCAGGACGTCCACGGTCACCCGGGTGTAGATCTGCGTCGTCGTCACCGAGGCGTGGCCCAGGAGCTCCTGCACGACGCGGACGTCCGCGCCCCCGGCGAGCAGGTGCGTCGCGAAGCAGTGCCGCAGCGTGTGCGGGGACACCTCCGCGGTCACGCCGGCGACCTCGGCGGCGTGGCGCAGCACGTGCCAGGCGCTCTGCCGGGACAGCCGCGCGCCGCGGGCGTTGAGCAGCAACGCGGGTGTGCCGCGCCCGCGGGCGGCGAGGGCGGGTCGCGCGCGCACCAGGTAGGCGTCCACCGCGGCCAGCGCGGGCCTGCCGACCGGCACGATCCGCTCCTTGCCGCCCTTGCCGTGCAGCCGGACGGTGCGGGCGCCCGCGTCGAGGTCGTCGCGGTCCAGGCCGACGGCCTCGGAGATCCGGGCGCCCGTGGAGTAGAGGAGCTCGAGCAGCGCACGGTCGCGCAGCGGACCGGGACCGTCGCCGATGCACCCGGCGAGGAGCTGGTCGACCTCGTCGACCGTGAGCGCCTTGGGCAGGCGCGCGGTCTGTGCGGGCGGGGTGACCTCGCGGGTCACGTCGTCGGCGACGAGGCCGTCGCGCACCGCGAAGCGGTGCAGGCCGCGCACGGCGGCGAGCGCGCGGGCCGCCGACGACGCCGCGAGCGGGCGCTCCCCGCCACGCAGCGCCGCGACGAACCCGGTGACGTCGACCTCCCGGACCGCGCCCAGGTCCGCGGTCGGGCCCAGCCGGTCCAGGTGGTCCAGGTAGCGACGCAGGTCCGCGGCGTAGGAGCGCAGCGTGTTGGTGGCGCTGCCCCGCTCCACCGCGAGGTGGTGCAGGTAGGCCTCGACGACGTCCACCGGACGGGCTCCCACCCGGTACATCCTGGGGTCACGCGCTCCGGGCGTCGGTGTGCGACACGCGCTCGACCAGCTCGGCCAGCTCGTCGCGGGTGGGGCCGTCGGGCACCGGGGGGCGCCAGCCGGTCTCGTAGATCTCCCTCGCCCGCGGCTCGACGGCCCGCAGCGTCTCCGGCAGCGCCTGCATGCCCAGGTAGGGGCCGACCACCGGCATCAGCGACCGGTCGGCCGCCGCGGCCGCCGCGATCACGTCCGAGGTGAGGGGCCCGGAGAGATCGATCTCACCGCCGTCCTCCGCGGCCCAGCGGCGGGCCTGCGCGGCGTCGACCTCGACGTGGTCGACGAACCACGGCCGGATCTGCGTGGCGCACCAGTCGTCGAACTCCGCGGCGCACGCCTCCGGATCGAGGCCTGAGTCGAGCAGCTCCAGCAGCCGCTGCGCCTGCATCATCGAGGTGGCCACGCCCCGCCCGGCGGACGGGTTCGTGGTGCAGACCGCGTCCCCGACGCAGATCAGCCCCGGTAGCGAGATCCGTCCCCGGGCGTCGCGCTGGCCGCGGTAGGCGTTGTGCTGTGGCCCGCCCGGCAGCACCGGCGAGATCGGCCGGGCCCGCTCCGGGGCCGTCCACTCGGCCAGCAGCGGGACGGCCGCCGTGACGACGTCGAACGCGGTCTCCTCGCGGGTGCGGGCGAGCACCCGGTCGTCGTCGGCCCGGGCGATCACCGTGGAGAACACGTCGTTGTCGTGCGGGAAGACGATGACGCCGTAGCCGCGGTAGAAGGCGACGGCCGCGATCGGCATCGTGAGCGGCCCGAACCGCGCCCCGTCGCGCAGGACGTACTGCCGCGACACGTACGCGGCACCGCACGGCCCGCCCTCCGCGGGCGCACGCAGCGTCCGGGTGAGCCGCCCCGCGCGGCCGGAGGCGTCCAGCACCAGGTCGGCGCCGACGACCTCGCCGTCCACGCGCACACCCACGGCCCGGCCGCCCTCGGCGACCACCTCGTCGGCATGGCCGAACGCGAAGGTCACCCCCGGCTCGGCCACCGCGGCACCGCGCAACACCCGTTCGTACGTCAGCCGCCGGCACCGCAGGCCGACGACCGGACCCTCCGGATCCATCCGTGCGGGATCCGCACCGGCCGCGAGCAGCGCGTCCCAGACGTCCGGGACCTCCGCCTGCAACGCCCGCACGACCTGGCCGCGGAACGCGTGCGGCTGGTGGAACTGCATCACGCCGCGCCGCTGCCATCCCCCGTCCGGCCCGGGCCCGCTGTCCCGGTCCACGACCACGACGCGGTGCCCGCGGCGGGCGAGGGCGATGGCGAGGTAGAGCCCGGTCGGCCCGGCCCCCACGACGGCTGTGTCGGCTGTGTCGATCCCGTCCACGTTCCTCATGCTGGACCGTGGCCGCGAGGCGGGCGAGCGGGTTTCCGCGCCCGTTCAGGCCCTGCTCGGACGACTGTTCAGACGACCTCGGGAATGACCTCGCGCTCGAACATCTCGATGCCCGAACGGTCGTAGGCGGCTTCGGGGAAGTAGAAGATCCCGTAGGTCATCCCGCGCTTCTGCAGGCCGCGCAAGTTCTCCACGATCTGCTCCGGGGTGCCACAGGCGGGCAGGTCCCGGAAGGCCCCGAGAGCGGACTCGGCCCGGTTCTCGCCGACCAGGGGCAGCAGGCGGGCCTTCAGCGCCGCCAGCCGGTCCGCGACCTCGGCCTCCGTGGACCCGATGGCCACGTTGTAGTTCGCGGAGCGCACGATCGCCTCGAAGTCCGTGCCGACGTCGCGGCAGTGCGCGGCGAGCAGCTCGGACTTGCGCGTGAAGCCCTCCGGCGTGCCGTCGAAGTTGGTGTAGTCCGCGTACCGCGCGGCGATCCGCAGCGTCACCTTCTCCCCGCCGCCCGCGATCCACATCGGGATCCCGCCGGGCTGCACCGGCTGCGGCGCGACGATCGCGCGTTCGGCCCGGTAGTGCGTGCCGGAGAAGTCGACGACACCCTCGCGCCACGCCTGGCGGAAGATCTGCACGCCCTCGTCGAGCATCCGCAGCCGCTCCCGCGCGGGCGGGAAGCCGTAGCCGTAGGCGCGCCACTCGTTCTCGTACCAGCCGGCGCCGATGCCCATCTCGACCCGCCCGCCCGAGACGACGTCGCAGGTGGCGGCCACCTTCGCGAGGTAGACGGGGTTGCGGTAGCTCATGCAGGTGCACATCTGCCCCAGCCGCACCCGCTCGGTGACGGCTCCGAACGCCGACATGAGCGTCCAGGCCTCGTGCGTGGCCTCCGCGGTCGGCTTCGGGACGGTGTGGAAGTGGTCGTAGACCCAGATCGACTCCCACGGCCCGGCGTCGGCGTGCTGCGCGACGCCCTTCATGGCCGCCCACTGGTCCGCGGGGTCGATGCCGACGAGATCGAGCCGCCAGCCCTGGGGAACGAACAGTCCGAAGCGCATGGATCCCGAACCTACCCTCGAGCCGCGGTCACCACCCGGCGATCTCTGCGACGACCTTCTCCCCCAGGAGCTCCAGCCGCCGCGACGACGCGACCTCCGGCACGAATCCGTGGACGTGCGCGACGCCCAGATCCGCGACCCCGCGCAGCTGTGCCAGCAGAGCGTCGACCCGCTCGCCCTCCGTGCCGGGGTCCAGCGGCATCATGACCGTCTTCTCGATCTCGTCGTAGTCGCGGCCGACGTCGGCGCAGTGCCCGCGGAGGACATCCAGCTTGCGGGCGAGCTCCGGGCCGGGGAACAGGTTGCACGCCTGCGCGTACTGCGCGACCAGCCGCAGCGTCTTCCGCTCCCCGCCGCCGCCGATCAGGATCGGCGGGTGCGGCCGCTGCAGGGCCTGCGGCGAGTTCAGCGTTCGCTCCAGCCGGTAGTGCGTGCCTTCGAACGGACCCTCGTCGTCGCTCCACATCTGCAGGCAGATGCGCAGCGTCTCCTCCAGCCGCTCGAACCGCTCGGCGGTGGGCGGGAACGGCAGGCCGAGCCCGCGGGCCTCCTGGTCGTTCCAGGCGGCGCCGATGCCGAGCCACGCCCGTCCGCCGGACAGCACGTCCAGGGTGGTGACGAGCTTGGCCAGCATGCCCGGCTTGCGGTAGGAGACCGCGGTGACCCACGCCAGCAGCTCCACGCGCGACGTGCGCGCTGCGAGGTAGCCGAGGGTGGTGTACGCCTCCAGCATCTCGTGCTCGGGC
The DNA here is from genome assembly GCF_050246655.1 of Pseudonocardia sp. GTDB lineage: Bacteria > Actinomycetota > Actinomycetes > Mycobacteriales > Pseudonocardiaceae > Pseudonocardia. Next base: position 58,060 of record NZ_JBFWVQ010000018.1, read on the forward strand.
GGGCCGAGCATGCTGATCTGGAAGACGTGGTCCATCACGCTGACGCGGGCGAACCCGAGGTCCTCGGCGGCCTCGGTGACGCGGGCCAGGTCCTTCGCGAGGGTCTGCGGCCCGCCGGGCCAGGTGAAGTCCGCGATGTGCAGTCCGAGCTTCATGTCCGTCCTTCGCTGGTGGTTTCGCTGCCCAGGACGAGTCGCAGGAGCCGGTGCAGCTCGGCGAGCTCCGCGGGCGCGAGCGCGGCCAGCGGTATGCCCGCATGCAGCTGGGTGACGAAGTGCTCCACGGCACGCGTCCCCGCCGGGGTGAGGACGACGGTCTTGACCCGGCGATCCTGCGCGTCGGTGCGGCGTTCGAGCAGGCCCCGGTCCTCGAGGCGATCCACGACGCCGGTGAGGTTCGACGCGTCGTAGCCCAGCGTGCGGGCCACCGTCCGCATCGGCTGCGGATCCCCGGAGCACACGTGCTTGAGGACCTTGGCCTCCGCCGGCCCGAGATCCGCGCCTGCGGCCGCCGCCACGAACGCCCGGCGGAGCCGCTCGTTCACCTCGATCAGCAGGCCGGCCGTCGCCTCGACCGTCACAGGCTCGCCCGGTTGCTCCGACACCGTACGACTCTCACTGTCCTGAACAATGGTGGTACTCCACCAGTATATGCCCGATCCGGCGCCTCCGCGCAAGTGCGCAGCACAGTGTGCGCCGCGAGATCGACGTCAGGGTTGCCGGACGGCCCGCCCGCAGCGCTGGTGTCGATCTCGCGCGGGGATCTCTCAGGCCCGACGGGCGGAGAACCGGCGCGGGCGGTCCGGCCACGGCGCGTCGGCGGGCCGGGGCTGCGCGCCCGGCATGGTCGCCAGCGCGTGCACCGCCAGCACGGCGGCCGCGGACACGCCGTTGACCAGCGTCCCCGACAGCACCATCCGCACCGCGACGGGCAGCGACACCCACCGCAGCGTCATGTCCGCCTCCTCGTCGTCGGCGGGCTCGGGACGGCCCACCTCGGTCAGGCCGCGCGCCAGGTAGGCCCGCACCGACTCGTCGGAGAACCCCGGCGACGGGACGATGTCGACGAGCACCCCCCACTCCGCAGCGGCGAGCCCCGCCTCCTCGGCGAGCTCGCGCTTCGCCGCCTCCAGGGGGTCCTCCCCCGCGACGTCCAGCAGGCCCGCGGGCAGCTCCCACAGCCGCCGCCCGACGGCGTGCCGGTACTGGTGGAGCAGGACCAGCCGGTCCTCGGCGTCCATCGCCACGATCGCGACGGCGCCGCCGTGCTCGATGATCTCCCGCGTCGCGACGCGGCCGCCCGGCATCTCCACCTCGTCCGCGCGCAGCGCCATCACGCGGCCCACGTGGACGTCGCTCGAGCCCCGCACGGGGAAGTCGTGGCGCGACATGGGCGAGAGCCTCTCAGGAGCCCGTTCAGGAGGGCACGGCGGCCGGTGCCATGCCGTCGCGAGAGGGCAGCTCGACCGGCAGCCGGTCCTCGGCGCGGTAGCGCAGCGCGGCCGCCACGAACGCGCGGAACAGCGGGTGCGGCCGCGTCGGACGGCTCTTCAGCTCCGGATGGGCCTGGGTGCCGACGAAGAACGGGTGGCGGTCGGGTGCCAGCTCGACGAACTCGACCAGCGAGCCGTCCGGCGACGTCCCGCTCATCTCGAGCCCGTTCTCCTCCAGCCGCTCGCGGTAGAGGTTGTTGACCTCGTAGCGGTGCCGGTGGCGCTCGCAGACCTCGGTGGTGCCGTACGCCTGCGCGACGAGGCTGCCGGGGCGCAGCACCGCCGGGTAGGAGCCCAGCCGCATCGTGCCGCCCATGTCGCGCTCGCCCGCGACGACGTCGCGCTGGTCGGCCATCGTCGAGATCACCGGATGGGGCGTGCGGGGATCGAACTCGCTGGAGTTCGCCCCCGGTAGCCCCAGGTCGCGGGCGGCCTCGATGACCATGCACTGCAGGCCGAGGCACAGCCCCAGCGCGGGGATCCCCCGGGTACGGGCATAGCGGATCGCGCCGAGCTTGCCCTCGATGCCGCGCACCCCGAAGCCCCCGGGGACCAGCACGCCGTCCACGCCCTCCAGGGCGGCCGCGGCGCCTGCGGGGGTCTCGCACGCGTCCGAGGCCACCCACTCGATCTCCACCCGCGCGCGGTGCGCGAACCCGCCCGCCCGCAGCGCCTCGGTGACCGACAGGTACGCGTCGGGCAGGTCGACGTACTTGCCGACCAGCGCGATCCGCGCCGTCTCCTCGGTGTGGTGGACGCGGTCGAGCAGGTCGCCCCACACCGTCCAGTCCACGTCCCGGAACGGCAGGCCGAGCCGGCGGACCACGTACGCGTCGAGGCCCTCGCCGTGCAGCACCTTCGGGATGTCGTAGATCGACGGCGCGTCCGGCGCCGCGGCCACGCCGTCCAGGTCGACGTCGCACATGAGGCTGATCTTGCGCTTCATCGCGTCCGGGATCTCCCGGTCCGCGCGCAGGACCAGCGCGTCCGGCTGGATGCCGATGTTGCGCAGCGCCGCGACGGAGTGCTGCGTGGGCTTGGTCTTGAGCTCCCCGGACGGCGCGAGGTAGGGCACCAGGGAGACGTGCAGGAAGAAGCAGTGGTCCCGCCCGACGTCGTGGCGCACCTGGCGCACAGCCTCCAGGAACGGCAGCGACTCGATGTCGCCCACCGTGCCGCCCACCTCGGTGATGACCACGTGCGGTGCCTCGCCGTCGGCGTCCGGGCGGGCCATCGCGAGGATGCGGTCCTTGATCTCGTTCGTGATGTGCGGGATGACCTGAACGGTGTCGCCCAGGTACTCCCCGCGCCGCTCCTTCGCGATCACCGACGAGTACACCTGGCCGGTGGTGACGTTGGCCTGCCCGTGCAGGTTGCGGTCCAGGAAGCGCTCGTAGTGGCCGATGTCGAGATCGGTCTCCGCCCCGTCCTCGGTGACGAACACCTCGCCGTGCTGAAAGGGGTTCATCGTGCCGGGATCGACGTTGAGATAGGGATCGAGCTTCTGCATCGTGACCCGCAGGCCCCGCGCGGTGAGCAGCTGCCCCAGGCTCGACGCCGTGAGGCCCTTGCCCAGCGAGGACGCGACCCCGCCGGTGACGAACAGATGACGTGTGGCCCGGGTCTGCACGGAACCTCAGCGTACAGCCGGTGCGGGGCGTCCGGCTCGGGGCGTGGACGACCCTGCACGACACTGGACGGGTGTCCACGACGCCCCGCGGGTTGTCGGCCGAGCGGCTCGCCGGCCGGGAGCAGGAGCTGGCGGAGCTCGCCCGGCGGGCGGGCGGGTGCGTCGCCGTGGTCGGGGAGGCGGGGATCGGCAAGTCGGCGCTCGTCCGCGCCGCGCTCGCCGGGCGGCCCGCGGTGGCGGTGGGCGCGGCGACCCGGCCGCCCGCGCCGCCGCTGCGCCCCCTGGTGGAGCTCGCGCTGGCCGCGGTCCGGCTCGGTGCCGACCCGTACTCGTCGACGCTGCGGACGCACCGCCGCGTGCTCGGTGCGCTGCTCCCCGGCCTGGTCGATCGCAGGGTCGGCAGCAGGGTCGACGGGGACCCGGACGGTCCGGCGCATCCCGTTGTCCTCGCCGACACCCTCGCGCGGCTGCTCGACCTGGTGCCCGGCGAGCCCGTGCTCGTCCTCGAGGACCTGCACTGGGCCGACGCCGAGACCCTCGACGCCGTCGAGTGCCTGGTCGCGCGCGGCCACCGGCGGACGGTGCTGACGCTGCGGCCCGGCGGCCCGGCACACGAGCGGGTGGGGCGGCTCGCCGACCAGCGCGCCGTCGCCGTCGTCGCGCTCGGGCCCCTGCCCGCCGGCGCCGTCCCGGACCTGCTCGCCGCCCTGCTGGACTGCGCGGGGCCGGCGCTGCCGGACGCGCTGCGCGCCGCGGCCGACCGTGCGGGCGGGCACCCGCTGTGGATCGAGGAGATCGTCGCCACGCTGCGGGCGGACGGGTCGCTGCGCCTCGTCGACGGCCGGTGGGTCTGCGACGCGGACCGCGACGTCGTCCCCGCCACGCTCGCGGACTCCGTCGCCGCGCAGCTCGACCACCTCGGCCCGGCCCGTCCGGTATTGGAGGCGGTAGCCCTCCTGGGCCCGGCACCGCTGCTCTCCCCCGCCTCGACGGCCGCGGCGCTGCGGCTGCCCGAGCAGGCCGTGCTCGCGGCGCTGCGCGGCGGGGCGGGCAGCGGGCTGCTCACCGGCGGCGGCGCGTTCCGCCACGAGCTGCTGCGCCAGGCGGTCCTGGACGCGATCCCGCCGGCCCGCGCCCGTGAGCTCGCGGGGGCGCTCCTCGACCTGCTCGCGGCGGACCCCGAACCCGGGGACCTCGACGCGGTGGCCGCGCTCGCGCTGCGCGCCCGGCGGCCCGCGACGGCCGCCGAGCTGCTCGGCCGGGCCGCGCGCCGAGACCTTGGCCGCGGGCTGCCGGCCACCGCCGCCCGCACGCTGCGCGACGCGCTCGCCGTGGCCCCGCCGCAGCAGCGGGTGGCGCTGCGGGAGCTGCGGGTCCTCGCCGACGCCCTCGCAGGCGACGCCGACGCTGCGCTCGCCGACGCCGACGCGGTCGACGCCGAGCTGGCCCGGTTGCCCGGCACGGCGGACCGGCGGCGCGCGCTCGGCGAGGCGGTCGTGCGTGCCACGGCCGGGCAGGGCCGCTGGGCCGACGCCGCGGCCCGCGTCGCGACGCTGCGGGCGGCCTTCCCCACCGCGGCCTCGACGGCGGCGCTGGCCGCGCTCGTGGCGCTGGAACGGGGCGACCTCGCGGCGGCGGAGGCGGCGGCGGAGGCGGTGCTGGCCGGCCCCGCCGCGCCGGACGGGTCCGGCACGGTGGGCCCAGCCGCGCGCTGCGAGGCGATGGAGGTGCTCGGCAGGCTCGCCCGCCGCGGCGACCTGGCGACCGCGCAGGCGTGGTTCCAGCGCGCCGTCGTCACCGCCGAGGACGGCGGGCTCGCGCTGTGGCGCGCGCGGGCGCTGCACGAGCTCGCCACCGTCGCGCAGCTGCGGTCGCTGGACCTGGAGCCGATGGGCCGCGCCCGCCAGGCCGCCGTCGAAGCCGGTGCGCCGGGCCTCGTCACCGCCGTCGACCTGCAGCTGGCCGCGGTCCACGGGGTCCGGTTCGAGCCCGACCTGGCGCTGCCGCGGGCCCGCGCCATGCTCGACGCCGCCCGCAGGCTCGGCGCCCGCCGCCAGGAGGCCTTCGCCTGGGTGCTGGTCGGGCAGGCCCACGCGGTCGCGGGCCGGGGCGCCGAGGCCGCGACGGCGGCCGCGGAGGCGCGGCGCCTGGCACCGGACGACCCGGAGATCGAAGGGCTGGTCCGCACCGTCTGCGAGGGGCTCACGGCCCTGCTCGCCGACGACGTGGCACGGGCGACCACCCTGTGGCGCGACGGGATCGCGGCGCTGCGCCGCGTCGGCGAGGTCCGGCCCTACCCGCCGTGGTTCCTGTGGCCGCTCCTGGCCACGCTCGGCGACGCCGACACCGACACCGACACCGACACCGACGGGGGACGCGCCGCGCGCGCCGAGACCGACGTGCCGGAGCTGCGGGTCGTCCCGGTCGCGGACGCGCTGCGGGCGCTCGCCGAGGCGGTGGCCCTGGGGCGGCTGGGTGACCGCGGCGGTGCCGACGCCGCCTGGGCACGTGCCGAGGCGCGGCTCGCCGAGGCCCCCGCCGCGGCCGGCTGGGGGCATCTCGCCCGCAGGCTGGCCGCCCCGGCCGCGCTCGCCGACGGGTGGGGCGACCCGGCGGGGTGGACGGTGCAGGCCGGGGAATGGGCGCAGGCGCACGGCCACGGCGGTCTCGCCCGGGCCTGCCGGGTGCTGGCCGCCCGCGCGGGCGTGCGGCAGCGACGGGCCGGCCGGGGCGACGCGGTCGTGCCCGGGCACCTCGCCCGGCTCGGCGTCACGAGCCGAGAGATGGACGTGCTACTGCTGGTGGCGCGGGGGATGACGAACAAGGAGGTGGCGCAGCAGCTGCACCTCGCTCCCCGCACGGTGAAGGGCCACGTCGAGCAGCTCCTGGCCAAGACCGGGGCGGCGAACCGGACCCAGCTCGCGGGCCGGCTCGCCCCCTGACCTCGACCGACGTCTCCGATCCGTACATCTAGCGGTGACGCAGGCCGAGGAGCAGCAGCGCGGCGGCGACGAAACCCGACCCCGAGCGCACGTGGTTCCACGCCATCCACGGGTCGAGGTAGGAGGCCCACTCGCGCGCCGCGTCAGCCGCCGACAGCCCCTCGGGGTTCACCGCGTCGATCTGGTCGTTCAGCGGGAGGTGGATCGCGATGGTCACGACCGTCGACACCATCCCGAACACCGCGCCGGCCAGCAGGAGGCCGCTGCCCGGCCGGCCGAGCTGCCGGAGGGCGCCCGCGCCGACGCCCAGCGAGAGCAGCGAGGGCACGAAGAACAGCAGCAGGAACGGGGGGTTCGCGGATGCCTCGGCGTTGATCCCGCGGATGGCGGTGATCGCCTGGACGGGCTCGATGCGGTCGAGGCCGCCCATCACGAGCGTGGAGAACGCGTAGCAGAGCCCGCCGACCGCAGCGGTGCCGATCGCGGCGGCGCCGGCGGCCAGCGTCATCGGGGTGAGGGGTGTCGGCGTGACGGTGGAGCTCGTCGTCATGTGTCGAGTCGTCATGTGTCGAGTCAAGGCCTCCCGTCCGAGATGCTCCATCGGCAGGAGTCCCGACGGCATACGCCTGCGTCTCACCCCGGCGGGAACGGCACGTGGTGCGTAACCCGGCCGTTCGACCGATGTCGGGCCGGTCGCGACGCCGGATCCTCTCCTGCACGCCCCGGGCTGCCGGGGCCCGAGCCGAGGAGGAGCCGATGACCGAGCACCCGAACACCCAGCTGGTCCGCCGCCTGCACGACGCGTTCACCTCCGGCGATCTCGCCGCGCTACCCGCCTTCTTCGCCGAGGACGCGGTCTGGGAGCTGCCGGGCCGCGGCCCGGTCGCCGGGGAGTACAAGGGGCCTGACGCGATCGTCGGGTTCCTGCGCCGCTCCTACGAGCTGTCCGGCGGCACGCTGCGCCTGCGGCTGCTCGCGATGATGGGCGACGACTGGGGGGCGGTGCACGTGCAGGAGGTGACGGCCGAGCACGGCGGGCGACGGCTGGCCTGCGTGGAGGTGCTGGCCCACCAGATCGTCGACGGGCGGATCGTGCACACCTACCACCGGCCCGACCAGTACGCGATCGACGCGTTCTTCGGCTGAGTCGCCGCGCACCGGATCCCGGCGGACGCGAGGGGTTCCGCCGGGATCGGCCACGGCGGCTCCGCGAGTTGCGCATCTCGTCGGGGCGAGTTCTCGCGAAGCCGTCGCGGTGCCGGCCCGGATGGCGGTCGCCTGCTGCCGACCCGTCAGACCGCCGGGGTGGCCCCGTCCTGCGCGCTCGCGGCGGTGCCGTAGCGGCCCGCCCGGCCGTCGAGCTGCTCGCGCAGCGCCAGGACGGCCGAGACGCGCCCGGGGCCGGAGTCGACGTCGTCGACCGTCGACACCGCCGTGGCGATCCCGGTGTCGGCCCGGGCGACGCCGACGGCACCCGTGGCCTCGGCGGAACCCGTGCGACCGGCCAGGACGGCACCGCCCGCGCGGTCCAGCTGGGCGGCGAGGCGCGCCGTCACCGACGCGGACTCGGCGGCGTCCAGGCCGGCGAGGGCGCCGCCGGTGAGCACGAGCACGAGGTTGGACGGTGCGGGGGCCGGCCCGGGCCGGACGAACCCGGCCGTGGCGAGGCCGCTGAGCACCGCCGTCGCCTGGTCCGGGGTGGCCTGGGGCCGCCCGCCGGGGGCCAGCAGCACGCCGCCGAGCAGGCCGCCCGCGAGGCTTCCCGTGTCGGTGGCCGCGGGCAGCTGGGCGCCGGTCGGCAGCAGCGACGCCGTCAGCTCGCGCAGCTGGGCGGCCCGGGCCGGGTCGGCGACCGCGTCCGTGAGCCCCACCTCGCCGGTGTAGGTCGCCCCCGCCGCCTTCGCCAGCTCCACGACCGCGTCCCGGTCCGCGGCGTCGGCACCGAGCGTCACCAGCACGACCGTCTGGCCGGTGAGGGAGCCCCGGACGGTCGCGGCACCGGTGCGGGCGGCGAACTCGTCCGCGGCCCGCTGCGCGCCGGTGAGCCGGTCGTTCTCCGCGGTCAGCTCCTGCACCTGCACGGCGAGGTCGTCACGATCGACGGCCACGGCGTGCAGCAGCCGGTCCGACACCCCGGAGGCGCCCAGCACCACGCCGAGCGCCAGCGCGAGGAACACCGCCGCCAGCGAGATCGCGTGGTAGCGCATGGAGATCACCGCGACCATCCCCTGACCTGCTCGAGCAGGGTGGTGAACGACTGGTGTGCCCAGGTGAGCAGCGCGTCCCCGGTGCTCGACACGGCGAGCGCCGCCGCCCCGACCGCGAGGACCGCCAGGAGCAGCAGCACGACGGCGACGGTGGGGACGCGGCTGCGCCGCAACGTCGTGATCACCGAGCTGTCGACGATCACCCCGCCGAGCTGCAGGCGGGTGAGGAACGTCGAGGCGTTGACGCCGGAACGGCGCCGGTCCAGGAACTCCGCCATCCCCGTCGACAGGCCCACCGTCACGATGAGTGCGGCGCCGTGGTGGGCGGCGAGCAGCAGCGCGAGGTCCTCCGGGTTCGCCGTGCTGGGGAAGGTCACCGCGCCCGCCCCGAGGTCCTGGACGCGATGCAGGCCGGGGGCGTGCCCGTCCGGGAAGGCCTGCAGCACGATGTCCGCGCCGCTGGTGAGCGCCGCGTCCGACATCTCCGCGGGATCACCGACCACCAGGTCCGGCCGGCCCAGGGTCGCCATGACCGCGTCCGCGCCCGCCCCGACCCCGATCAGCACGGGGCGGTACTCGCGTACGTACCCGCGCAGCCGCGCCAGCTCGTCCAGGTGGCCGGGTCCCGGCACGACGACCAGCACCTGGCGGCCCGCGATCGCCACGTCCACGTCCGGCACGCCGACGCCGTCGAGCAGCAGGGCCCGCTCGCGCTGCATGAACTCGATGGTGTTGGCCGCGAACGCCTCCAGCTGGTGGGTCATCCCGTCGCGGGCGACCAGCGTCGCCGCCGCGACCGTGGACTCGTCCTGGACCGTGCCCGAGCCGAGCCGGATCTCCCCCGCGTACACCTCCCCGTCGAGCAGACGCAGGCGCGCGCCGTCCCTGGCGAGCGTCATGATCTCCGGTCCGACGCCGTCGACCAGCACGATGCCGGCGGCGAGCAGCACGTCCGGCCCGAGCGTCGGGTAGCGCCCGGAGATCGACGGGGACGCGTTGACCACTGCCGCCACCCGGGCCTCGACGAGCGTCTCGGCGGTGGCCCGGTCCAGGTCGGCGACGTCGATCACGGCGATCTCGCCCGGCTTGACCCGGCGCAGCACCGCCTCGACGCGCCGGTCGACACGGGCGGTGGCCGCGAGGCCCGGAAGCACGGGCCGCGGGCGGAGCAGGCCGGAGAGCTTCATGCCGGGCACTCTGGCAGCCACCGTCGGTCACGCGCCGTCAACACGCCGTGCGGTACACACTCGCGGGATGAGGCGAAGCGGAGCGGCGGACTCCGTGCTGTCGCGCGCCGTGCGGATCCTCGCCGCCTTCGGCCCGGACGAGCCGGCGCTGCGGGTCACCGAGATCGCCGCGCGGGCCGGGTTGCACGTGGCGACGGCGTCGCGGCTGGTGGCGGAGCTGGTCGAGCTCGGGTTGCTCAGCCGGGACGAGGACCGCAGCGTCCGGATCGGGGTGCGGCTGTGGGAGCTGGCGATGCGGGCCTCCCCCACGCTGTCGCTTCGGGAGGCGGCGATGCCGTTCCTGGAGGTCGTGCACGGCGTCGTCGGGCACCACGCCCAGATCGGGGTCCTCGACGGCACCGAGGTGCTCTTCGTCGAGCGGCTCAGCGCCCCGGGCGCCGTCATCAACTACACGCGGATCGCCGGGCGGCTGCCGGTGCACGCCTCGTCCTCCGGCCTGGTCCTGCTCGCCCACGCCCCCCGCGAGCTGCAGGAGGCCGTGCTGGCGGGACCGCTGCCCCGCTACACCGCGCACACGATCACCACCCCGGAGCGGCTTCGCCGCACGCTCGCCGACGTGCGCCGCGACGGGTACGCCTACTGCGCGGGACACCTCCACGAGGATGCGCTCGGCATCGCGGTCCCGGTCCGCGACCGTGAGCAGCGGGTGATCGCGACGCTGTCCGCGATCGTCCCGAACGACGAGTCCGCCCGCGCGGTGATCCCGGTCCTGCGCGCGGCGGCGCGAGGGGTGCACCGGGTGCTCGCCGGTCCCGGGAACCGCACTCTCGCTGAGTGAGAATCCACCCCCGCAGGCTCGCACCGGTCGGCATCGTCGACGCACCGACGGATGCACCGAGGCGGGGGGCGACGTGGACGAGCACAGGACGGTCGCGGGAGCCGACGTCGTCACCCTCCGCGTGACGGGCAAGGACGTCGCCTCGGACGGCGTGGTGGTCCTCGACCTGGAACACCCCGCGGGTGCACGGCTGCCGGACTGGACGCCGGGCGCGCACGTCGACCTGATCCTGCCCGGCGGGGTGGTGCGGCAGTTCTCGCTGTGCGGCGACCGGTTCGACGCGTTCCGCTACCGGATCGGCGTGCTGCGCGAGCCGGACGGGCGGGGCGGCTCGGCCTACGTGCACGACGTGCTCGCGGTCGGCGACACCGTCGGCGTGGGCGGTCCCCGCAACCACTTCCCGCTGGTGCCCTCGCAGCGGTACCTGTTCGTCGCGGGCGGGATCGGGATCACCCCGCTGCTGCCGATGGTGCGCCAGGCCGACATGCTCGGGGCCGACTGGACCCTGGTCTACGGCGGGCGCCGGCGCGGCTCGATGGCCTTCCTCGACGAGGTCGTCGCGTACGGCGACCGGGTGCAGGTCGTCCCCGAGGACGAGTGCGGGCTGATCGACCTGCCCCGGTGGCTCGGCGACCCGAGTCCCGACGTCAAGGTCTACTGCTGCGGCCCCGGCCCGTTGCTGGACGCGGTCGAGCGGGCGTGCTCCACCTGGCCGCCGCACGCGCTGCGTACCGAACGGTTCGTGGCCAGGGAGCAGGCCGCGCCGCTGCGCGACGAGCCCTTCGACGTCGAGCTCGCCCGCACCGGCCGCGCGGTGACGGTCACCCGCGACCGCACGGTTCTCGACGCCGTCCGCGCCGCGGGCGTGGACGTCCTGTCCTCCTGCAGGCAGGGCACCTGCGGTACCTGCGAGACCGACGTCCTCGCCGGGGTGCCCGACCACCGCGACTCGATCCTCGGCGATGCGGAGCGGGCGGCGAACGACTGCATGTTCCTCTGCGTCTCCCGCTCCTGCACCGACCGCCTCGTCCTCGATCTCTGACCCGGAGGCCGCCGATGTCCACCGTCCTGACGGCGCCGCTGCCGGTGCACGACGCCGACCCCTTCGGCCACGACATCCTGGAGAACCCGCTGCCGTTCCACGAGGAGCTGCGCGAGGCCGGTCCCGTCGTCCACCTGAGCCGGTACGACGTCTACGCGATGGCCCGCTACGGGCAGGTGCACGCGGCCCTGCGGAACTGGCAGGGATTCCAGTCGGCCGCGGGGGTGGGGTTGTCGAACTTCCGCACCGAGAAGCCCTGGCGCCCGCCGAGCCTGCTGCTGGAGGCCGACCCGCCCCGCCACGACGCCCCGCGCCGCGTGCTCGCCGGGCTCCTCGTGCCGCGCGCGCTGCGCAGGCTGCGCGAGCACTGGCGTGCGGTGGCGGACGACCTGGTCGACCGGGTGCTGGAGCGGGGAACCGAGTTCGACGCGGTACCGGAGCTGGCCGAGGCGTATCCGCTGCGGGTCTTCCCCGATGCGGTCGGCATCCCCGACGAGGGCCGGGAGAACCTCCTGCCCTACGGCGACTTCCTGTTCAACGCCTTCGGCCCGCACAACGACCTCGTCGCCGCGGGGGCGCCACGCGCCCCGGAGCTGTCGGCGTGGGTGAACGCCCAGTGCGCCCGCGACGTGCTCGCCGACGGGGGTTTCGGGGCGCAGATCTGGGCGGCGGCCGACCGCGGCGACATCACGCCGGAACAGGCGCCGCTCGTCGTCCGGTCGTTGCTGTCCGCGGGCGTGGACACGACGGTCCACGGGCTGGCCGCCGCCCTGCACGCGCTGGCCACGCACCCCGAGCAGTGGCGGCGGCTGCGGTCGCAGCCGCAGCTGGCCCGCGTCGCCTTCGACGAGGCGGTGCGCTGGGGCGCGCCCGTGCAGACCTTCTTCCGCACCGCCACCACCGACGTGCAGGTCGCGGACGTGGTGATCCCCGGCGGGAGGAAGATCCTCATGTTCCTCGGCGCCGCCAACCGCGATCCACGGCGGTGGCGCACCCCCACCCACCCGGATCCGGACACCTTCGACCTGACGCGCGACCCGTCGGGCCATGTCGGGTTCGGGTTCGGCATCCACCAGTGCGTGGGCCAGCACGTCGCGCGGTTGGAGGCGGAGTGCCTGCTCACCGCACTCGCGCGGCGCGTCGAGACGATCGAGATCGCCGGCCCGACCCGGCGCCATCACAACAACACCCTCTGGGCGTGGGGCTCGCTGCCCGTGCGGGTGCGCCCGGCCTGACGGGCGTGCGTGGGCGCCCCGGCTAGGAACGTGCTTTCGCACGGCGGCCGGGTACCCGCGCCCGGTCCGCCTCGCGGTGGGCACGGGCCGCGCCGAGCAGCTCCTCGGCGTGTGCGCGGCCGGTGTCGGTGTCGTCCAGGCCGGCGAGCATCCGCGCCAGCTCCCCGATGCGCTCCTCCTCGCCCAGGGTGCGCACGCTGCTGCGGGTGACCCCCGTCGTGCCGCCGCCCCGCACCGTCTTGTGGACGACGAGATGGCGATCCGCGTACGCGGCCACCTGCGGCAGGTGGGTGACGACCACGACCTGGTGGCGCGCGGCCAGCCGCGCCAGCCGCCGCCCGATCTCCACCGCGGCCCGCCCGCCCACCCCGGCGTCGACCTCGTCGAACACCATCGTCGGCACCGGATCCGCGCCGGCGAGCGCCACCTCCAGCGCGAGCATCACCCGCGACAGCTCACCCCCGGAGGCGCCCTTGTGCAGCGGTTGCGGTGCCGCGCCCGCGTGCGCGACGAGCCGCAGCTCGACCTCGTCCGCCCCGTCCGGGCCCGCCGCGAGCCAGCGGCCCCCGACGAGCAGCGCCTCCGGCGCACCCTCCCGGGCCCCCGCCCCGGCCACCTCCACCAGCAGCCGGGCGTCGGGCATCGCGAGCCCGGCCAGCTCCGCCGTGGTGCCGTCGGCGAGGCGCTCGGCGGCCTCCTCGCGCGCCTTCGACACCTGCGCGGCGTGCCCCGCGAGCTCCGCGGCCAGCGCGTCCCACCGGGCGGCGAGCTCGGCCAGGGCCTCGTCCGAGGTGTCGAGGGAACCCAGCCGTTCCCGCGCCTGCGCCGCCCAGTCCAGCACCCCGTCGACGTCGGCGGCGTACTTGCGGGTGAGCGCCTTCAGCTCGGCCTGCCGCGACAGCACCTCGGCCAGCCGCTCCGGGTCCGCGTCGAGGCGCTCCAGGTAGCCGGTGAGCTCCCCGGTGACATCCCCGAGCAGGGCGATCGCCTCGTCCAGCCGTGGTTCCAGGGCCATCAGCTCCGGATCCCCGGACGAGCCGAGCCGGTGGCGCGCCTCGCCCAGCAGGCCCGAGGCACCCGGCTCGCTGCCGTCGTCCGCGCCGGCGAGCACGGCGCGGGCCGTGGCGGCCGCGGTGCGCAGGTCGTCCGCCGCGGCGAGGCGGCGGGCCTGCTCCTGCAGCGCCCGGTCCTCCCCCGGCTCCGGCGCGACGGCCTCGATCTCCGTGAGCCCGTGGCGCAGCAGGTCGGCCTCCCGGGCCATCGCCCGCGCCCCGTCGCGGCGCGCGGCGAGCTCCGCCGCCACCGCCGACCACTGCGCCCGCGTGGCCCGGTAGCGCTCCAGCGGCTCGCCCACCGCGGGCCCGGCGAAGCGGTCCAGCAGCGCCCGCTGCTCGGCGGGGCGCAGGAGCCGCAGCTGGTCGTTCTGGCCGTGGACCGCGAGGCCCGCCTCGGCCAGTCGTGCGAGCACACCGACCGGCACCGATCGCCCACCCAGGTGCGCCCGCGACCGCCCGTCCGCGCCGACCGTGCGGGCCGCGATGACGCTGCCGTCCTCGTCGGTGTCCGCGCCGACCTCGTCCGCGACCGCCAGCACCCGCTCGTCGCCCGCGAATCGACCCTCGACGACCGCGCGCCGCGCCCCGTCCGCCACCCGCGACGACTCGGCCCGGCCGCCGCCGAGCAGCGCCAGGCCCGTGACCACCATCGTCTTGCCCGCGCCGGTCTCCCCGGTGAGCACCGTGAACCCCGGATCCAGCTCCAGGGTGGCGTCCTCGATCACGCCGAGGCCCTGGATCCGCATCTCGGCCAACATGGCGCGGAGCCTACGGGCAGGTCCCGACAGCCCCGCGGGTCACGGGTGCGGCGCGCCGCGCCATCCCCGGACGGGCAGGTCGAACTTGCGCACCAGGCGGTCCGCGAACGGCTGGCCGTCCAGCCGCACCATCCGCACCGGCTGCACTCCCCTGGCCAGCTCCACGCGCGCGCCCGGCGGCAGGTCGATCGTGCGGCGGCCGTCACAGTCCAGGATGGCGGGGGCTCCGTTCGCGTCCACCTCGATGGCCACCTCGCTGTCCGGCGAGATCACCATCGGGCGTGCGAAGAGCGCGTGCGCGTTGCTCGGGACCAGCAGCAGCGCCTCCACCTGCGGCCAGACGATCGGGCCGCCCGCGGAGAACGCGTACGCGGTCGAACCGGTGGGCGTCGAGCAGATCACGCCGTCGCAGCCGAAGTTCGACACCGGGCGCCCGTCGAGCTCCAGCACCACCTCGAGGATCAGCCCGCGGCTGCGCTTCTCCACGCAGGCCTCGTTCAGCGCCCACGTCCGCGCCACGATCTCGCCGTCCACCCGGACCGACGCATCGACCGTCATCCGCTCCTCGACCGCGTACCCGCCCTCGACGAGCCGGTCCAGCGCGCCGTCCAGCGACGCCTCCTCGACCTCGGCGAGGAAGCCCACCCGCCCGAGGTTGACCCCCAGCAGGGGCACCCCGGTCGGCCGGGCCATCTCCGCGGCCCGCAGCAGCGTGCCGTCCCCGCCGAGGACCAGGACCGCCTCCGCACCCTCCGCGCAGCCCGGGCGCCCTTCCACGATCCGCGGCCGCAGCGCCGCGGGCAGGTCGTCGCAGAACACGTCCGCCCATTCCTCGGCGACGACCCGCAGCCGCACGCCGCTCGCGGCGAGCCGCTCGGCCACCGCCGCGGCGGTCTGCCGGTTCGCCTTGCGGCCCGTGTGCAGGACCAGCATCAGCTCGCGCGTCACGGGCCCGCCTCCACGGCCGCCGCGAGCACCGCGTCGCCCGCGTCCGGGCCGCGGCGGTCCAGCCACAGGAAGAACTCCACGTTGCCCGACGGCCCCGGCAGCGGGCTCGCGACGGCACCCCGCACCGCGAGGCCACCGGCCCTGGCGGCCGCCGCGACGTCGGCGAGGGCGCCTCGCCGCAGGCTCGGGTCGCGGACCACGCCACCGGACCCGAGACGTTCCCGGCCCACCTCGAACTGGGGCTTCACCATCGGCAGCAGGGTCCCCTCCGGCGCGGTGCACGCGATCAGCGCGGGCAGCACCGTACGCAACGAGATGAACGACAGGTCCGCGACCGTCAGGTCGGCGGGGCCTCCGATGACGTCCGGGGTGAGGGCACGGACGTTCGTGCGGTCGTGCACGCGCACCCGCGGGTCGCTGCGCAGCCGCCAGTCCAGCTGCCCGTAGCCGACGTCGACCGCCACCACCTCCGCCGCGCCCCGCGCGAGCAGGACGTCGGTGAACCCGCCGGTGGATGCGCCCGCGTCGAGGCAGCGCAGGCCGTCCACCGCCACACCGAACGCGTCCAGCGCGCCGATCAGCTTGTGCCCCCCGCGCGAGGCCCACTGCGGCACGTCGGACTCCGTCACGACGAGCGGGGTGTCGCGGTCCACGACCGTCGCCGGCTTGGCGGCGGGTACGCCCCGGATCGCGACGCGACCCGCCCCGATCAGCTCCGCGGCCTGCTGCCGGGAGCGGGCCAGACCACGCCGGACGAGCTCGGCGTCCAGCCGCGCACGGGTCGGCACCGATGTCACCCGGTGGAGCCTGCGGCCAGGGCGTCACCCAGGGCCGCGTGCACACGTTCGAACGCGGTGACGTGCTCGGCGAGCGGGCGCTCGTCGAGGTGGTCGAGTCCGGCCATCGCGGCTGCGACGGCGGCGGTGACGGCGGGGATGGCGGGGACGGGCGCGGCGGTGGTCGCGGGCGCGGCGGGCGGGCCGGGCATCGGCGCGGTCATCGCCGGTTCACCGCCGGGATCCGGTGGTGGGCGGGTGGTCGGTGGTCATCGACAGCTCCCGGGTCACTGGTCGCGGCCGCCGGGCTTGCCGGTGCCCATCAGCTGCTCCGGCCGGTGCCGGTATCGACCACGGTAGCCGAGGCCGGGGCGTGCCCGTCGAGGCCGACGGCACGCAGCGCAGCGGCCGCCGTGTCGTCGGCCGCGCGGACGTTGGCCGGGCCGCCGCCCCGCGCCCAGTGCTCGGCGCTCAGCGCGCGCAGGGCGTCGAGGACGTCCGCGCCCGGCGCGGTGGCCGCGAGGACGAGGCCGTGCCCGTTCGTGGTGACCGCCCATCCCGGGCGCGGGCCCGGCGCCAGCTCGTCGGGACGGCTGCGCAGGGCCCCCAGGTCCGCACCGATCAGGTCGGGGCGCAGGGCGGGGGGCGCGGCGAGCAGCTCGGCCCCGTCCGAGATCCCCGTGAGCACCAGCAAGGTCGTGAGCCCGGCGGCGCGCCCGCCCTCGACATCGGTGTCCAGGCGGTCGCCGACCATCAGCGCCGACCGCGCACCCGTCCGGCGCGCGGCACCGGTCATCAGCGTCGGTGCGGGCTTGCCCGCGACGAGCGGCTCGCGGCCGGTGGCCGTCCGCAGCGCCGCGACCATCGAGCCGTTGCCCGGCAACGGGCCCCGCTCGGTCGGCAGCGTCGGGTCGAGGTTGCAGGCCACCCAGACGGCGCCGGCGCGCAACGCGACGCACGCATCGGCGAGCAGCCGCCATCCCGTGTCCGGGCTGTGGCCCTGGACGACGGCCGCGGCCTCCGCGGCCGTGGTCGTGATCGTCAGCCCGACCGCGCGCACCTCCTCCACCAGCGCATCCGTACCCACGACGAGCACCGGCGCGCCCGCCGGGAGCCGCTCCGCCAGCAACGCCGCACCGGCCTGGGCGCTCGTCGCGACGTCGTCGGCCCGGGCGGGGAAGCCCAGCTCGGCGAGGTGCGTCGCGACCTCCACCGGCCTGCGCGACGCGTTGTTCGTGACATAGACGGTGCGCACGCCGCGCTCGGCCGCGTCCGCCACCGCCTCGACGGCTCCGGGGATGGCCTCCCTGCCCCGGTAGAGGGTGCCATCGAGGTCCGCGAGCAGGACGTCGTGGTGGGCGAGAAGGTCGTCACTCATGAGCGGGCCCCTCCGGGTCGGGGTGCGCTGGGGGCGCAGGATCGGTCACGTCCGGGAGAGCCCTCCCTGCTGCATCGGCGGCGGGCGCCGGGTCCGCGGATTCGCTGCCGCCCACGGGGTCCTCGGTGGGGGCGTGGTCGGTCGCTGCCTCGGGGGCGGCAGGGCCGGGATCGCCACGCTCGGCGTCGGCCGGCGCGGTGGCGGTCGACGCGGCATCGACGTCGTCGGCCGGCGCGGTGGCGTCGGCGGCATCGGCCGGGGCGTCGTCGGTCGGCGCGGCGTCGGCGAGGTCGGCGTCCTCGAGCAGCGTCGCGTCCAGCGGCTCACCGGTGAGCTCGGCGAGCCGCTCGTCGGCGTCGGTGAGCCCCTCCTCGTCGGCGTCCGCGGCGTGGACGAACCACTGCACCGCGTCGGAGTCCCGCCCCGCAGCGAGCAGGTTGTCGGCGTAGGCGTAGAAGAGCCGGGCGCTCCACGGGTCGCGGCGCGCCGGATCGAGCGCGGGGCCCTGAAGCGCGACGACCGCGGCGTCCAACTCGCCGAGGTCGCGCCGTGCTCCGGCTGCGACGATCGTCAGCTCGATCGCCTGCGCGGCGTCCAGCGCGCCCGCCTCCGGGTCGCGCGCCAGTTCGAGCGCGCGTTCGGGTCGCCCGAGGGCGCGCTCGATGTCGGCCATGACAGCCAGGTGGCCCGGTCCGCCACCCATCCGGCGGGCGGCGCGGAGATCGTTGAGCGCCTCGGACCACTCACCGGCGTGGTACGCGGCGATTCCCGCCGCCTCGCGGACGACCGCGATGCGGGAGGCGCGATGCCGCGCATAGCGGGCGTGTGCCAGCGCCAACTCGGGATCCTCGTCGACCAGCGTGCCCGCGGCGACGAGATGCCGGGCGACGGCATCGGCTGTGTCCTTCTGCAAGCCGCGCAGGTCGCGGCGCACGCTCGCGTCGAGCGCTCCCGATGTGACGTCCTCGGGGAGTACGGGTTCACGCACGCGCGCGACGGCGGGCCCGTCCCGGTCGCGGCGCGGACGATCGGCGCGGCCGTCCCGGTCGGCGCGCCAGGACCGCTGGGGGCGGTCGTCCCGATCGGCGCGCTCGGCGCGGGCCGTCCGCCCGTCGCGACGGCGGTCCGGCTGCCCAGCCCGGTGCTCGTCGCGGCCACGGTGCTCGCCGCGCCTGGCCTCCCGGTCCCGATGCTCGTCCCGATCCCGGTGCTCGTCGCGGCCGCGGTGCTCGCCGCGCCTGGCGTCCCGGTCCCGGGGCGCGTCGGCGCGATCCTCGCGTCGGGGGCCGCGCCTCCCCTCGCCTCGTGCCCGGTCGCCGCGCGGCGAGTCCTGAGGGGCGCCGCGCCAGGCGGTGCCCGTCTCCTGCTCCGTCGACGGGGCCGACCACCGCTCCGGGCCACCTGCCGCTCCGTGACCGGTTCGGCGGGCGCCGGGACCGCGATCCGCGCGCGACGTGCCGCGCCGCTCGGGCCCCTCCCCGGAGCGCCAGGCGCCCCGTCCGCGCTCGGTTCCCTCGGCCCGCGCGCCGTGGCCCGTCCGGTATGTGTCCGGACGCGTCTCCCGATCGTCGCCGCCGTCCTCGCGTCGGCCCCGCCCCTGCTGCGCGCTGTCGCGGCGCGACCGCCACCCGGTGCCGTCGCCCCTCTCCGGGCGAGGGCCCGCGGACCTGTCGGCGGGCGAGCCGCCCTCGGTGGACCGGGCGCCGGACCGGTAGCCGGGACGGCCGTCGGCGCCGGACGGGCGTCCCGGCCGGTCCTCGCGCCGCCACCGCTCCGGCCGGCGGCCCTCGGCCGGTCGATCCTCTCCACGGCGTGGACGGTCCGCGCGGGCACCGCCGGTGCGCGTCTCCCCGCGCCGCGGCCCGCCGTCGCGACCGCCGAAGCCCTCCCGAGCCTGCCGCCCGAGATCGTCGCGATCCCGGCGCCCGGACTCAGCCCAACCCTCGCCGACCCGGCCTCGCGTACCGCCCAGGCGATCGCCACGGCCAGCAGCCGGTGCGCGCCGCTTCTCGTCGCGATCCTGCCGTCGCGGACGATCGCCCTCGGAACCATCCGCGGTACTCACGCGACAAGGGTACCTCAGCATTCGGAATGACCACGCTCTGCTGCCTGCACCGGGGCGCGGAGAACGCAAAAAAAGAGCTAGGGGTGTTTCGCCGGTCATGACTCCGGCGGAACACCCCTAGCTCCTCTTATTTTCGGGTTTGATGTCGGCGGTGACCTACTCTCCCACACCCTGGCGGGTGCAGTACCATCGGCGCTGGAGGGCTTAGCTTCCGGGTTCGGGATGGGACCGGGCGTTTCCCCTCCGCCACAACCACCGA
>NZ_JBFWVQ010000019.1:0-77450 GCF_050246655.1 Pseudonocardia sp.
TCGTGTTCTGGACGGTCCTGGCACTCACCCTGGCCACCCTCGTCCAGCGGGCGACCCGACCCACGCCCGCACCCGTCTCCTGAACACCCACCGCGCGGCCGCCGTCACCCTGACGGCGGCCGCGTCGCCTCCCCCGTGCCGGGGAGCCGCGGGTGGAATTCCTGCCGGCCCGCGCGGCGGCCGCCTATCGTCCGCTCATGAGACTGCCCTCGTCGACGGCGGCGGACGGCCCGATCCGGGTCGTGCTCGTCGACGACCACGAGATGGTCGTCGCCGGTCTCACCGCCATGCTGAGCCCGTTCCCGGCGCGGGTCCGCGTGGTCGGGCGGGCGAGCGGCCTCGATGAGGCACTGGCGGTCATCGAGGACCTCCGTCCGGACATCGTCGTCTCCGATCTCCGGATGCAGGGCGCGACCGGCCTGGATCTCTGCCGGGCGCTGCGCGAGCGCGACCCGCAGCGGCGCATCGTCCTGCTCTCGGTCTACGACGACCAGCAGTACCTGTTCCAGGCACTGCAGGCCGGAGCGTGCGGCTACCTCCTCAAGCGGATCACCGGTGAGGAACTGGTCCGCCGGGCGCCGCGGCCCGCGGCGGTCCTGGGCATCCCGGTGGGCTTCATCGGGGCGGCCGAGTCCAAGGCGGAGCTCGCCGGGCGCAGCGACCTGGAGCACCTCGTCGTGCACGGCCGCCGCGGCGGCTCCGCGATCACGGTCGCGGCGGTCAACGCCCTGGCCAGCGAGCAGGAGTGAAGGTGGGAATGGGCACCGGACGGCTGTACGGCGTCGGCGTGGGGCCGGGGGATCCCGAGCTGACCACGATCAAGGCGGCGCGGATCATCACCGCCGCCGACGTCGTGGCCTACCACTCGGCCCGGCACGGGCGCTCCATCGCACGCCGGATCGCCGAGCCGCACCTGCGCGGCGACCAGATCGAGGAGGCGCTGGTCTACCCCGTGACCACCGAGGACACCGACCATCCCGGCGGCTACCAGGGCGCGATCGACGAGTTCTACGCCGCGGCCGCCGAGCGCCTGGCCGCCCACCTCGACGCCGGGCGCGACGTCGTCGTCCTCGCCGAGGGCGACCCGCTCTTCTACGGCTCCTACATGCACATGCACAAGCGGCTGGCCCACCGCTACCCGACCGAGGTCGTCCCGGGCGTCACGTCGGTCAGCGCCGCCGCGGCCGCGCTGGGCCGCCCGCTGGTGGAACGCGACGAGGTGCTCACCGTGCTGCCCGGCACGCTCGCCCGCGCGGAGCTGGCGCGGCGGCTGCGCGACGCCGACGCCGTCGCCGTCCTCAAGCTGGGCCGCACGTTCGGCACGGTCCGGGGCGCGCTCGCCGACGCGGGCCGGCTCGACGAGGCCCACTACGTCGAGCGGGCCACCATGAGCGGGCAGCGCACCGGCCGGCTCGCCGACGTCGACCCCGGCTCGGTGCCGTACTTCGCCGTGGCGCTGCTGCCGGGCGAGGCCGCCACCGCCGTCCCGGCGCCGGCGGAGGTCCGCACCGACCGGGCGGGAGAGGTGGTCGTCGTCGGCACCGGTCCGGCGGGGCGGGACCGGCTGACCCCCGAGGTCGCCGCGGCGCTCGCCGAGGCGGACGACCTCGTCGGCTACGGCCCCTACCTCGACCGGGTCCCGCCCAACCCGCGCCAGGCACGACATCCGAGCGACAACCGGGTCGAGGCCGAGCGGGCCGCGCTGGCGCTGGACCTGGCCGCGTCCGGGCGGTCGGTCGCGGTCGTGTCGGCGGGCGACCCGGGCGTGTTCGCGATGGCCGCCGCGGTGCTGGAGGTCGCGTCCGAGCCGAAGTACCTCGACGTGCCGGTGCGGGTGCTACCCGGGATGAGCGCCGCCCAGGCGGTCTCCGCGGCGGTCGGCGCGCCGCTCGGCCACGACCACGCGATGATCTCGCTGTCCGACCGGCTCAAACCGTGGGACGTCGTGGAGGAGCGGCTGGCGGCGGCCGCGGGCGCCGACCTGGCGATCGCGATCTACAACCCGCGCTCGAAGGCCCGCCCGTGGCAGGTGGCGGCGGCACGCGACGTGCTGCTGCGCCACCGGGCACCCGACACCCCGGTGGTCCTCGGCCGCGATGTCGGGGGCAGCGACCAGCGCATCACGATCACCACCCTGGGCGGGCTGGACCCGGAGCTGGTCGACATGCGCACGCTCGTGATCGTGGGCTCGTCGCAGACGCGGGTGGTCGAGCGGGCCGGGCGCACCGTCGTGCTCACCCCGCGGCACTACCGGCGGTGAGCTCGCGGCACGCCGCCGGGGGCGGGCTGCGGCACGGCTGGACCACCGGGGCCTGCGCCACCGCGGCCACCACGGCCGCGTACACCGCCGTGCTCACCGGGCGGTTCCCGGACCCGGTGACGATCACGCTGCCGAAGGGGCACCGGCCCGCGTTCGCGCTCGCCCACGAGCGGCTCGGCGCCGGGTCGGCGACCGCCGGGATCGTCAAGGACGCCGGCGACGACCCGGACGTCACCCACGGGGCGCTGGTCTCGGCCACGGTGCGGCCCGGCCCGACAGGGTCTGGCGTCACGTTCCGGGCGGGGCCGGGCGTCGGCACCGTCACCCGGCCCGGGCTGCCGCTGGAGGTCGGGGAGCCCGCGATCAACCCGGTGCCTCGCCGGCTCATGCGCGAGGCGGTCGCGGAGCTCGCGAAAACGCACGGGGCGCCGGGCGACGTCGTCGTCGAGGTCTCGATCGAGGGC
This sequence comes from Pseudonocardia sp., assembly GCF_050246655.1. Lineage (GTDB taxonomy): Bacteria > Actinomycetota > Actinomycetes > Mycobacteriales > Pseudonocardiaceae > Pseudonocardia. The sequence continues at coordinate 2,725 of NZ_JBFWVQ010000019.1, forward strand.
GGCGAGGAGCTGGCCACGAAGACCTGGAACCCACGGCTGGGGATCCTCGGCGGGCTGTCCGTGCTCGGCACGACGGGCGTGGTGGTGCCGTACTCCTGCTCGGCGTGGATCGACAGCATCCGCCGCGGCGTGGACGTCGCCCGCGCCGTCGGGTACGTCCACGTCGGCGCCGCGACCGGCAGCACGTCGGAGAAGACCGTCATGGACCTCCACCGGCTGCCCGAGGAGGCCATGCTCGACATGGGCGACTTCGCCGGCGCGGTGCTCAAGTACCTGCGCCGCCACCCCGTCCCGCGGCTCACGATCGGCGGCGGGATCGGCAAGCTCGTGAAGCTCGGCGACGGCCACCTCGATCTGCACTCGGGCCGGTCGCAGGTCGACCTCGCCGCGCTTGCGCGGGTGGTCGCCGCTGCCGGGGGCGGCGCGCGGCTCGCCGCCGAGATCACCCGGGCCAACACCGCGCTCGACGCCCTTTGCATCTGCCGCGAGCACGGCTTCGACCTCGGGACGCTCGCCGCCCGCCGCGCCTGCGCCACCGCGCTCGACGTGCTGCGCGGGGCGCCGGTGGAGGTGGACGTGGTCGTCATCGACCGCGCGGGAGTGATCGTCGGGCGGGTGGGGCCGTAGCGCCGCATCAGCCTCGCAATATTCACCATAGGGAACGGCCGTCTATGATAGAAAAGACGTGCCGTCCCGGAGGAGCACCCGATGAAGCCGAGCGCGCACCCGAAGCCCACTGATCGTACCCACGGGTGGGAGCACGTCGTCGACGCGATCGGGCCCAGGGTCCGCCGGTTGCGCCTGCAGCTGGGCCTCTCCCTGCAGCAGCTCGCCGGCCGGGCCGAGGTCTCGGCGGCGGCGATCCACAAGGTCGAGCGGGGCGAGATGGTGCCGACGATCACCACGCTGCTCAAGCTGTCGGCGGCGCTGGAGCGGCCGGTCGGGTTCTTCATCGACGACGGCACGCCCGACCCCGTCGCGGTGCACCGGCGGTGGGACGAGCGGGCGACGCCACCGGCGGACTGGGCCTCGACGCTCGGCGGCGTGTCGGCGGAGTCGCTCGCGCAGCCGAAGGGTCCACTGCATGCCGGCGTGGTTGCGGCGACGCTGCCTCCCGGCGGATCCGGCACGGCGCCGACGCAGCGGCCCGGGGAGGAGATCCTCCTCGTCGACGAGGGGACACTCGCGGTCGAGATCGCCGGCGAGCGGTACCTGGTCGAGGCGGGCGACACCCTGCACTACCCCACGGACCGGCCCCGGTCCTGGCGCAACGACGGCACCGAGACCGTCCGGGCGATCTGGTGGTACGTCCATGACTGAGCTCCTCGCCCGGGACCGGGTCGACCTGGCCGCGCTCGGCGAGTCCGTGCGCGCGAACCCGGCACTCCACGCGAAGGCCGAGATCACGCTGGTCGGCGAGGTGCTCGGCGACACGGACTGGGTGAGCGGTCCCGGCGACGACGGCGCCGTGCTCGCGCCCATCCCCGCCACCGACCGCGTGATCGCCTGCGGCGAGGCCATGCTCCCCGCGTTCGTCCGCGCCGATCCCCGGGCGGCGGGCTTCGCCGCGGTCCTGACCAACGTCAACGACGTCGCCGCGATGGGTGCCGAGCCGCTCGGCATCGTCGACACGATCGTGGGCAGCGAGGTCCTCGCCCGGTCCGCGCTGGCCGGGATGCGCGAGGCCGCCGAGATGCTCCGCGTGCCGATCGTCGGCGGCCACCTCACGATCTGGGACGGCGAGCCGTCGATCTCCGCGTTCGCCGTCGGCTCGACGCCCCGTCCGCTGTCGGTCACCCGCGCCGCGCCGGGCCAGGCGCTCGTCGTCGCCGCGGCGCTGGACGGGGACATGCGCCCCGACTTCCCGTTCTTCCCCGCCTTCGAGGGGCGCCGCGACCGGTGCGCCGGGGACGTGCGACTCCTGCGCGACCTCGCTGCCGCCGGCGTCGTGGTCGCGGCGAAGGACATCAGCATGGCGGGGCTCGTCGGCTCCCTGGCGATGCTCCTGGAGGCGGGCCGCCTCGGGGTCGCGGTCGACGTCGACGCCGTGCCGACCCCGGCAGGCGTGGCGCACACGCGGTGGTTCAACTGCTTCCCGAGCTTCGGCTTCCTGCTCTGCGCGCCGGCGGGACGGGCGCGCGAGTGCGTGGCCGCCTTCACCGGGCGCGGGCTCGGTGCCGCCGTCGTCGGGACCCTGGACGGCTCCGGCGAGGTGCGGCTGCGCTCCGGCGCCCTCGAGACCCGGGTCCTGGCGCTCGGCAGGCGGGGCGTGACGGGTCTTCCCCCGCTAGCTGTATCGGATAGTGGAGTTCTTCCACTATAGTAGATGTATGACCGACCTCCTCACCGAAGCCCCGCCGTCGTTCCGCACGTCCGAGGCCCGGATCGCCGAACTGATCATGGAGTTGCAGGCGGTCGGACTGCGGATGGAGACCGACCTGGAGACGACCCGGACCGGAGGGGCGGGGCCCTCCGACTCCGGCATGCTCTGGATCGAGGGCGTCCCGGTCACGGTGCCGCCGAACAGCGCGTCGCCGTACGCCCTGCGCGCCGAGGACGACGGCCAGGGCGTCTACCGGGACGGGGTCAAGCTGGCCTCGGTGTCCGGCACCTCCCGCCCCCGCTTCTACGACCTCACCACCGCCGACGGGGTGCCCTACCACCAGATCGCCCTGCTGCACCTGGACTCCCTCGCCTCCACCGTCGTCCAGGCCTGCAACTACTGGGGGAACTCCGACCAGTGCGCGTTCTGCGGCATCGGGGTGTCGCTGGCCTCCGGGCGCACGATCGCCCGCAAGACCCCGGAGATGCTGGCCGAGGTGGCGCTCGCCGCACGTGACCTCGACGGCGCCGTCGACGCCACGCTGACCACTGGGTCGTCGGTGGCGCCGGACCGCGGCGCGCTCTACGTGTCCCGGTGCGCCGAGGCGGTGAAGAACGCCGCCGGCCTGCCGGTCGAGGTCCAGTTCGAGCCGCCGCGCGACCTCGTGGTGCTGGAGCAGGTCCGCGACCACGGGGTCGACGCGGTGGGCATCCACGTCGAGTCCTTCGACCCGGCCGTCCTCGCCCAGGTCGCGCCCGGGAAGTTCCGCACGGGCATCGACACGTACTTCCGGACGTGGGAGCGGGCGGTCGAGCTGTTCGGCGAGGGCCGGGTCTCCACCTACGTGATCCTGGGCATGGGCGAGGACCCCGAGCTCACCGTGGAGATGTGCCGGCGCGCGGTCGACATCGGCGTGTACCCGTTCGTCGTGCCCCTGCGCCCGGTCGCCGGGTCGCTGATGGCGGACGTCCCGGCCCCGAGCCGGGAGTACACCGAGCCGATCTACCGCAAGGTGGCCGGCTTCCTCGCGCAGCGCGGCCTCGGCCCGGAGACAGCCGTCGCGGGATGCGCGCGGTGCCAGGCGTGCTCGTCGCTCAACCTGGTGCAGAAGGCCGACCACCCCTCCCCCTGCGCGTCCGGCGGTGGTGCGGCGCCGCTGCTGCAGATCGGCCCCCGCCCGTAGCTCACCTTCTACTTCGATGAACGAGGAGGACGCCATGACGGCGCCCGTGCTGCCCGACGAGGTCGCGGTGGTCAACATCGGCCTGCCCATGTTCGCCGAGGCCGTCAGGGCCCAGGGCCGGCCCGTCCAGCACGTCGAGTGGCGGATCCCCGCCGGGGGCGACCGCGCCGCGGTGCGCGCGCTGGCCCGGCTGTACGGCGACGCCGCCGCGGCGGTCGACGCCGCCAACGACGAGGTCGTACGGCGGCTCGACCAGGGCGTGCCGCACCTGACCGCGGTCTCGACGGTCGGCGAGGCGGTGCCCGGCGTCGAGGGCCGGATGCTGCTGCACTGCGGCCCGACCCTCCCGTACGCGGAGCACTGCGACCCGCTGCGCCGCTCGATGCGCGCCGCGGTCGTCGCGGAGGGCTGGGCCGCCGACGTCGACGAGGCGGACCGGCTGCTGGCCCGCGAGGACGTCACGCTCGACGCGGCCAACCACCACGACACGGTCGTCCCGATGGCCAGCGCCGTCGGGCCGTCCCAGCCCGTGCTCGTCGTCGACAACGCCGAGGGCGGGACCCGCGCCTTCTCCTCGGTCAACCAGGGACCCGGCGACGTCGCGTGGTTCGGCCGCGACACCGACGCCGCGATCGCGCGGCTGCGTTTCCTCGCCGAGACCGCCGGGCCCGCGTTGCGCCGGATCCTCGACGCGGCGGGCAGGCTGGACGTCTTGGCGCTCGCCGCCCAGGGCGTCACGATGGGCGACGATCTGCACATGCGCACGCAGGCCGCGACCAACCTGCTCACCCGGACCTGGCTGCCGCACATCGCCGACCTCCCCGACGCCGCCCGCCGCCCGTTCGCCGACTACCTCGCGGGCAACCACCTGTTCTTCCTCAACCTCGCGATGGCCGCGGCGAAGTCGCTGCAGCTGTGGGCGCAGCAGGTGCAGGGTTCGAGCATCGTCACGACGATGTCCCGCAACGGCACGACGTTCGGGATCAAGCTCGCCGGCTCGACCCGGTGGCACGTCACGGACGCGCCACCGGTCGGCGACGCGCTCTACTACTCCGGCTACGGGCCCGGCGACGCGGCGGGCGACATCGGCGACAGCGCCGTCCTGGAGCTCACCGGCCTGGGCGGGCCCGCGGCGGGTGGCTCGGCGGCGGTCGCGGCCTTCCTCGGTGGGTCGATGGCCGACGCAGCCGCCGCGACCGTGGGCTTCCGCGCGATCTGTCACGGCACGAGCACCCGCTTCACGCTGCCCCCGATGGGCTTCGCCGGCACGCCGCTCGGGGTGGACGTGCGCAAGGTGGTGGAGCTGCAGATCACCCCGAAGGTGACGACGGGGATCCTGCACAACGCCTCCGGGGTCGGGCAGATCGGGGCCGGGGTGGCGACGGCGCCGGTCGACTGCTTCGAGTCCGCACTGCACGAACTCGCCGCGCGGATCGACTGATCCATCCACTATGCTCAATTCGATGTTCCTATCATGAACAGAGGTGGTGCCATGCAGACGATCGCCGACATCGGCGGCACCGATGGTTGGGGAGCGGCAGCCGTTCCCCGGGCCGAGGAGCCGGTGTTCGCCGAACCGTGGGAGGGGCGCGCGTTCGCGCTGACCCTGCTCACGATGGGCCGGGTCTCCGGGCAGAATCTGGACGCCTTCCGCCGCGCGCTCGGCGAGCTGGACGAAGCGGCGTACTTCGACGACGGCTACTACGGCCGCTGGCTCAACGCCGCCGAGAACATGCTCGTCGAGAGCGGGATCCTCGCTCCCGGCGCCGTCGACGTCCGGGTACGGCGCAACCAGGGCGAGGACGTCGAGGACCTGCCCGCACCGGAGCCGAGCAAGCCCGACTACGCCGCCACGGCGGCGGGCTCGCTGCGCCAGGTCGAGGACCCACCGGCGTTCGCCGTCGGCGACTCCGTGCGAGCGAAGGACGTGCCCCCCGTGCGGCACACCAAGCTGCCGCGCTACGCGAGCGGCAAGCTCGGCACCGTCGAGGCCGTCCAGCCCGCGCACCTCCTGCCCGACACCCACAGCGTCTTCGAGGGGGAGAACGCCCAGCACGTGTACACCGTGCAGTTCGACTCCCACGAGCTGTTCGGGGACGACGCCGAGGACTTCATCCTGACCGTCGAGCTGTTCGAGAGCTACCTGGAGAAGGCATGAGCACCACCGAGGAGCACCTCTCCCCCGCGCTGCGGACCGAGGCCCTGGAGCAGCTCCTGACCGAGCGCGGCCTGGTCGACCCCGCGGTCATGGACAAGTTCATCGCGACCTACGAGACCGCCGTCGGGCCGATGAACGGCGCGAAGGTCGTCGCGCGGGCGTGGGTGGACCCGGAGTACCAGCAGCGCCTGCTCGGCGACGGCACCGCTGCGATCAAGGAGCTCGGCTTCGGCGGGCCGCAGGGCGAGCACATCGTCGTCGTCCGGAACACCCCGCAGGAGCACAACGTCGTCGTGTGCACGCTGTGCTCCTGCTACCCGTGGCCGGTGCTCGGTCTGCCGCCGTCCTGGTACAAGGACCCCGCGTACCGGGCGCGCGTCGTCCGCGAGCCCCGCACGGTGCTCGCCGAGATGGGCCTGGACCTGCCGGACGACGTGCCGATCACCGTCCGCGACTCCAGCACCGAGGTGCGCTGGTTCGTGCTGCCGGAACGCCCGGCGGGCACCGAGGACCTCGGCGAGGAGGAGCTGGCGGCGCTGGTGACCCGCGACGCGATGGTCGGCGTGGCGAAGGTCGCCGCGCCGTGAGTGCGCCGCTGGCCGTCGACGGGCCCGCCGCCCCGCCGCGGTCGAACGGGGAGCTGGTGTTCGCCGAGCCGTGGGAGAGCCGCGCGTTCGGCATGGCCGTCTCGCTCTACGAGGCGGGGCTCTTCGCCTGGCCGCAGTTCCAGGCGGCGCTGATCGCCCGCATCGCGGGCTGGGAGGCCGGCCACCCGGCCGGGGAGTGCTGGAACTACTACAGCCACTGGCTGGGCGCCCTGGAGGACGTCCTCGCCGGTGACGGCACGGTGTTCCCCGACGAGGTCGCCCACCGCGCCGCCGCCCTCGCCGCCCGCCCGGCCGGGCACGACCACCGCGACGGGACCGGCCACGGTCACGGGCACTGACCCGCGCAGACACCACAGGGCCGCTCCTCCCGCTCAGGGAGGGGCGGCCCTTTCCGGCTACGGTCGCGTCCGCGCCGATCGGTCGGGCACATCCTCACCGAGCGTGCGGCCACTCACCTGCCGCGATGCAGGAACGCACGCTCGACGTGCCCGCAGTGCCGTGCTCAGACGGCCACGCTCGGGCGCAGCTCCGCGTAGATCTCGCGGTGCCGGTCGGCGCTCGCGGCCCAGCTGAAGCGGGTCGGGACCTGCCGCCCGCGGGCCCGCAGCCGGTCCCGCAGGGCGGCGTCGCGGACCAGCCGGGTCATCGCCGCGGCCAGGGCCGCGTCGTCGCCGACCGGGGGCAGCAGCGCGTCGGTGCCGTCGGTGAGGTACTCCCGGAAGACCGGGAGGTCGCTCGCCACGACCGGCAGCCCCGCCGCCATCGCCTCCAGCACGACCAGGCCCCAGCCCTCCTTCACCGACGGGAACGCCAGTGCGTCGGCGCTGTGGTACCAGCCGCCCAGCTCGGCCTCGCTCACGGTGCCGAGCAGGACGACGTCCTCGCCGAGGGTGAGCCCGAGGTCGGGCAGCATCGCGAGGGCGGCCTCCCGGTAGGCGGTGTAGTCCTGGAAGGAGTGGCCGCCCACCACGGCGAGCACGGCGTCGACGCCTTCACGACGGAGCCGGGCCAGCGCCCGGAACGCGTGCACGCTGCCCTTGCGCGGCTCGATCCCGCCCACCGAGAGGAACACGAACCGCCCCCCGTCCGCCGCCACGCGGGCCCGCAGCGCGGCGCGCACGTCCGCGGGCGGCGCCGGGAACCGCCCGGCGTCGACCCCGTTCGGGACGACGAGGGCGTCGCGGCCGTACTCGTCGCGCAGGATCCCGCGCCACTGGTCGCTGACGACGAGCACCCGGTCGGGCTCGACGATGGCGGCGCGCTGGCAGTCCACGAGGGCCTCGGTGGTGAAGTCGTCGACGTGGTGCACGGTCCGCACGACCGTGACCGGCGCGCCGGCGTCGCGCACCCGGGCCGCCGCCCGGGCCGCGATGCAGTCCTGGGTGTGCAGGACGTCGAAGTGCTGCGCCAGGTCGGCGAGTCCCGCCTCCAGGATGTCGATGGCGGCGAAGACGCGCTCCTCGAGCGTCGTGCCGGTCTTCGACGGCCCGGGCAGCACGGTGTGCGGCACCCGGGTCGGCCGGAACAGGCCGGCCCGCGGGTCGCCGAGCGCGACCAGGTGCACCGGATACCCCTGCGCGTGCAGCGCCTCGGCAAGGCTCAGCGTGTGCACGAGCCCGCCGCGTGGCTTCGTCGAGTGCGTGACCAGCGCCAGGCCACCCGCCGCCGGGCTCGGACCCGCGCTCACAGCCGCGCCGCCGCGAGCTCGGGCTTGCGCGTGGCGAGCGCCGCGGCGGCCAGCGCGGCGCGGGCCGCCGTGTCGGTGACCACGCAGCCCGCCTGTTCGAACGCCTTCCGCTGGGCCGCGTACCCCTGCGGGTCGCCCTCCGTGCCGAGCACGTAGACGACGACCTGCGGACCTCCGTCGGCGGTGATCTCCGCGCAGATCGGGGCCAGCTCGCCCGCCGGGTCGGCGTGCGCGCCGTACCCGAGCACGACGTCGAGCAGGATCGCCGCCACCGCCGGGTCGGCGCCCTCCTCCTTGAGCAGGGCGATCCGCGCCTCCGGGTCGATCATGGGGTGCGGGCGGCCCTTCGTGTACTCCTCCTCGCCGAGGTCGAGGCACACGTGCGCCCCGGGCGGGGCGGGCAGGCCGAGGGACTTGTCGATCGGGGTGTTGGAGTACACCGGGCCGAGAACGTCGGCCAGCACGACCAGCGACTCGTAGCAGAGCGTCCCACCGGAGTAGAGCCCACGCACCAGCGTGCGCTCGGGACCGAGCGCCGCGGCGGCGACGGCCACCCGCTCCACGAGCCCCTCGGCGGGGTCGGGCGCCTGCCCGCCCGCAGCGGCGACGGCCGCGACGGCGCCCGCCTCCAGGGTGCGGGTGACGGTGGCCCCGGGCGGTGCCCCGAACTCGGCCGGCACGCCGATCAGCGCGGCCACCAGCGGCTTGCCGGCCGCGGCCGCGACCACGGCCCTCGCCACCTCGACGGCGGGCGGCTTGGACACGAGCAGGACGACGTCGGTGCCCGGGTCGGCGACGAGCGTGCGCACGGCGGACAGCGCCATCCGCCCGCCGATCGCGGACGTGAGGTCCCGCCCGCCGAGCCCGATCACGTGGGAGACGCCGAGGCCCCAGCGGTCGACCAGCCCGGCGGCCTCCTGCGCCCCGGTGCCGGCGGCCGCGACCACCGCGACCCGCCCGGGCTTGACGACGTTGGCGAAGCCGAGACAGGTGCGGCCGAGCATGGCGGTGCCCGCCCCGGGGCCCATGACCAGCCTGCCGAGCCTCGTCGCCCGGTCCTTGAGCTCGACCTCCTCCTCGACGGGCACGTTGTCGCTGAACAGCAGTACGTCCAGGCCCGCCGACAGCGCCTTGTGCGCCTCCAGCGCGGCGTAGTCCCCGGGCACCGACACCACGGCGACGTTCGACCCCGGGGCCCGCGCCAGCGCCTCGGCCAGCGACCGGACCGGCCGCTCGGCCGCCTCGCCGCCATGGTCACCGCCCCGCTCGTCGGCGGAGAACATGGCCGACTCCGCCGCGGCCCGTGCGGCGGCGACGGCCTCGTCCGAGGTCGCCCGCACGGCCAGGAACAGGTCGTTCGCCCCGGCGGTCTCGATATCGGCGAGGTCGGCGAGATCGAAGCCCTCGGCCCTGAGCGTCTCCAGGTTCGCGGGGGTCGCCATCGCCGCCGCCGCCCAGTCGACGCCGTCGACGTCACGCATCGCCCGGGTCCCGAACAGCTGGACGACCGAGTCGACGTAGGTCTCGCGCTTCACGGTCACCCGGTACAGCAGTGCGGTGTCCATCCGGCTCACGAGGCGGCTCCCATGGTGAGGCCGGCCCGGTCGCCGGCGACGATGCGTGTGCCCGCGGCGTCGGTGCCGGCGGGATGGGGGGCGAGCGAGTCGGGGGCCAGCTCCGCATTGGTGATGACGGCGGTCTGCCCACCGTCGCGGAGGAACCGCAGGGCCGCCCGGACCTTCGGGCCCATGCTCCCGTCGGGGAACTGGCCGGCGTCCAGGTGCTCCTGCGCCTCGTCGAGACAGACCGTCCCGAGGCCGCGGGCCTGCGGGGTGCCGTAGTCGAGCATCAGGCGGGGCACGTCGGTGACCAGCAGGAGCGCCTCAGCGCCGAGCGCGGTCGCGAGCCGCTGCGCTGCGAGGTCCTTGTCGATCACGGCCTCGATCCCGCGGTACCCGGTGTCGGCGCGCACCACCGGCACGCCTCCCCCGCCGGCCGCGATCACCAGCGCGCCGGTCGCCACGAGGTCGCGGATCGCGGAGAGCTCGAGGATCTCGCCGGGCTGCGGCGAGGCCACGAGCCTGCGGTAGCCGCGGCCGGCGTCCTCGCCCACGACCCAGCCCTGCTCGGCCACGTGCCGCTGCGCGGCCCGGGCGTCGAGGAAGGGGCCGATCGGTTTCGTCGGGTGGCTGAAGGCCGGGTCGGCGCCGTCGACGAGCACGTGCGTGACGACCGAGACGACCTGCGGGCCGCACGCCCCTCCCGCCTCGCGCAGCGCCAGGGTCAGGAGCGACCCGATGTGCCCTTCGGTCATCGCCCCGAGCAGGAACAGCGGCAGGGCCGGTACGCGAGCCTCGGCCTCCTCCTGCTGGATGGCGAGGTTGCCTACCTGCGGTCCGTTGCCGTGCACGATCACGACCGACCAGCCGTCGGCCCGCAGCCGGCAGACCGCATCGGCCATCGCGCGGACGTTCGCCAGCTGCTCGTCGTGGGTTCCCGCCTGGCCGGGCCGGGTGATGGCATTGCCCCCCAGGGCGACCACCGCCGTCTTCTCCATGGTCCGTTGACCCTCCTCTCGCCGAGACGTCCACTATACGACATATTCGCCCCACGATAGTTAAGACCTTGGCGGTCGGAGTGCGCCGACAGATCGGTAGAGTCCGCAGGATGACCAGGGCATCGGTGCGGCTGCGCCTCATCGGGCCCTTCCGGGTCGAGGGCCCCCTCGCAGCGCCGGTGCCGGTGGGCAAGGCGATGCGCACGCTCGCCGTGCTCGCCGAGCGGGTGGGCGAGTTCGTGCCGCTCGGGGAGCTCGTCGACACCCTCTGGGAGGCCGACCCTCCCGAGCGCGCGGACCGCAACATCGCCGCGCTGGTCAGCCGGCTCCGGCGGGCGCTGGGCCGGGAGCGCATCGAGGGGGGCATCCGCGGCTACCGCCTCAGGGGCGACGACCTGACCGTCGACCTGCGGGAGGCGGCCGAGCAGGTGGAGACCGCCGAGCGGGAGCTGGCCCAGGACCGCTACACGCTGGCGTCCGTGGCTGCGGAGAGTGCGGCGCGGCTGCTCGGCGAGGACGTCGCGCTCGCCGGGGAGCGGGACGACGAGTGGCTGCGGCACCTGCGGCTGGGCGTGGCCCACCTGCTGCGCCGGGCGCGGATCTGCTGGAGCCTCGCGTCGCTGGAGCTGGGCGGCCACGACGTCGCGGTGGAGGCCGCGGGCGCGGTCCTGCGCGCCGACCCCCTCGACGAGGAGGCCTGCCGCGTCCTGATGGTGGCCCACCAGCGGGCGGGCCGCTCCGGCGCCGCGCTCATCGCCTACCGCAGGCTGCGGCAGGCCATGGCCGAGCAGCTGGGCAGCGATCCCTCGCCGGAGACGCAGGCCGTGCACCTGTCGGTCCTGCGCGCCGAACCGGCGGTCGGGGTCCGCCGTCCCGCCTCCCCACCGGGCGCCGCGGACACGCCGGACCTGGTCGGCCGCTCCTCCGAGCTGGCGCGCCTGCGCGCCCTCTGGACGGCGGCCGCGGCGGGCAGGCCGGGGCTCGTGCTCGTGTCCGGGGAGGCCGGCATCGGCAAGACCGCCCTCGTCTCCGCGTTCGCCGAGGAGCCCAGGCGGACGGGCGCGATGGTGCTCACCGCCACCTGCTACGAGGCGGAACGCTCGCTCTACCTGCAACCGCTCGTGCAAGCGCTCACCAGCGCCGCGCAGCGGCTCCGGCCCGCCGAGGCGGCCGAGCTGGCCGGCTCGCGCCGCGGCACGCTCGCCAACCTCGTGCCCGAGCTGCGCGAGACCGTCGGCCCGCTCCCCTACGAGCGGGCGGGTCCGGAGATCGAGCACGGCCGCAGCCTGGACGCGGTCGCCGGATTCCTGGTCCGCCTGAGCATGCGCCAGCCCGTGGTGCTCACCGTGGACGACGCGCAGCACGCGGGCCGCTCCACGGTCGAGGCCCTGCACCTGCTGGCCAGCCGCTGGGCCGGCGGGCGGATCATGGTGGTCGTCGTCGAGCGCGCCACCGAGGACGAGCGGGTCACCGAGGCGCTGCGCGACGTCGCGGCCGCCCAGCTGGCGCTGGGTCCGCTGGCGCGTGAGAACGTGGCGACGCTCGCGGCACGGGCCGCGGTGCGCTACGACCCCGACCAGCTCTACGCGCTGACCGGCGGGTCGCCGCTGTTCGTCACCGAGCTGCTGCGTCATCCCGCCGCGGCCGGCGCCGTGACGCCGGTCCCGGTCCCCCCGTCGCTGCACGGGGCGGTGCGCGACCGCATCGCCCACGCCGGCGCGGAGACCGCCTCCCTCCTGGCCGTCGCCGGCGTCCTCGGCACCGCGTTCCCGCTCGAGGACCTCGCCGCGCTCGCCGGCCTCGGGGAGGAGGAGTGCGCGCGGCAGGCGGAGCGCGCCCTGCGCGCGGGTCTGCTCGTGACCCGCGACGGCACGTTCCACTTCCCCAACGACATCGTGCGCCGGGTCGCCTACGAGTCCGCGCCCGAGCCCGTGCGGATCAGCCGCCACCGCCGCGCGGCCGAGCTGCTCGCCGCGAACCCCGAGGCCGCGGCCCGCCACCTCGCCGCTGCCCGCGACTGGACGGGCGCCACGCGCGCGTTCGTCGCAGCCGCCGAGCGGGCGCACCGCGCGTTCGCCAACAGCGAGGCCGCCCAGCTCCTCACCCAGGCCCTGGAGACCGCGCAGGCGGCGGGCGACCCGCACGACACCGTCGAGGTGCTGCTGCGGCGGGGCCGCGCGTGCGGGGAGCTCGGCCGGCTCGACGCGGCCCGCGCCGACCACGAGCGGGCGCTGGAGGTCGCCCGGGCGGCCGACGACACGGAGCTGGAGGCGCGCGCGCTCGAGCAGCTCGGCTGGACCGCGCTGTACGCCCGTGACGCGATGCAGGCCGTCGACCTGGCCGAGCAGGCCACGGGACTGGCCGAGTCGGCCGCCGCCGCCCCGGGCGCGCTGCCCAGCGCGATGCTCCTGCTGGGCCGGGTGCGCCACTGGGACGGCGAGTACGCGGGCGCGGAGGCCGCCTACGACGAGGTCCTCGCCGCCGAGCCGGACGAGACGACGCGCGCCCAGGCCCTCGCCTACCGCGGCGCGCTGCTGCAGCACCAGGACCGCTTTGCCGAGGCCCGGTCCGTGCTGGCCCGCGCCGCCGTGCTGTGCCGGCGCACCGGCGAGTTCCGGCCGATGCTGCAGACGCTGTTCTTCACCGCGCTGACCCGCGGCGACACGGGCGACTTCTTCGGCGCGCTGCGCGCGCTCGACAACGCCCGTCGCCTCATCGACACCGAGGGCGTGAGCTTCTACCGGGCCGGCATCGAGACGACGACGTCGTGGATGTGGCAGGAACTCGGGCAGGTGCACCGCGCGCGCGAGCACGCCGAGCAGGCCGTCGAGCTGGCCCGGCGGGGCGGCGGGGCGCTGGAGCTCGAGCAGGAGCTGCACGCGCTCCTCGCGCTCGCGGACTGCGACCTTGTCCTGGGCGACACGGACTCCGCGGGTGCCGCGGTCGAGGCCGCCGTCCCGATGCTCGACCGGTCGCTGCCGTTCCGCCCGCGCGCGGCCATGCGGCTGCTGGAGATGCGCTCCCGGTTCGACCCCACGCTCGCGGAGGCGCTGCTCGACGAGGCCCGCAGCTACTCGTCGCCGAAGTACGAGGCGCTCGCGCTCGCCACGCTGGGCAAGACGGATCTGGCAGGCCAGGTCGCGGCGCGGACCGGCTCCGACCTCCTGATCGGCCAGCTCGGCGCCCCGGCCGAGCGCCGGGCCGCGACCGAGCGCATCGCCCGGCGGCTGCCCGCGCCCCTGCGGGAGTCGTTCGCGGCAGCGGGACGGCTGATCCTCACCGTTCCGCGCACGCACTGAGCCGGGCCGGGCTACCCACGTCGCGGTGGAGGTCGCTGCCGAGGTCGATGTCCATCCACACGTGGGGCAGGCCGAGGTAGGGCGCCGGCTCGGCGAGCTGGTTCCAGCCCAGCCGCCGGAAGAAAACGAGGTTGGGAGCCTGCACGCGGGCCACCATGCGGCGCCCACCCAGCTCGCCCGCGGCCGCGACCGCGAACCGCACGAGGGGGCGGCCCAGGCCGCTGCGGCGGTACTGCGGCAGCACGGCGAGCCGGTCGCCCTGCCAGTCCCCTGCGGGATCGGCGGGGTCGAGCGGGTAGAGCCGCACCGTCCCGGCGGGCACGCAGTCGACGAACCCGACGATGTGCAGGCAGGTGCGGTCGTCGTCGCGCGCGTCGCGGTCCGACACCGCGAACACGTGCTGCTCCTCGACGAACACCGCGTGCCGGATCGCCTGGTGGACGGCGAGGTCGGCCGCGTCGCGTGCCTGCCGGCAGCCGAGCACCTCACGTCTGGTTCCGCTGTCCACGGCTGTCACGATTCGGCCTCCTCATGCCAGTGGGCCTCGACGGCCGACCGGGACCGGTCGTGCGCATCGAGCCACTCGTTGCGATCGGCGTACGTCCGGGCGTCGGGCCCGCCGCCCGGCGGGTCGACGCGGAGCAGGTATGGCTCGGCAGGCGACCACGCGAGGACCTCCGCGGTCACGACCGTGCCCGACGGCACGTGGATCGCGACGCTGCGGCCGGCCGTCAGCTCGGAGATCTCCGCCGGGCCCTCCCACGCGGCCCAGGCCCGGCCCGCCGCGCGGGCCTCGTCGATCGCGCGACGCCGGTCGCGCTCGCCGCGCTCGGCCGCGAACTCGCGGTCCAGCAGGGCCGACGCGACGGCGACCAGGACGGGCGGCGGGACCGCGACGTCGACCGCGGCGGCCGCGACGACCTCCTCGGCCCGCCCGCGCTGTTCCAGGAGCCCGCGGGAGTCGGCACAGCGGGACCGCAGCTCGCCCGCCACGAGCCGTACGGCCTCGACCGTCCGCTGGTAGAGGTGCGGGTCGGCGATCAACGCGGGGAACAGCTCGGCCTCCGCGGAGCGCCAGCCGGCGCGCGCGACGAGGACCGTCCGATCGGCGTTCTCGTTCATGGTGGTTTCGCCTCGCCCGGCGGGTCGGGTCCGGCCGCGGGGGCCCGCGGCCGGACCGGCCGTCCGGTCTTTCAGAGCTGGATCAGAGCGTCCAGGTCTGCATCACCAGGGCGCCTTCGCGGCGCGCGGTGAGGTTGCAGTCGAGGACGTCGAGCGGGTGGATCGGCTGCACACCCTCGATGAGGTCGGTCTCGCGCATGCCGTACAGGGCGGCCATGGCGAAGCGGCAGGCCAGGACCTTGCCGCCCTCCTTCATGAAGGTCTGCAGCTGGTTGTTGTAGGCCATGTGGCCCGGGAAGGCCTCGGAGCCGACGGTCGGGAAGCCCCGGGTCGCCGAGGCCATGAGCACGCCCGGCCCGTACAGCACCAGGGTGGTGTCGAAGCCCTTCCGGTTGATCCGCGTACAGGTCAGCATGTTGACCAGGCCCACCGAACCCTCGTAGGGCACGGTGTGCATGAAGACGTACGCCTTCTCGCCCTCGTTGGCCTGGATGTCGTCGAACAGCTTCTCCTCGTAGTCGACGATCGCATCACCCGAGTGGGCCCGCTCACCGACGATCTGCGCCACGGCGTTCTCCTTCTCTCTGTGGGGTCGAGGGTCAGACCGCCGGACCGCGCAGCTGCGGCGGCGGAGCCCACGTCTTGCGGTGGCTGCCCGGCATCGCCCGCATGATCCGGCGCCGGAGCGACCAGGGCAGCAGGGCGTAGGCCGGGGCGAAGACCTTCAGCCAGAAGATCTCCTTGGCCCCCTTCGGGGGCCGCGGCGCCGGGCCGTACGTGGCGGCGAGGCGGCGATGGGCGTCGACGAGCAGGTAGTGCTCGGCGTTGGCGCGCAGCCAGCCCGTGAAGGAGGTGCGGCGGGCCATGGTCAGGCACCCGCCTTGGCGACGCCGTCCTGGGCCGCCACGACGATCGGCTCGTTCAGCGCGCCGATGGCGGGCGAGTACACGTTCTCCATCGCGCCCAGGTCGTGCAGGGTCAGCCCGAACTTGATCGCGGTGGCCAGGAAGTCGGCGCGTTCCTTGATGCCCTCGCCGCCACCGACCATCTGGGCGCCGATGAGGCGCAGCGTCCCGGGCTCGGCCAGGAGCTTGACCTTGACCTTCTTGACCCCGGGGTAGTAGCGGGCCCGGGAGATGCCCTCGGCGACACCGAGGACGTAGGGGATCCCGAGGGCGGTGGCGGTCGTCTCGCCGAACGACGCCCCGCCGATCACCCACTTCCCGGCCGGGGTCCCCCACGGGACGTAGACGGCCCGGTAGGCCCGCGAGCCGCCACCGGCGTTGGTGCCGGCGACCTTGCCCTGCGCGTAGGCGTGCGAGCCGGTCAGCCCCTGCAGCGGCACGCCGGTGAGACCGTGCGGGATCTCGCAGGTGTCGCCTGCGGCCCAGACGTCGGGCGCGGAGGTCTTCATGCGCTCGTCGACGACGATCCCGCCAGTCGACCCCAGCGTGATGCCCGCGTCCGCGGCGAGGGCGTTGTTCGGCACCTTGTGCGTCGCGACGACGGCGAGCTCGACCGGGATCTCCCCCTCCGAGGTCCGGATCGCCCGCAGCGCGCCATTGCCGTCGCCGAGGAACTCCTCGAGCGTCGTGTTGAAGTGCAGGTGCACGCCCAGCTCGCGCCACGACTCCTCGACCGGCGCCATGATGTCCGGGTCGGCCATGGCGGACAGGGCGTACGGGTTGGGGTCCACGAGGTGGGTCTCCACGCCGCGGTGCGCCAGCGCGGTGACCATCTCCAGCCCCAGCGGCGACGCCTCGACGACGACCGCGCGCCGGGTCTCCTCGATGACCTTGTCCCACTCGGCGGCCCGCCGGATGTTCTTGACGTAGTACAGGCCGGACAGGTCCGTGCCCGGCACGCCGGGGTCGGCGTAGTCGAAGCCGGTGGCGATGACGAGCCGGTCGTAGCCGACCGTGCCCTCGCCGGCGACCGTGACCTTGCGGGCATCCGTGTCGATGCCCGTGACGTCGGTCTCGTACCGGACGTCGATGCCCGCGTCCACGTAGGCCTGCTTGCCCGCGAGGATGAGCTGCTCGAAGCTCTCGATCTCCCCGCCGTGCACGTACGGGATGCCGCAGGGGCTGTACGCCACGTCCTCGAACCGGGTGTAGACGATCACCTCGGCGGACGGGTCCACGGCCTTCACGCCGCCGGCGGCGCCGAGGCCCGCCGCTCCCCCGCCGATCACCACTACCTTGCGCGGCACGTTCGAACCGCCTTCCACCGTCTATGCTGGGGACCGTCACTGGTCATTCACTATCCGACTTGCGAATTCTACCATACTTAACACGCCCCGCGTGTCAACGCTCCCGAGGAGGACGTGTCCGATGCCGCCACGTGCCGTCCCGCCCGTACAGTCCGAGGAGGCCGCGCCGGCGGCCGCCCCGAGCTGGGCGCGCGTCGTCGAGGCGATCGGACCGAAGGTGCGGGCGCTGCGCCAGGAGCGCGGGATGACCCTGCAGCAGCTCGCGCACGCGGCCGACGTGTCCGCGGCGGCGGTCCACAAGGTGGAGCGGGGGGACATGGTCCCCACCGTCACGACGATGCTGAAGATCGCGTCCGCGCTCGACGTGCCGGTGCGCCACTTCGTCGAGAACGCCGAGCCGGGCGCACCGCTCGCCGTCCACGCCCACGGCGCGCAGCGCCCGCCGCGGACCGCGGGATCGACGGCGATCAGCGGTCCGGCGGAGCGGTTCCGGGCGGGCGCGACGATCCACCGTCTCGCCGCCGGGACGCAGCGCAAGGGCAGGCGCCGCGCGGGCGAGGTCCTGCTGGTCGTGCTCGACGGGACGCTCGACGTCACGGTCGCCGACGAGCGGTACGAGGTGGCCGAGGGCGAGTCGCTGCACTTCCCCACCCACGTCCCGCACGCGTGGTCCGCCCTGGGCAGCGGGCTGGCGCAGTACCTCACCGTCACGGTGGAAGGCGGCGAGCCGTAGGGCCGTCAGGCCGGCTCGGCGTCGCGCTGCCCGCAGCGCGCGACGAGGGCGGTGTCGGAGCGCAGCCCGAGGCGCAGCGTCTCCACCGCGAGGACCTCGTCGTGCGCGACGTTGCCGAGGTTGACGTCGGGTCCGAAGTGGCGCACGAACCACGCCTGCTGCGCCGTCCGCGGTGCCTCGAACACCACGCGGTCGACGCCCGCGGCGACGACGACCGCCTCGACGACGTCGGGCCGGACCCGTCCCGCCTCGTCGAACGTGCCGACGGTGCCGCTCTGGCGACCCTCGGTCACCACGAGGTGGGCCCCGGCCTCCAGGTCGGAGATGCACTCGGCCGGCCAGTTCCGCGAGGCGAGCCGCTCGCCCGGGGCCTTCGTGCCGACCTCGGCCAGGACCGTGAAGTCGGCGGAGGCCCGCCGGATCAGCTCACGCTTGGCGTCCAGCGGCATCTCCACCGTCCCGCGCGAGACCTCGACGCAGGGGAACCCGACCCGCAGCGCCCAGTCCAGGCACTCCTCGGCCAGGCCCTGGCTCCAGGCGATCTCGAGCAGGGTCCCGCCGAGGCAGGCGTCGACCCCGCGCTCGCGCAGCAGGGCCACCTTGTCCGCGATCGTCGGGTCGACGTAGCCGGTGCCCCAGCCGACCTTCCAGATGTCGATGTGCCCCGCGCCGGAGCCGAGGACGTCGGCGGTCGCGCCGAGCCCCGCTCCCTGGTCGAGGACGTGGGTGAGGCCGACGCGGCGCGGCTTGGCCGACCGGGGCGGGAGGTCGAGGAACTCGGGGGGAGGCACGCGACACATCCTACCCGTATAGTTGATGTGTCATCTACTATAGGAGATGTGCTTCACGCCCTGACCAACTGGAAGATGCGCGCCGTGTCGGCGTCGGGTGCCGGGCCGGCGGCCCGCCTCCCCACGATGTCGACGGCAAGGCCGAACACGCGCTCCGCACGGATCGGGTCGATCCAGCTGTGCGCGGCGGCGAAGGTCAGCCACTCGGCCGGCCCGAGCACCGATACGTCGGTGTAGTCGAGCTCGTGCCAGGTGACCGCGATCTCCAGCAGCTCCAGCGCGACGTCCGGGTCGACGTCGACGCGCAGGAGGCGATCGTGGTGATCGGGATGCAGCGCGGAGGCGCTGCACTGAAGGTGACATCGGGACGGGCGCTCGCACGCACGGACTGTCGTCATCACGACTCCCCACGAACTGTCCGGGTTGTGATCGTGCCCACTGTGCACCGGAGCGGTTGCACGGGCGTTGCACCCGGACCCGAGAACGGAGGTAGGACGGTGGCCATCACCGAGCGAACGGTGCACTCCCGCTGGGCAGGTGGCCTCCGGGCCGACGTCCGGGCGGGCGGGCACGACCTCGTGGTCGACGAGCCCGAGTCGGTGGGCGGCACGAACGCCGGACCCCAGCCGACCGAGCTCCTCCTCGCCGCGATCGCGTCGTGCTTCACGCTCGCCGTCGCGTGGTCGGCGGGCAAGCGCGGGATCGAGCTGTCCGATCTCGACGTCGCCGCCACCGGGCGCTACGACGGGCCCCGCTTCACCTCGTTCCGCGTCACCGTCAAGGCCGCCACGCCCCCGGGCACCGACCTCGACGCGCTGGTCGCCGCCGCGCGACGGGTCTGCTACGTGACCCGCACGCTGGAGGGCTCCCCCGGGATCGAGATCGTCGTGGAGTGAGCGGGTGGCCTCCGGGTGTCCCGATCGGCCCGAGTGCCGGTCAGCCGGCTCCCGCCGGGAGCGCGAGGACCCAGCGGGCCGCATCCTCGACCGTCGCGACGCTGTCCACGCCGGGCGGCAGCGGGGGCCGCGCCTGGACCACCACCGGGATCCGCAGCGCCGCGGCCGCGTCGAGCTTGGCCCCGGTCATGTCGCCGCCGCTGTCCTTGGTGACCAGGACGTCGATGCGGTGCTCGCGCAGCAGCGCCGTCTCCCCCGCGACGGTGAACGGGCCGCGGTCGAGCAGCACGTGCAGGCACGGCGGTACGGGTGGGACCGGCGGATCGACGGAGCGCGCGAGGAACCACAGGTCGTGCAGGTGGGCGAACGCGGCGAGCTCGACCCGGCCGGTGGTGAGGAAGACCCGGGAGCCCAGCCCGGGCAGTGCCGCGGCGGCCTCGGCGAGCGAGCCGACCCACGTCCACTCCGGGGTGGCCCGGGCGCCCCAGCCCGGCCGGCGCAGGACGAGCAGCGGCATCGCGAGCCGGGCCGTCGCCGCGGCCGCGTGGGCCGTCATCCGTGCCGCGAACGGGTGTGTCGCGTCGACGACGGCGCCGACGGAGTGCGCGCGCAGCCACCCGCACAGCCCCTCGACCCCGCCGAACCCGCCGATGCGCACGTCCGAGTCCGGCAGCGCGGGCACGGCGACCCGGCCCGCGAGCGAGGTCGTCACCCGCAGGCCGGGCGTCCCGGCCAGCGCCGCGGCGAGCCTGCGGGCCTCGCCGGTGCCCCCGAGGATCAGCAGGTGCACGGTCAGGCGCGGCAGCGGGCGTCGGAGTAGAGGTGGCTGTCCGGGAAGTGCCCGGCCGCCAGGGCCTGCCCCACGACGATCACGGCGGTGCGCCGGATCCCCGCGGCCGCGACCAGGTCGGCGATGTCGTCGAGCCGACCGCGCAGCACCCGCTCGTGCTCGCGGCTCGCATGGGCGACCACCGCGGCCGGGCAGTCCGGCCCGTGGCTGCCGACCAGCTCCTTCGCGACCTCCTCGATCCGGTGCACCGCCAGGTGCAGCACCACGGTGCCGGCCGCGGCGCCCAGGGCCGCGAGGCCCTCACCGGGCGGCATCGGGGTGGCCCGGGCGGCGATGCGGGTCAGCGTGACGGTCTGGGCGACCCCCGGGACGGTGAGCTCACGGCGCAGCGCCGCCGCTGCGGCGGCGTAGGCGGGCACGCCCGGGCAGACGTCGTAGGGCACGCCCGCGGCGTCGAGACGGCGCATCTGCTCGGCCATCGCGGAGAACACGGCGGGATCCCCCGATGCCAGGCGGGCGACGTCCAGGCCGTGCGCGTGCGCGCCGATCATCTCGTCGACGATCGCGCCGAGCGTCATCAGCGCGGTGTCGACCCGGCGCGCGCCGGGCGGGCAGAACGCGAGCATCTCCTCGGGCACGAGGCTGCCGGCGTACAGGCAGACCGGCGAGGCGGCGATCAGGTCCCGCGCGCGCAGGGTCAGCAGGTCCACGGCGCCGGGACCGGCCCCGATGAAGTGCACCGTCATCGTGTCGACTCCTGCGGTTCGGCGGGCTTGTCCACGCACCACGTCGTGACGGGCATCCCGGGCCGCCAGCCGGTGAAGCCCCCGACCGGCGCGGCACGGGACACGGCGATCCTGGTCAGCGTCCCGCCGAGGCGGGCGCGGCCGTCCGCGAGCACCGCCTCCGCCTCGACGGTCACGGCGTTCGCGACCAGCCGGCCGCCGGGGCGCAGCGCCGACCAGCACGCGTCCAGCACCCCGGGGGCGGTGATCCCGCCCCCGACGAAGACCGCATCCGGGGCCGGCAACCCGGTCAGCGCCTCAGGTGCCCGGCCGACGACGACCTGCAGGCCCGGAACGCCCAGCCGGGCCGCGTTGGCGGCGGCGCGCTCCGCGCGCGCGGGATGTGACTCGACGGCCACCGCGGCGCACGAGGGATGCGCACGCATCCACTCGATCCCGATGCTGCCCGCCCCGGCTCCGACGTCCCACAGCAGCAACGCCGGCCGCGGGGCGAGCAGCGCGAGCGTCACCGCGCGGACCTCGCTCTTGGTGAGCTGGCCGTCGTGGTCGTAGGCCTCGTCGGGCAGTCCTGGGGTCTCGCCGAGCACGCGGGTCCGCGGCATGGCGACGCACTCCACCCCGATGACGTTGAGCGCGTCGCCGGGCGGGTGCGGCCAGTCCGCGGCGGTGCCCTCCCGGCGCCGCTCGTCCGGCCCGCCGAGCTGCTCCAGCACCACGAGCCGGCTGGGCCCGTAGCCGTCCGCGGCGAGCAGCGCGGCGAGCTCGCCCGGGGTCTGCGCCCCGGTGCTGAGTACGAGCACGCGGCGGCCGGGCCCGAGCGCGCGACGGACCGCGGGCAGCGGCCGGGTCACCGCGCTCACCACCGTGACGTCCTCGGCGGGCCAGCCCAGCCGCGCGCACGCCAGCGCCGCCGACGACGGGTGCGGGACCACCCGGATCCGGTCCGGGCCGAGCAGCCGGGCCAGGGTGGCGCCGATCCCGTGGAACATCGGGTCGCCGCTCGCGAGCACGCAGACCGTGCGGCCGGCACCGTCGACATGGTGGCCCAGCAGGCCGGGCAGGGCGGGCAGCATCGGCGAGGGCCAGGCCACCTGCTCGGCGCCGGTGTGGTCGGCGACCAGCTCCAGCTGGCGCTTCCCGCCCAGGACGACCTCGGCCGCCCGGACCGCACGGCGACCCTCCTCGCCCAGGGTCGCCCATCCGCCCGCGCCGATGCCGACGACCGTGACCGTCCCGGGCACTACGCGTCCTTGTCGGAGACGCCGGCGGAGTCGAACGTGGCGACGTCGTGCAGCGCCCGCACCGCGCCCTGGACGACCGGCTGGGCGAGCAGCGCGCCCGTGCCCTCGCCCAGCCGCATCCCGAGGTCGAGCAGCGGCTCCAGGCCGAGGTGCGCCAGCGCGATCCGGTGACCCGGCTCGGCGGAGCAGTGCCCGGCCACGCAGAAGTCGACGGCGTCGCGGCGCAGCGCCGCCGCCACGAGCGCCGCTGCCCCGGCGTTGACCCCGTCGAGCAGCACCGGCACCCGCAGCGCCGCCGCCCCGAGCACGAACCCGGCGAGCCCCGCGTGCTCCAGCCCGCCGACCGCGGCCAGCACGCCGACCGGATCGGCCGGGTCCGGCCGGTGCAGCTCCAGCGCGCGGCGGACGACCGCGGTCTTGCGGTCCAGCGTGGCGTCGTCGATACCGGTGCCGCGCCCGGTCGCCACCGCCGGGTCCGCCCCGGTGAAGGCACAGATCAGGGCGGCGGCAGCGGTCGTGTTGGCGATGCCCATGTCGCCGGTGACGAGCAGCCGGTTCCCGGCCGTCACCAGGTCGCGGGCGGTCTCGATGCCGACCTCGACCGCCCGCCGGGCCTGGTCGCGGGTCATCGCGGGCCCGGCGAGCATGTCCGCCGTGCCGTCCGCGACCCGCCGCGGCAGCAGGCCGGGTACCGGGTCCGGCCCCTGATCCAGCCCGTGGTCCAGCCCGTGATCCAGTACTGAGGCGACACCCACGTCGACCACGCACACCTCGGCCCCCACCTGGCGGGCGAACGCGTTGACGACCGCGCCGCCCGCCAGGAAGTTGCCCACCATCTGGCCGGTGACCTCCTGCGGCCACGGCGTGACGCCCTGCGCGTGCACGCCGTGGTCGGCGGCGAACACCGCGACGGCGGCGGGTTCTGGCATCGGGGGCGGGCAGGCCCCGGCGACCGCCGCGAGCCGCACGGCGAGGTCCTCGACCCGTCCCAGCGCCCCGCGCGGCTTGGTCATCCGGTCCAGCCGGTCGCGGGCGGCGGCCGCCGCCTCGGCGGACGCGGGCTCGATCGCCGCGACCGTCTCCTCGATCAGGTCCATGGGTTCCTCCCCGGGCAGGGCCCGTCGTCCGTAGCTGTCGTGGTGGACGGCCCAGGCCAGCGGCCTGCGCCGGGCCCAGCCCGCCGCGGCGAGCTCGGGTTCGGCGGGGAACGCGGCGACGTGCCCGACGCACAGGTAGGCGATGACCTCCAGGTGGCCGGGCAGGTCCAGCAACGCCGCCAGCTCGCGGGTGCCGGCGTCGTCGAGGAAGCTCACCCACCCGACGCCGAGGCCCTCCGCCCGGGCGGCCAGCCAGAGGTTCTGCACCGCGAGCGCGGCCGAGTACGGCGCCATCTGCGGCTGGGTGGCCCGGCCGAGCACGTGCCGCCCGCCGCGCGTGCGGTCGCAGGTGACCACGACGTTGAGCGGCGTGTCGAGGATCGCCTCGATCTTCAGGCCGCGGAACGCGGCGGCCCGCCCGCCCGGCAGCGCGGCGGCGTAGGCCTCGCGCTGCCGCACGACGAGCCGCTGCACCCGCTCCCGCACTGCCCGGTCGCGGACCACGACGAAGTCCCACGGCTGGGAGAACCCGACGCTCGGCGCCGCGTGTGCTGCGGCGAGCATCCGGCCCAGCACGGTGTCGTCGACGGGCACGTCGGGCCGAAACCCCGTCCGGACGTCGCGGCGCCCCTCGACGACCCGGTAGAAGGCCCGGCGGGCGGCGTCGGCCTCGGCGCTCAGCACGGCGCGCTCCGCTCGGGTGCCGATGCGATGGTCGGCGGGACCTCCTGCGTCGCGCACATCCCGGGCACGAAGCCCGTCTCGACCGGGCCGGCGAGCCGGCGCACCGCCTCGGCGAGCCGCCCGAAAGGGGACCGGATCCCCGGGCCGCCGACCGTCGCGAGGACCGCGGTGCCGCCGGGATGGCCGAGGAACCACTCCCCGATCCGCGCCGCGACACCGTCCCAGCCCACGCCGTGACCCGGCCCACCGTGGCCGGGGAGGACCAGCGGCTCGACCCGCCACGCCTCGACGTAGTGCAGCACGACGCGCTCGGCCGTGCCGGTCTCGTCCGGGCTCGTCACCAGGACGAAGACGACATCGGCCGCGGCGAGCGCCTCCACCGCGCGGACGGTGACGAGATCCGGATCACCCGGTCCTGTCCCCACCCCCACGAGCTGCCCGAGTGACACCCTGCTGCCGTCACCGGCCCGTGCCACCGGTAGGACCGACCGTTCCTGGACCATCCTGCCTCCCCGGTCGTGCTCCGATCTCATGCCGGCCCCACCGTCCCGACCGCTGCCCCGACCACCGCCCCGGCCACGTCCGCAGCCCCGGCGGGCTCCGCGGCGACCAGGCGGAGCACCTCGCGCAGCGCGGGATGCGGGTCGCCCCACACGGCGACGTCCGCCACCCGGGGCACCCACCGCGGGCCGCGCAACGCGTTGGTGACGAACGCACCGTCGGCCCGGGCGAGATCGGCCAGGTCCAGCACCGCGAGCTCGTACGGGACTCCCGCCCCGTCGAGCCGGTCGAGGACGGCCTGGCGCCCCACGCCGGGCAACAGCCGCCCGTCCAGCGGCGGCGTACGCACGACCCCGCCGCGGACGACGAAGACGTTGGACCGGGTCGTCTCCAGCAGCAGGCCGCGGTCGTCGACGAGGAGCGCCTCGACGCCGGGGGGCAGGCCCGCCTCGATCCGGTCGATCCAGCGCCGGTCGGCCCACTTGTGCGGATGCGCACCCGCCGCGTCGAGGGTGTGCACGACCAGCCCGGTGCCCGTCCGGCGGGCGGCGAACGGCTCCACCCGCACCTCGACGCGGCCGGGGTCGTCGGGGCGCGCGGTGATCCGTGCCACCTGGTGGCGTGGCGCGCCGGCAGGCGCCGACGCGGCGGCGCGTACCGCGGCTCCGATGTCGGCGTGCAGGGTCTCGCCGTAGCACTCCCAGTAGGACCGCTGCAGCCGCCCGACGTGCTCGGCCAGCCGCACCGGGCGGCCGTCGACCAGCAGCAGGGTCTCCCGCAGCCCGGCGGCCGGGTCGACCCGGGGCGCACCGCGCGGGGCACGGCGGGGTCGCAGGTCCGTGCAGCCGAGGGTCTCCAGGATCGGCGCCGCCTTGTCCAGGCACTCCCGCCACTCGCGCCACGGCGCCGAGTCGACGGTGATCCCGCCGCCGACCCCGAGCCGGGTGCGGCCGCCTGCGGCCACCTCCAGCGTGCGGATGGTCACCGCCAGCTCGAGCCCGGCGAGCGGTCCGGCATAGCCCATCGCCCCGGTGAAGAGCCCGCGCGCAGCGTCCTCCACCTCCTCGATGATCTCGACCGCGCGGATCTTGGGCGCGCCGGTGACCGACCCGGGTGGGAACGCCGCCCGGACGAGGTCGGCGTCGTCGTGGCCCGCCGCGAGCTCGCCCGCCACCGAGGAGACCAGGTGCCACACGCCCGGGTGGGGCTGCACCGACA
Source organism: Pseudonocardia sp. (assembly GCF_050246655.1). Taxonomy (GTDB): domain Bacteria; phylum Actinomycetota; class Actinomycetes; order Mycobacteriales; family Pseudonocardiaceae; genus Pseudonocardia. Next base: position 28,571 of record NZ_JBFWVQ010000019.1, read on the forward strand.
GCAGCTCGGGCACCGTCACCGAGCCCGTCCGGCACACTCGGGCCAGGTCGTTGCGCACCAGGTCGACGATCATGACGTTCTCCGCGGCGTCCTTCTCGGAGCCGCCGAGGAGCACCCGCTCGCGCTCGTCGTCGCGGCCGCCGACGCGCGGCCGCGTGCCCTTGATCGGCCGGCTGCGGACCGTGCGGCCGGCGCGGATCAGGAACTGCTCGGGGCTCGCCCCCACGGCCGTGCAGCCCGGCTCGGCGACGAGGCCGGCGTGCTCGGGGTCGAACCGTTCGACCAGGCGCGCCCAGGCGTCGTGCGGGGAGCCCGAGAGCTGCAGGTCCAGGGACGTCGCGATGTTGGCCTGGTAGATGTCCCCGCGGCGGATGGCCTGCTGGCAGCGCTCCACCGCGGCGAGGTGGCGGGCCGGATCCGGCCGGCCGCGCAACCGCAGCCGGGCGGGCGGCAGGCTGGTCGGGCGGAGGAGGTCGGTGAGCAGGGCGGCGCGGCGGGCCAGCAGGGCGTCCTCGTCGTCCCCGGCGCCGACCAGCGCCTCGTGCCACCAGCGGCGGCCGTCGTGTCTCAGGACATCGGGGTACCAGCCGAGGCTGGCCGCGGGCACGCCGGCGTCGCGGGTACCGGAGAAGGCGAGGTAGCCGAACCAGCCGCCGCCGACGGCGTCCGGGTGCGCGGGGTCCGGCGCGACCTCCGGCACCAGCGCCAGCACCCCGGCCGGATCCTCCCCTGCCGGGACGTGGACGACCCGCTGCGGGTCGCACGTCACCAGCGCCCCCCGCGACCACGCCCCCGACCAGGCCGTGACGCGGGTCCGGTGCGCGAGCCGGCGCACCGCCTCGGCGACGGTCACCTCGACGGCCAGCGGCGCGACGACCAGCCTGGCCCACCCCGCCCCGCTCATCGGACCCCCACCGGGGCGGGCCGCGGTACCGCGACCGCGTGCACGCTGCCGTTGCCCGGCAGCTCCCGGGGCATGGCCTCCGGCGGGTGCCCGGCCAGCACGGCGAGCAGGGCGCGCACGGTCTCGCCGTGGGTCACGACGACCAGGTCGCCGTCCGGGAGCGGCTCGCGATGCAGGCGGCCGACGAGCGCGGCGACCCGGGCGTGCAGGCTGCGGGCGGTCTCCCCGCCCGGCGGCGCCCAGTCCGGGCCCGCCGCCGCCAGGAGCGGCCCGTACACGGCGCTCGGCCGCCCCTCCCAGCATCCGTGGGCCTGCTCGCGCAGCGCCGGTTCGGGACGGACGGCGAGCCCGTGCCGCGCAGCCACGACCTCGGCGGTCTCCCGGCAGCGGCGCTGGTCGCTGGTGAGCACGGCGGCCACGGAGGCGCCCGCGAGCGCCGCGGCGACCGCGCACGACTGCTGTCCCCCGCGCATGGTCAGGCCCACGTCGGCGGTACGGCCCTGGAGCAGGCCGGCGGCGTTCCACATGCTCTCACCGTGCCGGACCAGGTGCCAGCGCACGCATGCGGTCACCGCCCGACCACCAGCGCGCCGTGCCCGGACGGCCGGGAGGTGGCGGCACGCTCCACCAAGCGGGCGACGGCGAGGGGCGCGCCCGCGGGATGGGTGTGCAGGAACGAGGCGTGCACCCCGCGGCTGACGAACCCCTCCGTCCGGCCTTCCCACCACCAGGCGGCCGTGGTGCCCCGGGCCGGCGTGACCGTGCAGTGGTGGAACTCGTGGCCGGTGACGTGGGTGCCGCGCGCGAACACCGGCGAGGCGGCGACCGCGACCGCGTCCCGGTAGCCGAGCGTGAGCCGGCCGGTCATCGCCGCCGACGCCGGCAGCACCCCGCACATGGGCGCGCCCGCCAGGTCGCGGCACAGGTACAGCAGTCCCCCGCACTCGGCGTGCACGGGCGCGCCGGACCGCGCCAGCGCCTGCACGGCGGCGCGCAGGGGGGCGTTGGCGCCGAGGTCGGCCACGTGCTCCTCGGGGAAGCCGCCCGGCAGCACCAGCGCGGCGGTGCCCTCGGGCAGTGACTCGGCCCGCAGGGGGTCGAACACGGCGATCTCCGCGCCCGCCGCGCGCAGCAGCTCGGTGTGCTCGGCGTAGCCGAAGGTGAACGCGGGCCCGCCCGCCACCGCCACGACGGGCGCGCCGGGCACGGGCGGTCCGACCTCAGCCGCCGGGTCCCAGACCGGCCCCGCCGGCAGGGGCGAGGCGAGCCGCAGCACGGCGCCGAGGTCGACGTGCTCGCCGACGACGTCGGCCATCTCGTCGACGGCCGCGGCCGCCGCTGCCCCGTGCTCGGCCGCCGTCACCAGTCCCAGGTGCCGCGACGGCACCGCCAACGCCGGCAGCCGCGGGAGGGCGCCGAGCACCGGCACCCCGACCTCGGCGCATGCCGTGCGGAGCACCGCGGCGTGCCGCTCGCCGCCGACCCGGTTGAGGACGACCCCCGCGAGCCGCACCGACGGGTCGAAGCCGCCGAAGCCGTGCAGCAGCGCCGCCAGGCTGCGGGACTGGCCGCGGGCGTCCACGACCAGCACGACCGGCGCCTCCAGCAGACCCGCGACCTGCGCGGTGGAGCCCGCGCCGTCGCGCACCCGGCCGTCGAACAGCCCCATCACGCCCTCGACGACGGCGATCCGGGCCCCGGTCGATCCGTGGCGCACCAGCGCGGCGATCCGCCCGGGTCCGACCAGCACGGGATCGAGGTTGCGGCCCGGCCGGCCCGTCGCGAGCGCGTGGTAGCCGGGGTCCACGTAGTCCGGCCCGATCTTGAACGGGGCGACCGGGGTGCCCCGGCGGGCCAGCGCCGCCATGAGCCCGGTCGCGACCGTGGTCTTGCCGCTGCCCGACGCGGGGGCGGCGATCACCACGACGCCCGGCTGGTCAGCCATCGACGCTCACCGGCCCTCCAGCTCGCCCTCGGTGTCGAGCAGCGCGGCGCGCAGCGCGTCGAGCGTCGGCTGCTCCGGTGCCGCCCACATCCCGCGGCCCGCCGCCTCGAGCAGCCGCTCGGCCATGCCGTGCAGCGCCCACGGGTTGGACTCGGCGAGGAACTTCCGGTTGTCGGGGTCCAGCACGTAGGCAGCCGACAGCCGCTCGTACATCCAGTCCGCGACGACCCCTGCCGTCGCGTCGTAGCCGAACAGGTAGTCGACCGTCGCGGCCATCTCGAACGCGCCCTTGTAGCCGTGGCGGCGCATCGCCTCGATCCAGCGCGGGTTGACCACCCGGGCGCGGAACACGCGCGCGGTCTCCTCGTGCAGGCTGCGGGTCCGGACGGCCGACGGCGTGGTGGAGTCGCCGAGGTAGGCCTGCGGTGCCGTGCCGGTCAGCGCGCGGACCGTGGCGATCATGCCGCCGTGGTACTGGTAGTAGTCGTCGGAGTCGGCGATGTCGTGCTCGCGGGTATCGACGTTCTTGGCCGCCACGGCGATCCGCCGGTACGCCGCCTGCATGTCGTCGCGGGCGGGGGTGCCGTCGAGCCCGCGCCCGTAGGCGTAGCCGCCCCAGGTCATGTAGACCTCGGCGAGGTCGGCGTCGTCGCGCCAGTTGCGCGAGTCCACCAGCTGCAGCAGGCCCGCCCCGTACGTGCCGGGCTTGGAGCCGAAGATCCGCGCGGTGGCGCGGCGGCGGTCCCCGGTGCGCGCCTCGTCCTCGGCCACGTGTGCGCGGACGAAGTTCCGCTCGGGCGGCTCGTCCAGCGCGGCGACGAGCCGTACCGCATCGTCGAGCAGCGCGAGCACGTGCGGGAAGGCGTCGCGGAAGAACCCCGAGATCCGCACCGTCACGTCGATGCGCGGCCTGCCCAGCTCGGCGAGGTCGATCACCTCGAGGTGCGTGACGCGCCGGCTCGCCTCGTCCCAGACCGGCCGCACGCCCAGCAGCGCCAGCACCTCGGCGACGTCGTCCCCGGAGGTGCGCATCGCGCTCGTGCCCCACACCGAGAGGCCGACCGAGCGCGGCCAGTCGCCGTGGTCGCGGCGGTAGCGGTCCAGCAGGGACTCGGCCATGACCTGCCCGGTCTCCCACGCCAGCCGCGACGGGACGGCCTTGGGGTCGACCGAGTAGAAGTTGCGCCCGGTGGGGAGCACGTTGACCAGGCCGCGCAGCGGTGATCCGGACGGTCCCGCGGGCACGAACCCGCCGTCGAGCGCGTGCAGCACCCGCTCGATCTCCAGCGCGGTGCCGGCGAGCCGGGGCACGATCTCCTCGGCGGCGAACCGCAGGATCCGCTCGACGAGGGCGGCCTCCGGGCGTCCCGGCAGCCGGGCCGCGACGATCCCGCCCGCGGCGTAAGGGTCCCAGTCGCGCGCCTCCATCGCCGCCACGAGGTCGCGGGCCAGCTCCTCGACCCGGTCGGTCTCGGCCGTCGGTGCCGAGCCGTCCTCGGGCAGGCCGAGCACGGTCCGCAGGCCGGGCAGGCTCTCCACCCCGCCCCACAGCTGCCGCGCGCGCAGCATCGCGAGGACGAGGTCGACGCGCGGCTCGCCCTCGGGAGCGGCGCCCAGCACGTGCAGGCCGTCGCGGATCTGCGCGTCCTTGATCTCGCACAGCCAGCCGTCGACGTGCAGCAGGAAGTCGTCGAACTCGGCGTCGTGCGGTCGCGCGGTGAGCCCGAGGTCGTGGTCGAGGCGGGCGGCCTGCAGCAGCGTCCAGATCTGCTGGCGGACGGCGGGCAGCTTCGCCGGGTCGAGCGATGCGACGGCTGCGTGCTCGTCGAGCAACTGTTCCAGCCGGGCGATGTCGCCGTAGGTCTCCGCGCGCGCCATCGGCGGGATGAGGTGGTCGACCAGCGTCGCGTGCGCCCGCCGCTTGGCCTGCGTGCCCTCCCCCGGGTCGTTGACCAGGAACGGGTAGATCAGCGGCAGGTCGCCCAGCGCGGCGTCGCTCGCGCACGACGCGCTCATCCCGAGCGTCTTTCCCGGCAGCCACTCCAGGTTGCCGTGCTTGCCCAGGTGGACCACGGCGTCGGCGCCGAACCCGCCGTCGGCTGCGGGCGCGGCGAGCCAGCGGTAGGCCGCGAGGTAGTGGTGCGACGGCGGCAGGTCCGGGTCGTGGTAGACCGCCACCGGGTTCTCGCCGAACCCGCGCGGCGGCTGCACCATCAGCACGACATTGCCCGCGCGCAGCGCCGCGACCACGATCTCGCCGTCCGGATCGGCGCTGCGGTCGACGTAGAGCTCGCCCGGCGCCGGGCCCCAGTGCCGCTCGACGGACTCCCGCAGATCCGCCGGGAGGCCCGCGAACCAGCTGCGGTACCGGGCAGCGGAGATCCGCACCGGGTTGCCCTCCAGCTGCTCCTGGGAGAGCCACTCCGGGTCCTGGCCGCCCGCGGCGATCAGCGCGTGGACGAGCGCGTCGCCGTCCCGCGCGGCGACCCCCGGCAGGGCGTCCGGGCCGTCGAGGGGGCCCACGTCGTAGCCGGCGTCGCGCAGCGCCGCGAGCAGCGCGACCGCGCTCGCCGGGGTGTCCAGGCCGACCGCGTTACCGATCCGCGCGTGCGAGGTCGGGTACGCCGACAGCATCAGCACGATCCGGCGGTCCCCGGGCGGGACGTGGCGCAGCCGGGCATGCCGCACGGCGATGCCCGCCACGCGGGCGGCCCGTTCGGGGTCGGGCACGTAGGTCGAGAGCCCGTCCGCGTCGATCTCCTTGAAGGAGAACGGCACCGTGATCAGCCGGCCGTCGAACTCCGGGACGGCCACCTGCGTGGCGACGTCGAGCGGGGTCAGGCCGTCGTCGCTCGCCGCCCAGCCCGCCCGCCCCGAGGTCGGGCACAGTCCCTGCAGGATCGCGACGTCGAGCGCGGCGAGGTCGGCGACGTCCCACGCCTCGTCGGCACCGCCCGCCGAGGCGGACGCGGGTGTCGTGCCCCCCGCGGCGAGCACCGTGACGACCATCGCGTCGGCCTGCGCCAGGGTCTGCAGCAGGGCCGGTTCGGCCTGGCGCAGCGACGCGCAGTACACCGGCAGCGGCCGCCCGCCCGCATCGTCGATGGCGACGCACAGCGCCTCGACGAAGGCGGTGTTCCCGGCGAGGTGCTGCGCGCGGTAGTAGAGCACGGCCACCGTCGGCCCCTCGACCTCGTGCCCAGCCCGGTCCGGCACAGCCCGGTCCAGCAACCCCCACGCCGGCAGCACCGCGGGCGGCTCGAAGCCGTGCCCTGTCAACAGCACCGTGTCGGAGAGGAACGCGTGCAGCTGCGCCAGGTTGGCGCTGCCGCCCTGGGCCAGGTACGCGTGCGCCTCGGCGGCGACCCCGGCCGGGACCGTCGACAGGCTCATCATCTCCGCGTCGGGCGCCTGCTCGCCGCCGAGCGCGACGACCGGCAGCCCCGAGGCGCGGACGGCGGCGATCCCGTCCTCCCAGTAGCGCTGCCCGCCCAGGATCCGGACGACGACGACCCCGGCCCCCGCGAGCAGCGCCGGCAGGTCGGCCATGGGCACCCGGGCGGGGTTGGCCGTCCGCCAGCCCGCGCCGGAGGCCCGGGCGGACAGCAGATCGGTGTCCGACGTGGACAGCAGCAGCATCGTCGGGGCGTCACCCGGTGACGCGCATGCGCGAGGGCGGCGCACGGCGGTTCCCCTTCCTCGGGATCCTCGTCCCGGCGGTGGAGCGAGCGCGTCGGCGCTCGGGCGGGCAGGGCAGTGTCCTGGCTCCCGGATCGTCGCTCGCCCCGGCCTTCCAGGCGTCACGCGCCCGTGGCCGTCGACGGGGTCCGCTCCCCGGTGACAGTGGCGGGACCGCGCCGGACTCGCACCGGCTTCCTGGTCCCCGCTCGCCTCTTGTGTTGTCGCATCTTGTGTTGTCGCCTCACTGTCGGCGGCAGGGCACTGCGGCGTCAAGGCCACGGCCCGGACCTGCGGGGCCGCTCCCCCGCAGGGGGGAGGACATCGCGGCGGCCCGTTCCTTACGGTCCCTCGGCGTGGGAAGCGGCTCGGGAGTCGGCTCGGAAGTCGGCGCGGGAGTCGACGCGGCATCGGGCATCACCGCTCCCCGCCGCCTGCGGACCTACGCCGCGCGGATGTCCGGCGGCGGGTCCACGGGCGTGCGGGCCGCACCCCGCGAGATCGGTTGGTCGGTGCTCGGGACGCTCCTCGGGCTCACCCTGACCGCCGTCCCGACGCATCTCACGCATATGCCGCCCAGCGCCCAGATGTTCGTCATCGGCTCCTTCGGTTCCTCGGCGGTGCTGCTGTTCGCCGCGCCGTCGGCGCCCTTCTCGCAACCGCGCTGCCTGGTCGGCGGGCACGTGCTGTCCGCGCTCACCGGCGTGACCACCGTCCTGCTGCTGCCCGACGAGGCCGTGTACACGGGAGCCGTGGCGGCGGCCGTTGCGCTCGCGATCATGCAGCTGACCCGGACGGTGCACCCGCCTGCCGGCGCGACCGCCCTGATCGCCGTCGTCGAGCCGCACGTGCGGCAGCTCGGCTACGGCTTCGTGCTGGCACCGGTGCTGGTGGGCGTGCTGATCCTGCTGCTGGTCGCACTCGTCGTGAACAACCTGTCCGCCGATCCGCGGCGGCACTACCCCCGAACCTGGTGGTGAACCCGATGCCTGCCCCCGACACCGTCGCGGCGGCGGTCGACGGCCGCCGAGCACGCACGCTCGACGGCGCCGCGACCGCGGCCGCCGTCAAGGCCGAGCTGGCTGCGCGCGTCGCCCGGCTGCGGGACCGCGGCGTCGTTCCCGGCCTCGGCACGATCCTCGTCGGGGACGACCCCGGCTCGCACTGGTACGTCGCCGGCAAGCACCGCGACTGCGCCGAGATCGGGATCGCGTCGATCCGGATCGACCTGCCGGCCTCCGCGACGCAGGGCGAGATCGAGGACGCCGTAACGACCCTGAACGCCGATCCCGCGTGCACGGCGTACATCGTCCAGCTGCCGCTGCCGGAGGGCCGCGACGAGACCCGGGTGCTCGGGCTCGTCGATCCCGCGAAGGACGCCGACGGCCTGCACCCGGCGAACCTCGGCTGGCTCGTGCTCGGCAGGCCCGCACCGCTGCCGTGCACGCCGAACGGCATCGTCGAGCTGCTGCGCCGCCACGACGTGCCGATCGCGGGTGCGCACGCGGTGGTGATCGGGCGCGGGATCACCGTCGGCCGCCCGCTCGGGCTGCTGCTCACCCGGCGCTCGGAGAACGCGACCGTCACGCTCTGCCACACGGGGACCGCCGACCTGCGCGCCCACGTGCGCGAGGCCGACATCGTCGTCGCCGCGGCGGGCGTGCCGGGCGTCGTGACCGGCGACATGGTGAAGCCCGGGGCAGCGGTCCTCGACGTCGGCGTCTCCCGCGTGGACGGCCGGATCGCCGGTGACGTCGCCGACGACGTCCGCGATGTCGCCGGCTGGGTCTCGCCCAACCCCGGCGGCGTCGGGCCGATGACGCGGGCGATGCTGCTCGCGAACGTCGTCGCGCTCGCGGAGGACGCGCTGCGACCGACCGCCGGGTGACGTTCCCGGCAGCCCTGCGCCGGCCACGCACCGGAGGGCCCGGCGGCTCCCGACCGGGGGCCGCAAGCCCCTGGACCCGGGGCCCGGGATCCCCCATCGTCGGGACGGAGGCGGCAGGAGGGGCGATGGACGACGACCTGATCCGGCGGGCGGTGACGCAGGCGCTGAGGGCGCCGTCCCTGCACAACATCCAGCCGTGGCTCTGGCGGATGGGGGACGGCGTCGTCGAGCTGTACCTCGACACGTCCAGGCGGCTGCCCGCGACGGATCCCCTCGACCGGGAGCTCGTCATCAGCTGCGGGGCTGCGCTGCACCACGTGCAGGTCGCCCTGGCCGGACTCGGCAGCGGCGCACGGGTGCGGCGCCTGCCCGACCCCGACGACCCCGGCCACCTGGCGACGGTGACGACGGTCCCCGGGGTGGTCGACGAGGACCGCGCACTGGCCCCGTACCTGTCCCACCGCCGCACGGACCGGCGCCGCTACAGCGGCTGGCCGGTCCCGGCCGAGACCCTCGGCGAGCTGGCCGAGGTGGCCGACCTGCGCGGGCTCGTCCTCACGGTGGCCGCCGATCCGGAGCAGCGCTGGACGGTGTACCGCGCCGCGGCCCGGGCGGCGGCCGCTGCCGGCGCGGATCCCGCACGGGTCGCCGAGATGGCAGCCTGGAGCGGTCGCCCGGCGGGTGCTGCCGACGGTGTGCCCGCCGCCGCCGCTCCCGACGCGGCACGGATCCCCGGCCAGGTGCCGATGCGCCCCTTCGCCCGGCCGACGCTGGCCCAGCCACCCACCGTGGGCGAACCCGAGGCGGCCGCGCTGCTGGTGCTGTCCACACCCGGCGACACCCGCCTGCAGTGGCTGCGAGCGGGTGAGGCGCTCAGCGCCCTGCTGTTGACGGCGACGCGCGCGGGGCTCGCGACCTGCACGCTCACCGAGCTGCTGGAGAGCGACGAGGCCCGCGCCCTGCTCGCGGAGGCCCTCCTCGGGTCGGGGCAGCTCCGTCCCCAGGTCATGATCCGGGCCGGCTGGCCGCTCGTGGGCGCCGCCGAGCTGCCCGCGACACCGCGCCGCCCGCCGGATGCCGTCATCGTCGCGCTGCCCTGACTCCTCGTGCTCACGGTCCTCTGGTCATGGTCATATCTCGGTGGTCGCCTCGACCCTGCCGTCCTTGACGGCGGCCTGGAACGCCGCGTAGTCGCGTTCGTTCTGGTCGGCGTAGGTCTCGGCGAAGGCGGCGACCGCCCGGTCGAACTCGTCCGAGCCGCCGAGGTAGGAGCCCAGGGCGATGCGGTCGCCGGAGCGGGCATGGGCCCGCGCGAGGGTCCACCCGCACATGCGGGCGTACTCCTGCATGCCCGACGGACGGAGCTGCTCGATCGGCACGGAGAACTTCCAGTCCTTCAGCTGGCGCACGTAGAAGTCGCGGTCCACGCCGTCCGGCCCGGTCGTGTGGGTCCAGCCGAGGAGGATGTCGCTCTCCGCCTGCATCAGGCGCTGGCCGGCGACCACCCGCTCGCCCTCGTTGTGGTACTGGCTGCGGCCGCAGTAGGCCGCGAGCACCGACGGCTGGGCCTCCTTGGCCTGCAGGAACAGCGGTTCGGTTCCGTCCCCGCCGTCCATGAGCACGATCCACGCGCGGGTGCCGACGCTGCCGACGCCCACCACCTTGCGCGCACCCTGGACCACGGCGAAGTGTTCGAGCAGGTGCTTGCGGTCGGACTGCAGGGTGCGCCGGTACTTGCCCAGCATGGCGCGCAGCAGCCGGTAGACGGTGTCGATCTGCATGTCGGCGAAGACGTCCTCGATCGGCTCGATCAATGGCGGCTCGGTGATGATCCGTCGCCGGCCGTCGACCACCTCGGTGAGCTTGTTCAGTGCCTGCATGCTGTCGCGCGTATGCGCCTTGGCCACCATCTTCTCGGTGGTCTTGACCTGCTTCGATTTCATCTGCGACCGGAGCCGGCTGACGGTGTCCTCGACGTCCAGGTACGCGTACCACACGTCCATGAAGTGCTGCTCGGCGAACGACCGCATCGCCGTCCGGTATCCCTCGACCGCCGACAGCACGATCGCACGGCGGTCCTTCCCGCCGAACTCGTTGTCCCGGCCCGCCACGGCCAGGCTCGCCGCCAGCCGTTTGACGTCCCACTCGAACGGCCCGGGCAGCGTCTCGTCGAAGTCGTTGACGTCGAAGACCAGCCGCCGCGACGGCGAGGCGAACGCCCCGAAGTTGGACAGGTGCGCGTCACCGCACAGTTGCACCCGCAGCCCCGACCTCGGTGTTCCGGCGAGGTCGGCCGCCATCGGAAGGGCCGCGCCACGGAAGAACGTGAAGGGCGAGACCAGCATCCGCCCGTGGCGGATCGGTACCAGCTCCGGCACCCGGCTCTCGGCCTGCTCCAGCAGGAGACCGACCGGATCGCGCGACGCGCCCGGCGTGAACTCCGCGTGCGACCCGAGCGGGGCCGCGGCCCGGGCATCCTTGCCCCGGGCGACCCGGTCGATGTGGGTCAACCGCTCCGCGCCCTCGCCCGGTGCATCGCCGGACGCCTGCGCAGCACCTGCACTCCTCGCCGCCATGACGGCCCCCCTCTCGTTGCTCGTGCCGACCAGCGGCACGCGTCTCGTCGCGGGGCGGACCAGACCCGCACCGGCGGCGGGCTCAGGAACGCGGCCGGGGGCCCGGACGCCAGCTCACGCCGAGCGAACCCTCCGCGGCCGCCACCCCGCTGCGGCCGCCGCCGGCGCCCCGCAGGACGTGCGCGAAACCCACCGCGACGACCGCGCCCGCCAACGGCCCGACGAGGTACGCCCACCACGACGTCCAGTCGCCGAGTACGAGGGCGGGTCCGAGGGAACGGGCCGGGTTCATCGACGCCCCGCTGACCGGCGCCCCCCACAGCCCGGCGAGGGCGATGTAGCTGCCGACGCCGATGGCCGCCAGCGGCCCGATCTGCTGGGCACCCGACGCGGTGCCCAGGATCACGCTCACCAGGCCGACGGTCAGGACGAGCTCCCACAGCATCGCCGTGGTCGTCGAGATGCCCGCACCGGGCAGGGTCAGGCCGGCGCTGCCCTGCTTGCCGAGCAGGGCCCACAGGAGCAGCGTGGCGAGGATCGCGCCGACCACCTGGGCGACGATGTACGCGGGTACGCGCTTCCACGGGAAGTCGCCGCGCAGCGCGAAGGCGATGCTCACCGCCGGGTTCAGGTGCGCCCCGGAGACCGTCCCCATGAACAGGATGATCGCCGCCACCATCAGCGCCGGCGCCACCACGCGCGCGCCGGACGGGACCGCGTCGTCGCCGAACAACGCGTTCACCATTCCGCCGCCGACGGCGACGAGCACGAGGAAGAACGTGCCCAGCAACTCGGAGAACAGCCGCCGCCCCTCGTAGCTGTTGTCCCAGAAGTCGAACTCGCCGGCCACCGAGTTCGGCTGCCCGATGGACCGCAGCGCGATCTCGGCGTGGCGAGCCGCATCGCGCCGGTCCGACTCCGATGGTGTAGCCGGCCCGTCGGGCTCGTTGCTCATCTCGCACCCCTCGACCACCTCTGGGACACCCACCTGCGTCAGGGCGTTGACGCACCGTGATGCCTCACCACCAGGCCAGGATCGTCGCGGTACCCCGCCGTGTCATCACCCCGGGAGGACCAGGAGGTCCCCGAGACCGCTCAGTTCGGCGTCGCCGGTTCCCCTCCCGTCGCGCGCACCTCCCTGCGGCGTGCGACGAGGTACTTCACCGCCTCCATGGTCAGGAACGCGGTGACGACGGCGATCAGGATCGGCGCGGTCTGCAGCGCGCCGACCTGGGTGAGGAACGCGGCGAGCAGCACCATCGTGAACGGCGCGGCCACGAGCGCACCCGGAACGGCGGCGAGCATGCAGGTGAACGCCAGACCCAGCGGCACGGCCGGGAACACCGCGTGCACCAGGACGCCCACGGTTCCGCCGACGAACAGCGCGGGGAAGATCGGCCCGCCGACGAACCCGCTCGCCTGGCTCACCGCGAACGTGAACTGCTTGGCGATCACGAGGGCGACGAGCAGTCCCACGCCCAGCGTCCCCGCATGCTCCAGCACGGTCGTCAGCTGGTCGCTCCCGGTGAACATCGTCAGCGGCAGCACCACGCCGACGAGCCCGAACAGCACCCCGCCGATCGTCGACCGCACGATGCCGGGGAGCTTCACCAGCTCGAACAGCCGTGACATCCCTTGGACGATCACCACCATCATCGTCACCACCAGCGCCGCGAGCACGCCCAGCGGGATCCCCACGAGCAGCTGCCAGTCCTCGTAGGCGTACGAGGGCACCTGGTAGGCGTCGACGAACACCGCACCGGCGATGGTGAAGTAGATCCCGAACGAGACGCTCGACGAGACGACCCCGCCCACGAGGGCCTTGACGAACCGGCGGCCACCGGGGCGGGCGAGCTCGAGGATGAACATCACGACGATCACCGTGCTGGAGAACAGCCCGCCGTACGCACCGCCGAAGCCGGACAGGGTGCACAGCCGCGAGTCCTCTGAGCTGAGCCTGCGCCGTTGGGAGAGCCAGGTGCCGACCCCGCCGCCCATCGTGCCCAGCGCCTTCTCCGGACCCAGGCTGGCGCCACCGATGAGCGACACGGCCGAGACGACCACGATCCCCGGGACCAACCGCGGTTCGACGTGCCCGTCCTGCACGTCGTCGACCAGGCCGGGGAGCTCCTCGGGCAGGTGCATCAGGCGACGCGCGAGCCCCACGAGGACACCGGCCCCCGCGGTGACCGCCACCCACCACCACTGCCCGCCGAACCAGCCCGGATCGGCATCGTCGTACCAGCCGCCCCCGAACCCGATCAGTCCCATGAACACCAGACCGGCGAGCGCGCCGAACACCCCGAGGGCGACCGCGTACCCCATGAGCATCCAGAACTCGCGGTTCTGGGTGACCGGCGGCGACGGCGCGGGCTCGGGCGACGCACTCATGTCGAGCTCCCCATCAGACGATCTCCTCGCAGTCGACTCTCTTCGGCCCGAGACCTGCCGCGGTCAGCGCTGAACCTCGACGATGCCCCGCACGATCAGGTACACGCCCAGGAGACCGAACACCGTGATCAGGATCTGGTGCTGGTGGCGCCAGATCCAGTCGCTGACCCGCCGCAGGAACTTCTGGAGCTCCGCAGACCTCCTCGCGGCCAGCACCAGGGCCGTCAGCGGCATCGCGAACCAGATCACGTTGTAGACCAGTACCTGGAAGATCCGGTTCGTGTTGCTCGACGTGCTGGCGGTGATCGCGCTGAGTGCGGCGAGGTACAGGATTCCCGGCACGTGGGTCAGCACGCCGACGAGGGCCGCGCGGGGCGCGGACAGGTCGGCGAGCTGGCGGCCGAGCCACGTCTCGGACTCGCCTGCGGCCTGGTTGCGCCGGCGGCGACGCGTCGGCGTCGACACCCATCCGCTCAGCAGCCCTCCGGCGTAGCCGAGCGAGATCGCGCCGAGGACGAGAGCGATCGCCGCATGCACCTCGTCCGGGGCCTCCGCCACGACCGACACGCCCAGGAGGGCGACCAACGCGACGCCGACCCCCACGCTGAAGATCATCCCGGCGACGATGTAGGCCGCCAGCAGCCGCGTCGGCCGCGCGGCCGAGAGCATGGCGTAGACCGACGCCACACTGGTCGGGCGGATGACCGACGTCAGAGCAAGGACCAGCGCATCCAGACTCACGCAGCCATGCTGGTCGGGCCGGGCGGCGCGGGCCTCACCCGCGGGGGGCTACGCGGACCTCAGTTCGCTTGGTATTTCAAGCGCTGATGCGTAGTATCTCACTCCTCACGAGGAGGTCGACATGGATGAGCGGCTCCGGCGCCTGCGTGCCGTTCTCGCCAGCCAGAAGTTCCCCGCCGAACGCTGGGAACTGCTCGCCGCCGCGGAGTTCTACGGCGCCGACGCACGGACGCGGGCCGAGCTGCGGGCCATCCCGGTGGGTCGCTACTCGACGATCGCCCAGGTCGCGGAGGCAGCACGTGTCGTCGCGCGGTCGGCCGCCGAGTCGCAGACGCCCGGCGACGGCCGGCCCGGCGTCCGTCCGGATCTCTCCGCCACCGACGACGTGAGTCGCCCCATCGTGATGTAGCCGGTGGTCGGGAACCGGTCGACCGCGGAAACGTGCGTCGTGGCAGCTCAGTTCGCCGTGGAGCGCCCGCGCGACAACCCGGCGGCTACTCCGGGCGGCCCCGGCCGCAGGTGCGGGAACTGCATCGGGTGCCCGGCCAGCGCCGCCGCGGCGGCATCGAAGGCGTTGAGCGTGTCGTGGAGCATCGTGGGTGACTGGGGCACCGGCCACGACGAGGTCTTGGCGGCGACCGTGCCCGTGACGGGATCGACGTACAGCATCTGACCGTTGATGCCGAGACACAGCAGTACGTCGCCGTGCGCCCGCGGCAGGAACCAGAACTGATTGCGGTACCAGCCGCCGGGAAGGTAGGGCCCGTCGACCGAGTCGGCGAAGGCCTGGCGCACGTCCGGGTCGGGGTTCCACGACGCGGTCAGCCAGTCGGCGGGGACGACGCGGTGGCCCCCGGCGACTCCGTCGGCCAGCAGCATCACCCCGAACCGGGCGAGGTCCGCCGTGGTGGCGTTCATCCCACCGTCGTGCATCGCAGCGCCGAGGGCGTCGCAGGTGATCTCGGCGTCGAGTTCGGCGCCGAGCGGGGTCCAGACGATCTCCGCGATCAGGTCGGCCATCCGGATGCCGGACGCCCGCTCACACACCCAGCCCAGCACATCGGTCTCACAGGACCGGTACTCGAAGACCCCGCCGTGGTCACGGGTCGCGACGAGCGTCGCGAGGTAGGCGTAGGTCGACTGCGGGACGTCGTGGGTGGCCGGCCTCCACATGGCGGCCTGCTCGAACACGCGCACCTCGGCATCGGGGTCGGTGTACTGCTCGCTGAACTTGATCCCCGAGCGCATGTCGAGCAGGTGGCGCACCCGCGCGCCGCGATAACCGCTGGTCGACAGCTCCGGCACGTGGTCGGTCACGAGCTGGTCCGTGGACAGCACCCCGCGATCGACGAGGTTCGCAGTGACGCAGCCCACCAGCGACTTCGTGATCGACATCAGGAGATGGGGGGTGTAGCGGTCGGTCTGGGCCCCGTACCGCTCGAAGACCATACGGCCGTCGTGCACGATGACGACGCCATCGGTGTAGGTCGCATCCAGCACGGCGTCGACGGTCGACACCGTCCCGTCGCTGCGGGCGGTCGCGACCGCCCCGAGCGGCTGCGGGGCGGGAGGGAGGGACATGACGCCGCCGCGGCCCCGGGAGATCCGCTGTGTGGGCACGATCTCGCGCAGGTGGGAGAACGCCCAGCGGTTATAGGGCGGTTCCTGCCAGTTGGCCAGCGTGACGCGGGCCGAGGGGGGCGGCGGAAACCCCTGCATGAGCATAACGCCGACGGTATCAGGAGACCGTTGCGGGAGATGCGGCAGTCCATTCTTCGACGCCCGGAACCGCCCCGGCGTGCAGTGTTGCGGATGAATACCTACATTGCCGGCCGGCTCGATATTTCTCGGCAACGCTGTGCCGACATGTTTCCTCGGCTCGCCACCCTCATTTCCGGGAATCGAACTTCCACCACGGCGCCTCGTGCGGGAATGCGCCGCGATCAGTCATACGACGAACCTTTCACATAGCTGATCGGTACGGGATCGAGCGGCTCGTCGACGGGTGAGCTGGCGTACTGCGCCCGCACCCCGTCGATGATCCGATGGCAGCGCTCGGTCAGCTGGGGCTCGTCGGTCTGCAGGCGGCCTTTCGTCACCAGCACGCCGAGGTCGGCGCCCTTGAACCGGTAGTCGCCGGGCCCGTAGACGCGCAGGAAGAAGCATTCGCTCTCGTCGTGCAGCTCGTGCCAGTCCAGGGCGACGCGGCGGAAGCTCAACTTGCCGTCGTCCCCGAGGTGCCATTGCCCGGTCCTGGGCGCGGCGTCGATCCGCTCCACGACGTCGGTGGGCTCTTTCATGATCAGCTGGCTCCAGACGTCGACCGCGGCCAGCTCCCGCCACCGTTCGTTGATCTCGTCGACATCGAAGCGAGCGTCGACGTCGTAGTACTCGAGCAGGTGGAAGAGGAACAGCGGCAGGTCGGCATACGCGCCCGCGGTGACGTTGGTCATCGACGACGCGCCGGAGATCCGGGGGTTGAGCTCGCCCAGGTACACCTCGTCGGTGTCCAGGTCCACGAGCACGTCGACCTCGAAGAAGCCGCGGTACTCCTCGTCGGCGAGCCGGTCACCGAGCCTGCGGACCAGGTCGATCGCGCGGGCCCGGTGGGCGTCGGACAGTGCGTCCGGGTAGAGGTCGTTGCCGCACCAGCCGCCCTTGTAGGGGGTGAGCTCGGGGTAGCCGGTCAGGTCGGTCATGAACGGGCCGACGATCGTGCCGTTGCTGGTCAGCACCGCTTCCACCGCGGCCGCCCTGTTGTTGATCCGCTTCATGACCTTGACCTCCTGGCCGACGATGTCGTCGGCGTGGCGGTCCCAGTCCTCCTCGGCCGACAGGAAGAACGTCGTCTTCCCACTGTCGCCGTAGGCGGTCTGGACCACCAGGTCGGTGCCGAGGCCCGCGTCGGTGGCGACCTTCACCAAGGACTCCCAGGAGCCGACCTCGGCGATCACGTTCGGCACGCTCGGCGCGCCGGCTTCGTTGCCCAGCCTCGTCGTCGTCAGCTTCGAGTCCAACCTCGTGCGGAGAGCGTGCGAGGGGAGGATGAGCTCGTAGCCGAGTTCGCGGCAGATCTCCTCGGTCTCGGCGTCGAAGAACACCATCGCCACCTTCGCGGGACCACTGCGGCGGGCGATGAACTCCTGGACCTCGGGATCGCGCAGCAGGTAGTTGTTGATCTCCTCGCTGCTCCGGAACTCGACGTACGGCTTGTTGCGCGGGGTGAACACCCGCGGGTGGGCACCGTCCCAGGAGTCGTAGTAGGCGATGTAGTTGAAGTTCCGCACCCACCGGTCGAGGCCGAGCAGGTTGAACGCGGTCGCCCCGACGAAGTAGACGGGCTCCTCGTTGGTCCGGAAGAACGTGCGGATCTCCGGGATGTTGCGCAGCAGGCGCCTGCCGGACGTGGTGGTCATGGCGATTCCCTCCGCCCGCCCGTTTCCGGCGCGCTGGTCCGTCCCTCCAGGAGGGTCGACGGGATGTCGGCCCACGTCTTGCCCGTCCGGCGGAAGGCGATGCCGGACAGGACCTCCAGCACGACCCGGTTCGCCAGGAATGCCGTGACGTCCGCGCTGTCGTACGGCGGCGACACCTCGACCACGTCGATGCCGACGAGCGGCAGCTCGATCGCGATCCTGCGCACGGTGTCGAGCAGCTGACGGGCGGTCAACCCACCCGGCTCCGGGGTTCCCGTGCCGGGGGCGCTACCCGGGTCGACGACGTCGATGTCGACCGAGAGGAACACCCCGTCGCAGTCGTCGACCGCGATCGCGAACGCCTCGGCGAGGCAGGTGTCCAGCCCGCGGCGGACGATCTCGGCCATCTCGAACGAGCGCATCCCCTGCTCGGCCATCCAGTCGAGGGTCGGCGGCTCCGGCCAGTAGCCGCGCAGTCCGATCTGGAGGAACCGGTCGCCGCGGGTGGCGCCGGACTCGATGAGCCGCCGCATCGGCAACCCGTGGCCGATCAGCGACCCGAACTGCTCCTCGCCGGTGTCGGCATGCGCGTCGAAATGGATCACCGAGACCCGGCCCCACCCGACCGCGTGCGCGACGCCCGTGACGTCCGGCCAGGTGATCGTGTGATCCCCGCCCAGCACCAGGGGGATCGCGCCCGCCTCGGCCGCCGTCCGCACCGCGTTCTCGAGCCGATCCAGCGGCGCGCGCCCCTCCACACCGGCCATCTCGATGTCGCCTGCGTCGCGAATCCGCAGGTCGCGCAGCGGATCGACGCGCAGTGCCAGGTGCGGGCGGGATCCGTCATGGGGCAGGTAGTCCGTGCTCCGGATCGCCTGCGGGCCGAACCGGGCGCCCGCCCGGTAGGAGGCCCCGGCGTCGTACGGCGCGCCGATCACCACGATGTCCACGTCCCGCAGTGACTCGGGGTCGTCGATATCGCATCGATCGACCCCGAGGAAGGTCACGTCAGGGCCGAACATCCCGCCGAGTCGCGCCATCGCCGCCCCCGTCCGCTGCCCGAACGGCTCAGTCCAGAGCCGACATGACGTGCTTGATGCGGGTGTACTCCTCGAACGAGTACAGGGAGAGGTCCTTGCCGTAGCCCGACTGCTTGAAGCCCCCGTGCGGCATCTCGGCCACCAGCGGGATGTGGCAGTTGACCCACACGCAGCCGAAGTCCAGCAGCCGCGACATGCGCAGCGCGCGCTGGTGGTCCCGGGTCCAGACGCTCGACGCCAGGCCGTACTCCGTGCCGTTGGCCCACCGCACCGCCTCGTCCTCGTCCTCGAACGGCTGCACCGTGATCACCGGTCCGAAGATCTCGGTCCTGATCAGCTCGTCGTCCTGGTGGAGATCGTCGACGATCGTCGGCGGGTAGAAGTAGCCGCGGTCCCCGATCCGCTCCCCGCCGGTGATGACCTTGGCGTGCGTGGGCGCACGTTCGACCAACCCGGCGACGTGGCCGAGCTGGCGCTCGTTGTTGACCGGCGGGATGTAGAACGCGTCGTCGTCCGCCTCGGCGTTGGACAGCTTGATCTGCCGCGCCTGCTCGACGAGCGCTTCGGTGAAGTCGTCGTGCACCCGCCGGGAAGCCAGCACCCGGGTCGCCGCCGTGCAGTCCTGCCCCGCGTTGAAGTAGCCGGCCACCGCGATGCCCTCGGCCGCCGCCGCGAGGTCCGCGTCGTCGAACACCACGACCGGCGCCTTTCCGCCGAGCTCGAGATGGGTGCGCTTGACGGTGTCCGCGGCCGACCGGGCGACCGCCTTCCCGGCCTGCGTGCTTCCGGTGATCGAGACCATCCCCGGGATCGGGTGGCTGACCAGGGTGGCGCCGGTGTCGCGGTCGCCGCAGACCACGTTGAACACGCCGGCAGGCAGGATGTCGGCGAAGATCTCCGCCATCGCGACGGTGCTCGCCGGAGTGGTGTCCGAGGGCTTGAGCACGAGCGTGTTGCCCGCGGCGAGGGCCGGTGCGAACTTCCACACCGCCATCATCATCGGGTAGTTCCAGGGCGCCACCGAGCCGATGACCCCGACCGGCTCGCGCCGGATCCACGACGTGTAGCCGGACATGTACTCGCCCGTCGACCTGCCCTCCAGGAGACGGGCGGCGCCCGCGAAGAACCGGATCTGGTCGACCATGGGCGGGATCTCCTCGCTCATGGTGAGGCCACGGGGCTTGCCGGTGTTCTCGGACTCGATCGCGACGAGCCGTTCGGCGTTCGACTCGATCGCCTCGGCGAGCTTGAGCATGTAGCTCATCCGCTCGCTGGGCGTGGTGTCCCGCCAGCCGTCGACGAAAGCGCGCTGCGCCGCCTGACAGGCGGCGTCGATGTCGTCCGGGCCCGAGCGCGGCGCCGTCGCATAGACCTCGCCGGTCGACGGGTTGATCACGTCCATGCTCGCGTGACTCGCCGCGCCGGTGAACGTGCCGTCGATGAAGTTGTGCAGTTCGCGCTTGCCTGTCACCGGTCTTCCCCTTCGTCTGAGCTGCCGTCGTGCGACGCCGTGCACGCCGAAGGCGGGGACGGGGCGACGTCCAGCGCCGGGTTGCGGGCGAAGAAGCCGAACGGCTTCAGCCAGAACGACACCGTGTCGACGGGCATCACCGGCCACTCCTCCATCCGCGTGATGTGGTGGAGCCCGAAGACGTACCAGAGCACGACGTCGGTGTCGTCGATCGACCGGTCCTGGGCCGTCCAGACCGGCAGCCCGGTGTCCTCGGCGCTCTGGTTGACGAACTCCCCGCAGGGCCACCGCTCGTCCTGCGCGTACCGGGTGGCCCACAGCGTGTGGCCGATCACCTCTGCCCGCCGCAGCACCGGCGACGACGGATCGATCATGGCCGGGAAGCACGCTCCCGGGACGAGCTTGTACCCGACCGGCGTGCCGAGCCGGTTGGTCACCCCCGGGTTGACCACCTTCCAACCCCGTTGGGTCTCCCAGCGGTAGTCCTGGCGTCCCTCCCGCTCGGTGCGCAACGGCACCTCGCGTGCGACCAGCGCCAGGCCGTGCGGGTTCTCCGGTCCGACCGGCAGTGCCTCGGACTCGGTCATGTAGACCAGGTTGTCGGGGCCGTCGACGTCGAGGTCCAGGCGCGCCACGATGAAGTGCTGGTGGAAGGGCGCGTACGTGCGCTCGTCGACCTGCGTCCCGTACGGCGGCTTGCTGCCCTCGGCGAACGGCGTCGTGACCATCAGCCCGGTGGCGCGCACCTCGCACTCGATGTTGCCGTCCTGGTAGAAGCGCCAGTAGACGAGGTACTCGTAGTTGGCGACGGTGAAGTGCGCCGAGATCACGAGCCTGCGCGAGCGCCGGACCTCGGCGGCCGGCGGGTCGACGTGCTTCCAGAGGACCGCGTTGTCCTCCTCGTGGATGCACACCGCGTTCTCGATGGTGTACGGCTCGCCGCGGCTGTCGTGCAGCACGGCGTCGACGTACCGGATCTCGCCCAGGCAGTCGCAACCGAGCTTCAGCGAGGTGGTCATGAAGCCGAGGCCCCACTCGCCGATGTCGAAGGCGGTGCGCCGGTAGTGATCGACGGTCGGGTCGCGGTACGGCACCACCATCTCGGCGAAGGACATGCGGTGCGCGATGGACCGGACCCTGCCCTCGTCCTCGTATCCGACGCAGTGCAGCACCACGCCCTCGCGGTAGTTGAAGCCGAGGCGCATCCGCCAGCGCTGCCAGCGGAGCTCGTAGCCGTCCACCGTGAACGACACACCGTCGGGCTGGCTGATCTCCAGCGGCTTCAGGTCGTCGCGCTGTTCGAGCCCGGGGACGTGCTCGGACACGTACTCGCCCATCACCGGTGGCGGCTCGACGGCACCGGTGTCCTCGACCTCGAGGAGCGTCATGGAGTTGAGATCGACGACGAAGTGCAACCCGCTGACGTGGTGCGCGTAGGCGTTGCGGCCCGCGGCGTCCCGGTGCCACACATCGCACCAGCCGATCCGCCTGCCCCGGTACTGGTCCGGGATGAGGGCGTCGCCGTACGTCCACATGTCGATGTGCACGGTCGAGGTGTCGGTGATGCCCCGGCGGGCCAGCGCCTCGACCACCAGCGGGTCCTCGACGAGCTGCTCCGCGCACTCGTGCCACTCGTCCACGGTGGCGTTCGGCTGGACGCCGGGCAGGTGCTGCCAGGACACGACACGGTCCTCGGTCAGCGACACCAGCGCCTTGTACACGTCGCCGCTGCCGCGATCCCAACACACGACGATCGCTTCGCGGACGATCGGATCGGCGGTCCGGTAGGCCGCCACGAGCTCCTTCGGCGGCTCGTTCAGCTCGATCGACGCGATCCGCCAGCGGTCGGTCACCCCCTGGTCACGACGCAGGATGGTGACGGTCGCCCGGAACTCGTCCGCGGACAGCGGGTCCAGCGGATGGCGGGCCTGGGTGTGCGTCTGCGCCGAGGTCGTCGCGGACATCGCCTAGTCCTCGACGATCAGCGAGGGCGTGTCGTGCTTGAGCGTCTCGCCGCGGAAGAAGGCCGGATCGATCATCCGCCAGACGAGCATGAGCACCGCGCCGAGACCCAGGATGCCCACCGCCAGGATGAAGACGAGTCCGACGCCGCCGATCGAGGCTCCGCTGCCGTATCCCGGGTCGAAGCTGTCGCGCACCGAGATGTAGAAAACCCACGCGAGGATCGCGCCCCCGACCAGCGGGCAGAGCAGCTTGAACACGATGCTGCTCGCGTTGGTGAACAGCTCGCGTCGGAAGTACCAGACGCACGCGAACGCGGTGAGCCCGTAGTAGAAGCAGATCATGATGCCCAGGCTGGCGATCGTGTCGTAGAGCACGCTCTCGCTCAGGAACGTGAGCACGGCGTAGAAGACGGCGGTCCCGACCCCGGCCGCGATCGTCGCGAACGACGGGGTGTGGAAGCGCGAGTGCATGTGGGCGAACCGGGTGGGTATCGCCCGGTAGGCGCCCATGGCGAGCAGGGTGCGCGAGGCGGGGATGAACGTGGTCTGCAGGCTCGCCGCGCTGGAGGCGAGTACGGCGAGGAACAGCAGCAGCGCGGGCCAGGAGCCCATCACCGGCTCGGCGAGCGCGCCGAAGACGTTGTCCGAGGTCTCCTCGTTGGCCAGGCCGAGGCCCTCGGACCCGACCCCGGCGTAGACGATGGCCGCGATGGCGACCAGCAGGTAGGTCATCAGGATCGCCACGACGGCGACGAGGGCGGCCCGCCCCGGTGTCTTGTCGGCGTCCTTGCTCTCCTCGTTGACCGTCAGGCAGACGTCCCAGCCCCAGAACGCGAAGATCGATCCGGTGAGCCCTGCGACGAACGCACTGAGCTCGAGGCCGGTGAACGGGTTGAGCCAGTCCAGGCTGAACGGGGTGAATCCCGGCGAGCTCGGGGCGCCGATGAACGCCATGATCACGAACAGCGCCAGCACGATCATCTGGAACCCGACCAGTACGACCTGCACGTGGATCGTGGTGGTGATCCCGCGGTAGGCGATGTAGGTGGCGATCGCCACGAACGCCAGGCAGGTGGCGACGTTCACGACCTTGTTCGTGGCCAGGTCGGCGATCGCCTCGTTGTTGAAGAGGCGGGCGATGAACAGGTAGAAGAACGTGACGGCGACCCCGGCCAGGTTCGACAGCACGATCACCGTGGCGATGACCAGTCCCCAGCCGCACATCCAGCCGACGTAGGTACCGAAGGCCTTGGTCGCCCAGGTGAAGGACGTACCGCAGTCCGGAGCGACCCGATTGAGCTCCCGGTAGGCGTACGCGGTGAGCAGCATGGGGATGAATCCCGCGATGAAAATCGCCGGCATCTTCAACCCGACGGCGAGCACGACCAGACCGAGCGTGGCGGTCAAGGTGTATGCCGGTGCCACCGACGAGATGCCGAGTGTCACGCCGGACCACAGGCCCACTTGTCCGTGCGAGAGGCCTTTGTCCTTCAGATCCTGCTCGGGAGCATGGTGCGGATCATGTGCCTCGATCGTCATGGTCGCTTACCCCCTTCCCCCGCGCACACGGCGCTGAAGGATCGGTGGTTTCGGAGCCCGAGAGATGCGGGGCGTGACGGCCACAAGGGACCGGGGACGCCCGGCCTGCCAGGGCCTCGGTCACCCAAAGAGAGCCGAACGCACGCAGCAGTGGCGCCCCCCTTTGGTGCCGGTGCCGTGACTATAGGCGGGTCCAACTCGGCTGGGTAGCGGACAAACCGGCGAACGGACTGCTCCTTACCTGGGTGGATGTACCGGTTCGTGTCGTGGCGTGTACGCGGAGGAACTGGACGAGCCGGAGACCGGTACTGCGCTTGCCACTTCCGCGCAGCAAACCGCTGAGGAATGGCGAGTCCGGTGGCTCACTCGACGTCGCGCGCGGAGAGTTCCTCCCACGTCTCCCGTCGGACGACGAGCCGGGCGACGCCGTCGTTCGCGAACACCACCGGGATGCGGCGGGCTCCGTTGTAGTTGTTGGACATGGTGAAGCAGTAGGCGCCGGTCGCCGGGACCGCCAGCAGGTCGCCCACCGCGGGAGCGACGAGATCGATGCCGTCGATGAGCACGTCGCCGCTCTCGCAGTGCCTGCCCACCACGATGACCTGCTCCGGCGACGGTCGTGTTCCGGCGACGCTCCCGCCTGGCGCGTCGAGCCGGTCCACGATCCCCGCTTCGAAGCGCTGCGCGAACAGGGCGACCTCCAGGTTGTCGCCCATGCCCCCGTCGACGGCGACGAAGGTGTGCGCACCGCGTTTCACCGTGGTGACCCGGTAGAGCGTGGCCGCAGCGCTCGCCACCATGCTGCGCCCCGGCTCGATCACGACGTGTGCGCCAGCTGGCAGGTGCTGCCGGGCCGCGCCGATCAGCGCGTCCAGGTACTCGCCGACGGTGGGCGGGTGGTCCGAGTAGGTGTAGCGGGCACCGAGACCGCCGCCCAGGTCGTAGATCTCGAACTCGCCGAGCGCGGCGACCGGCGCCACCGAGTCCGCGAACGGCTGGGTGTCCAGGATCTGCGAGCCGATGTGCACATGCACGCCGCGCATCGTGAGCCGGTCGCTGCGCTCGATCCGCGCGATGAGCTCTCCGGCCGCCGATGGCGAGAGGCCGAACTTCGAGCCCTCGTGGCCGGTCATCACGTGCGCGTGCACGTCGGCCGTCACGCCCGGGATGACCCGGACCAGCACGTCCTGGTTGCCGCCCCTCGGCACCAGTTCCTCGAGCCGGTCGACGTCGTCGGGCCCGTCGACGACCACCAGGCCGATGCCGTGCTCGACGGCCAGCGTCAGCTCGTCGACGCTCTTCGCATTGCCGTGCAGCACGATCAACGCAGGATCGACGCCGGCCTTGAGGGCCGTGCGGATCTCGCCACTGCCTGCCACGTCGAGGCCGAGGCCCTCCTCCACCATGACCCGCTGCACTGCTGTGCACGGAAACGCCTTGGAGGCGAACACCACCCGCGAGCGCGGCCAGCGCGCGGCGAGCTCGGTCGAGTACTCGCGCGCCCGGGCGCGCAGCGCCTCCTCCGCGACGACCAGGACAGGTGTGCCGAACTCCGCGGCGAGCGCCTCGGCGCGGCAGCCCGCGATCGTCAGCGTGCCGTCCGCGGTGACGGCGCTGCCGGGCGGGAAGAGCTCCAGCAACTGGCTCATTTGGGCCTGATCGTGCCACCGACGACGGCGTCACGCGAGATGTCCGAACGAAGCGGTGGCACCTCGACCGGTGCCGGCTCGCCCGCCATGCCGTCGACGAGAGGACGGCGGTGTCAGCCCGGCGCGTCGAGCGTGTCCCTGATCCGCGCCTTCGCACTGAGCAGCGACTCGCGGGTGATCGTGGCCGCCGCGGCGCTGTCGTGCGCCCGCGCCGCTCCGACGATCCGAGGCTGGAACGTCCAGAGCGTCTCGTCCGACGACGCCACCGCGCGGCGGGCACCGACGATCTTGTACACCCGGCACCGCTGCCAGAGACCGCGGATCATCTCGACGAGGACGGGGTTGCCCCCGGCGGAGTAGAGGAGCGTGAGCATCGCTTCGTCGTGGTTCAGTGCGTCGACGATGCGGCCGCCCTCGACGGCGCGCGTGATGTCGCCACACAGCTGCCACATCCGCGTACAGGCCTCCGGCGACACCACGGCACCACCGAGGCGGGCCGCCTCGGATTCGAGGAGGATCCGCACGTCGTAGATGTGCTCGAGCTCGGTCAGTGTCAGCCCCTTGACCACCGCACCCTTGTGCGGCACCCGCTCGGCCAGGCCGGCCTCCTCGAGGCGGCGGATGGCCTCTCGGACGGGCATGACGCTCGTGCCGACCTGCAGGGCGAGGTCGCGCACCCGCAGCCGCGAGCCTGCGGGCAGCTCGCCGCTCATGATCGCCTCGTGGATGGCCGTGAAGACCCTGTCGGTGAGGAGGGACGGCTCTTCCAGGCGGGTCACGGCCACAGGGCGACGCTACCGGAGGGCGGTGACGGGAACGCCGACGCGAAGGCATTGATTTGATCTGTGATCACATCTTAGAGTGACCACCCCGGCTGGGCGCCCATCCGATCGTGGTGGTCCGTGCGCCGGCATCGACAGCTCGGTGCATCCCGCGATGCCCGTCGACCCCGAGGTGACAATGATCAAGCGCCTTCTTCTCGTCGCGTCGACCAACAGGCGGCTCGAGAAGCTGATGAGCACCAGCCCGCTGGCCCGCGGGCTGGTCAGCCGCTACGTGGCGGGCGACACGCTGCAGGAGGCCATCGCCGTCACCCGCGAGCTGAGGGCCCACGGGATCGACGTCAGCCTGGACCTGCTGGGCGAGACCGTGGACGACCTGGCCGAGTCCGCGATCGCGACCAAGGCCTACGTCGAGGCCGTCCGTGCCATCGCCGAGAACCGCCTGGGTGCGACGGTGTCGGTGAAGCTGTCCCAGCTCGGCATCGGCCTGGATCCCGCGGTCTGCGCCGACCACCTGGACGAGCTGCTGAGAGCGGCGGCAGAGGTCGGGGTACCGGTCGAGATCGACATGGAGCACAGCTCGGTGGGCCCGGCGACGCTCGAGGCGTTCCGTGCGGCCGTGCACGATCACCCCGGCACCCGGATAGCGATCCAGGCCGCGATGCGCCGGACACCCGGCGACCTGGAGTCCTTCACCGGCGTCACGCCGCGCATCCGCCTGGTCAAGGGCGCCTTTCTCGAGCCGATCGAGAAGTCGCTGCAGGAGCGCAAGGAGATCACCGCCCAGTACCGGTACCTCGCCGACTGGGCGCTGGTCAACCTGCCCGACCCGGCCTTCGGCACGCACGACGACGCGTGCATCGACCACGTCAAGCGCTCGGCCGACCGGCTCGGCATCGCTCGTCGCGACTTCGAGTTCCAGATGCTCCACGGCGTGCGGCGCGACGTGCAGCGCGCGCTCGCCGAGGAGGGCTACCGGATCCGCGTCTACCTGCCCTACGGCATGCAGTGGTACCCGTACCTGATGCGCCGCATGGCCGAGCGGCCGGCGAACCTCCTGCTGTTCCTGCGCTCCCTCGTCAGCGGCTGAGCGCCACCTCCGCCCGTCGGGCGACCACCCCACCCATCACCTGCTCCGTTCCCGAGGTAGACCCATGAACCAGCCATCCGTCTCCGTCGCCGGCAACCTCCGCATGACCGCACCGGTGAACGAACCCGTCCGCGGCTACCGTCCCGGCTCGTCCGAGGCCGTCGCCCTGCACGCCGAGCTCGACCGCGTCCGCGGGCAGATCCGCGAGCTCCCGAACGTGATCAACGGGGAGCGCGTCCCGCTCGGTGCGACCGTTGACGTCGTCGCTCCACACGAGCACGCGACCGTGCTCGGCCGCTTCTCCCCCGCCGACTCCCGTCAGGTCGACGCCGCGATCGCGGCCGCGCTCGGGGCCCGGCCCGACTGGTCGCGGACGCCGTGGTGGGACCGGGCGGCGGTGCTGCTCCGTGCCGCAGAGCTGGTGGGCGGCACGTACCGCGACGAGCTCCTGGCGACGACGATGCTCGGCCAGTCGAAGACGTTCCACCAGGCCGAGATCGACGCCGCGTGCGAGCTGGCCGACTTCTTCCGCTACAACGCGCACTTCGCCGCGCAGATCTACGAGACGCAGCCTCCGTCGCCGCCCGGGGAGCTCAACTACCTGGACCAGCGCGGGCTCGAGGGCTTCGTGCTGGCCATCACCCCGTTCAACTTCACCGCGATCGGCGGGAACCTGCCGACCACGGCCGCGCTGATGGGCAACACGGTGGTCTGGAAGCCGTCCGAGAAGTCCGCGCTGAGCAGCGACGTGGTGATGCGGGTCCTCGAGGAGGCGGGCCTGCCACCCGGAGTGATCAACCTTGTGCACGGGTCGGGCGCCGACATCGCCGACCGCGCGCTCGCCGACGAGAATTTCGCCGGGGTGAGCTTCACGGGATCGACCGCGGTCTTCCGTGGTCTGTGGAAGAAGATCGGGACCAACATCGACCGCTACCGCGCCTACCCGCGCATCGTCGGCGAGACCGGCGGCAAGAACGCGGTCGTCGCCCATCCCTCGGCCGACCCCGAGGCCCTCCTCGTCGCCCTCGTGCGGGGCGCGTTCGAGTACCAGGGCCAGAAGTGCTCGGCCGCGTCGCGCGCCTACCTGCCGCGCAGCCTGTGGCGGGACCTGGAGGGCCGGCTCGCCGACGTGGTCGCCTCCCTCGAGGTCGGCGACGTCACACGGCACGAGACGTTCGTCGGCGCGGTCATCGACGAGGCGGCGTCACATCGCCTCCGGTCGACCATCGACGCGGCCAGGGCACTGTCCGGGCACCGGATCCTCACCGGTGGCACGGTGCGTACGGAGACGGGTTGGTTCGTCGACCCGACGGTGTTCGTCACCGAGGACCCGACGTCGTTCCTGATGTCCGAGGAGTTCTTCGGCCCGCTGCTGACCGTGCACGTCTACGACGACGCCGACTGGGACAAGGTCCTGCACCAGGTCGACACCGCCAGCGACTACGCACTCACCTGCTCGATCTTCGCCGGCGACCGCCGGGCGATCGGCACCGCGCTGGACGCCCTGCGCGACACCGCCGGCATGACGTACGTGAACGACAAGCCCACCGGCGCGCTGATCGGCCGCCAGGCCTTCGGCGGCGGCCGCGCCTCCGGCACCAACGACAAGGTCGGCTCACCGCTGGCCCTCCAGCGGTGGGTCAACGCCCGCTACGTCAAGGAGAACTTCGCGCCGTCCCACGACTGGACCTACCCGTACATGGGTCGGTGACGCGGCGCGCGGGCCGCGCCCGACCGGTTCAGGGCACGGGCCGCGAGCCGTGGCCGAACCCGGGGCCGTCGGCAGGCTCCTCCCGGGGACGGGTGGCCGGCTCCGCGACGTCGGGTGCGGGGCGGGGCCGCGCGATGAACTGCCCGAGCGCCACGCCTGCGGCGAGGGCGAGCCCGATGGCCAGCGCGAGCGTGATGGTGACCAGGCCGTTCGCCGCGTCCTCCGCCTGTGCGGAGGCCAGCTGGTAGAAGCCGCGGTACGCAGCGAGGCCGGGGAGCAGCGGGATGATCCCGGACAGGATGATCACGTGCCGGTGCACCCGTGCACCGCGGCGGAACAGCTCGCTCGCCACGCCGACGACGACGGCGGCCAGCCCGGTCGCCACGACGGGACCGATGCCCGGGAACTGGGTGAGTGCCCCGTAGGCGGCCCAACCGATCCCGCCCGCCAGCGCGGCCGCGGGCAGCGAACGCAGCGGCGCGTAGCAGGCGAGGGCGGCCATGGCGGCCGCGGTGGCCGCCGCGAAGGTCGAGATCCCGAACCGGCCCACGTCGGCGACCACCAGCTCGGCGGGATCGAGGGTGAGCCGCAACGCGATGCCCACCTTCAGCCCGAGGATGACACCGGTGAGCAAGCCTGCCGACAGCACCGCGACCTCGACGGCCCTTCCGGCCGCCGTGACGACGTGGCCGGAGACCGCGTCCTGCACCGTACCCACGACCGAGAACCCCGACAGCAGCACGGTGATACTCGCCGCGATCACCAGCGACGGCTCGGTTCCCGGTGGCAGAGCGCCGACCGCGAGCAACCCGAGGGTGGAGACGGTGGCCACCAAGCCACCGATCATCTGCAGGAAGAACGGTGCGACACCCCAGCGCGCCAGCAGGCGGCCGACGCGGTCGATGACGGCGGTGACGAGGAACGCCGTCAACCAGATCACCGGTGGCCCACCCAGGAGCAGCGCCACCGCGGCCGCCAGCCCGGCCCATCCGGCGGTCGCCACCCAGCGCGGGAACGGATGGGACGCCGCGACCGCCTCGGCCAGCGCGGCGTCCGCCGCTCGTACGTCCATCCGTCCGCGGACGACCTGGTCGACGATGCGGGTGACCAGGTCCAGCCGCGTGAGGTCGGTGGTGCGGTAGCGCACCAGCCGCATCGACAGCACGGACGGGGCCGTCCGCTCCCGGTGGCAGCACATTGTGATCGAGGTGAAGGTGATGTCGACGTCGACCGTGGTCAGGCCGCACGCCGCTGCCAGGCGCGTCATCGTCGCCGAGGTGTCCGCGGCGGCTTCGCCGCTGGACAACAGCACCTCGCCGACCCGCATGCACAGGTCGAGCACCCGCAGCACGTGTTCGTCCGACGGGCCGCCCGGTCCGACCGGCTGCAGCAGTGGGGCGGTCGGCGGCCCGCCCCGCAGCATCTCGCGCGCCTCGCGGCGCAGGGCGTGACGGAGCCCACGATCGAACCGTGTCATGGCACGGGCGCGCAGGTCGATCCGGATGAACCGTCGCGGCGTTCCACTGGCTGCAGCTCCACTCGTTGACGTGCGCTCCACAGCCACCCTCTCATCCTCGAGCGGGGCGGCTTCCGGGCCCGTTGACGCGGCGCTTTCCGGTTCTCTACATTACGGAGGTATATCAGCGGGATGTTAGAGCGCGGCTGCAGGGGAGTTCGGCCTATGAAGGACGTCGTCGTGGTCGGAGGCGGCCTCGCCGGCCTTGCCGCCGCATGGCGGCTGCGACACTGGGACACGGTGCTCCTGGAGTCCGGCAGCCGAGTGGGCGGTCGCATCCGATCCGAGCGGCGCGGCCGGTACTGGCTGAACTGGGGCGGGCACGTGTTCGCCGGGCCCGGGTCCACCACCGACGCTCTCCTCTCCGAGGTCGGCATCGCTGCGGCGCAGGTACCCGGCTCGCTGGCGGGCGTGGCGATGAACGGCAAGCTGCTGATCAAGGGGCAGGTCCCCGCCTACCCGTTCCGCATCCCGATGCCGCTGTCGTCGCGCATCGCGTTGGTCAAGGCCGGCCTCAAGGTGAGCGCACAGGTCCTGCGGTACGCACGCCTCGTGCGCAGGCGCCCCGGTGAGGACCCGGCCCTGCGCCAGCAACGGATCTACGACTTCGAGAACGGCCGCAGCTTCCGGGACTTCGTGGGCGACCTGCCCGAGGACGCGGGTGCGCTGTTCTACCCGACGGTCACCCGCTCCGCCGCGGACCCGCACGAGATCGCCGCCGGTGCCGGGATCGGCTACTTCAGCCTCGTGTGGAACATCGGTCAGGGACTGAGCCGGGGCATCATCGGCGGTCCGTCCACCCTGACCCAGGCCGTCGCGACGGCTCTGGGCGACCGCGTGCAGCTCGGCGCCGAGGTCGCCGAGATCGTGCACACGAAGCGCTCCGTCGTAGTCCGGTACCGGCAGGACGGCCGCGACAGGGAGGTCGAGAGCCGCTTCGTCGTCCTGGCCACACCGGCCCCGGTGAGCCGAGGAGTCGCCGTCGACCTCCCACCGGACGTCCGCGATGCCCTCGGCAAGGTGGTCTACGGGCCCTACGTGAGCGCGGCGTTCCTCACCGGGGAGTCCGCGCCACAGCCCTGGGACGCCGCATACGGGATCGCCACGCCGAAGCGGTCGTTCAACATCGTGCTGAACCAGGCGAGCCTCGTCCGGGGCAGCGAGTCGACGCGGCAGCCGGGCAGCAGCATCATGACGTTCTCCCCCGCCGGCCTGGCACGGACCCTGCTGCCGAAGAGCGACGAGGAGATCCTGCGCATCTACACCGAGGACCTGAACCACGTGCTCGGTGCGGGTTTCGGCGGCTCCGTCGTCGAGGCGCAGGTCCAGCGCTGGGAGACCGGCGCCCCCTACTGCTTCCCTGGTCGCGGTGCGCTCCAGCCCACGCTGATGCGTCGGGGCAGCCGGGTCCTCCTGGCAGGTGACTACCTCGGAACCCTCTACACCGAGACCGCCGTCCAGACCGGCTTCTCGGCCGCGCAGGAGGCCGCGAGCCTGCTCGCCACGGAACGCCAGCAGCGCGCGGTCCGCGGCCTCCCGCTGGTCGCGGGCTGAATCCCACGAGGAGAGACACAGATGACAGTGCAGCTGCGCGGGATCCTGACCGCGCTCGCCACCCCGTTCGCCGCGGACGACAGCGTCGACGTGACACGGCTCACGGCCGTGGTGGACCGGTCCGTCGACGGCGGGGTGCACGGGGTCGTGGCGTGCGGCTCCACCGGCGAGTTCACCGCTCTGAGCAGCGACGAGCGCCGCCTGGTCGTCGAGACCGTCGTCGACCAGGCCGCCCGTCGCGTGCCGGTGATCGCGCAGACCGGGGCCACGAGCACCGCCGAGGCCATCCGCCTGTCCCGCCACGCGCAGTCGGCGGGCGCCGACGTGATCATGCCGGTGGCCCCCTACTACGAGCCGCTGTCGGTCGAGGAGACGCTGACCTACCTGCGCGCCGTCGCGGGATCGGTCGACATCCCGGTGATGATCTACAACCTCCCGGTGGCGACGGGGGTCGACCTCGATCCGGACGTCGTCGGCGCGCTCGCCCGCGAGGTCGGGAACATCCGCTACATCAAGAACACGACGACCGACATGGCCCAGTCGGCCGCGCTCATCCACAACCACGGCGACGTCCTGTCGACGTTCGTCGGCTGGGACAGCCTGCTCCTTCCGGCCCTGGTGGAGGGCGCCGCCGGGGTGATGGCGGGCACGGCGAACGTCGTGCCGAGGGAGCTCGTGGCCGTCTACGACGCGGTGCAGGCAGGCGATCTCGAGGAGGCCCGTCGGGTGTGGGCACGCATCCACCCCCTCATCGACGCGATCATGAACGTGCCCTTCGTCGCGGCGGTCAAGGCGGGCATGGCGGCGACGGGCTTCCCCGTCGGCGTGCCGCGCGCCCCGGTCGCCGAGCTCGACCCCGACGCGGCCGCGCGCATCACCACCCTCGCGAAGGAACTGCAGATGTCCGCTCCGAGGACGACGAGTTCACCGGCGGTGCGCCGGGCCGACGTCCCCGGCGGCCTGCTGCGGGCCGGCGACCTCCCGCCCGGGCGGCACTTCATCGACGGGGCCTTCCGGCCGGGCAGGTCCGGCACGTCCATCGACGTGATCGACCCGAGCTCCGGGAGCACGATCACCCGGGTCGCCGAGGGTACGGCCGAGGACACCGACCTCGCGGTGGCGGCCGCGGCCACGGCCCAGGCCGCGTGGGGCAGGCTGACGCCCAAGGAGCGCTCGGAGCTGCTGCACCGGGTCGCCGACCGGGTCGCGGAGAACGCCGATCTCCTCGCCCGGCTGGAGTCGGCGAACACCGGCAAGCCGCAGGCCGTCGCGCAGGACGACGTCGCACAGACCATCGACACGTTCCGGTTCATGGCCGGGGCGCTGCGCGCGCCCACGTCCGCTGCGGCGGGCCGCTACGCCGAGGATCACCTGTCGATCATCCTGCGCGAGCCGCTGGGCGTCATCGGGGTCGTGACCCCGTGGAACTACCCGCTGCTGATGGCCGCCTGGAAGCTGGCACCGATCCTGGCGGCGGGCAACACCCTGGTCGTCAAACCGTCGGAGCAGACCCCGCTCACCACCCTGAAGTTCGCGGAGCTGGTGGCCGACGTCCTGCCGGCCGGTGTCGTCAACGTCGTGACCGGCTACGGCCCGGTGGTCGGCGCCCGGCTCGCCGAGCACCCCGACGTCGCCATGATCGCGCTCACCGGTTCGGTCCGCAGCGGGAAGGCGGTCGCCCGCGCCGCGGCCGAGTCCCTCAAGCGCGTCCACCTGGAGCTGGGCGGCAAGGCCCCCGTGGTCATCTTCCCGGACGCCGACCTGGCGGCGGCCGCCTCCGCGCTGCGCGCCGCCGGGTTCTGGAACTCCGGTCAGGAGTGCGGGGCCGCCTGCCGCGTGCTGGTCCACGAGTCCGTGGCGGACGAGTTCGCCCGACTGCTCGTCGCCGAGGTCGCCACGATGGTCGTCGGCGAGCCCGGGGCGGGCGAGGACGTCGAGATCGGCCCGTTGACGTCGAAGGCCCACTTCGACCGGGTGACCGGCTACCTGGAGCGCGCCGAGGCGGACGGGCTGCGCGCCGCGATCGGTGGCGGGCCGCTGGCGGGTGACGGCTACTTCGTCGCCCCGACGGTGCTGGTCGACGTGCCGGACGGTGCCGAGGTCGCCCGTGAGGAGATCTTCGGTCCGGTCGTGACGATCGAGACCTTCACCGCGGAGGACGAGGCGGTGACCCGCGCCAACTCCGTGCCATACGGCCTGTCGGCCTCGGTGTGGACCAACGACGCCCGGCGCAGCCACGACGTCGCCTCGAAGCTGGACGCCGGCACGGTCTGGGTCAACGCGCACCTGGTGCTCGCGAACGAGGTTCCGTGGGGCGGGTTCAAGGGCTCCGGCTACGGCCGCGACCTGTCGATCTACGCGCTCGACGACTACTCCCGCACCAAGCACGTCATGCACAACGTGGGGAGGTGACCGCTCAGCGGGTGGCGTGGATCGTCGACCGCATCTCCTCGGAGAACCCCCGGAGGTGCTGTTCGGCGGCCATCCGCGCGGTGAGCGCGTCCCCGCGCACGATCGCCTCGACGACCTCCCGCTGGCTCCGGATGTGCTCGTCGCTCGCCTGCTGCTCGCGCAGGCAGAAGTTCCAGATGCGCATGGCCAGGTTGACGTACTGGTTGAGGGTGGACTCGAGGAACTCGTTGCGTGCGGCGGCGTAGATCGCCCGGTGGACGCGGGTGTCGAGCTCGGTGTGGTCGGCGCGCTCATGGCTGCCGTGCTCGAGGTCGTCGAGCAACGTCAGGAGCACCGCGCGGTCGTCCTCCGTCGCCCGCTCCGCGGCCAGCGCCGCCGCCAGACCTTCGAGCTCCACCCGGATCTCGGTGAGCCGCGCCTCGTCGGCGATGTTGATCCGGGAGACGAAGGTCCCTCGCCGGGGGTACGCGACCGCGAGCTTCTCCAGGGTCAGCCGCTTCAGCGCGTCGCGGATCGGTGTGAGCCCCAGCCCCAGCGAGGCGCTGAGCGCCTTCTCGTCGAGCGGGGCGCCGGGTTGCAGCCGCACGGCCACGATCGCGTCGCGGATCTGGCGGTACGCCTGGTCCACCAACCGCTCCCGCCCGGGGACCGCATCGGTGGCGCTGCTCATCGTTCCTCCCGGGCTCAGACCGACGACCTCAGTGTATGGGGGCGGTGCGGGGTCCGGGGCGCCTCGTAGGCGTCGGGCACTCCTCGCAGGCGCTGCGGCCCCAGCGAGGCGGAGGCGGGCCCTGTGAGGTGGCGCGGGCCCCGGCGGGGGGCAACGGATCGCGGGACGCGCCGCCGTGGGATCGGTCGGCCGCCTCAGCACTCGACGATGTTGAGGGCGAGCCCGCCCCGTGCGGTCTCCTTGTACTTGTCCTTCATGTCGGCACCGGTCTCCCGCATGGTCTTGATCGCCTTGTCCAGGGAGACGTGGTGGTGACCGTCGCCGCGCACCGCCATCCGCGCCGCGGTGATCGCCTTCACCGACCCGACCGCGTTGCGCTCGATGCACGGGATCTGCACCAGCCCGCCGACCGGGTCGCACGTCAGGCCGAGGTTGTGCTCGATGCCGATCTCGGCGGCGTTCTCGACCTGCTCCGGTGTGCCCCCGAGGACCTCGGCGAGGCCTGCGGCCGCCATGGAGCAGGCCGAGCCGACCTCGCCCTGACAGCCGACCTCGGCCCCCGAGATCGAGGCGTTCTCCTTGAACAGCTGCCCGATCGCGGTGGCGGTCAGCAGGAACCGGACCACGCCGTCGTCGGAGCAGGACTCGACGAAGTCCCGGTAGTAGTGCAGTACCGCAGGCACGATCCCGGCGGCCCCGTTGGTCGGTGCCGTGACCACCCGGCCCCCCGCGGCGTTCTCCTCGTTCACCGCGAGCGCGTACAGGGCGACCCATTCCATCGCCCGCAGCGGGTCGGTGTCGTCCCGGTCGGCCTCGAGCCGGGCGCGGAGCGCGGCGGCGCGCCTGCGGACCTTGAGGCCACCGGGAAGCACCCCGGGAGTGCGCGTCCCCCGCTCGACGCACTCCTGCATCACCGACCAGATGTGCAGCAGGCCGTCGCGAACCTCCGACTCGCTGCGCCAGGAGAGCTCGTTGGCGAGCACGACGTCGCTGATCCGCAGCCCTGATTCCCGGGTGTGTGCGAGCAGTTCCAGCCCGGTGCGGAACGGATAGCGGACGAGGGTCGCGTCCTCGACGATCACCGGGTTGCCGGCCTCGTCCTCGTCGAGGACGAAACCGCCGCCCACGGAGTAGTACTCGCGCCGGTCCAGCTCGGCCCCGTCGGCGTCCACGGCCCGGAAGAGCATCCCGTTGCTGTGGAAGTCGAGACGCTTGCGACGGTGCAGGACGACGTCCTCGTCGACGGAGAACACGATCGCGTGCTCGCCGGCCAGCAGCAGCTTGCCCGCATGGCGGACGGACTCGACGCGCTGGTCCGCCGTGCTCGGGTCGACGAGCTCGGGCCGCTCGCCCTCCAGGCCCAGGACGACCGCCTTGACGCTGCCGTGCCCGTGGCCGGTCGCGCCGAGCGACCCGAACAGCTCGCAGCGAACCCGGGCGACCCGGGCGAGCAGTCCCTGCCCCTTGAGGCGCAGGACGAAGGAGCAGGCGGCTCGCATCGGGCCGACGGTGTGCGAGCTGGACGGGCCGATGCCGACCTTGAACAGGTCGAAGGCACTGATGCTCATCCGTCCCCCTCGCACCGGGTTCGCTGATATATCAAAAGGACAGCAAGTGTATGTCGGTTACACCATAGTGGCAAGACTTCTGGTCCAGCAGCCACTATGATCGAGTCGTGACTGCTGCTCCCATCGAGCTGGACGCGGCTCCGGCGTCCCTGGCGGACAGGGCCTATCTCGCCATTCGCGACCAGCTGATCATGCTGGACATCCAGCCCGGCGAGCCGATCGACGACGACCAGCTGGCGAAGTCCCTCGGCGTGGGTCGCACCCCGGTCCGCGAGGCGCTGAAGCGTCTCGAGGTCGACCGGCTCGTGGTGTCGTACGCCCGGCGGGGGACCTTCGCGACCGGGATGGACATCGCCGATCTCGCGCACATCTCCGAGATCCGCGTACAGCTCGAACCCCTCGCGGCACGGCGTGCCGCCGAGCGCGCCACCCGCGCGACGCGCACCCATCTCGACGAGCTCGCAGCCCAGGTCGAGGCCCTGGACATCGTCCGGACCGACCGGACGGACGTGATGCGGTGGGACCTCAGCGTGCACCGGGCGATCTACCGGGCCGCGAACAACCCGCACCTCGAGGACGTCCTGATCCGCTACGACAACCTGGCGACCCGCATCCACTGCATGTTCCTGGACCGGCTGTCCACGCTGGACATGCACACCGTCGCGGAACACGTGGCGTTGCTGCGCGCCATCGCCGCCGGGGAGGCCGACCGCGCGGACGAGCTCGCCCGCGAGCACGTCGTCGGCTTCGAGCGGGCGATCCGCGCCGTGATCTGAGCGGTGACCTGACCGGTCGCGGCCCGTGCTCCCGAACAGCCGTCAGGGCCGGCCGGTGAACTCCAGGGCCGCGTCGAGCAGCCAGTCGGCCAGGTAGCCGGCGAACGAGGACCGGACGAGGACGAGGTAGTCGTCGCCGGTGTCGCTCAGGGCCAGCAGCACCACACCCGCCAGGCCGAGCGTGGTCTGCGCGCTCCTCCCCCGGCCGAAGACCCGCGGGTGCAGGTCGATGGCGCACCCCTTGGCGAGGATGTCGCGGACCCGCTCCCCCGTGAGCCGCAGGGCGATCCGCTGGGCGGAGACGTCCGCGGCCGAGCCGCCGAACGGGACGACGGCGGCGCGGACGCGCGCCTCCAGCTCGTGCGGTGCCTCCACCGTGCTGGTGAGCAGCCATTCGTCGGGC
Organism: Pseudonocardia sp.; assembly: GCF_050246655.1. Lineage (GTDB taxonomy): Bacteria > Actinomycetota > Actinomycetes > Mycobacteriales > Pseudonocardiaceae > Pseudonocardia. The sequence goes on from NZ_JBFWVQ010000019.1 coordinate 66,255, forward strand.
CCGAGCCGGACGGCGCGCCCGTCGTCGATCGCCAGCCAGGTGTCGGGCCTCGCCGGGAGATCGACCCCCAGCCGCTCCGACACGGCGTCGACGGTGCCGGCCCCGGCGCCGACCCGGACGTCGACCGTCGCGACGAACGGCTCCACGGTGATGCCGACCGGGTCCGGCAGGCCGGCGAAGGCGGTGCTCCACGCCTCGAGCGGATGGGTGGGCAGCAACCCGGCGGCAGGGTCAGCCATCGCGACGGGCTCCTTCCGGATCGACGAGCACCGACCCGGTGACCTCGACCGGGACGAGCGTGCCGTGGACGGGGACGTGGACCTTCTCGCCGATGCGGGACCGCCCGCCCTTGAGCAGCGCGAGTGCGAACGGGCGCGCGAGTTCGGCGCTGCGGTAGCTGGAGGTGACGTGGCCGAGCATCGGCACCGGCGGCGGGGGCAGCTCGTCGTCCGCGCAGAACTCCACGATCTGCGATCCCTCCGGCAGGACGGTCTGCCGGTCGACGGGCAGCAGCCCGACCAGGTGCTTGCGCAGGGGGTCCTGGTTCGCCACCCGGGCGAAGGAGCGCTTGCCGACGAAGTCGGGCTTCTTCTTCGAGATCACCCACGCCATGCCCAGGTCCTGCGGCGTGACGGTGCCGTCGGTGTCCTGCCCGATGATCGGGTAGCCCTTCTCCGCCCGGAGCACGTGCATGGTCTCGGTGCCGTACGGAGTGATGCCGTGCGGGCGACCGGCCTCGACGAGCCGCTGCCAGACCGCCGGCGCGTACCACGGGCTGACGTAGACCTCGTAGGCGAGCTCCCCGGAGAAGCTGATCCGCGCCAACCGGATCGGGACACCGTCCAGGCTCGTGTCCCGCCAGGTCATGAACGGGAACGCCGCCGTGGAGACGTCGACGTCGGGGAAGACGGCACCGATGACGTCGCGGGAGCGCGGGCCGACGACGGGGACGGTGGCCCACTGCTCGGTGACCGAGGTGAGGTGCACCCGCAGCTGCGACCACTCGGTCTGGAGCCATTCCTCCATCCAGTCGAGGATCCGCGCCGCGCCACCCGTGGTGGTGAGGACGAGGAAGCGGTCCTCGGCGAGGCGCAGCACCGTGCCGTCGTCGATCACCATGCCGTCGACCCCGCACATGACGCCGTACCGGACCGACCCGACCTTCAGGGTGCTCATCATGTTCGTGTAGAGCCGGTCGAGCAGGACGCCCGCGTCCGGCCCCTGGACGTCGATCTTCCCGAGCGTGGAGCCGTCGAGGATGCCGACGCCGGTGCGCACCGCGGCGCACTCGCGCAGGACCGCCGCCTCCATGTCCTCGCCGGGCAGCGGGTAGTAGCGCGGGCGCTTCCACTGGCCGACGTCCTCGAACACGGCCCCGGCCGCGACGTGCCAGCCGTGCAGGGCGGTGACCCGCTCCGGGTCGAACAACCGGCCACGGTCGCGTCCGGCCAGGGCGGCGAAGGCCACCGGGGTGTACGGCGGCCGGAACGTCGTGGTCCCCGTGTCCTGCACTCCGATACCGAGCAGCTCGGCGGTGATCCCCGAGGCGAGAACGCCCGAGGTCTTGCCCTGGTCGTGCGCGGTCCCGATCGTCGTGTAGCGCTTGACGTGCTCGATGGAGCGCAGGCCGGCGTGCACGGCGCGGGCGATGTCGGCGACCGTCGCGTCCCGCTGCAGGTCGACGAACTGGGTGCTCCCGCCCGCACCGGACGTGTCCGGCACGCGCCACAGCACCAGCGGCGCACCCGGCTTCCCGGTCCGCCGGGCGGCCGGCAGCCGGTCGTCGCGCGCCGGCTCGACGCCCAGGGCGGTCAACGCCCGAAGCGCCCCCCGGCGCCCGTCGGCCAGGCATCCGGCCAGGTCGAGGACGCCGGTGGCCGCGCCGGCGACGGAGAGCCCCTCGAGCTCCTCCCCCGGGACGAAGGCGCCGAGGCCCGCGTCGTAGCGCAGCCGGCCACCGACCTGGCTGAACAGGTGTGCTGCGGGGTTCCAGCCCCCGCTGACCAGGAGCAGGTCGCAGGCGATCTCCCTGCTCGCGCCGACCTCCCCGCCGATCGAGGAGGCGACGAGCGCGTGCGTGATCCGCTCGACGCCGCGGGTGCCCGTCACGACCGCTCCCCGGACGACCGGGATCCCGGTCCGCTCGCACCCGTCGAGCAGGTACGCCGGGACCGCCGTCCGGGCGTCGACGACCGCGTGCACCGGCACGCCGGCGCGCTGCAGGTCGAGCGCGGCGTCGTAGGCGCTGTCGTTCGTGGTGAAGACCACCGCCCCACGGCCCGGGAGCACGCCGTAGCGGTTCAGGAAGGTCCGGGCGGCGCCGGCGAGCATGATGCCGGGGCGGTCGTTGTCGGCGAACACGACCGGACGCTCGTGGGCCCCCGTCGCGACGACGACCGCTCGGGCCCGCAACCGCCACACCCGCTGGCGGGAGAGGTGCTGAAGCGCGGTGTTCCCGGCGAGATGGTCGGTGCGCCGTTCCAGCGCGAGGACGAATCCGTCGTCGTAGGCGCCGAAGGCGGTGGTCCGCTGCAGGTGCAGCACGTCCGGGTGGTCGGCGAGCTCGGCGACCGCCGCGGCGACCCAGTCCAGGGCGGGGGCGTCGTCGAGCTCGTCGGTGCCGGACAGCAGCGCGCCACCCGCCTCGGACTGCTCGTCGACGAGGGCGACGCGGGCCCCGGCGCGGGCGGCGGTGAGCGCCGCCGCCAGTCCCGCGGGACCGGCACCCACGACGAGCACGTCGACGTGGTGGTGGACGGCGTCGTAGCGGGCGGAGTCCGCCACGTCCGCGAGCCTGCCCTGTCCCGGCAGGCCGCTGGCGGCCAGTCCGTCGTGGAGCTCGACGGTGGCGGCCACCAGCATCGGCTCCGGGAAGGGCTCCTCGATCTGCACGAGACCGCCCGGGTCCTCGGCCCAGGCGGCGGTGATGCCGCGGGGCCTGCCGAGCTTCACGCTCGTGGCGACCCGGTGGCGCCCCGACGCGAGCAGGGCCGAGGCGAGCGTGTCACCGGGGTGCCCCGTGTAGGCCTGCCCGTCGAACGTGAACCCGAGGGTGGTACCGCGGTCGATGCGGCCGCCCGCGGCGGTGCGGAAGCTGCTCACGGGATCACCGGCCGGGGGTCGTCGAGGCGGTACACGCGCTCGAAGCGGTAGGTCGTGGTGTCGCGGAGGGCGTGGAACCAGCGGCGGCAGCCGAGGCTGTGGTTCCACCGCTCGGCGAAGCGGCCCTTGGTGTTGTCGCGGAAGAAGACGTAGTGCGCCCACTGCTCGTCGGAGAGCGCCGCCGGGTCGTCCGGGTAGGCGACGTGCGCCTGGCCGCCGTAGCGGAACTCGACCTCCTCACGGGGGCCGCACCACGGGCACGCGATGAGTTGCACGGGATCTCCCCTGGTCAGTGGGCCACGCCGGCGGCGCCGTGCTCGTCGACGAGCGCGCCGGTGACGAAACGGTCGAGGGCGAACGGCACCAGGTAGGGGTGCGGCTCCCCGCGGGCGACGGTGTCGGCGAGGCACCAGCCGATGCCGGGGGTGGCCTTGAAGCCACCGGTCCCCCACCCGCAGTTGAGGTAGAGGTTCTCGTACGGCGTGCGCCCGACGACGGGCGACGCGTCGGGGGTGACGTCGACGATGCCGCCCCAGCTGCGGAGCAGGTGGGCGCGGGCGAACACCGGGAACAGCTCGACCGCGGCGGCCATCTGGCGCTCGAGGACGTGGAAGGCGCCGCGCTGCCCGTAGCCGGTGTAGGAGTCGATGCCGGCGCCCATGACCAGCTCGCCCTTGTGGGCCTGCGAGACGTACACGTGCACCGCGTTCGACATGACGATCGTCGGGTGCACGGGCTCCAGCAGCTCGGACACCAGCGCCTGCAGCGGGTGGCTCTGGATCGGCACCCGGAAGCCGAGCATGTCCGTCAGCACCGTCGTGTGCCCCGCGGCGCACAGGACCACCCGTCCCGCCGCGATGTCCCCGCGCGTGGTCCGCACACCGCTGACCCGCTCGCCCTGTGTGGTGAACCCGGTGACCTCGCAGCCCTGGACCAGGTCGACCCCCGCCCCGCTCGCCCGCCGGGCGAAGCCCCAGGCGACGTAGTCGTGCTTGGCGATCCCGGCGCGCGGCTGGTAGGTGGCCCCGAGCACCGGGTAGCGGATGTCGGCCGAGGTGTTGACGATCGGGCAGACCTTGCGGACCTCGTCCGCGTCGAGCCACTCGGCGTCGATCCCGTTGAGCGTGTTGGCCTCGACCCGCCGCACGCCGTCGCGGACGTCCTGCAGGCTGTGCGCGAGGTTCAGGACCCCGCGCTGGCTGAACAGGATCGGGTAGCCGAGGTCGTCCTCCAGGCCCTCCCACAGCCTGAGGGAGTGCTCGTAGAACGTCGCGCTCTCGTCCCAGAGGTAGTTCGAGCGGATGAGCGTGGTGTTGCGGGCCATGTTCCCGCCGGCCAGCCAGCCCTTCTCGAGCACCGCGACGTCGGTGATCCCGTGGTTCTCGGCCAGGTAGTGCGCGGTGGCCAGCCCGTGACCGCCGCCGCCGATGATCACCACGTCGTAGGAGCGCTTCGGCGCCGGGTTGCGCCAGAGGAGGTCGGGGTGCTCCGGCAGGTCCGCGCCTGGCGTGCGCGGGGTCATCGGGCGGCACCCCCCGCGAGGTCCGGGTAGAGCGGGTGCCGACGGGCGAGTCCGGTGACCCGCGCCCGCAGGCGGGTCGCCGCGTCCTCGTCGAGCGCCGGGCGCAACGCCTGTGCGATGACGTCGGCGACCTCGCTGAAGCCGTCGGCGGTGAAGCCGCGGGCGGCCAGCGCGGGGGTGCCGATGCGGACGCCGGAGCTGACCATCGGCGGGCGGGGGTCGAACGGCACCGCGTTGCGGTTGACCGTGATGCCGACGGCGTGCAGCCGGTCCTCCGCCTGCCTGCCGTCGAGCGGCGACTCGCGCAGGTCGACCAGCACCAGGTGGACGTCGGTGCCACCGCTGACCACGCCGACTCCGGCGTCACGGCAGTCCTCGGCCAGCAACCGCTCGGCCAGGATCCGGGCGCCGGCGAGGGTCCGCTCCTGGCGCTCGCGGAAGGCAGGCTCACCCGCCAGCTTGAACGCCACGGCCTTGGCCGCGATGACGTGCTCCAACGGCCCGCCCTGCTGGCCGGGGAACACCGACGAGTTGAACTTCTTGGCGAGCTCGGCGCTCGCGAGGATGACGCCGCCGCGGGGGCCACCGAGCGTCTTGTGCGTGGTGGACGTGACGACGTGGGCGTGCGGCACCGGCGAGGGGTGCAGCCCCGCCGCCACCAGCCCCGCGAAATGCGCCATGTCGACCATGAGATACGCGCCGACCTCGTCGGCGATGCGCCGGAACTCCGCGAAGTCGAGCTGGCGGGGGTAGGCCGACCACCCCGCGATGATGAGACGGGGCCGGCGCTCGTGCGCCAGCTCCTCGACCTCGGCCATGTCGACGCGATGATCGTCGCGGCCGACGTGGTACGCGGCGACGTCGTAGAGCTTGCCGGAGAAGTTGAGCCGCATCCCGTGCGTGAGGTGGCCGCCGTGCGCGAGGTCGAGGCCCAGGATCGTGTCGCCGGGCTCCAGGAGCGCCGCCATCGCCGCCGCGTTGGCCTGCGCGCCCGAGTGCGGCTGCACGTTGGCGTACTCGGCGCCGAACAGGGCCTTCAGCCGGTCGATCGCCAGCTGCTCGACCACGTCCACGTGCTCGCAGCCGCCGTAGTAGCGACGGCCGGGGTACCCCTCGGCGTACTTGTTCGTGAGCACCGACCCCTGTGCCTGCATCACGGCCACCGGCGCGACGTTCTCGCTGGCGATCATCTCCAGCGTCGTCTGCTGGCGGTGGAGCTCGTCGGCGATCGCCGCGGCCACCTCCGGATCCGTCACGGCCAGCGGGGCGTGCAGCGCGGGATCGGGGACCGCCGGTGCGTCCAGGTCGGGATCGGCGAGCGTGGACATACGGATCTCCTCTGCCGGACAGCGACGTGCAGCTTAATATATCAGTTGTATAGAAGATGGCGTGAGCACTGTCAAGGGAACGTCCGCCCTACGAGACGGGCGCCACGTCAGCCGCCTGCCCGGCCGATGACCTCGAGGACCGTCGAGGGTGTGCGTCCCCGCCGGAGCACGGACTCGATCTCACCGGCCGCCCGCATCAGATGCTCCGTCGCCCGCCGCCCGCGCTGCCGGTCCAGCCGCTGGGTGGGTCCGCCGAGGGAGAGCACGCCGAGCAGCTCGTCCCCCGGCCCGTGGATTCTCGTGGAGAGGCCGGACAACCCCTCCTCCTCCTCGTCCCGCGAGACGGCGTACCGCTGCTCCCGGACGAGCCCCAGCTCCGCGCGCAGCTCCTCGGCGGAGGTGATCGTCGAGGGGGTGAACCGCGCGAGGGGCTCGGCGAGAAAACGCCCGAGACGCTCGTCGTCGTACGTGGCGAGGAGCACCTTGCCGCTCGCGCTGGCGTGCAGCGGGAAGCGCTGCCCCACCCAGGACTGCGGGCGCAGCTGAGCGGGCGCGTCCACCTGCGACACCACGTCCAGCCCGCCGTCGGGCGCCACGACGCTGAGCGTCACGGTCTCGCGGACGGTCGCGACCAGGTCGCTGACGATCGGCCGGGACACCTCGCGCAGCAGCAGCTGCTCGTCGGTGTTGCGCGCCAGGCGCACCAGCTCGGGGCCCAGCAGCACGCGGTCGTCCCCGGGTATCCGCAGGAGGAAGCCCTCCTGCTCCAGCGTCTGGATCATCCGCAGCGCCGTGGCACGCGGCAGCCCCGCGGCCCGGGCCAGCGAGGAGACGTTCGCGTTCCGGTCGTCGGCGGTGGCGCGGAGGAGCGTGATCGCCTTCTTCACGGATTGGTTGAGCTTGGCTCGCTCCTCGGCAGCCGCCATGCGGTCACGATACCGAGGGCCGGGGACGGGACAGGTGCGCGCGGACCCGCGAGATGTACCAGGTGACGAAGGCGTCGACGTCGCCCTCCACCTCCGAGTACGGCCCGGGCTGGTAGCCCGGGTCCGCCACGCCCTTCTGGGTACGCGCGACGAAGGCGCTGTCCTGGGAGTTGGTGGCGCTCCAGACGTGCGTGAGCGTCGCCTTGTCGTAGTCGACGCCCTCGACCGCGTCCTCGTGGACCAGCCAGGTCGACCGCACGAACGTCTTGCCGGGCGAGAGCGGCAGCACGGTGAACACCACCGCGTTGTCCGAGAGCAGGTGGAACCACGAGTTCGGCTGCAGGTGCAGGTGGAAGTCGCCGAACCGGTCGTCCACGATGGATCCCAGGCGCTTGCGGCACACCGCCTCGCCACCCGCCGTGTAGGACTTCCCGGCGCCGTCGAGCGGGGAGTGGAACGTCATGAACCCGGTGGGACGCGAGTCGAGCTCCCGGATCCGCTCGACCGGGAAGTCCTGCCGCACGCACGCGGCCTGCAGGTCCGCTGTGGCCTTCTCGAAGCGGTCCCAGACCCGGCGCAACCGGGGCGGTACGTCCTGCGCGGTGTAGCCGTGCAACGGGAAGTAGGCGCTGAGCAGCTCGGGGTGACCGTCGCAGTGGTAGCACTCGCGGTTGTTCTCCATCACGAGCTTCCAGTTGCCGTCCTCGATCATGTCGGTCTGGTGCGCGACCTTCGTCCGCCCCAGCTCGTAGGGCGCCAGGTACGGCTCGATCCGCGCCGCCACCTCGTCGAAGTCGTCCGGGGGCTCCTCGGCGAGGCAGATGAACACGAACCCCGCGAGGGTGCGCACGCGGACCGGCGTGAGCCCGAAACGGCTCCGGTCGAACGTCGGCGGCTGGTTGTCGGCGTGCAGCAGGCGTCCGTCGACGTTGTAGGTCCAGTGGTGGTAGGGGCACACCAGGTTGCCCACGCTGCCGCAGGCGTCGTCGAGGATCCGCGAACCCCGGTGCCGGCAGACGTTGTGGAAGGCGCGCACCTCCTCGTCGTCGTCCCGGACGACGATCACCGAGGTCCGGCCGACCTGCACCGTGACGAAGTCACCCGGTTCGGGCAGCTCCGCCTCGGTGGCCACGAACAGCCAGTGCCGCGTGAAGATGGCGTCCATGTCGAGGTCGAAGACCTCCTGGCTCGTGTAGAAGGGCGCCTCCAGGCTGTGCCCGGGTGTGCGACGGCCGACGAGGGCCGCCAGGTCGCCGTGGAGGTCGTCGCCGAGGTCGCCGTGGCGGGACGACCGCTCGAGCTGGACGGTCATGGTGCGTCTCCTGAGAACGAGCCGGAGAGGTGCGGCTGGAGGCCCGAAGCGAGTCAGTAGTGCCCACTCTTTGGCGGGCTATGACCACTGAGTGAGTGGTACCACGGCGGTCACCGGCGGTCAAGGCGGCCGACGGGGCCGGCCGGCTGAGCCCGGCCCTCCGACGGCGCGCACCCCGCGCCCGTCCCGCCCTCGCAGACCCCCGACACCCCCCGCAGACGCTGCAGCCCCTGCGAAGCGCACCCGATCCCTGCGAAGACGACGGCCAGCCCCTGCGAGGCGCACGGGATCCCTGCGAAGCAGGCGGCCGTTCCGATACGCCGTGCCGTTCAGTGGCAGGTCGACCTGGTACACGTGGATCTCGGCGATGCGCACCGCTGCGCTCCCTTCCCCAGGCCCGGCCTCCGTCAACGATCGACGGGCGGCGGGAGGAGGACGAGCTTCCCGGTGTGCCGCTTGGTCAGGAACTCCTGCTGCGCACGCCCGATCTCGGACAGCGGGTACGTGGCGGAGACGACCGGACGGACCTCGTCGCGCTCGACGTAGCCGACCAGGTTCTCGAACACCTCGTCGGGCTGGAAGGTCGCGCCGGCGATGCCGAGGTCCTTGAGATAGACCGTGCGCAGGTCGACCTCGGCGATCGGGCCGCCGATCGCGCCCGAGATCGCCAGTCGCCCCCCGCGACGCAGGACGTCCAGGAGCTGCGGCCAGCGGGGCCCTCCGACCAGGTCGACGACGACGTCGACCGACTCCCGCCCCAGGGCGGCGACGAGGTCGGCGCCTCGGTCGATCGTCCGGTCCGCACCCTGTCGGCGCACCTCGCCGGCCTTGTCCGGGGAGCACATCGCGACCACCGTGGCACCCCGGCGCCGGGCGAGCTGGACGGCGGCGAGGCCGACGCCTCCGGACGCCCCCGTCACCAGCACCCGCTCCGCTGCGAGGCCCACCCGGTGCAGCATGTTCTCCGCGGTGGAGTAGGCGCACGGAACGGCGGCGAGCTCGACGTCGCTCCAGTCGCAGTCGACCGCGTAGGTCTCCCGGTCCGGAGCCACGGCGTACTGCGCGAAACCGCCGTCGCACTCGCTGCCGAAGGTCCAGCATTCGAACGGGCGGTAGTCGACGTAGCTGCGCAGCATGGTCCGCACGAGGACCCGCTGCCCGACGCGCTCGGCGCTCACGCCGTCACCGACAGCGGTGATCCGGCCGCAGGCATCGGCGCCCTGGATCCGCGGGAACGTCAGTGCGGCGCCGGACCAGCTGCCGTCCTCGTCCACCGCGGCGAAGCCGCTCCGGCCACCGGACGCCGTCTCCGAGGTGATCTTCTTCGAGTACCAGCCGATACGGGTGTTGATATCGGTGTTGTTGATCGCCGCTGCGGCGACCTCGATCAGGACCTCCCCCGGGCGGGGCTGCGGGACGGGCACGTCGGTGCGGTACTCGAGCTTGTCGAGGCCACCGTGGCCGGTCAGGAGGACGGCACTCATGGTCGCAGGGCTCATCGCGTCCCTTTCGTGGTGTCGCGAGCGGGCGGCACGGCATCGGCTGAGCTCATGCGGCCGACAGGTGGTCGTCGTGAGGGGCGTGGCTGAGGATCTCGACGCCCTCGGACGTCACGAGCACCTGCTCCTCCAGCTTCAGGCCCTCGTCCTCGCCCTCCTCCCCGAGGTAGGCCTCCACGCTGAAGACCATCCCCTCCTCGATCTCGCCGGCGTGGTGGTCCTGGAAGGCGATGACCGGGTACTCGTCGCCCAGGCCGCTGCCGTGGGCGATGAAGGGGTAGCGCTCTGCGTGGTAGACAGCGGGGAGCCGGCGGCTCAGCCGTTCCCCGACCTCGTCGAACGCCGCACCGGGCTTCAGCTCGGCGACGATGTCCGCCAGGAAGGCCTGGGCGTCGGCGTAGAGCCTGCGCTGCCGGGGGGACGGCCTGGCGGAGCCGACGAGGTAGGTGCGGGAGAGGTCGGCCAGGTAGCCGGCCGGACCGATGAGGTCGGTGTCGAACGCCACCAGGTCGCCGCGCTCCATCACGCGGTCGCCTGCCTCGCGGAACCAGGGGTTCGTCCGCGGCCCGGACGAGAGCAGCCGACACTCGGCGTACTCGGCGCCGAGGGCGAACGCGCGGCCGAGAAGCAGCGCCCAGGCCGCGTTCTCGGTCATGCCGGGCCGCAGCGCGTGGTACAGGGCCGTCACGGCGGCGTCGGCGACCGCGAGCGACCGGCGGATCAGGGCGATCTCCTCCGGCCCCTTCACGGCACGCGCCCGCTCGACGGCCAGCTGCGCCGGGACGAGGTGCAGCCCGGCCGCCTGGAGGGCGAGGAATCCGTACGCGTCGAGCCGGTCGACCCCGATGCGCTCGCCCCCGATCCCCCGGTCGCGGAGCACGCGGGACACGTCCGCCGCGAAGAGCGCGGCGCGGATATCGGCCTGCTCGCCGGAGCCGAAGACCGACCAGCCCGTCGCCGTCCGGACCTCGAGAGCGGGGTACGGGGAACGGAGCTCGGGGGGCGCCGAGGCGTACTCCCACAGCACCGGCTCGCCCTCGGCCGGCACCAGGAGGTAGCGGTCGATCGAGTGCAGCGTCCAGACCGGCATGATCGAGGTCCCGGAGGCGTACCGGACGTTCACGGGATCGACGAGGAGCGCGGCCGCGACGTCGTGGTCACGGAGGGAGGCCCGCAGCCGGGCGAGCGCGTACGCCACGGCTCCCCCGGCGAGCGTGGGATCCACCTCGGGCCAGGTGCTGCGCGCCTCGGTCGAGGCCACCGGGGGCGGCCCCGTCGGCCTGGGCCTGCCCGACTCGCGCGACCACCGCGTCGTCGTCCCGCCCACGCGTCCCCCAGCCGTCCGACCTTGCCACCAGAGAGTCCGGACCTTACGCTCGCCTTCACCAGATGGACATACCTGCCCACTGAGTGGTTACATACGAAGGCCCTGCGCAGCAGATCGGCGGATGCGGGCCGGAACGTCGAAAGGCACTGCGATGACGGTCCTCCACAGCCCGATCGGGCC
>NZ_JBFWVQ010000020.1:0-76574 GCF_050246655.1 Pseudonocardia sp.
CGACATCCGCGACTGGATCACGACCTGGAACGACAACCCGCGGCCCTACGTCTGGACCAAGACTGCCAACGAGATCCTCGACAGCATCGCCCGATACTGCGCCCGAATTAACGACTCAGGACACTAGCGGACCCGCGCCACCTGTCGAACGTGACGAACCGCCCGGCGAGGGCGAGCAGGGAGGCGTCCGTGTCGCCCCGGGTCAGAGCGTCTTCGCGAGCGCCACGAGCTGGTCCAGCGCGGCGCCCCACCCCTCGTGGAAGCCCATCCCCTCGTGGGTCTTGCGCGCCGCGGGATCGGCGTGCAGCGCCGTCGCGGTGTAGCGGGTGCCGTCGCCGTCGGGGGCGATGTCGACCACGGCGGTGAACGGGAAGCCACCCTCCTCCGCCTGCGCGGGGCGGAAGCCCGGCCCGAGGCCGGAGGTGAAGACCAGCCGGCGACCCTCCTCGACGTGCAGGACGCAGCCGGCGTTGGGGAACTCCTGGCCCTCCGGGGAGCGCATGACCGAGTTGAACGCGCCGCCGGGCCGCAGGTCGAGCTCGACCGAGACGGTCGACCACGGCTTCGGGGTGAACCACTGGACGAGCAGGTCCGGGGTGGTCCAGGCCCGCCAGACCAGTTCGGGTGCGACGTCGACGGTGCGCTCCAGCACGAGGTCGAGGTCGGGGTTGGGGGTGGCTGTGGCCATCGCCGTGGTCATCGGTGCTCCTCGGTGTCGGGTTCGGTGTCGGTGTCGTGACCGGAGCGGCCCAGGTCGCGCAGGAGGGCGTCGAGCTGGTCCAGACGCCGGGTCCATTCCGACCGCTGGCGTTCGAGCCAGGCGCCCGCCTCCTCCAGCGGCTGCGGGGCGAGCCGGTAGGTCCGCACGCGCCCGCGCTTCTCGGACGTGACGAGGCCCACACGTTCGAGCACCCCCAGGTGCTGTGTGAACGAGGCCAGCGCCATGTCGAACGGGCGCGCCAGCTCGCTGGTGGACGCCGGGCCGAGGCCCAGGTGCTCGACGACGCGGCGACGGGTGGGATCGGCGAGGGCGTGGAACACCCCGCTCAGACCTCCCGGGTCCGCGAGCGCCGAAAACTTAGGCATATACCTGAGTATCAGCTCGGGGTGGGGTCGGTCAACACTCGCCCGGTGACGCGGATCATCGCCGGGACCGCGGGCGGGCGCCGGATCGCCGTGCCCCCGCGGGGCACCCGCCCGACGTCCGACCGCGTACGGGAGGCCCTGTTCAGCGCGCTGGACGTCGATCCCGGCCTCGACGGCGCCTGCGTCCTCGACCTCTGCGCTGGCTCCGGTGCCCTCGGCCTGGAGGCGCTCTCGCGGGGGGCGACGCGGGCGACGTTCGTCGAGTCGGACCGGCGGACGGCGACCGTCCTGCGCCGCAACGTCGCCGCGCTCAGCGCCGATCTCGGGCTGCCCGCCGTGGAGGTGCACGTCGCGGCGGCCGCCACCGTCCTCGCGCGCCCGGCGCCCGCCGTCCACGATGTGATGCTCGTCGACCCGCCCTACGACGTCCCGGACGCCGAGATCGCCCGCTGGCTCGTCGACGCCGCCGCGCACGGCTGGCTCGCCCCCGACGCCGTCGTGGTCGTCGAGCGGGGGGCGCGGTCGGGCCGATTCCCCTGGCCGGAGGGGTTCGCGCCCGTCCGGGAACGTCGCTACGGCGACACGGTGCTGCACGTGGCCCACCGTTGATGATCCGCTGTTGATCCGTTGATGATCCGCGGTTGCGGTACCCGGCGGACATCGGTGACCGCTTCCCACCGCGGATGCGGATCATGGGAACGTGATGCTCGTCGGTTCGCGGGGGTGCCGGCCCGCGGAGCTGTTACGGTCCGCGCATGCGGCGCGCCGTCTGCCCCGGATCGTTCGACCCGGTGACCAACGGGCACCTCGACATCGTCGTCCGGGCGGCGGCCCTGTTCGACGAGGTCGTCGTCGCGGTGCTGGTGAACAAGAACAAGCGGAGCCTGTTCACCGTCGAGGAGCGGATCGCGATGCTCGTCGACGTCACGGCGGGGTATCCCAACGTGACGATCGGGTCGTTCCACGGCCTGCTCGTCGACTACTGCCGCGAGCACGACATCCGCGCGATCGTCAAGGGCCTGCGCGCGGTCACGGACTTCGACTACGAGCTGCAGATGGCGCAGATGAACCAGCGCCTCTCCGGGGTGGACACGCTGTTCATGTCCACCAGCCCCGAGTACAGCTTCGTCTCCAGCTCCCTGGTCAAGGAGGTCGCCACCTACGGGGGCGACGTCGCGCACCTGCTGCCCCCGCAGGTGCACGCGCAGCTGCTCGCCCGGATCGCCGAGCGCGCCTGAGGAGCCCCAGGACACGCCGGGTGCGCTGTCAATGGCCCGTCCGGGCGGCGTCCGATGGGAGGATGCGCCGCGTGTACCGGGTCTTCGAGTCGCTGGACGCGCTGGTCACGGTCGTCGAGGAGGCTCGCGGCCTGCCCATGACGGCGCTGTGTGCGGTGCCGCGCGGCGACGTCCTCGAGCTGCTCGACGACGTCCGCGAGGCGCTGCCCGCCGAGGTCGACGACGCCCAGGACGTCCTGGACCGCCGCGACCAGATCCTCGGCGACGCCGAGCAGGAGGCGGACCGGGTCCGCTCGGACGCCCGCACCGAGGCCGACGAGCTGACCGGGCGGGCGCGGGCGGCGGCGGAGGAGACGCTCGCGCACACGCGCCACGAGGCCGAGCGGATCGTCGCCGAGGCCCGCCGCGCCGCGGAGGACCTCGCCGACGCCGCCCGGGACGAGGCGGACCGCGTCGCCGCGGCGGGTCAGGCCGCGCAGGAGCGCTTCGTGGCCGACGGCCGCAGCGAGCAGGCCCGGCTCGTGTCGCAGGCCGAGGTCGTGCGCGCCGCCCGCGCGGAGGCGACGCGGATCGTGGACGACGCGGAGGCCGAGTCCGCGCGGCTGCGCGAGGAGTGCGACGCCTACGTGGACTCGCGTCTCGCCCAGTTCGAGGACGCGCTCACCCAGGCGCTGCGCACGGTCGGCCGCGGCCGGACGACGCTGCGCCGCACGCCGGGTGCGGCGAACGGGCGGATCCCCACCGGGACGGGCCGCACGGGCACGGGGATGGACCTGATCGACTGACCCTGATCGACTGACACTGCGCTCCACGTCGGACGGTGATCGACGCGCTACGCTGCGTCGATGGCGCGTGATCCGGAGACCGACGGCTGGTGGGACCGCTACGGGCACCGGCTCGAACTGCGCCACGCCTCCCCGGCGGATCCGCCGATCGCGCCCGCCCCGCAGCGACCACCGTCCGCACCGCGCCCCCCGGCGTCCGACATCCTCCCCGAGCTCAGCGAGGAGGCGATCCTCCGCCCGCGCAACGAGCTGCCCACCGGCGGCTGGCGCCGGGCCCTGCTCACCGCCACCGGGGGCCTGGTCAACCCGGGTCCCGGGGAGGCCGAGCTCGCCCGCCGCGAGCTGCTGCACCGGGTCCGGCGCCCGCTCGCCGGCTCCCACCGCATCGCCGTCACCTCCATGAAGGGCGGCGTCGGCAAGACCACCGTCGCCACCTGCCTCGGCCTCGTGCTGGCCGAGAACCGCGGCGACCGCGCGATCGTCGTGGACGCCAACCCGGACGCGGGCACGCTCGCGGACCGGCTCACCGGTGAGTGCACCGTCACCGTCCGGGAGCTGCTCCACGATCTCGACCACGTCCGCTCCTGGGCGGACGTGTCGCGCTACACGAGCCTCGCCGGGCGCCTGCAGGTGCTGGCCTCCGAGCAGGACCCGGCGTCGGGCGCGGCGTTCCACCGCGACGAGTACGAGCGGGTCATCGGCGTCCTGGCCCGGTACTTCGACCTCGTGGTCACCGACTCCGGGACCGGGCTCGTGCACTCGGCGATGGAGGGCACCCTCGCGCTGGCCGACTCCGTCATCGTCGTCGGCGCGCCGACGGTGGACGGGGCGAGCCGGGCGAGCAAGACGCTGGACTGGCTCGCCGCGCACGGGCACGCCGATCTCGCCGCGGCCGCGATCGTGGTGCTGTCCTGCGACCGCGGCAGCGCCGAGGTGGACCGCGAGCGGATCCGTGGGCACTTCGCCGCCCGTTGCCGGGCCGTCGTCGAGGTGCCCCAGGACCCGCACCTCGCCACCGGCGGCCGGGTCGAGCTCGCCCGGCTGCGCGGCGCGACGCTCGACGCGTTCCTGGAGCTCGCCGCGCTCGTCGCGGACCGCTTCGGCGAGGGGGGCGGTGCACCGCCGGGCGCGGTCGGCCCGCCCGCCCCGGCCGCACCGGCCCTCGGGCATGCGCCCGCCTGAACGGCCTACCCTGGTCCGGTGAGTTCTGGATGGGTGTTCAGCACGCGCGAGCTGGGCCGGCGGGCCGGGGCCATGCGCAGCTACCACCGCACCGTCCCCGCCCCGGCCGATCCGCCGCTGGGTATCGACGTGATCGGCGTGCCCGCGGGTGCTCCCGTCGAGCTGGAGGTGCGGCTGGAGTCGGTGTCGGAGGGCGTCTACGTCTCCGGCAGCGTGCAGGCGCCCCTGGCCGGTGAGTGCGCCCGCTGCCTCGACACGGTCACCGACGCCGTGGACGTCGAGCTGGGCGAGCTCTTCGCCTACCCCGACAGCGTCACCGACGAGACGACGGACGCCGACGAGCTGCCGCGCGTGGTGGACGAGCAGGTCGACGTCGAGCAGGTGGTGCGTGACGCCGTCGTCCTGGGGCTGCCGCTGTCCCCGCTGTGCGCCCCGGACTGCGCCGGGCTCTGCCCGGACTGCGGCGAGCGCCGGGCCGACCTCGCGCCCGACCACGGGCATGAGACACTGGATCCTCGATGGGCCGCGCTGCGCGGTCGCACCTTCGGCGAGGCGACACCGTCCGCCGACTGACACCAGCTCTGCACCGCAAGGAGAAATGCCGTGGCCGTTCCCAAGCGCCGTATGTCGCGCTCCAACACGCGCTCGCGACGGGCGCAGTGGAAGGCCGCCGTGCCGACGCTCGTCGCCTGCTCCAACCGCGCCTGTAAGGCCATGAAGCCGCCGCACCACGCCTGCCCGGAGTGCGGTCTCTACGACGGCCGGCCGGTCGTCACCCCGGCCTGATCCCAGGCGTGGCCCGGGACGGCCAGGCAGGACGCGGCCGCCGGGGCGCGGTCACGGACCGCGCCCCGCTCCTCGTCGCGCTCGGCGTCGACCTCGACGACGAGCTGCTGGTCCTTGCCCTCACCCACCGGTCCTACGCCTACGAGCACGGCGGCCTGCCCACGAACGAGCGCCTCGAGTTCCTGGGCGACTCCGTGCTGTCCATCGTCGTCACCGAGCGGCTCTACCGCGACCACCCGGAGCTGCCGGAGGGCCAGCTCGCGAAGCTGCGCGCGAGCGTCGTCAACATGCACGCGCTCGCCGGGGTGGCGGCGTCGCTCTCGTCGTCGGGGCTGGGCGCCTATCTCTACCTGGGACGCGGCGAGGAGCTCACCGGCGGCCGCACCAAGACGAGCATCCTCGCGGACGCCACCGAGGCCCTGATCGGCGCGATCTATCTCGAGCACGGGCTGGAGACGGCCCGCGCGGTGATCCACCGGCACTTCGCCACGCTGCTGCGCAACGCCCCCCTGCTCGGCGCGGGCCTGGACTGGAAGACCAGCCTCCAGGAGCTCACCGCGGCCCAGGAGCTGGGGGTGCCCGAGTACCGCATCGCCGAGGACGGGCCGGACCACCTCAAGACCTTCACCGCCACCGCCGTCGTCGGCGGCCGGGAGCTGGGATCGGGCGACGGGCGCACCAAGAAGGAGGCCGAGCAGAAGGCCGCCGAGATCGCGTGGCGCACCCTCACCGCTGAGGCGAACGGCACGGCGAACGGGACGGCGAACGTTCGCGTCGACGTCCAGGCGGGCGAGGCGGCCGACGGCCCGCAGGGCGCGGTCGAGGACGCGCCCGACGGCGCGGTGTCCGGAACGGTCGGCGACCCGGAGGGCACGCCCGCCGAGGGCGGCTCCGCCGCCACCTCCGTCTGAGCGTCCGATGCCCGAGCTGCCCGAGGTCGAGGTCGTCCGCCGCGGCCTCGCCGAGCACGTCGTCGGGCGCGCCATCGCGTCCGTCACGGTCACGCATCCCCGCGCCGTCCGCCGCCATCCGGCCGGATCCGCGGACTTCACCGCCCGGCTCGCCGGACGCACGATCACCGCCGCGCGCCGCCGCGGCAAGTACCTCTGGCTCGAGCTGGACGATCCCGCACCCGGCGCCGACGCCGTCCTCGCCCATCTCGGGATGAGCGGGCAGATGCTCGTCGCGGACCCGGGGCGGGCGGCGGAGAAGCACCTGCGGGTGCGCTTCCGGTTCACCGACGGCGGCCTCGAGCTGCGCTTCGTCGACCAGCGCACCTTCGGCGGGCTGTCGGTGCATCCCCTCGCGCCCGAGACCCCCGGGGTCGAGCTCCTGCCCGAGCCGATCGCCCACATCGCCCGCGACCCCATGGACCCCGCGTTCGACCTGGACGCCGCCGTCGCCGGCATCCGCGGGCGCCGCACCGAGATCAAGCGCGCTCTCCTGGACCAGACGGTCGTCTCCGGCATCGGCAACATCTACGCCGACGAGGCCCTCTGGCGGGCGAGGCTGCACGGTGCCCGGCCCACCGAACGCCTCACCCGCGCCCAGGGGCGCACGGTCCTCACCGCCGCGGCTGAGGTGATGGACGCGGCACTCGCCGCCGGCGGCACGAGCTTCGACGCGCTCTACGTCAACGTGAACGGCGCCTCCGGCTACTTCGACCGCTCGCTCGCGGTCTACGGGCAGGCCGAGCGGCCGTGCCCGCGCTGCGGCACCCCGGTGCGTCGCGAGGCGTTCATGAACCGGTCGTCGTACTCCTGCCCGCGCTGCCAGCCCCGCCCGCGGGTACCGTCGAGAACGACATTGGGCTGATCAACTAGCCGAGTTGATCAGCGTAACGTCGTTCTCGACGGCACACGCGCGGGCGGCTCGGATCGGCTAGAGCCAGCTGTTGCGCTTGAACAGCAGATACAGGCCCACCGCGGAGAGCAGCATCAGCGCCAGCGCGAACGGGTAGCCCAGCGCCCAGTGCAGCTCGGGCATGAGGTCGAAGTTCATGCCGTAGATCCCGGCGACGAGCGTCGGCGCGAAGGCGATCGCCGCCCACGCCGAGATCCGCTTCACCTGCTCGTTCTGCTGGAAGCCCGCCTCGGTCAGGCGTGCCATCTCCTCGTTCTGCCGCTGCGCGACCAGCGTCGAGTTGACGGTGAGGATGTTCTCCAGCAGGGCCCGCAGCCCTTGCGCCCGCTCGCGCACCCGGGTGGCGTGGTCGCGGACGTCGCGCATGAGGCGGCGCAGTTCGAGGTCCGGCGTGCTGCTCTGCTTGCCGAACCGCTCCCGCATCTCGTCGAAGATCTCGTTCAGCGGCTCGACCGCCCGCTGGAACTCGATCACCTCGCGGGAGAGGTGGTAGATGCGCCGCGACACCGCCGGGTCCCCGCCCCACACCTGGGACTCGATCTGGTCGATGTCGTCCTGCAGGCCGTCCAGGACGGGCCCGTAGTCGTCGACGACCCGGTCCAGCACCGCGTAGAACACCGCGAACGGCCCGTGGGCGAGCAGCTTCGGGTCCTTCTCCAGGCGCTGGCGCACCCCGGCCAGGTCCGGCTCCACGGCGTGGCGGACGGTGACGACGAAATCCGGGCCGAGGAACAGGTGCACCTCGCCGATCTCGATCGACTCCCGCTCGTCCACGTAGCGGGCGGGGCGCAACACCGCGAACACGGTGTCGCCGTAGCGCTCCAGCTTGGGCCGCTGGTGGCCGTTCAGCGTGTCCTCGACGGAGAGGTCGTGCAGCCCGAACTCGTCGGCGATCTCCCGGATGTCCGGCTCCTCCGGGCGCAGCAGCCCGATCCAGCAGAAGCCGCTGTCGGCGCCGCACTCGCGCAGCGTCTCGACGGTACGGTCCAGCGACTCCGGCTCGCGGAACCGGTGCCCGTCCACGTAGATGGCGTTGTCGACGACCGACATGCGACCGAGCGTAGGTGCTATCCGAGCCGGAATCCGAGATCCGCCGGTAGATCGGCGACGTCCATCTGCGCCTTCTGGAGGGTCCCGGCGTAGTCCCAGTTGAGTGCCTGCCAGCGGGTGAACTGGTCGAGCACCCAGATCCCGGACTGGCGCGAGCCGTTGCCGGAGCGGCCGTTGCCGCCGAAGGGCAGGTGCGCCTCGGCACCGGAGGTCGAGTTGTTGACGCTGATCATCCCCGCGCCCACCCGCTCCCGGAACCGGAAGGCGTGCACCGGGTCGCGGGTGTAGATCGCCGCCGAGAGCCCGTAACCGGGGCCGTTCGCGAGCGTGACCGCCTCGTCGAAGGTCGCGAACGACGCCACGCCGACGATCGGACCGAACGTCTCGGTGTTCGCGAGCGCGTCGCCGGCGCGCACGCCCGAGACGACCGTCGGGTGGGCGTAGCAGCCCGCGAGGTCGCCCACGAAGCCCTCCCGCTGGCTGGCCGCGGTGATCCGCCCGGTGCCGGTCGAGCCGTGGAGGTGGTGGTGCGGCTCGACGAGGTCGAGGTGGCGCTCGAACGCCGCCAGGAACCGCTCGGAGATCATCGGCCCGTACAGCACATCGTCGCGGGTGGGGTCGCCGATCACCGCGCCGCGCACGGCGGCGTCGAACCGGCGCAGGAACTCGTCGTGGACCGACTCGTGCACGATCGCCGTCCCCAGCGAGGTGCAGCGCTGGCCCGCGGTGCCGAACCCGGAGAAGAGCGCACCCTCCACGGCCAGGTCGAGATCCGCGTCGGGCATCACGACCAGCGGGTTCTTCCCGCCCAGCTCCAGGCACGGGGTCTGCAGGTGCCGGCCGGCCAGCTCGCCGATGCGCGCGCCGACGGCCGTCGAGCCGGTGAAGCCGATCTTGTCGACGAGCCCCGCGCCCAGCGCGGCGGACAGGCCGTCGAACGTGGCCGGGCCGTCGGCGAGCACGGTGTGCAGCACCCCGTCCGGGACGCCCGCGTGCCGGAACAGCTCGGTGAACGCGCGCGCGATCGCCGGGGTGTACTCCGCGGGCTTCCACACCACGGTGTTGCCGCACAGGAGCGCCGGCACCAGGTACCACGAGGGCACCGCCACCGGGAAGTTCCCCGCCGTGACGATCACGGCCACGCCGACGGGCGTGCGGAAGGTGAACAGCTGCTTGTCCCGCATCTCGCTGGGCACCGTCTGGCCGTAGAGGCGGCGGCCCTCGCCCGCGAAGAACGTGCAGGTGTCGATCACCTCCTGCACCTCGCCGCGGGACTCGGCGACCGGCTTGCCGATCTCCTTGACGACCAACGCGGCAAGTGCTTCCTTGTTGGCCTCGACGAGCCGCCCGATCCGGGCCACCACCTGGCCGCGCACCGGCGCCGGCGTGGCGGCCCAGCCGCGCTGGGCGTCGCGGGCCGCGCGGCAGGCCTCGACGAGCGTGCCCGCGTCGCCGAGCAGGGCCGTCGCCACCGGCTCACCCGTCGCCGGGTTCACCGAGCCGAGCCGCCCGCCGGGGGCGTCGGCATCGGCGGAGACCCACTTGCCGTCGATGAAGGAACCGATCGTGGTCATCGCGTCACCGCCCGCTGGAGCGCGGCGACGGCGAGATCGCACTCGTCCTCCGCGACGGTGAGCGCCGGGCGGAAGCGGATCGACCGCTCCCCGCAGCCCAGCACGAGCACCCGCTCCTCGCGGTGCATCCGCGCCAGCACGGCGTCGCGGCGCGCCGGGTCCGGGAGGTCCACGGCGACCATCAGGCCACGCCCGCGGACGTTGTCGACCTGCCTGATCGTGCCCAGCCCGTCGAGCAGGCGCTTGCCGACCGCCGCGGCGCGCTCGCACAGTCCGTCACGCTCGATCACCTCCAGGTAGCGGGTGGCGCGGACGATGTCGGTCAGGTTCCCACCCCAGGTCGAGTTGATGCGCGACGCGACGCGGAAGACGTTGTCGGCGACCTCGTCGACGCGCCGGCCCGCCATGATCCCGCAGACCTGCAGCTTCTTGCCGAACGCGACGACGTCGGGCGCGAGGCCGAGCTGCTGGTAGGCCCACGGGGTGCCGGTGGCACCGCAGCCGGTCTGCACCTCGTCGAGGACGAACAGCGCGTCGTGGGCGTGGCAGAGCTCCTGCATCTGCAGCAGGAACTCCGCGCGCAGGTGCCGGTCCCCGCCTTCGCCCTGGATGGGCTCGGCGATGAAGCAGGCGATGTCGTGCGGGTGCGCGGCGAACGCGGCCCGCGCCTGCGCCAGTGCCGCCTCCTCGGCGGCGCGCAGCTCGGCGAGGTGGTCGGTGAGCGGGAACCGGATCGCGGGGGAGTCGATGCGGGGCCAGTCGAACGTCGGGAACAGGGCGGTCTTGGCCGGGTCGGTGTTGGTCAGCGACATCGTGTAGCCGCTGCGGCCGTGGAACGCCCTACGCAGGTGCAGCACCTTCGTGCCTCGCTCGGGTGGCCGTCCGTGCAGCGCGTTGTGCCTGCGCTTCCAGTCGAACGCCGTCTTGAGCGCGTTCTCCACCGCCGCAGCGCCGCCCTCGACGAGGAACAGGTGCGGGAGCGCGGGATCGCCGAGCACCCGGGCGAACGTGTCGACGAAATCGGCGAGCGCGACGGTCGGGACGTCGGAGTTGGACGGCTTGTTCAGCGCGGTGCGCAGGAGGCGGGCCAGGAACTCGGGGTCCTCGGCGAGCGCCGGATGGTTGAGCCCGAGCGGCGCGGAGGCGAAGAAGCTGAACATGTCGAGGTAGCGGGTGCCGTCGCGGGCGTCGACCAGCCAGGAGCCGCGGCTCGCGGCGAGGTCGAGCACCAGGTCGAAGCCGTCCACGAGCAGGTGGCGGCGCAGGACGTCGGGCACGCGGGCGGGATCGATCATCATCCGAGTGTGTGCGGGCGCGGTGTCGGCGCGCAGCGGCGTGCGCGTCGGCACCGGTGACGAACTGTCAGGATGTGGCGCGTGGCACGTGCGGATCGTCAGCTCGACGACCTGGACCGCGCCCTGCTCGCCCGCCTCACCGTGGACGGGCGGGCGACGCACACCGAGCTGGGGCGCGCCGTGGGGCTCTCGCGCACGGCAGTGCTCGCCCGGGTGCAGCGCCTGGAGCGGGCCGGGATCATCCGCGGCTACCGGGCCGACGTCGCGCTGCCCGGCGAGGCGGCCGCGCACCGGGCCCGGGTCGGCATCGTCGTGCGCACCGCGGACGTCGCCGGGTACGTGCGGCGGCTGCGCGGCCTGCCCGGCATGCAGGAGATCGAGACGGTCGCGGGGGAGTACGACTTCATCGTCGGGGTGTCGGCGCCGACCGCGGGCGAGCTCGACCGGGTGCTCGACCTGATCGCGGGCCTGCCCGAGACCGTGCGGACGACGACCTGGGTGGTGCTGACCCGCTACGCGTGATCGCGGCTCACCCGGCCCCGGAGCCGAGGCAGACGAATCCGGCGGCCGCGGCGGCGTCGCGGGGATCGTCCCCACCCGGGTCGGCCTGGACGGCGGCGAGCGCGGCGGCCGGGCCCTCGCCCGCGGCGAGCCGGCGGTGCAGCGCGATCATCGCGGGTGCGGTCCGCGCGTCCGGCACCGCGACGACAGGGGCGACGAGGCGGGCCGAGCCCCGCGCGAGGAAGGCGGCGGCGAGCCCGAGCAGCTCGTCGCCCGCGCACACCTGCGAGCGCCCGCCCTCGCAGGCCGCGAGCACCACGGTGCGCGGGACGCGCGGGAGCCGTTCGATGTCGTGGACCATCAGCGGCCCGTCGGCGAGGAGCAGGTCGGAGAAGAGCGCGTTGCCGACGGCCAGGCGCCCGTGCGCGGCCAGGTGCACGAGCCCGGCGCCCGCGAGCGCGGCGAGCACCGCAGGCGCGGTGGCCGCGTCCCCGGCGAGCAGGGCGCCCGCGTGCAGGGCCGCGACGGCCGCCGCCTCGTCGCGGGCACCGGCCAGCCCCGGCCCGGCGACGGCCACGGTGCCGGTCACGGTGTCGGTCGCGGTGCCAGCCACGGTGCCGGTCACGGTGCCGGTGTCGGTCGCTGCCCCGGCCTCCCGCAGCGCGGCCTCCTGCCACAGCGTCGCGGACGGGCACACGCTCACCTCCCGCCCCCGGCACGACGGCAGTACCGACCACGCCATGCTGTGCAGCGCCCCGGTCGGCACGACGACCAGCGGGCGCCCCGCGACCTCCGGCAACGGCCCGAGCAGCAGCTCGTCGAGGCCGGCGGCCGCAGCGCCCAGCAGCGCCAGCGGGCCGCGGGCCGGGTCCGGGCCCGCTGTGCGGGCGATCCGGTGCAGCGCGAACGGGATCCGCGCGGCGAGGTCGTCGACCGTCGCCAGCGGTCCGAGACGCCGCAGCGCGACGCGACCCTCGACGACCGTGAGCGCCAGCAGCTTGCCGTCGAGGTGCAGGAACTCGACCAGGGCCGTGTCGCCGAGCACGAGCTCGCGCGGCCGGACCGGCTCGACCACCGCACCCCCGCCGCCGCGAGCCCGGCGGGTGTGGTCGCGGATGCGGCGTTCGAGCGCCGCCTGCCGTCCCGGCGCGGAGTCCGCGCGGGCCACGGCCCGCAGCTCGGCGAGCATCCCGGCGAGCTCGGCGTCCGCGGGTGGGACGACGGTGCGCAGCCGGCTCGCCCGGCCCCGTTCGGCCCACTCGAACACCGCCGACGCCCGCCCGCCGTCCAGCGCGGTGCGCAGCCCGAGCTCGACGAGGTCGCGGCGATGGGTGGCGGCGTGCACCCGCAGGTCGGTGGCGCCCAGGGCGGCGCCGTACCCGTCGAGCAGCCGCAGACCGGCGCGGGCGGCACGCACGGTCGCCCCGCGCGCGCCCGCCGCCCGGTGTCGCAACGCGGTGGCGTACCAGCCGCGGGCGCGCAGCGTGACCGGTCCGCGGCGGCGGGCCGCCGCAGCCTGCACCAGCAGCCGGTCGGCCTGCCGGGGAGCGAGCCTGCTCGCGACGATCCGCGCCTCGACGGCGGCACCGGGCCAGCCCGCGCCGTCCAGCGTCGCGACGAGCGCCTCCAGGTCGCGCACCGAGACCCTCGGCCGGCCGGGCAGCTCCCGCCACGCTCGCAGCTCCGCCAGCCTGGCGAGCGCCGCACGCTCGGGGCGCCGCTGTCCCCGCAGCTCGCGGCGGGCGTCGCGGGCCTGCGCCAGCGCCGTGGCCGGGTCGCCGTCGAGGAGCGCGGCCTGCGACAGCACGAGCCGCACCTCCGGCACCTTCAGGGCCCGGCCCTCGCGCCGGTACGCGTCGACGGCCTTCGCGGCCGCGTCGCGCGCCTCGGCCACGAGCCCCACCGACAGCAGCAGCTCGGAACGGCACTGGTGGCCGGTGCCGAGCTGGGCGCCGTGCGCGCCGATGATCTGCTCGGCGCGGTCGAAGTGGGCGAGCGCGGCGGGGACGTCCCCGCGCGCGGTCTCCATCAGGCCCAGGTTGCTCGCGACGAGCCCGACGGTCAGGGCGCGCCCCAGCCGCCGGGCCAGCTCCTCGGCCTCCCGCAGGTCGCGCCCGGCGGCGGGGAAGTCGTGCAGGGCGCTGTGCACCAGCGCCCGGTTGATGAGCGCGCGCTGTACCGCGAGCAGGTCCTCCGCCGCGCGCATCATGCCCAGCGCGGTGCCGAGTGCCGCCCGGGCCTCCTCGAAGCGGCCGATGTCGTAGAGCACGATCCCGCGGGTGCCGTGGAAGCGGTCGGCGGACGCCCCGCCGAGCGCACCGAGCGCAGTGTCGATCTCGCGCAGTGCCGCCCGCGGCCGTCCCGCCTGCAGCACCGCGTACGCCAGCTTGAGCCGCGCTTCGGCGACCAGCCTCGGCGAGCAGGCCCGCCTGCCGTGGGCGACGGCCCGGCGCAGGTGGCGCGTCGCGTCCCCGACGGTGCCGCAGTGCAGCAGGGCGTGGCCCCACGCCCGTTCCGCGACCGACGCCGCGGCGGGATCCCGGGCCCGGCGGGCCGCGGCGAGCGCCTCGCGGGCGAGCGGCACGCCGCGTTCGGGATCGGTGTCGACGGCGCGCATCGCGGCCTCGGCGAGCGCGCTGACGTGCTCGGTCACGGTTCCCCCGGTCGCGGTGCATCAGATCGCGCGCCCGTCCCTCCGTGGTGGTGACCGAGCTTGTGACCGAAGACACCGCGCCAGGAGGATATCGACATGCCGGACACCGCCGGAACGCTGCATGTGCCGGACCAGCTGATCGTCGATCTCGGCCACCTGCCCGCCGTCCTGGCCACGCTCGAGCGGCTCGGCGTCCGGACGGGCACGGCCGCGTCCGGGATCACTGTGATCACTGTGGATAACGTCGAGCGGGAGGAGCTGCTCGATCTCGCCCGGATCACCGACCTCGTCGACGAGGACGGCGACGCCCTCGACCTCGACGACGTGCTCGTGGCGGTGCGCCACGCGTTCGCCGCCGAGCGCGGCGGGTTCGTCCCCACCATCGGCAAGAACCGCCTCGTCGACGGCGTGATCGGCTTCGGGAAGCGCAACACCAAGCCGTTCGACTTCGAGGAGCCGCAGCCGCTCGCGGACGGGGAGGCGCCGCCGGAGATCCCCGGACCCGGGTCCGCCGGGCAGGGGGTGCGGGTCGGGGTCGTCGACACCCCGCTGCGGCCCGGTCCGTCGACGGGCCCCCTCAGTCACCGCCTGGGCCACGGGCTGTTCGTCGACGGCCTGATCCGCCGCCAGGCGCCAGGAGCGACCGTGGAGCACCGCGGCGCGCTCGACGGCCCGGACGGCCGCGGCGACTCGTGGACGGTCGCCCGCGCGATCGTGGAGCTCGCGCGCAGCGGGATCGACGTCCTCAACCTGTCCCTCGGCTGCTACGCGCCCCCGGACGGCCCGCCGCTGGTCGTGCGCCGCGCGATCGAGCGGGTGCCGCGCGACGTGCTCGTGGTGGCCGCCGCGGGCAACCACGGTCTGTTCGCGAACCTCGCCGCGGCCCGCACCCCGCGTTCGGCGATCTGGCCGGGCGCGCTGCCCCCGGTCGTCGCCGTCGGCGCGGTCCGCGAGGACGGCACCCGCCCCGACTGGAGCCCCGACCTGCCGTGGATCACCTGCGCGGCGGCCGGGGCGGGAGTGGTGTCCACCTACCTCGACGGCGACGTGCAGCTCACCGACGGCGTCCAGGCGTTCACGGGCTTCGCCCGCTGGAGCGGCACGTCGTTCGCGGCGGCCGTGGTGAGCGGGGCCGTCGCCGCCCGGACCGTGCCGGGGCAGGTCAGCGCCCGCGAGGCGCTGGCGGCCGTCCTCGACGAGGGGACGGTGGCGCGCCGGTTCACCGCGGCGCGATGATGCTCCGGTGCGCGACGACCCGGCCGTGGTGGAACTCGTGGCGCGCGCCCGCGACGGCGACGCCTGGGACGCGATCGTGCGGCGCTACGCCGCGCTCGTCTGGGGGATCTGCCGCCGCCACGGGCTGAGCCCGGCCGATGCGGAGGACGCGGGCGGTGGGGTGTGGCTGCTGCTGGTCGAGCACCTGCCCCGGCTGCGGGAGCCCGCGGCGCTGCCCGGCTGGATTGCGACCACCACCCGGCGGGAGTGCCTGCGGCTGCAGGGCGCCCGGGCCCGCACCGTCCCGGTCGACGGCCCGGACGTGCTCGACACCCTCGGCCCGCCTGCCCCGGCCGTCGACGAGGCGCTGCTCGCGGAGGAGCGGCGGCACGCCCTGCGCACGGCGTTCGCCGAGCTCCAGGAACGCTGCCGGCAGCTGCTCACGCTGCTGTTCACCGACCCGCCCCCGCCGTACCAGGACATCAGCGCGCAGCTGGACATACCGGTCGGCGCCATCGGCCCCAACCGCAAGCGCTGCCTGGACCGGCTGCGGCGCAGCCCCGCGCTGGCCCGCCTCGCCTCCGCGGCCGCACCGTGAGCGGCGGGGGCGGGCCGGGCGGGACGGACGACGACGCGCTGCTCGCCGAGCTGGGCGAGGCGGTGCGCGCGGGTGCGGAGGTACCCGCCCGCTTCCTCGCCGCGGGCCGGGCGGCCTTCGTCTGGCGCACGGTCGACGCCGAGCTCGCCCGGCTGGTGGCCGAGCCCGCCGGGATGCGCGGCGCCACCCGGCACCTCTCCTTCCGCGCCGGCGGGCGTGCGGGTGCCGTCGGCGTCGAGCTGGAGGTCGGCCCGGACGGTCTGCGCGGGCAGCTGGACCCGCCCGGCCCCGGCAGCGTCCGCGTGCAGGTGCGCGGCGGCGAGCCCGGCGCGCCGGTGGCGGCGGACGAGATCGGCTGGTTCGTGGCCCGTCCCGTCCCGGCGGGGGAGCTGCGGGTGCACGTGCGAGCGGGCGGCGCGGCCTTCGTGACGGAGTGGTTCACCCCGTAGCGGAAGTCCGTGTATCAGGCGGGTCCCGGGCCCCTCCGACAGGTGACAGTGCATCACCACGAGGGGGGAACCCGATGTCCCGCACCGATGACCACTACCGCGACGCGCTGGCGCGGATCGCCGAGATCGCCGGGGCGGCCTGCGCCTCGCCGGCCGCACAGAGCGTCCCGGCACGCAACGGGACGGCTGCGGCCGACTTCGGCTGCGTCGTCAAGCGCCTGCCCGCGCGGCTCGCCGCGCGCGCCGCGCGGCACGCGATCGAGACCTTCCCACTCAACGCGCCGTCCCCGGCGGCCCTGGCGAGCGCCAACGCCGGGCCCGTCCCGCTCGCGATCGCGGTCGACACGCAGCGCTGGTGGGGGCCGACGCCGCGGCAGTTCACCGTCAGCTTCCTGGAGACCACCCCGGCCGACCTGCGCGCCCGCATCGTCGCGCACCTCAACGCCTGGTCGGCCCGCTGTGGCATGTCGTTCGTCGAGACCGGCGGCGTCGGCGAGGTGCGCATCTCCCGCGGCCCCGGTGGCTACTACTCCTACCTGGGCACCGACATCGGCCTCATCGACCTCGGCGAGCAGACGATGAACCTCGAGGGGTTCACGATGGGTACGCCCGAGTCGGAGTACCGCAGGGTCGTCCGCCACGAGGCCGGGCACACCCTCGGCTTCCCGCACGAGCACATGCGCGCCGATCTCGTCGCCCGCATCGACCCGCAGCGCGCCTACCCGTACTTCTGGCAGACCCAGGGCTGGGACCAGGCGATGGTGGACGCCCAGGTGCTCACCCCGCTGGACGAGGCGTCGCTGTACGGCACGCCCGCCGATCAGGACTCGATCATGTGCTACCAGCTGCCCGGCAGCATCACCTACGACGGCCAGCCCATCCGGGGCGGGCTCGACATCGACTCCTGGGACTACGACTTCGCCGCCTCGCTCTACCCGCCCGTCGGATACAGCCCGGTCGCGACCCGCGCCCGGGTCGAGGACGCGGTCCCGGCCTGACCGGGGACCACGCGAGAGGCCCCTGGAGCCCGCCGTGACGCTCGACTCCGCGCAGAACACCGCGCAGAACACCGCGCACGTCCACCGTGGGCCCGCCGCCGGTCCGGGGACCCTGTCCCCGGACCGGCTCGCCGGCCCCACGGCACTCGTGCCCGTCCCGTCCGTGCCGCCGTGCCCGGAGCACGCCGCGGCACCGCCGCTGCCCGCGATGATCTCCGATCCGCTCCACCCCGCCGTGCTGCTCGACCTCGCCGCGGCTCCCGCGACGAACTTCAACCTGGTCGACGGCACGGTCTCGATCGCCACGGACGCGCAGATGCCGTTCGTGCTCTACAAGGGCACCAACCGCGACACCTGGTTCTACTCGCCCCGGTGGGGGCGCATCGCCCGCAACCCGGACGGGGAACCGGCGTTCCTGGTGACGAAGAAGGTCCGCAACAACCCCGACGGCTCGAAGACCACCGTCGGCGGCATCCTCAGCTTCATGGTCGAGCTCGTCGTGGAGCTGCCGACCGACGCGGAGCGCGAGCGCTGGACGCAGCTGATCCGCACCCTCTACAACATCTCGCCGGGATCGGGCGCGTTCAGCTTCCAGCCGCTGCGGCTCTCGCCCGGGAAGATGGACATCTCCGGGCTCGACACCTACGCCAAGCCCGGCCAGCAGCTGCGCGGGATCGACGTCGGCGCATCCTCGTCGATCGGGCTCGCCATCGAGCTGACCCCGGACGGTGCCGACCACTTCGCCGCCATGCTCGGCGCCTCACCCGCGCCGTTCCCGCCGCAGGTCGCGATCATGTTCACGTTCCGCTACCAGTACCTGGTCCCGCAGTGCGCGATCCAGGCCACCGGCTTCAAGAAGAAGGCCTACGACTACTTCTCCTGGAACGCCAAGGCCCGGGCCAGCTACTTCGGCCTCGTCGACGGCACGGTGGACTACAGCTCGGTACGGGCGGACCTGCGCCAGCAGGACGCGCTCGACGTGCACGTCGTCGGCACCCCGCCCGCGGGCGTCGACCTCGGCCGGATGCTCGACTCGATCTTCGACACCTTCGTCCGGACCGAGGTGGGGCAGTGGATCGCGCCCGACCCGCGCCCGGCGCAGGCCTCGGCCCCCGGCGGCTTCTTCGGGGGCGTCTCCGTCGCGATGAAGGACGTCGTCCTCTCCGACTCGGCCCGGTTCGACCGGCGGATCGACTACTCCGGGATCAGCGAGGGCATCCACCAGGTCTCGTTCAACTTCGAGCAGCAGCTCGGCGCCTTCTCCGCCGCGAAGCACCTGTTCATCGAGGAGGACGACATCAAGCTGCCGTTCCAGGTGTCGATCAGCAACAGCACGCTGGTGAAGCGGGTCGCCGCGGCGGCGAGCTACACGACCACCACCGGCCCGCGGATGGTGCAGTGCGGCGCGGTCGACGGCCGCGAGGGTGGCCTGCGCGAGGGGATCATCCAGTACACCTGGCCGAACCGCCCGACGTCCGCGCAGGTCGCGCTGACCGTCGACTTCGACGCGCCGCACGTCGGCTACGTCTTCCACCGCACGCACCCGGTGTCGGACACCGGCGCGGTGTTCGAGTTCCACCCCGACCAGTTCGTGCAGCGCACCCGGCTGTTCTTCGTGATGGCGGCGCTCGTCACCGACGCCACCTCGAAGGCGCTGTTCAAGTGGGAGTGGACGCCGCCGCCGGGCGACGGCCCCGCACGGCCCCCGGTCTCGGGGTACTTCCTGCTCGCTCCGGACCCGGCCGGGCTGACCGGCAACCTCCCGACCCACGACATCGAGTTCCCCTACCACCCCGACGACTACATCGGCGAGGGCACGCCCCGCGTCCGGTTCGCCCTGCAGGGGCTCACGGGGGAGTGGCGCAACCGCGTCCTGACCGGCTCGATCGCCCTCGGCGAGAACGCCCTCGCCGTCGACTGGGACGGCCTCGTGACCGTCGGGCTCGACACGCTCGCCGTGCCGGCCGCCGGGCTCGGGCCGGCCTACCGCAGGCGCCTCGCGGCGCAGGCGGCGCTGCACGGGAGCTCGTGATGACCGCCGTCGCGGACGCGGTCGGCCCGGTGCGGGCGCCCGCGGCCGTCCCGGCACCGGTGCCGCACCGGCTCGTCACCACGGTCACGACGGCAGCGGGCTGGGTGTCGGCGGTGGCCGTCGCGGGCAGGCGGGTGTACGCGGTGCACTCCGAGCCGGCGCAGCTGCGTTCGACGCTGCTGGTCCTCGACCGGGGGACGCACGGCGTCGTCGCCACCGTCGACCTCGGATGGGGAGCCGGGTCGATCGTCGTGTCGGGGAACCGCGCGTACCTGTTCGTGTCCGGCCGGAACTGGAACGAGCGGTTCGCGCCCCCGGCGGTCGTCGTGGTCGATCGCAGCACCGACACGGTGTACCGGCGGATCGCGGTCGAGGGGGAATACGGCGGCGTCGTCGGGGCTCCGGACGGGGGCGTGTACGTCCTCACCGCCCTCGGCCTGCGCATTCTCGACCCGGCCACGGACGAGCTGCGCCCGGCGCCTGCGACGGGCGGCGGGCTCGTCGGGGTGACCGGGAGCCATTTCTACAGCAGCTACACGAGCACGAGCTTCTCGGCGGGGCTGATCGCCTCGGAGATCGAGATCGTCGCGCGGGCGACCGGTGCGGCCGGGACGTCGATCAACATCCACCCGAGCACGTTCGGCGCGATGGCAGCGACGGCCACGCACGCCTTCCTGCAGGTGGGCCGGGAGATCCGCGTGCTGGACCGGCAGACCCACGCCGAGGTGGCCCGCATCGGCGGGCCCGTCCCGGACTGGTACCCGGACGGCCTCGCGGCCACCGGCGACGGGCGTCGCGTCTACGCGGTCGGCCGGGGCGTCCTGTCCCAGATCGACCCGGCGACGAACACGCTCGCGCCCACCGTCGACCTGCCCGGGCTCAGCGGGGAGCTCGCGGTCTCGCCGGACGGCAGCCGGATCTACGCGCCGCTCGCCGGGGGAGCGGGCGGGATGGCCGTCGTCGAGGCAGTCCTGCCGCTGCGCTACCGCGACGTGCAGGTCACGGCGGGCAGCGCCCCGGACTGGCTGGTGAGCCGCTACACCGTGGCCTGCACCTACCGAACGCCCAACGGCGACCGGGAGTGCGGCAGCGCCGTCCTCGGCCCCGACGGCGGGGTGGTCGGCGGGCAGGTGTCCGACGAGGGCGGCGCGTTCCCGCCGACCGTCCAGGTCGCGATCACCGTGGACTTCGCACCCGGCACGGGCCTGCCGGGCTTCGTGCAGCACGTCGACGTACCCGTCACGGCGACCGGTGCGAGCTACCTGTTCGAGCCGAACCAGGTGCTGCGGCGCACGCTGCTCGTGTTCGACCTGCGGCCGACCCCGCTGGAGTCGGACTATCTCCTCCTGCGCTGGCGCTACACCGCGGGCGGCGCCGGGGTCGCGAGCGGCCAGAAGACCCTGATCGGCGACGAGCTGCGGCGCACGCCGGTCGCGCAGTACGAGATCGTCGTCGTGCCGGACCCGCTCGCCGTCCCGGAGCTGCACCTGGAGATCGACGGCCGCTACCAGGACGAGGTGCTCGTCCACTTCGCCGCCGACCTGGGGATCGCGGCCGGCG
The DNA here is from genome assembly GCF_050246655.1 of Pseudonocardia sp. Taxonomy (GTDB): domain Bacteria; phylum Actinomycetota; class Actinomycetes; order Mycobacteriales; family Pseudonocardiaceae; genus Pseudonocardia. Next base: position 20,866 of record NZ_JBFWVQ010000020.1, read on the forward strand.
CCGTCGTGCTGACCGCGCGCCGGGGGACGGGCGGATACGAGCTGGTCGCGGGCTGAGGGGGCCGGGGAGCCTGCCGGGTCCGGGTGCCCGGGTCCGGGTGCCCGGACCCGGGTACCCGGGTCGGCCGGGTGGTGGCACACCTGTGCGAGCGGTGGCACACCTGTGCGAGCGGTGGCACACACTCGCGGGTGGTGGCACACACGGTGGGCGGTCTGTGTGAGCGCCGCCGGGTGTGTGTGAGCGCCGCCAGGTATGTGCTTGCGCCGCCGGGTGGTCGTGGGCGCCGCAGGTACGTGCGGGGGCCGCCGGGTGGTCGCGGGTGGTGGCACACCTGTGCGAGCGGTGGCACACACTCGCGGGTGGTGGCACACACGGTGCGCGGTCTGTGTGAGCGCTGCCGGGTATGTGCGGGCGCCGCCGGGCGGTCGGGGGCCCCGGTGGTCGTGGGCGCCGCCGGGTGGTCGGGGGCGCCGCCGGTACGTGCGGGGGCCGCCGCGCGGTCGCGGGTGGTGGCACACCTGTGCGAGCGGTGGCACACACTCGCGGGTGGTGGCACACACGGTGGGCGGTCTGTGCGAGCGCCGCCGGGTGTGTGCGAGCGCCGCCGGGTGTGTGCGAGCGCCGCCGGGTGTGTGCGGGCGCACGGGGCCCGGCCCGGGGTGCGTCGCTTCGGCGGACGATCTTGTCACCGGGATAGCGTGGTGACCATGGCGGGACGGACGACGGCACGCGGCAGGGGCAACCGGGGAACCGGGTCCCGTCGGTCCACGCGCCGCACCCCCGCGCGCCGCCCCGCCGCGCGCCAGGGCCCCGACCTCATCGACCGCGGCATCGACGCCACCGGCCGCGGCCTCGCCGCCCTCGGGCGCGGCGCCGGGAGGGCCCTGGGCCGCACCCGCGACATCGATCCCGCGCACCGACGCGACGGCCTCGGCGTCGTCATGCTCGCCCTCGCGCTCGTCACCGCCGCCGGGATCTGGTGGGAGGCGGCTGGGCCCGTCGGGCGTGGGTTCGCCACGGGTGTCGCGGTCGTCGTCGGGGTGGGCGCGGTGCTCGTCCCGGTGCTCCTCGCCGCCGCCGGGCTGGCCCTGCTGCTCACCGAGCCGAGCCCGGACACCCGGCCGCGCGTCGCGCTCGGCTCCACCCTGCTCGCCCTGGGGCTGCTCGGGTTGCTCCACATCGCCGCGGGACTGCCCAGCGAGCCGGACCGCTGGGGTGTCGGCGGCGGGATCGTCGGCTACCTCGCCGCTGTGCCGCTCTCGACGGGCCTGACGACGTGGGTGGCCGGCCCGCTGCTCGTGCTGGTCAGCGCGTACGGCGGCCTCTTGCTGACCGGCATCCCCGTCCGCGAGGTCCCCGCGCGGGTGCGGCGGCTCATGGGTACGGCACCTGCGCCGTCCGAGACCGACGAAGGGCCCGCGTCGCGCCGTCGCCGCGTCGCGGACCTCGTGCGGGAGGGCTCGCCGGACGGCGACGGGCAGGCCGCGGCTCCGGGCCTGCGCCGTCCGGGTCGGGGCCGGCGCGGGTCCGGGACCTCGGCCGAGGCCTCGGGCGCCGGGGCTGCGGACGGCCCGTCCGACGGGCGCGGCACGGCCGGATCGGCGGACGTCGCGGGCGGCGTCGGCGAGCCCGTCGTGCCGGTGGCCGGGCCCGCCGCCGTGCCGCCGGGTCGCGCCGCCCCCCCGGTCACGGTGACCCCGCCCGCGGAGCCTCAACCCGATCCGGACGCCGGCGAGGACGGCCAGCTGCGCCTCACCACCGAGCGCCCGGACGGCGAGGTGGCGGACTACAAGCTCCCGCCTGCGGACCTGCTGCCCACCGGGCCGGCGCCGAAGCTGCGCAGCAGGGCCAACGACGTCATGATCGAGTCGATCACCGGGGTGCTGGAGCAGTTCGCGGTGGACGCGATGGTCACCGGCTTCACCCGCGGCCCGACCGTCACCCGCTACGAGATCGAGCTCGGCCCCGCCGTCAAGGTCGAGAAGATCACCCAGCTCACCCGCAACATTGCCTACGCCGTTGCCACGGACAACGTCCGGATCCTCGCGCCGATCCCGGGCAAGTCCGCGGTGGGCATCGAGGTGCCGAACACGGACCGCGAGATGGTGCGCCTCGGCGATGTCCTGCGTTCGGGCAGCGCGCGGGGCGAGCAGCACCCGCTGGTCATCGGCCTGGGCAAGGACATCGAGGGCCACTTCCTCTGCGCGAACCTCGCCAAGATGCCGCACCTGCTGGTGGCGGGCTCCACGGGCTCGGGCAAGTCGAGCTTCGTGAACTCCATGCTGGTGTCGCTGCTCTCGCGCGCCACGCCGGACGAGGTCCGGATGATCCTCATCGACCCCAAGATGGTCGAGCTCACTCCCTACGAGGGCATCCCGCACCTCATCACGCCGATCATCACCCAGCCGAAGAAGGCGGCGTCGGCGCTCGCGTGGCTCGTCGAGGAGATGGAGCAGCGCTACCAGGACATGCAGGCCAACAAGGTCCGCCACGTCGACGACTTCAACAAGCGGGTGCGATCCGGTGACATCAGTGCACCCCCCGGCAGCGAGCGCGAGTACCGGCCCTACCCGTACATCCTCTGCATCGTCGACGAGCTCGCGGACCTCATGATGACCGCGCCCCGCGACGTCGAGGACGCGATCGTGCGGATCACCCAGAAGGCCCGGGCGGCCGGCATCCACCTGGTGCTCGCGACCCAGCGGCCGTCGGTGGACGTCGTCACCGGCCTGATCAAGACGAACGTCCCGTCCCGGCTGGCGTTCGCCACCTCGTCCCTCACGGACTCGCGGGTCATCCTGGACCAGCCGGGCGCCGAGAAGCTCATCGGCATGGGCGACGGGCTCTACCTGCCGATGGGCGCCTCGAAACCCGTGCGCATGCAGGGTGCCTACGTCGGAGACGACGAGATCACCTCCGTCGTCACCTTCACGAAGGACCAGGCCGAGCCCGAGTACACCGAGGGCGTCACCGCGCAGAAGCAGGGCGAGCAGCGCGAGATCGACCCCGACATCGGCGACGACCTGGAGCTGCTCTGCCAGGCCGCGGAGCTCATCGTCACCTCGCAGTTCGGGTCGACGTCGATGCTGCAGCGCAAGCTGCGCGTCGGTTTCGCCAAGGCCGGGCGGCTCATGGACCTGCTGGAGACGCGCGGCGTCGTCGGCCCGTCCGAGGGGTCGAAGGCGCGCGACGTGCTGGTCAAGCCGGACGAGCTGGAGGGCGTGCTCTGGCTGATGCGCGGCGGGGGCGGCGCGGAGCCGGAGGACGACGCGGAGGGCTGATCGGCCCACTGCGGCAGCGCTGCGGCCGTGCACACGGTGCAGGCGGAGCGATGCACAGTGGGCGGGAGCGGTGCACGGTGCAGGCGGGAGCGAGGCGGGGTCGGAACGTGCACGACGGCGAGCCGGGCCTCAGCCGGGGCGCTCCGCCAGCCACCCCGTGGCGGTGAGTCCCGCGAGCTCGCGGAAGTCGCGCGCCAGGTGGGCCTGGTCGGCGTAGCCGCCGTCTGCAGCGACCGTGGCGAGCGAGGGCCGGGACGGGGTGAGCAGCCGCGCGCATGCCCGCTCGAAGCGGATGACCCGGGCCGCGGACTTGGGCGGGAGCCCGATCTCTGTGCGGAACCGCTCCGCGAGATGGCGGCGGCTCCACCCGATCTCGCGGGCCAGCGGCTCGATGCGCTGGGTGCCGCCGGTGGCGACGAGCCGGTCCCAGGCGTACCGGACTTCCGCGGCCACCCCCGCCTCGCCCCGGCCGCGGGTGGCGAGGGCGAGCAGGGCGTCGTCGAGCAGGGCGAACCGCGCGGGCCAGTCCGGGGCCGACGCGAGCCGGTCCTGCAGCGTGGCGGAGCGCGACCCGAGCACCGCCCCGAGGTCCACGACGTCCCCCGCCAGCACCCCGGCGGGCAGCCCCAGGAGCGCCCGGGCGCCGCGCCAGGTGAGCGCGAGCTGGAGCCCGGTGGCCGCTCGCCCCTGCGCGATGACGGCGGGCGAGTCGTGCAGCCCGCCGACCATCGCGCTGAACGCGCGGGGCGAGCGGGCCGGATCGGGCATCCGCAACAGCTCGACCTCGCCGTCCAGGCACAGGATGAACGTCAGGTGCCCCGACGGGACGCCCTGGTGCGTGGACGGCGGCCCGTCGGTGAGCCGGTAGCCGCAGTACGACGAGACGTACGGCCGCAATGCGGGCGCCGGGCGGCGCGCGTGGATGTCGGCCATGGTGCGCAGGCTACGGCCGGGCACCGACATTCACAGGCGCAGCAGCATCCGGAAGTTGCCCAGGGTGTTCGGCTTGACGTGCGCGAGGTCGAGGAACTCCGCCACACCGGCGTCGTAGGAGCGCAGCATCTCGGCGAACACCTCGGGTTCGACGGGGGTGCCGTCGATCTCGACGAAGCCGTGCCGGCCGAAGAACGTCTTCTCGAACGTCAGCACGAACAGGCGCTCGAGCCCGAGCCTGCGTGCGGCGTCGATGAGGGAGCCGACGATCCGGTGCCCGATGCCGCGCCCGGACAGCGCCGGGTGCACGGCGACCGTGCGGATCTCCCCCAGGTCCTCCCACAGCACGTGCAGGGCCCCGCACCCGACGACCTCGCCGCCGCGCTCGGCGACCAGGAACTCCTGCACGTCCTCGTAGAGGGTGACGGTCTCCTTCGCGAGCAGCACCTTGCCCGCGTACGCGTTGACGAGCTCCCGGATCGCCCGCACGTCCGCGGTACGTGCGGGCCGCACGACGATCATGTCCGGGACGTCCGTCACGGCTCGCCAGGGTAGATCAGCCCCCGCCGGTTACCCTGGCCGAGTGCCGCACACCGACCGCCCCCGCCGGGCCGCCCTGCTCACGCTGGGCTGCGCCCGCAACGAGGTCGACTCCGAGGAGCTGGCGGGCCGGCTGGCCGGAAGCGGCTGGGAGCTCGTCGAGGCGGACGCGGGCGACGACGGCTCGGACGGCCGGGCACCGGACGTGATCGTGGTGAACACCTGCGCGTTCGTCGAGCAGGCCAAGAAGGACTCGATCGACACCCTGCTCGCGGCGTCCGACGTGGCCCGGGCGCGGGGCGCGAAGGTCGTCGCCGTCGGCTGCCTGGCCGAGCGCTACGGCGCCGAGCTGGCCGAGAGTCTGCCCGAGGCGGACGCCGTGCTCGGCTTCGACCACTACCCGGAGCTCGCGCAGCGCCTCGGGGACGTGCTCGGCGGGCACGCGCCCGCCCCGCACGTGCCCGCGGACCGCCGCACGCTGCTGCCGGTCAGCCCGGTGGAGCGGCCCGCGGCGGCCGCGTCGGTGGCGGTGCCCGGCCACGCCTGGCTGCCCGGCGCGGGGCGGGTGCGGTTGAACGACGCCCCCGTCGCCCCGCTCAAGATCGCCTCCGGGTGCGACCGGCGATGCGCGTTCTGCGCCATCCCGAGCTTCCGCGGCTCGTTCGTCTCCCGCCCGCCGGACGACGTAGTCGCGGAGGCGGCGTGGCTGGGCATGAACGGTGTCCGCGAGCTGTACCTGGTCAGCGAGAACTCGACGTCCTACGGCAAGGACCTCCCCGGTGGCTCCCGGGCGCTCGTGCACCTGCTGCGACGCCTGGCCCAGGTGCCGGGGATCGATCGCGTGCGCGCGAGCTACCTGCAGCCCGCGGAGCTGCGACCGGATCTGCTGGAGGTCATCGCGACCACGCAGGGCGTCGCGCCGTACTTCGACCTGTCGTTCCAGCACTCCTCGCCGTCGGTGCTGCGCCGGATGCGCCGCTTCGGCTCCACGACGGACTTCCTCGACCTCTGCGAGCGCATCCGCGCCCTCGCCCCGGAGGCGGGCATCCGCAGCAACGTCATCGTCGGGTTCCCCGGTGAGACGGAGTCCGACGTCGCCGAGCTGGAGGGGTTCCTCACCGCGGCGCGGCTGGACGCCGTCGGGGTGTTCGGCTACTCCGACGAGGACGGCACCGAGGCCGAGGGCTTCGCGGGCAAGGTCGACCCGGACGAGGTCGCGGCGCGCGTGTCGCGGATCTCGGCGCTGGTCGACGAGCTGATGGCGCAGCGCGCCGAGGAGCGCGTCGGTACCGAGGTCGACGTGCTGGTCGAGGTCGCCGAGGACGACGATCTCGAGTGCACCGGCCGGGCCGCGCACCAGGCCCCGGACTCCGACGGTGAGTGCGTCGTCGAGCGCGGGTCCGGGCTCGAGGTGGGGGAGCTGGTCCGCGCGGTCGTCGTGGGCACCGAGGGCGCCGATCTGGTGGTGTCGCCGCGCGAGAGGCTGCCGCGCCGGCACGCCGCGCTCGTCGGAGCGCAGGGTCGACCATCACGACGGTCCGGGCCGTGACGGCGCAGGCACCGGTTCCGGTGCTGAACATCGCCAACGTCCTCACCGGGATCCGGATCGCGCTGATCCCCGTCTTCCTCGCGACGCTGTTCGCGGGCGGCGGGCAGGAACCGAAGTGGCGGCTCGCGGCCTTCACGGTGTTCGCGGTCGCGATGGCCACGGACCGGCTGGACGGCGAGCTGGCGCGCCGGCGCGGCCTCGTCACGACGTTCGGTGTGATCGCGGACCCGATCGCGGACAAGGCACTCACCGGCGCCGCGCTCGTCGGGCTGTCCGTGCTCGACCTCGTCCCCTGGTGGGCGACGGTCGTCATCATGGTGCGCGAGGTGGGGATCACCGTCCTGCGCTTCGCGGTGCTGCGCCACGGCGTGATCCCGGCCAACCGGGGCGGCAAGACGAAGACGCTCGTCCAGACGCTCGCGATCGGGCTGTACCTGCTGCCGCTCACGGAGCTGTTCGGTCCGAGCGCCCTGATCGACGGCGTGCGGTGGACGGTCCTCTTCGCGGCGGTGGCGCTCACCGTCGTGACCGGAGTGGACTACGTCGTGCAGGCCGTACGCCTGCGGGCCTCGGCGCTGCCGGAGGTGTCCTGACCAGCGGCTCGACCTGCATGGACGGCCCGTGTTCGCCCTGGGCGGACGTGGCGTGCGCGTCGATCCGGCGACGTTGCAGCGGTCGCATGGGTACGGTGGGGCGCACCGGGCGCCCGACCTGCGGGATCCCGACCGCCCACGAGGAGGAGCGCCCATGGCCGTGCTGCTGCGGGAGGCGATCGGCGGCAGCCTGCGCCGCGTGCGGACGGCGCGGCGGCGCACGCTGCGCGACGTCTCGCGGCGGGCCCGGGTGAGCCTCGGGTACCTGTCGGAGGTCGAGCGCGGGCGCAAGGAGCCGTCGAGCGAGCTGCTGGCCGCGATCTGCGAGGCGCTGGAGATCGAGGTGGCGGAGCTGCTCGCGGATGCGGCGGAGCGCATGTGGGCGGCCGCCGCCGTGGACCGTGCGACCGACCCCGGCTCGCTGGTGCACCCGATCGGCCTGCGCCACACGAGCCTGCGCCTGGCGGACGCGGGCGGCAGCGCGGGGCTGGAGCGCCCGGCGGTGCCCGCGGGCGGGGTGCGGGCGGCTGCCTGACCGGGTTGGCCGCCGCGCCGACCCGTACACGCTCGCGCAGCCCCTGAGTCGCCGCGCACATCGCGGGGCCGGCCTCGCAGACGTCAGCCGCGCTTCGCAGGTGCTGCAGCCTCTGTGAGGGGTGTCTGCTCCCTGCGAGGTGGGCGGGGGTCCGGCGCTGGCCGTCTGTCGCTGTCGCCAGCCGGACGCGCAGGCCTCCCGAGGCGGCCTCTCGGCTCGGCCTCGCAGACCTCGGGCGCGCTTCGCAGGCGCTGCAGCCTCTGCGAGGGGTGTCTGCTCCCTGCGAGGTGGTCCGGTCCGACCCCCGCCGTTCGCCGTCGTCGCCAACCGGACCCGCAGGCCTCCCGAGGCGACCTCGCAGACCCCTGGCCCACCGCAGAGGCGGTCCGGGCCCCGCGGGGCGAGTGCGGCCCCCGCGGGGCGGGTCCACCCCAGCAAGGCAGGTCCACCCCCCGCGGGGCGGGCCCACCCCAGCGGGGCGGGCCCACCCAGCAAAGGCAGGTCTACCCCAGCAAGGCAGGTCCACCCCAGCAAGGCAGGTCCACCCCAGCGGGGCGGGTCCACCCCCTCCGCAGCCCGCGCTTTACCCTGCTCGGGGGTCCGGTCGACCCCGGGACGTCCCGGAGCCGCACTCGGGGTGATCACCGGATATCGTCGCCGCCGGTGGCAGGGCCCGCGGTGGCGATGCCACGATGGGTGACGACAGCCCCGGGCCGACGCGTCGGCAGGCCGGGCGACGAGGGTCCGAGATTAGGCGGAGGACATGGCCAACCCGTTCGTGAAGGCCTGGAGGTATTTCCTGGCGGCGTTCTCGTCGAAGATCGACGAGCATGCCGATCCCAAGGTGCAGATCCAGCAGGCCATCGAGGAGGCCCAGCGGCAGCACCAGGCTCTGTCGCAGCAGGCCGCCGCCGTGATCGGCAACCAGCGCCAGCTGGAGATGAAGCTCAACCGCCAGCTGGGCGAGATCGAGAAGACGCAGGCGTCGGCGCGGCAGGCGCTCATCCTGGCCGACCAGGCCAGGGCGAACGGCGATGAGGCGAGCGCCCAGCGGTACGAGGAGACGGCGCAGGTCTACGCCACGCAGCTGGTGACGGCCGAGCAGTCCGTCGAGGACCTCAAGACGCTGCACGACCAGTCGATCCAGGCTGCCGAGCAGGCCAAGCAGGCCGTCAAGCGCAACGAGATGGTGCTCCAGCAGAAGATCGCCGAGCGCACGAAGCTGCTCAGCCAGCTCGAGCAGGCGAAGATGCAGGAGCAGGCCGCGGCGTCGCTGCGGCAGATGAGCGAGCTCACCGCGCCGAGCAACACGCCGTCGCTGGAGGACGTCCGCGAGAAGATCGAGAAGCGGTACGCGAACGCGCTCGGCTCGGCGGAGCTGGCGCAGAACTCGGTCGCGGGTCGCATGCTGGAGGTCCAGCAGGCCACCACGGACATGGCGGGGGCGAACCGGCTGGAGCAGATCCGCGCCTCCCTGCGCGGTACGCCGGTGGCGGGCCAGGTCACATCCGGGCAGCAGCAGGCGCCCACCCAGGCCCTCCCGCCCCAGCCCGCGCCGACCCAGGCCGTCCCTCCGGGGCAGGCGCAGCCCGGCACGAATTGACCCCGTCCCCGGACGCGGGAGCGCGGTGGGCGGCTCCGCCCAGGATCACCTCGCTGCCGTGCGCGTCACCTCGCAGCCGTCCGGACGGCTGCGAGGTGCTCCGTGATGCTGCGAGGTCGCGGCGGATGCGGGGGCACAAGGGCGAGGCTGCGACGGGTGCACGGGCCTGCCAGTGAGCCCCGCGCGTGTCGCGGTCACCCGGGCCCTGGCCCCGGCTGGCAGCGCGGGCACCAGTACGTCACCCGCGCATGGACGCCCCCGCCCTGGGGTGCGGCCCGGACGCGGCTGCCGCATCGCCGGCACGGCTGCCGCGCCCGCCCGTACACCCACTGCTCGCGGCCCCGGCCGAGCTCCCCGGTGGTGGATTGCTGGGGGCGGTCCTTGTTGCGCAGCAGGAGCTCCCGGGCGAGGGTGATCGCGGCGGCCGGATCGGGCATGTCGCGCACGAGCGTCCAGGGAGAGAGCCCGAGCAGGAAGCACACCTCGGCCTTGTAGAGGTTGCCCACGCCCGCCATCACGCGCTGTTCGAGCAGCACGAGGCCCAGCTCGTGGTCGTCGCGGGCGGTGAACCGCCGCAGCGCCTCGGCGACGTGGCCGCCGTCCCAGGCGGGGTCGAGCAGGTCCGGCCCGAGGTGGCCGACGAGCCGCTCCTCCCGGTCGGTGGGCACCAGCTCCAGGTCGTGCAGCGCGAAGCCGACCGCCACCCGGTCTCCGGTGACGAGCAGCGCGCGGGCCTCGTGGGCGGGCCGTTGCCACCTCATACCGGGCCGGTAGAGGTGCCAGGAGCCGTCCATGCGCAGGTGGCTGTGCAGGCTGCGGCCGTCGTCGAAGCGGGTGAGCAGGTGCTTGCCGACGGTCCGGACGCCGAGGACCGCGCGGCCCGCGAGGTCCTGATCGACCAGGCGGGGATGGCGCAGCTCGCCCCGCAGGAGCACGTGCCCGGTGAGCGCGGCGTCGAGCCGGCGTCCGGTGAGGTAGACGGTGTCGCCCTCGGGCACGCCGTCGAACCTAGCGCCGGTCAGCGTCCCGAGGCGCGGATCTCCTCGGCGGCGGCGTCCGGGGCGACCGGCTGCGGCGCCCGGAAGGCGCGACGACCGGGCAGGAGCTCCACCTCACCGACGTCGCCGTGGCGCTGGGCGTAGTCGAGCGCGTGCGGCAGGTCGGTGACGCCGCTGGTGGCGGACCGGTCGAGGTAGCGGGTGGCGAGGACGCCGAACGCGCGGCCCTCGCCGTCGACCATGCCGCTGCCGGAGTCGCCGAGGCTCGCCGACGGGCTGAGATCGACGCGGTGGCTCCAGCCGTCACCGCGGACGCCCAACGAGCTGCCGTCCTTGATCGCGGGCCGGGTGTTGTGGGGCTGCAGGCTCAGGACCCGTTCGAAGCGGGCCGGGGCGCCGTCGCGCAGCGCGGTGGGGCCGCCGAGACCGGGGACGGTCGGATCGAGGCTCGCGGTGTCGCGGGGATCGACGGCGACGAGCGCGAAGTCGTTGAAGCGGCAGCGGTTCTCGTCGGTCTCGCCGAGCGTGCGCATCGTGGACCACGAGCTGTAGGCGAGGTGACCGCGCGCGGTGGCGCCGGTCGCGCCCCGGAGCTGGACGGGCGTGCCGAGCGGGAGTGTCTCGTACTCGCATCCGGTGCGGTGCTGCGGCTGGACGGGGATGGCGCAGTGCGCGGCGTAGGCGACGAAGGTCGTGGTGGCGTTGCGCAGGACGAACGCGGCCGTGCAGGAGCTGGTGACCTCGGGGCCCACGGTGGTGATCATGAGGGCGCCCGGGCCGATCGTGCCAGCACGCTGGGCCGCGACCCGCGTGATCAGGTCCGTCGCGGGCGCGAGGCCGACGAGCGCGGAGAATGCGCAGAGTACGCAAAGGGTGGCGATTGCCCGGCGCATCACCCGATATGCCACGCCTACCCCCCGCAGCCGGCGACCGATGTGATCGACGGTAGTCGATCACCGGGGCTGCGGGATCACTCACAGGTGGACACTCGGTGTGTGGTAGAGGGACCTCAGCCACCCCGGTCGGCGCGCAGCCGCAGCAAGCGCAACGCCAGCTGGATGTCCAGCGCTCGATCCGGTAGTTGCCAGCCCTCGCCGAGCAGCGCCGTCACCCGCTCCAGCCGCTGCGCCACCGTGTTGACGTGGACGTGCAGCTCCGCGGCGGCGCGCCGCGGGCTCGCGCCCGCCACGAAGTACTCCTCGACGGTGGCGACCAGCGCGCTGCCGCGGCGCTCGTCGTAGTCGAGCAGCGGGCCGAGCACGCGCCGCAGGTAGGCATCGACGTCCCCGCGCGGGCTCGCGACCAGCCCGGCGAAGCCCAGCTCGCGCACCGAGCCGCCGCGCCCCGTCATCCCCAGCGCAACCATGGCGTCGCAGATGCGGCGGGCCTCCGCGTACGCCGCTGCCAGCCCGGCGGCCGGGACGACCGGTCCCGCGGCGCCGACCGTCACCTCGGTGCCGTCCTCGCCGAGGCGGCGCGCGAGCGCGTCGGCGACCGCCGACGCGTCCTGCCCCGGCAGCAGCGCCACGACGACCCCGTCGTGCTCACCTGCGAGCCCTCGCCCGTCCCCGCTGCGCGCCGCCGCCACGAGCAGGCCCCGCGGGCGCGCGACGCACCGGCACACCGCCACGACGTGCGGCGCGAGCAGCCGCAGCCCGAGCACCCGGCCGCGTTCGGCGAGCGCACGGTCCGGGGCGCCCGCGCCGCGGCGGGCCAGCAGCTCCGCGAGCAGGTCCGTGCGCACCCGCTGCTCCGCGTCGGCCGCCCGCATCCCGAACAGGAGGACCAGCGCCGTCACCATCGCCGCCCGCTCGACGGTGCGGCCGCTGCCCTCGTCGAGCGCGTCGATGCCGCCGAGCACGATCGTGCCCAGCCGCTGGCCCGCCGCCGCCACGGCCACCGCCCACAGCCCGTCCGCCGATGTCAGCCGCCCCGTCGTCCCGGACCGGCGCACCGCGGGGGCGTCCGCGAGCTGGTCGCGGCCCGGCGGGGAGGGCGGGGCGCCCCCGCAGGCGGCGATCCGCTGGTCGTCGGCATCGAGGACGGCCACCCAGCAGCCGAGCAGGCCGCCGAGCGCGGCCGCGAGATCGGTGACGTCCCCGCCGCCGAGGACGACGCTCGAGAACCGGTCGTGCGCGGTCGCGGCCTGCTCGATCGCGCGGTGCGCCTGCTCCAGCGCCGCGAGCGCCCGCGCGGTCTCCGCAGCGCGCCGGGTCTGCACCAGCGACACCGCCGCGAGCGCGGCGAACGATCCCAGCAGCGCGATCTCCTCGCGGCTGAACGGGCGCGCGGTCCGGTTGGCCGCGAACAGCACCCCGACGAACTCGCCGTCCACCAGCAGCGGGGTGCCGCAGATCGCGATGAGCCCCTCCTCGCCGACGGCCGCGTCGATCTCGGTCGTGTGCCGGTAGCGGGGGTCGGCGGGGTAGTCCGAGGTCCAGTACGGCCGCTTCGTCTGGGCCACCAGCCCGCCGAGGCCCGCGCCCCGCGGCAGCCGCAACTCCTGGAAGCGCGCCGACACCGATCCCGACGTCGCGCGCATGTAGGTGTCGCCGCGCTCGGGATCGGCCAGCGCCAGGTAGGCGACATCCGTGCCGATGAGCGAGCGGGCCCGGCGGACGATGGCGTCGAGGACGGTGCCGGGGTCGTCGAGCGAGGCGAGGTCGCGGGCCACGTCGACCAGTGCGGCGAGCCCGGCCTCGCGCCTGCGGTGCGCGTCGATCGCGGCCTGTACGCGCAGGGCGAGCTCGGCGGCGGCGCCGGCCTCGGGATCGCCGGGGACCAGCACCGCCGCCTTCTCGAACTCGGCCACGGGCCCGCCCTGGGCGAGCAGTCGCAGCAGCGCGAGCGCGGTAGGGGACACGAGGGGATCCTGGCAGGGATCGTCTCCGCCCGGCCCGCTCGCGTCGGCAGGGAAAGCCACCTTCACCGCGTCCTGCGCGGTGAAGGCGGCTTTCCGTGCATCAGGGTCGGCCTGCGGTCAGCGCGCCGACCCGGCGGGCTCGACGGCGTCGTCCGCCGCCAGATCGCGCGAGCTCGTTTCCTGGTAGGAGGCCACCGCGACGATCGTGATCAGCGCCGCGATCGCGACGTACACCGCGACGGCGTACCCGCTGTCCCAGGTCGTGTAGAGCGAGACGGCGATCAGCGGAGCGAGGCCGCCCGCCACGATCGAGGCGAGCTGGTAGCCCACCGACACCCCGGAGTAGCGCACCTTCGTGCCGAACAGCTCGGACAGGAACGCCGCCTGCGGCCCGTACATGGCCCCGTGCAGCACCAGGCCGACGACGATCGCGAGCACGGTCAGCGGGAAGCTCTCGGTGTCGATCAGCCAGATGAAGGCGAACGCCCACACCCCGACGCCCACGGCGCCGAAGAGGTAGACGGGCCTGCGGCCGAAGCGGTCCGAGGCGGCACCCCACATCGGGATCGTCACCAGGTGCACGGCCGCGCCGATGAGCACCGCGTTGAGGACGAAGGAGCTGGACAGCTGGTGCACCGGCGGGTTCTTCGTCAGGTAGGTGACGACGACGATCGTGAAGATGTAGTACGACACGTTCTCGGCGAACCGTGCGCCCATCGCGGTGAACACCTCGCGCGGGTAGCGGCGGAACACCTCGACGATCGGCATGGACTGCTTCTCGCCTGCCGCGGCCTGCGCCTCGGCCTTGGCCTGCGCGGCCTTGAAGATGGGCGACTCCTCGACGGCGAGCCGGATGTAGAGCCCGATGCCGACGAGCACCGCGGAGAGCAGGAACGGGATGCGCCAGCCCCAGGCCAGGAACGCGTCCTCGGGCTGCACGAGCGCGAGCAGCGCGAGCAGGCCGTTGGCGAGCAGCTGCCCGCCGGGCGCACCCGCCTGCGGCCAGCTCGCCCAGAAGCCGCGCCGGGACGGTTCGCCGTGCTCGGAGACGATGAGGACGGCGCCACCCCACTCGCCGCCGAGCGCGAAGCCCTGCAGCAGCCGCAGCAGCACCAGGATGATCGGCGCTGCGATGCCGATGGTGGCGTAACCCGGCAGGAGGCCGATCGCGAACGTCGAGAGCCCCATCATGAGCAGGCTCGCGACGAGCAGCTTCTTGCGGCCGATCTTGTCGCCGTAGTGGCCGAAGACCAGCCCGCCCACCGGCCGGGCGATGAACCCGATCGCGAACGTGCCGAGCGCGAGCAGCGTCGCGACCGCGGGGTCGTTGGCGGGGAAGAAGACCTTGGGGAAGACGACGGCGGCGGCCACCCCGTAGAGGAAGAAGTCGTACCACTCGACGGTCGTGCCCGCCATGCTGGCGGCCACCACCCTCACGATGTTGCCGCGGGATGCGTCGTGTGGTCGTGCGTCGGATGAGGACATGGGGATCTCCCGGGTCGGTTCGACGTGCTGCGGTTCGTGGTGGGGCAGGGCTCAGCGGGCGGTCCAGCCGCCATCCACGGCCAGCGACGTGCCCGTGATGGACGAGGACGCGGGGCCGTAGAGCACGGCGGCCAGCTCCGCGACCTCGTCCGGTTCGATGAGGCGTTTCACCGCGACCGGGGTGAGCATGATCTCCTCGACGACGGTGTCCTCGGAAATGCCGTGCGCGCGGGCCTGGTCGGCGATCTGCTTCTCGACCAGGGGGGTGCGCACGTAGGCGGGGTTGATGCAGTTGCTGGTGACGCCGCGGGGGCCGCCCTCCAGCGCGATGACCTTGGACAGGCCTTCGAGGCCGTGCTTGGCGCTGACGTAGGCCGCCTTGAACGGGCTGGCGCGCAGGCCGTGCGCGCTCGAGATGTTGATCACGCGGCCCCAGCCGCGGTCGTACATGTGCGGGAGGGTGCGCCGGGCCAGCCGGAACGGCGCCTCCAGCATCACGCGCAGGATGAGGGAGAAGCGCTCCGGGTCGAACTCCTGCACCGGCGAGACGTGCTGCAGGCCGGCGTTGTTCACCAGAACGTCGACCTCGGCCGGCAGTTCGTCGACGGCGTCGAGGTCGGACAGATCGCACGGCACGGGACGGACGGCGGGCAGGTCCTCGGCGAGGGCCTTGACGCCTGCCTCGTCACGGTCGACGGCGAGCACGCTCGCCCCGTCGGAGGCCAGCCGCCGCACGATGGCGGCGCCGATTCCGGACGCCGCACCCGTCACGAGGGCCGTCCGGCCGGAGAGGATGCGTTCACGCGAACTGGTGGTCACCGCGATGACGCTACGTGCGTGAGGAGCATCTCGCTGGGTGGCGGGCAGCCACATGACATGCCTAGTGTATGTGGCCGGAACACAGCTCGAACCCTGTGCGGTCGTCCGGACGGGCACGCATCGCCCACCGTCGCACGACCGTCCGGCGAGCCACCCGCCACCCGAACGGGGCGCTCTGGCACGCTGGACCACGGTTCGTCGCGCGGCCGGGGTCGTGCGGCTCCGGGCGCCGCAGCCGAGCGGAAGGACGACCAGCGCGTGGATCTCACGGCGGTGTGTGCGGCTGTGCTGCACAGCAGCTGGCTCCTGCCGGTGCTCGCCCTGATGATCGCGGTGGACGGTCCGGTGCCGATGCTGCCCAGCGAGACCGTCCTGCTCACGGCGCTCGCCCTCGCGCTCGCCGACCGCGACGTGTGGATGCTCGGTGGCCTCTTCCTCGTCTCGGTGCTCGGCTCCGTCGGGGGTGATCTCGCCGTGTTCGGCCTGGGCCGCACGTCGCGGCGGATCGTGCGCGCGACCGACGGCGGGACCCGGACGACGCGCTGGATCCGCCGCAACGTCCTGCACAGGCCCGGGGTGACGATCGTCGGTGCCCGGTTCGTGCCGGCGGGCAGGCTCGTGAGCACCGCGGCGGCCGGGCGGTTCTGCCTGCCCGCGCGCACCTTCGTTCCATGGTCGCTCGCCAGCTCCTCGGCGTGGGCGCTCTACATGGCGCTCGTCGCGGCCCTCATCAACCCGATCGCGGACGGGCGGCCCGTCTCCGCGCTCCTCGCCGGGATCGCCGCTGGAGTCCTCACGGCCGCGCTGTTCGCCGTCGTCTCGTTCGTGCAGGATCGGCGTTCCGCCGGGAGGCGGCGGTTGGCGCTCCTGCGCGCGGGCTGAGCGCCGGCCCGGGGATCGACCGGCACCGGCGGGGGCTCCCCGTCCCGCCGGCACCGGTCATCGGTTCCAACGGCCCGCGTCACACCCGGTTTCGCTCCGCGCCCGCCCCCGTCGGATGAACCTTCCGCGCCGATGGCGGACGGCCGCGATCCCGGCCAGACTCTGCGGCATGTGGGCACAGACCTGGGTGGCCGACGTCGGCCCTGAGAACGCGCAGCTGCTGGCCACGGAGAGCCGCACCGCGGTCCTCGCCTCCGAGTACCGTCCCCAGGACCTCGGTGACGGGCGCATCGCCTACAGCCACCTCGCCCTCGGCGCGTCCCGCGAGTTGAGCGAGGAGGAGGAAGGGGCGATCACCGACGACGCAGAGGGCCTGCGGGTCTGGGTCGGGGACGACGCCTACGAGCTGGTGCTCGTCGAGGAGTAGGCGCGCCCGTGCGGCTGTTCGTCGCGATCCTGCCCCCGCCGGAGGCGCTCGCGGAGCTGGGCTCGGCGCTCGCACCGCTGCGGGAGCCGGCCGCAGGGGAGCGGGTCGACCCGCGGGTGCGCTGGGTGCGCCCGGAGCAGTGGCACGTCACGCTCGCGTTCCTCGGTGAGGTCGCGGCACCGGCCGCCGACGCCGTTGCGGCGCGCCTGGCGCGGGTCGCCGCCCGGTGCCCGCCGCTGACGCTGGCGTTGGTGGGTGGTGGGCGGTTCTCCGACCGCGTGCTGTGGACGGGCGTCACGGCCGGTGCCTGCGGCGCGAGCGGCGCGACCAGCCCGGCCGGATCCACCGGCGCGACCGGCGGGACCGGCCCGGCCGGAACCACCGGTCCGACCGGCCGGGCCGATCCCGCCGACGTGCGCGCCCTCGCGGCATCCGTGCGGGCCGCCGCGCGACGGTGCGGCATCCCGGGCCAGGAGCCCGATCGCCGCTACCGGCCGCACCTCACCCTGGCCCGCGGCCGCCCCGGCGCCGACCTGGCACCGCTGGCCGCCCGGCTCGCCGGCTTCTCGGGCGCCCCCTGGCCGGCCAGGGAGCTGCACCTCGTGCGCAGCGAGCTGAACGCGGGCCCCGGCGGCACGGCCCGCCACACCGTGCACGGGACGTGGTCGCTCACCGGCCGTCAGCCCGCGACCGGGTCGAACCAGTCCAGATCTTGTCGCGGGTGAACCCCGGTCCGATCGCCACCCCCACCGCACGCCCCGACGAACGGCCCGTTCGTCCAAACCAGTTGGACGAACGCGCCGTTCGTTGCGCGGGGACCCGGGCCCGGGAGGTGTGCGCGGGGACCCTAGGCCCGGGAGGGTGCGCGGTGAGACCCGGAGGGTCAGACGAGCGGCCGGTCCGTCGGCTCGATCGGCCGGGGCAGGATGTGCCGCCCGGTGAGGTACGCGTCGACGCCCGCCGCGGCGGACCGGCCCTCCGCGATCGCCCACACGATCAGCGACTGGCCCCGGCCCATGTCGCCCGCGGAGAACACGCCGTCCACGTTCGTCATGTAGTCCCGGCCTCGCGCCACGTTGCCGCGCGCGTCCAGGTCGACCGCGAGGTCGGCGAGGAGCTTGCCCTTCTCCGGCCCGAGGAAGCCCATCGCGAGCAGCACGAGCTGGGCGGGCAGCTGCCGCTCGGTGCCCTCGACGGGCACGAACCGGCCGTCCGCGTCCCGGGCGACCTCGACGATGCGGATCCCGGTGAGCGTGCCCTCGTCGTCCGCGACGAACTCGGTGGTGTTCACCGAGTAGACGCGCTCGCCGCCTTCCTCGTGTGCGGACGAGACGCGGTAGATCATCGGGTAGGTCGGCCAGGGCATCGCCTCGGTGCGGTGTTCCGGCGGCAGGGGCATGATCTCCAGCTGCGTGACGGAGCGGGCGCCCTGGCGGTGCGACGTCCCGAGGCAGTCCGCGCCGGTGTCGCCGCCGCCGATGATGACGACGTCCTTGCCCTCGGCGCTCACCGGTGGGGCGTCGCAGTCGCCCTGCTGCACGTGGTTGGCCCACGGCAGGAACTCCATCGCCTGGTAGACGCCCTCGACGTCGCGCCCGGGCGCGGGCAGGTCCCGCCAGGCGGTGGCCCCGCCCGCGAGGACGACGGCGTCGAAGTCCCGGCGCAGGTCCGCGGCCGTGACGTCCGTGCCCACGTCCACCGACGCCCGGAAGATCGTGCCCTCGGCCCTCATCTGCTGCAGCCGCCGGTCCAGGCGCGACTTCTCCATCTTGAACTCGGGGATGCCGTAGCGCAGCAGCCCACCGATGCGGTCCGCCCGCTCGAACACGACGACGTCGTGCCCGACCCGGGTGAGCTGCTGGGCCGCGGCGAGCCCCGCAGGCCCCGATCCCACGACGGCGACCTTCTTGCCGGTGCGCACCGGCGCCGGCTGCGGCGGCACCCACCCCTCGTCCCAGGCCCGGTCGATCAGCTCGATCTCGACCTGCTTGATCGTGACGGCATCGTCGTTGATGGCCAGCACGCATGCGGCCTCGCACGGCGCCGGGCAGAGCGTCCCGGTGAACTCGGGGAAGTTGTTCGTGGCGTGCAGCCGCTCGATGCCTTCGCGCCACTCCCCGCGCCAGACCAGGTCGTTCCACTCGGGGATGAGGTTGCCGAGCGGGCAGCCCTGGTGGCAGAACGGGATGCCGCAGTTCATGCAGCGACCGGCCTGCGCCTCGAGCGTCCGGTGCGGGAAGTCCTCGTAGACCTCACGCCAGTCCTGCAGCCGCAGGTCGACCGGGCGGCGCTTCGGGCCCTCGCGGTGCGTGGTGAGGAATCCCTTCGGGTCACCCATGCGCGGGCACTCCTTCGATCGTGCGCCGCGCCGCGGCGATGGTGGTGGTGGACCGGGCCGAGTGAGGCCTAGCCATGCGCGGCCTCCATGATCGCGGCGTTGACGTCGCGGCCGTCGCGCTCGGCGGCGGCCCGGGCCTGCAGGACCCGCTTGAAGTCCTTCGGCATGATCTTGCCGAACCGCTCGACGGCCTCCTCCCATTCGGTGAGCAGCGTCTTCGCCACCGCCGAGTCCGTCTCGGTGTAGTGACGCTCGACGGCGTCACGCAGGAACTCGCGGTCCTCGTCGTCGAGCGGGTCGATGTCGACCATCTCGGGGTTGACGCGGTGGCGCAGCCGGTCGATGTCGAGCAGGTAGGCCACGCCGCCGGACATGCCGGCCGCGAAGTTGCGGCCGATGCCGCCCAGCACGACGACCTTGCCGCCGGTCATGTACTCGCAGCCGTGGTCGCCCACGCCCTCGACGACCGCGAGAGCACCGGAGTTGCGCACGCAGAACCGCTCGCCGACGACGCCGCGCACGAAGATCTCCCCGGACGTCGCCCCGTAGAGGATGACGTTGCCCGCGATGATGTTCTCCTCGGCCGCGAACGGCGCCGACGGGTCCGGACGCAGCGTGAGGCGCCCACCGGACAGGCCCTTGCCGAAGTAGTCGTTGGTGTCGCCGACCAGCCGCAGCGTGATGCCGCGCGGCACGAACGCGCCGAACGACTGCCCGGCCGAACCGGTGAGGGTGACGTCGATCGTGTCGTCGGGCAGGCCCTCGCCGCCCCAGCGCCGGGTGAGCTCGTAGCCGAGCATCGTGCCGACGGTGCGGTTGACGTTGCGCACCGGCATTTCCAGCCGCACCTTGTCGCCGGAGGACAGCGCCCCCTCGCAGAGCTGGATGAGGGTGTTGTCGAGGGCCTTCTCCAGGCCGTGGTCCTGCTCCCGGGTGCGGTGGCGGGCGGTGCCCGCGGGCAGTTCCGGGGTGTGGAAGATCGGTCGAAGATCCAGGCCCGCGGCCTTCCAGTGCAGCGCCGCGGCGTCCGTGTCGAGCATCTCGGCGTGCCCGACGGCCTCCTCCAGCGTGCGGAAGCCCAGCTCGGCGAGGTACTCGCGCACCTCCTCGGCGATGAACCGCATGAAGTTGACGACGTACTCGGGCCTGCCGTCGAACTTCTTGCGCAGGACCGGGTTCTGGGTCGCGACGCCGACCGGACACGTGTCGAGATGGCAGACCCGCATCATGATGCATCCCGACACCACCAGCGGCGCGGTGGCGAAGCCGAACTCCTCGGCGCCGAGCAGCGCGGCGATGACCACGTCGCGCCCGGTCTTGAGCTGGCCGTCGGTCTGCACGACGATGCGGTCGCGCAGGCCGTTGACCAGCAGCGTCTGCTGCGTCTCTGCCAGGCCCAGCTCCCACGGCCCGCCCGCGTGCTTGATCGACGACAGCGGCGAGGCGCCGGTGCCGCCGTCGTGGCCCGAGATGAGCACGACGTCGGAGTAGGCCTTCGCCACGCCTGCCGCGACCGTGCCGACGCCGAGCTGGCTCACCAGCTTGACGTGGACGCGCGCCTGCGGGTTCGCGTTCTTGAGGTCGTGGATGAGCTGCTTGATGTCCTCGATCGAGTAGATGTCGTGGTGCGGAGGCGGCGAGATGAGGCCGACGCCCGGCGTGGAGTAGCGGGTCTTCGCGATCCACGGGTAGACCTTGCTGCCCGGCAGCTGCCCGCCCTCGCCCGGCTTCGCGCCCTGCGAGATCTTGATCTGGAGGTCGCTGGAGTTCACCAGGTACTCGCTGGTGACGCCGAAGCGCCCGGACGCGACCTGCTTGATCGCCGAGCGCCGGGAGTCGCCGTTCGGGTCCGGCTCGAAGCGGTCCGGGTCCTCGCCGCCCTCACCGGTGTTGGACCGCGCGCCGAGCCGGTTCATCGCGATCGCGAGGACCTCGTGCATCTCCTTGGAGATCGACCCGTAGGAGATCGCGCCGGTGGAGAACCGCTTCACGATCGACTCGACGGGCTCCACCTCCTCGATCGGCACCGGCGGGCGCAGGCCCTTACGGAAGGTGAACAGCCCCCGCAGCGTCATCAGCTGTGTCGACTGGTCGTTGACGGCCCGCGTGTACTGCTTGAAGACGTCGTAGCGGCCCTGCCGGGTGGAGTGCTGCAGCTTGAACACCGTGGCCGGGTTGAACAGGTGCAGCTCGCCCTCGCGGCGCCACTGGTACTCGCCGCCGACGTCGAGGGCGCGGTGCGCCGGGCGCACGCCGTCCGCGGGGAACGCGCGCCGGTGCCAGCGCAACACCTCCTCGGCCAGCACGTCGAAGCCGACACCGCCCAGGCGCGATGTGGTGCCGGTGAAGCACGAGTCGATGACCTCGCGGCCCAGACCGACCGCCTCGAAGATCTGCGCGCCCGTGTAGGACGCGACGGTGGAGACGCCCATCTTCGACATCGTCTTGCGGACGCCCTTGCCGAGCGCCTTGACGAGGTTGCGCGACGCCGCGGCCGGGTCCACGCCCGGGACGTCGCCACGCTTGGCGAGGTCCTCGACCGTGGCCATGGCGAGGAACGGGTTCACCGCCGACGCGCCGTAGCCGAGCAGCAGCGCGATGTGGTGCACCTCGCGGGCGTCGCCCGCCTCGACCAGCAGGCCGACCCGGGTGCGGGTCTTCTCCCGCACCAGGTGCTCGTGCACCGCACCCGTGAGCAGCAGGGACGGGATCGGAGCCTTGTCGGCGGTGACCCCGCGGTTGGACAGCACGATGAGCCGGGCGCCGTCCGCGATGGCCTGCGACACCTCCACGCGGATCTCGTCCAGCCGCCGGATCAGGCCCTCGCCGCCGTCCGCGGCGACGAACAGACCCTCGACGACGTGGGAGGCGAATCCGGGCAGCTCCCCGTCGTCGTTGATGTGCACGACCCGGGCCAGCTCGTCGTTGTCGAGCACCGGGAAGGGCAGCGCGATCGTGCGACAGCTCGCGGGCGAGGCGTCCAGCAGGTTGTGCTCCGGACCCAGCAGGCTGCGCAGGCTCGTGACCAGCTCCTCGCGGATCGCGTCCAGGGGCGGGTTCGTCACCTGCGCGAACAGCTGGATGAAGTAGTCGAAGAGCTGCCGGGGCCGCGCCGAGAGCGGTGCGATCGGCGCGTCGTTGCCCATCGAGCCGATCGGCTCCGCCGAGGTGCGGGCCATCGGCTTGAGCAGGACGTTCAGCTCCTCCTCGGTGTAGCCGTACGCCTGCTGGGCGTGGGTGAGCGCAGCCACCGAGGAGAGGTCGCCGGGATCGTCGCGGTGGCGGGCGGGCAGGTCCTCCAACCGGATCAGCCCGGCGTGCAGCCAGTCCGCGTACGGGTGCTCGGCGGCGAGCGCGCCCTTGATCTCGGCGTCGTCCACGAGCCGGCCCGCGGCGGTGTCCACCAGGAACATGCGACCCGGCTCCAGGCGGCCCTTGCGCACGACCGCGGACGGCTCCACGTCGAGGACGCCCACCTCAGAGGCGAGCGACACGAGGCCGTCCTCGGTGACCCAGTAGCGCGCCGGGCGCAGGCCGTTGCGGTCCAGCACCGCGCCGATGACCGTGCCGTCGGTGAACGCGACCAGCGCGGGCCCGTCCCACGGTTCCATGAGGCAGGAGTGGAACTCGTAGAAGGCGCGCCGGGCCGGGTCCATCTCGGCGTGGTTCTCCCACGCCTCGGGGATCATCATCAGCACCGCGTGCGGCAGGGTGCGCCCGGCGAGGTGCAGCAGTTCCAGGACCTCGTCGAACGTGGCGGAGTCGCTCGCGTCCGGGGTGACGATCGGGGAGAGCCGGGAGAGGTCGCCGGGCAGGGCGCCCGAGCGCAGGAGGGCCTCGCGCGCGGCCATCCAGTTACGGTTGCCGCGCAGGGTGTTGATCTCGCCGTTGTGCGCCACGTAGCGGTACGGGTGCGCGAGCGGCCAGGCCGGGAACGTGTTCGTGGAGAAGCGGGAGTGCACCAGCGCGAGGGCCGACGTCACGCGCTCGTCGGAGAGGTCCGGATAGAACGCCTCGACCTGCGGCTCGGTGAGCATGCCCTTGTAGACGACGGTGCGCGGCGACAGGCTCGGGAAGTACGTGCCCGTGGCGTGCTCGGCCCGCTTGCGCAGGCAGAACGTGCGGCGCTCCAGGTCGATCCCCGCGGGCGGCTCGGCGCCGTCGGCGAACTCCGCGCCCGCGACGAACAGCTGGCGGAAGCTCGGCATCGCCGAGCGGGCGGTGGGACCGATGCCGGCGCCGTCCGGGTCGGTCGGCAGCTCGCGCCAGCCCAGGACGGTGAGGTTCTCCTCGGCGGCGAGCGCGTCGATCCGCGCCACGGCCTCGTCCGCCGCGGCGCGATCGACCGGCAGGAACGCGATGCCCACCGCGTAGGCGCCCTCCGCGGGCAGGGCGAAGTCCACGACCTCCCGGAAGAAGGCGTCCGGGACCTGGATCAGAATCCCCGCACCGTCTCCGGTGTTCTCCTCGCTGCCGCGCGCACCGCGGTGCTCCAGGCGCAGCAGCGCGGTGAGGCCCTTGCGGACGATGCCGTGGTCGCGACGTCCTGTGAGATCGGCCACCATGGCCACACCGCACGCGTCGTGTTCCTGAGTGGGATCGTAGAGGCCCGGGGACGAGTCGCTGATCGCAGCCAACAGTTCCTCCTGTCGTCTCGGTGCACCCCGACGACAGCATCGGGACGACTAGTGGTCCGAAGAGAGTATCCGACGGCCCCTCGGCGCGGCGATGATCGCCCGTGGGGCATCGGTCGGGCCGGGCCCCGGGCGTCCCCGGGCACCGCGCCGCGCCCGGTTGACACCGTGGTGGGGTGGCGTCCGGTGATCAGGGGTTCGGGTGCGTGCCCGCACACGGCGTCGGATGCGGCTCGCGCTGCCCAATGTGACATGCCGCCCGGCGTTGCGCCAGTGCTCGCAGAAGTTGTGCCGGTCTCCTCCGCCCGGCGCCGTGACCTGCGCCGGATAGCCCGAACGGCCGTGGCACGCGTCCCTGTGGCCGACCATGATGGCGCGCTGTGGGGCGGGGGACGGTGCGGCGGGCGGGATGGTCGCACCGGCTGTCGGTGATCGTGCTGGCCGCCACGCTGGCCGTGCTGCTCGCCGTTCCCGCCGCCGGGTCACCCGCTGGCGGCGCGCTCGTCGCGCAGGCCCTGCGCACCCCCGGGACGGGCAGTTACGTGTTCACCGGCTACCCGCCGCTGGCGGACCGGCCCGTCCGGGTGTGGTACTCCGCGCCCCGCGACCCGGCCACCGCGCAGATCGTCGTCGCCGTCCACGGGCTCAGCCGCGACGGCCGCGCCCACCGCGACGACTGGGCCCGACTCGTCGCGGGCCGCAACGTCCTGGTGCTGGTCCCGGAGCTGACCCGGGCCGCGTACCCCGACTACAACACCGGCCACGTCGTCGACGACCGCGGTGTGCGACAACCACCCGATCGGTGGACATTCCCGCTCGTCGAGGCGCTGTTCGACCACGCCGTCGCCGCCACGGGCAGCCGGGAGCGGGACTACGCCCTGTTCGGCTTCTCCGGCGGAGCGCAGTTCGTGCACCGCTTCGTCGAGCTGATGCCGGTCCACCGGGCGCGCGTGGCGGTGGCGGCGAATGCGGGCTGGTACACGATGCCCGACGACACCGTGCCCTACCCGTACGGGCTTGCCGGGGCCCCGGTGCGGTCGGCGGGGCTGGGCCGGGCGTTCGCGACGGAGCTGGTGCTGCTGCTCGGGCAGCGCGACACCGATCCGCGCGACCCCTCGCTGCTGCACGATCCGCGCGCCGACCGCCAGGGGATGCAGCGGCTCGAACGGGGGCGGGCGTTCTTCGCCGCCGCCGCGCGCACCGCCCGCGCGCACGGGTTCCCGCTGCACTGGCGGGTGTGGGAGGTCCCGGGGCTGGGGCACGTCCACGCGACGGCGGCGCAGGCGGCGCTGCCGTACCTGCTGGTGTGACGGGGCCCGGCCGCGCTGCACGGACGGCAGCGCGGCCGGGCCCGTCGGAAGGTCGTTCGAGTACCCGGTCGGCTCAGGCCGCCGCGCCGATCGCGGTGGCCTCGGGGACCTCGAGCAGCCTGCCGGACTTGACGTCGTAGATGTAGCCGTAGACGGGGATCCGGGCGGGCACGAGCGGGTGGGTCTTGATGCGGCGGACGTCCTCGACGACGCTCTTGGCGTTGTCGGCGATCGTGAGCCAGTCGATGTAGTCGCCCGCGTGGGAGCCGGGGCCCTCGCCCACGTCGTAGAAGCCGTTCTCGCCGAGTGCTGCGGTCTCCAGGCTGTTGGCCAGCAGGCCGCGGATGACCTCGTCGGTGAAGAACTCCATGCCGCAGTCGGTGTGGTGGATGACGAACCACTCCTTGGTGCCCAGCAGTTTGTACGAGATGACGAGCGAGCGGATGGCGTCGTCCGACGCGCGGCCGCCTGCGTTGCGGGTCACGTGCGCGTCGCCCTCGGCGAGCCCCGCGTACTTGGCCGGGTCGAGGCGGGCGTCCATGCAGGTGAGGATCGCGAACCCGCGGGCGGGGGGCAGGGCGAGCTCGCCCTTCTCGCCGAAGGAGGCGGCGTACTCCTCGTTGGCGGCCAGGACCTCGTTCAGGACGGACATGGGTTCCCTTTCGTGACGGGGTGGGGGTGGATCCGGGGCGGGCTCAGCCCGCCCAGTCCGTGTGTAGCCCGGCGAGCGACCGGCGTACAGCGTCGGCGACGCCGGCGGGCTCGGCCGGGACGGGCGCCTCGGCGAACAGCGGGGCCAGCCCGGCCACGGCCGCCTCGGCACGCGGCAGCCAGGCCTGCTCCCATCCGGCGAGCACGGCGCGGTTCTCCGGGCGGGCGTCGATCGCGTAGCGGGCGAGCGCGGTGCTCCACTCCCGGCTGCGCTCGCCGTCGCGACGCGCCTCGTGGAGCAGCTGCGCGGTGAGGTCGTCGCCGTTGGCCTCGGCGAGCGCGGCGAGCCGGTCCAGGAACAGCGCGTCGAGCGCGGGTTTCACGACGAGGTTGAGCGCGGTGAACGCCTCGCCCCAGTCGTAGGCGATGAGCAGGCGTTCCAGCGTCTCCCGCGCCGGCTGCCAGGCCGCGTCGTCCTCCCAGCGCCTGCGGGCGAGACCGGCGTCGGCGATCTCGGTGCCGTGCACCGTCGCGAGTGCGACGGCCCGGTAGGCGATCCACTGCACGGCGCGCAGCTCGTCGGCCGCCTGGAAGTAGGACGCGTTGGCCACCGCAGCGCTCGGCGCGAGCTGCCCGACGTAGAGGCCCGCGAGCTGCAGCACGTGCAGCGCGAACCGGGCGGGCACGTACAGCCTGCCCAGCACGGCGACCCAGGCGGGGTCGAGGTGCGCGTCGTGGTCGAGCTCCTCGAAGTGGTCGACGACGCCCTCGGCGTAGGTCTCCCGGTCGTGCTGGGCGGCGATGTAGCGGCGGTAGTTGAGCTGGGCGGGGTCCTGGAAGCCCTCCCAGTCCGGCGCGGCGAGCGGCGAGCCCTCGCGGTGGCGCAGGTACCACCGGTTGATCGGGCTGTCCGGGTCGAGGTCGAACGGCGCGGGTCGGCGGCCGAAGTGGTAGTGGAACCGCCGGGTCACCACCTCGTACTCGGTCGGCTTGCGGCGCACGGCGTCGGTGACGCTCCAGGTACGCAGCCGGGACGGGACGGTGGAGGTCATGGGTCAGTCCTCTCGTTCCAGGTACCAGACCAGCTCGTCGTCGGCCGCGTAGCGCATGCGGCCGGCGAACCCCGAGATGGCCGGTTCGAGGCTGGGCAGCGGGAGCGGGTGACCGGCGGCCTCCTCGAGGCTCGCCCGGGTGACCCGCAGGTAGCGCTCGGCGTGGATGCGCACGTAGCCGGAGCGGTCCTCCACGACGATCGTGCGGTCGGGGTTGTCCTTCTCGATCGCCGTGCGCAGCGCGTCGACGATGTCGGGGTCGAAGCCCCGGACGACGGGGCCGACCAGGCGGTGCCGGGCGTCGGTCATCTCGCTCACTGCTCCTCGCTGACGCTCGTCGCCGGTGCGCGGCGCTGCTGTGTCTGATGGCGACCTCGCAAGCTCGGTCGCGTCCGTTCGGTGTGGTGTGCGGGCAGGTGGGCGCTACTCCCGGCATCGGTGGTGGTGGCGGACGCCGTCCTCGGGGATCCCGACCTCCACCCGGTCGCCGTCGCGGCGGACCGGGAAGCGGTAGAGCGCGCAGCCCGGCGGGTTGACGCCCTCGCCGGTGTGCAGGTCGAACTCCCAGAGGTGCGCGGCGCAGGTCAGGACGGTGCCGTCGAGATCGCCGTCGGCGAGGGAGAACTCCTGGTGCGGGCACCGGGCCTGGTAGGCGCGCAGCTCGCCGCCGGGCAGGTGGGCGAGCAGCACGCGCTCCCCGCCCGCGGCGACCTCCAGCAGGTCGCCCTCCCACAGGTCGTCGAGCCCGGCGGCGGGCACCCAGCGCACCGTGGCGGTGCGCCCGCCGCTCATCGAAGGCCGGCCTGCTCATCGGCGAACGCTCTACTCATCGAAGGCCGCCCTACTCATCGACGAACGCCCTGCTCATCGAAGAACGCCTCGACGTGGTCGAGCAGGCCCAGCCCGTACTCGCCGATCGGCCGGTCCGGGTCGAGCACGCGTCCGTCGTAGCGGACCCCGACCGGCGCCGCCCGCGCCGGGATCCGCCTGCCGACGACGTGGTGGGCGATCTTCTGCCCGACGACGGCGACGCTGTCCTGGTCGTCGACCGCCACCAGCAGCCCGACGAAATCGCCCTCGAACACCGCGCTGAGCGGTAGTGGTGCCATGGGTTGCTCCCTGGGTGGGGTGGGGACGGGATCAGGGGCGCACGCGCGCGCCGTTGGTCGCGGCGGGCTCGTGCGCCCAGGCGTAGCCGGTGGCGTCCTGGCCCTGCTCCGCCTCGGAAAGGCCCATGTAGGCGAGCACGCCCCCGAGGTCGGGCGGGCTGATCCGGCCCAGCAGGAAGCGGTCCACCAGTGAGAGGTGCCCGGCGAACCGCTCCGGGCGCTCCGTGAAGATCCACTTGCAGGGCCGGGAGCAGAACAGGTATGTGCGCCCGTCGTGGACGTGCCGCAACGGCTCGGGCGAGTCGAGATGGCCGGCCTCGACGCCAGCCGGGCGGACGATCGGCAGCTGGCACAGGTTGCACACCAGCGGAAGCGTCTCGGGGAAGGTGTCGGCGATCCGGCCCGCGCGGACGTTGTCCCCGATGACGTCCCAGTACCCGCCGAACGTCCGGTTCCAGCCCGGGTACTTGGCCTCCAGCCACTCCCGCTCCGCACGGGAGACGCCGGCGTCGGGGTTCCACCACACGGTCGGCCGCCAGTTCCAGACGCCGAGGTGGATGGCGTGGTGGTACCAGTTGAGCTCCGCGACGAACTCGTCCCAGTACCAGGCGTGGTCGAGCCCGAAGTCGCGGAACTGGTCGGCGAACTGCTTGATCACCCACTCGTCCATGAACTCCTTGAACGACATCGTGCGGTGCTCCAGTGGCGTGTAGTAGTCCATCGACAGGCCGGTGAGCAGGGCGAACACCCGCCAGGACCGCCAGAACATGTGGTCGATGAGGAACTGCGCGTACTCCTTGTGGCCGTTCTCGATCAGCACGCGGATCGTCGGCTCGCCCTGCTGGGCGTGGCGGGCCTCGTCGGTCTGGATGCTGGAGATGAGCGAGCCGAACTCGATGTCGCCGACGTCGAGGGCGTCGGCCGCCATGCCGAGGAACTGCAGGTTGGTGAACCCGGTCTCCAGCGTGAAGGTGAGCTGCAGCGCGAGCGAGGCCGCGTCGTTGGCGACGAACATGTCGTCGAAGAGCTGGCGGACGGCCAGCACGATCCAGTTGTCGGTGTGGAAGGCCTTGAGCGCCCAGTCGCTGCGCGGCTCCTTGCCGATCGAGCCGTGCGGGAAGAAGGCCTGGATCTGGCCGTGGCGGACCTCGTCGAGCGTGCCGAAGGTGGCGGTGTTGCGCCAGGCCGCCGCCCGCCCGAACCGGCCCATCCGCGCCTCGCCGATGGAGGCGAGGTACTCCGGCATGGTGATCGCGCCGTAGTGGGCGAGGATGGCCGACTTCCATCCGGGGTCGAGGTTCTCGAAGATCTTCGAGCGGGCGGTGGCGCTGCGCACGGAGTAGGTCGTGGTGTCCTTCGTGACCTGGTTGTGCACGTACTCGCGATAGCCGATCTTGTACGGCTCGTCCCAGGCGAGCCAGCTCCCGGCGGACACCCGGTGGGTGCCGGAGAGGTCCTCGGGAAAGGCCTCCTCGTCGGAGACGTAGCGGAGGGTCCAGTTGGTGTCGCGGGCGAGGTCGTACCAGTCGCTGCGGTTGAGGCGGGGCACGGTCGTCTCCTTCGTGCGGGACGGCGGGTCGTTGCGCCGGAAGGGTCGAACCCGGGGTCCGGCGGACGGTGCCGGGCGGGCGCGGGCGCGCGCCGGTGGCGGAATGCGGACGGCGGACCGCGACGGGAGGGTGATCAGTGGGCGATCACGGCGTGCGCGGTGCCGGGTCCCGGGTCAGGACGTCGCGTGGCGGACGAGCGGGAGCCTGGTCAGTGACGACACCCGTGGGCGCAGACCCGGAGGAGGTCGACGTGCCTGCGGCTGACCAGCCGGACCGCGCAGGCCAGCACCGCGCGGACGCGAGCGGCCTGCGGGTCGCTGTGATCGCCTACGGGCTGCGGCATGGTTCCTCGTCGTCCCTGGCTGGGTGGTCCGGCTCGGGCCTGCTCGGGTGATCGGACCGGCGGGGCGGACGGCCCCCGGCCGATGATCACTTCCGCTGCGGAGTCTAGCGACGACCGCGCGCAGATATCAAGGAGTCCTGATTGTTAGCTCTGCGGAGTACCGTGGGGCCGTGCGGCCACCCGGAACACCCGAGGAACGCCACCCGGGCCTCGATGCCAAGATCGTCGCTGGGCTGGACCGGATCGGCGAGGCTCTGGGCGTGCTGGCCCGGCGCGCGGCGGAGGCCCACGACCTCTCGGTGACCCAGATGCGGCTGCTGGCGCGCCTCGCCGCAGGCCCGCCGCCGGACGCCACCACCAGCGCGCTCGCCCGCGAGCTCGACGTGACCGATCCGACGGTCAGCGACGCGTTCGGTGCGCTGCGCCGGAAGGGGCTGGTGGAGCGGGAGCAGAACCCGCACGACCGCCGCCAGTACCACCTGCGTCTCACGCCGGCCGGCCGGGAGGTCGCCGCCGCGGTGGCGCGCTGGACCGCGCCCGCCGAGATGCTCACCGCCCGCATCGGGCGCACCGAGGCCGAACAGCTGCTCGCCGGGCTCCTGGAGGTGCTGGGCAGGCTGTGCGCGGGCGGGCTC
The DNA here is from genome assembly GCF_050246655.1 of Pseudonocardia sp. Lineage (GTDB taxonomy): Bacteria > Actinomycetota > Actinomycetes > Mycobacteriales > Pseudonocardiaceae > Pseudonocardia. Next base: position 50,996 of record NZ_JBFWVQ010000020.1, read on the forward strand.
GTCGATGGGGTGCGCGCGTGCTCCACGTGCCGCCACCTGAGGCCCGGTGACGGCGCGGGCCCGCCGTACCGGTGCGCGCTGTTCGACGTCCCGATGGGCCACTCGGACCTGCGGGTCGACTGCGCCCAGCACGAGGTCCTGCCGCAGCCCGTCGGAGCCCCCGGCGCCGCCTAGCCTCCGCGAGTTGCGCATCTCGCCGGCGCGAGTTGCGGATCTCGCCGGCGCGAGTTGCGCGTCTCGCCGGCCGGATCGGCCCGGATCGACGCTGGATCGACGCTGGATCGACGCTGGATCGACGTGGCGTGCCGGCCGCGCCGCCGGGTGCGAGACTGCGGCCGTGCAGACCGACGCGCGGGGCGCGCTCGCCGCCGCCGCGGAGCTCGGCCCGTTCTTCGCCGTCGCGACGGGGCCGACCGACGCCTCCGGCCTGCGTCCGGTGCGGGACCTCTACACCGATCCCGGGCCACTGCGCGCCCGGCTCGCCCACGTCGAGGCGGTCCTCGGCAGCGATGCCCGCACCGCGGCGTCGATCACGTTCCAAGGGCTCGCCGCCCGGGTGCTCTCGGCGCCGCTCGCCGCGGCGATGCTGTGCGGCACCGTCCCGCTGCTCACCCCGGACGTCCTGCACTTCCGCGTCACCGACGACAAGCCCTGGCCGCTGTGGTGCGCCGACCCGGACGCGATCGCCGTCCCGGACGCCGCCGCCGCCGCACGGGCGCTCGCCGAGCTCCTCATCGATCCCCATCTCGCCCCGCTCGTTGCGGCCGTGCGCGCCCAGGTGGCCGTCTCGCCGCGGCTGCTGTGGGGCAACGTCGCGTCCTCGGTGGCGGCCGGCAAGCGGCTGGTCGCCGCCCACCGCCCGGATGTCGCGGAGCGGGCCGCCGCGATCGCCGAGCACCTGCTGGCCACCGGCTCGCTGCAGGGCGCCGGGGAACTCCTCCCACCGCGGCCCCCGGACCACGGCTGGACCTTCCGGCGCCACTCCTGCTGCCTCTACTACCGCGTCCCCGGCGGCGGGCTGTGCGGCGACTGCGCACTCGACGAGGTGCCCCGGCGCTCCTGACGGTCCCGGACGGCGCGAGCGCGACCGTGATCACCAGGAGTGGTCCGTGCCGCCCACATCCGGGCGTCCTGCGCCGCTTTCGACGATCATGGCCGGGCGACCGCCCGCGTCAGCTCACGCCCGCGTCAGCTCACGCCCGCGTCCGTGTCGATGTCGATCTCGGTGTCGATCTCCCTGGCGATCTCGGTCGTGATCCGGGCGATCGACGCCAGCGGGATCGGCGCCCAGGTCGGGCGGCTGCGGGTCTCGTAGACCGCCTCGTAGACGGCCTTGTCCAGCTCGAACGCCCGCAGCATGACGGCGTGGGCGCGCGGGTCGTCCCCGCTCGCCGCGGCGTAGCCGTCGCAGAACGCGTCCCGGTTGCGCGCTGCCCATTGGTGGGCGTGCCAGGACAGCTGCGCGTCCGGCTCGTTGGGGCCGGGTTGCCAGGCGAGGAGCTGGTGGAAGGCGGCGTAGTCGAACGAGCGGAGCATGCCCGCGACGTCGCGCAACGTCGAGTCCGGCCGCACCCGCTCCGCGAGCGGGGCCGACGGTTCGCCCTCGAAGTCGATGACGAGCCACCCGTACGGCGTGCGCAGGGTTTGGCCCAGGTGCAGGTCGCCGTGCACCCGCTGGGCGGGGATCGGTGCGTCCAGCCCGGCGACGGCGTCGAAGGCCGCGCGGACCGCGTCCGCGTGCTCGGCGAGTGCCGGTACCTCCGTGGCGGCCACGCCGAGCCGCACCAGCATGGCGTCCGCGATCTCGCCCGGGTCGCGCTCGACGGTGCCCAGCGCCCCGGCCAGCTCGGAGTGCACGACCGCGACCGTCTCACCGAGGCGGTACGCCTCGGACGCGAAGTCGCCGCCGACCTCGTCCGCGTGCAGGTCGGCCTCGGCGAGGAGGTCCCGCACGCTGGTCAGCGCCATCGCCCAGCCCTCGGCGGAGTTGGCGGCGAAATTCTGGACCATCGCGAACGTGGCCGTCTGGCCGTCCGCCCCGACGGTGCCCTCGATCGCGCCCTGGACGGACGCCACCTGCGTGCTGCCGACGGCACGCAGTGCCCGGTGCAGCTCGAGGTCGGGGTTCAGCCCGGGCACGACGCGGCGGAAGAGCTTGAGGATCGACCGGTCGCCGTAGACCACCGAGGTGTTGGACTGCTCCGCCCCGACCACCCGGCCGGGGACGCCCTCGGCCAGCTCCGCGTCCGGCTCCGGGACGAACTGGACGCCACCCACCTCGACGCCGGTGCGCACCGCGTCGATCAGCCACGTCGTGACGGCCGGGTCCCACAGCGCGTCGTAGGCGGTCCAGCCGTCGAACCGCCCGATGACGACGTGCTCCAGCTCGTCGCCGGTCTCGCTGCGCCTGCCCACGAGCAGCTGGTAGGTCTGCACGGGGGAGCCGTCGTCGAACTCGACGTCCGCGAGCACGAGGTCCAGGTACGGCTCGCCCCCGGTGCACAGCGGGATCTCCGTGGCGACCGCCACCGACCGCACCGGGCGGCCCTTCGCGGCGAACCACCGCTGGCGGGCGAGGAACCCGGGCAGGTGTGCCGCCAGCGCGGCGGCGAGGCCGGTCACGACCGCTCCTCGCTGACGAGCGTCGCCGCAGCGCCCGGCGGTGCCGTGTCGAATGGTGACCTCGCACGCTCGGTCACGCTGCCTCCGCCGCCGGGACGATCGAGAACCAGTAGAACCCGTGTCCGGGCAGGGTGAGCAGGTAGGGCAGGTCTCCGATGCGGGGGAACGGCACGCCGCCGGTCAGCTCCTTCGGTGCGCAGCCCGAGTAGGCCGAGAGGTCCAGCTCGACCGGCTGCGGGAAGCGCGACATGTTGTTGACGCACAGGACGGTGTCCCCGCTGCCGTCCGGGAACTCGAACGAGCGGGTGTAGGCCAGCACCGACGGGTTCGAGCCGCCCAGCTCGTGGAAGTCGCCGCGGCCGAACGCGTGGTGGCGTTTACGGATCTCGATCATGTGGCGCGTCCAGTGCAGCAGCGACGTGGTGGAGTTCAGCTGCGCCTCGACGTTCACTGCCTGGTAACCGTACAGAGGGTCCATCACCACCGGAAGGTAAAGGCGTCCCGGGTCGCAGGTGGAGAAGCCCGCGTTGCGGTCCGGCGTCCACTGCATCGGGCTGCGGACGCCGTCGCGGTCGCCGAGCCAGATGTTGTCGCCCATCCCGATCTCGTCGCCGTAGTAGAGGACGGGCGAGCCGGGCAGCGAGAGCAGGAGCGCGGTGAACAGCTCCAGCTGGTTGCGGTCGTTGTCGAGCAGGGGCGCGAGGCGCCGCCGGATCCCGATGTTCGCCTTCATCCGCGGATCCTTGGCGTACTCCGCGTACATGTAGTCGCGTTCCTCGTCGGTGACCATCTCGAGGGTCAGCTCGTCGTGGTTGCGCAGGAAGATCCCCCACTGGCAGCCCGACGGGATCGGCGGGGTCTGCGCGAGGATCTCCGAGATCGGGAAGCGGTTCTCCCGGCGGACGGCCATGAAGATGCGCGGCATCAGCGGGAAGTGGAAGGCCATCTGGCACTCGTCGCCGCCGACCTCGGCGTCCCCGAAGTACTCGACGACGTCCGCGGGCCACTGGTTGGCCTCCGCGAGCAGCACCCGGCCCGGGTACTCGTCCTGCATCACCTTGCGGCAGCGCTTGAGGAACTGGTGGGTCTCGGGGAGGTTCTCGCAGTTCGTGCCGTCCCGCTCGTAGAGGTAGGGGACGGCGTCGAGGCGGAAGCCGTCGATGCCGAGATCGAGCCAGAAGCGCAGGACGTCGAGCATCGCCTCCTGCACGGCCGGGTTGTCGAAGTTCAGGTCCGGCTGGTGGGAGAAGAAGCGGTGCCAGTAGAACTGGCCGCGCACCGGGTCGTAGGTCCAGTTGGAGGACTCGGTGTCGACGAAGATGATCCGCGCCTCGGGGTAGCGGGTGTCGTCGTCGGACCACACGTAGAAGTCCCCATACGGTCCGTCCGGGTGGCGCCGGGACTCCTCGAACCACTGGTGGGTGTCGGAGGTGTGGTTCATGACGAGGTCGGTGATGACGCGGATGCCGCGCTTGTGCGCCTCGTCGAGGAACACCACGAAGCACTCGACGGTGCCGAACTCGGGTAGCACCGCCCGGAAGTCGCGGATGTCGTAGCCGCCGTCGCGCAGGGGCGAGTCGTAGAACGGCGGCAGCCACAGGCAGTCCACGCCGAGCCACTGGATGTAGTCCAGCTTCTCGGTCAGCCCCGGCAGGTCGCCCGTGCCGTCCCGGTTGGTGTCGGCGAACGCGCGTACCAGGACCTCGTAGAAGACCGCACCTTTGAACCAGTCCGGCTCGATCTCGAGGGTGCGCGCGTGTGCGTAGTCCTCGGCGTCCGGCTCGGCGACCCGACCGCCTTCGCTCGTCTCGCTCATCGCCTCGCAGGCTAGCCCTGACCGGGCGGTTCCTCCTCTCGTGGGCCACGTCGTCAAGATCGATCAAGGCGGTACGCTGCCGGGCTCGATGAACGACGTCACACGTCCCCACGTGCTGCTGTCCGTTGCGGTGTCCCTCGACGGCTGCATCGACGACGCCACGCCGCGGCGCCTCGTGCTCTCCGGACCCGAGGACCTGGACCGGGTCGACGCCGTCCGCGCGGCCTCCGATGCGATCCTCGTCGGTGCGGGCACCGTGCGCGCCGACGACCCGCGGTTGCTCGTCCGCTCCGCCGCCCGCCGCGCCGAACGGGTGGCACGGGGGCTCCCGGACACCCCGGTGAAGGTGACGGTGACCCGCACCGGCGGTCTCGACCCGGCGGCGGCGTTCTTCACCGCGGGCGACGGCGAGAAGCTCGTCTACGCGGCCACCCCGGCCGTCGAGGGGCTGCGCGGCCTGCCCGCCACGGTCGTCGACGCGGGCGACCCGCCGGACCTGGCCGGCATCCTCGCCGATCTCGCCGCGCGCGGGATCGAGCGCCTCATGGTCGAGGGCGGCACCGCGATGCACACCCTCTTCCTCGGCGCGGGCGTGGTGGACGAGCTGCACGTCGCCGTGTGCCCGCTGCTCGTCGGCAGCCCGGACGCGCCGCGGTTCGTCCGGGGCGAGGAGTTGCCTGCGGGACGGATGCGGCTGGTCGAGGTCCGGCAGGTGGGGGACGTCGTGCTGCTGGTCTACCGTCCCTGACCTGGTAACGCCCGGTGGACGGCTGCGCCGGGGACCGCCGGAGGGCACGATGATGTTCGTGGAGATCCTGGCGGTCCGCGGCCCCGGTGACGCCGCGGAGCCGGACCCGCGGCTGTGACGCGCGACGTGCGGGTCTGCGTGCTCGGTGACTCGTTCGTCGCAGGGCTCGGCGACCCGGAGTACCGCGGCTGGGTGGGCCGGGTCGCGGCGGCCGGACCACAGCCGGTGACCGTCTACAACCTCGGCGTGCGCCGCGAGACGTCGGCGGACGTGCTGGCCCGGTGGCGGGCGGAGTGCGTCCCCCGCCTGCCGGCCGGGGTGGACGGGCGGGTGGTCGTTGCGTTCGGCGTCAACGACACCACCGCCGAGGAGGGCACGCTGCGGGTGCGCCCCGCCGCCTCGGCGGCCAACCTCGCCGCGCTGCTCGACGCCGTGCCGTGGCCCGTCCTCGTGATCGGCCCACCACCGGTGGCCGAGCCGGCGCAGAACGCCCGCATCGCCGCCGTGGACGCGCTGTACGCCGACGTGTGCGCCGCCCGGGGGGTCCCGTACGTGCCCGTCGCGGGCACCCTGCTCGTCGATCCGTGCTGGATGGCCGAGGTCGAGAGCGGGGACGGCGCGCATCCCGGAGCGGACGGCTACGCCCGCCTGGCGGCGCTCGTCGCGCCGGCCTGGCGGGCGTGGCTCGCGGTGCCTACCGCTGGATCGTGAGGATGTGCGCCACGTGGTGCCACGGCTCCAGGCGCACGAAGTTGAACTGGCCCCACTCGTAGGTGGCGTCGGCGACCTCGTCGTGCACCGTGAGCGTCTCGCCCCAGCTCAGCCCGAGCTTCGGCAGGTCGAGCGCGATCGTGCCCTGCTGGGCGTTCCACGGGTCCAACGTGCAGACGACGAGCACGATGTCGCCCGTGGCGGGATCCCGGCGCGAGTAGGCGATCAGCTGGTCGTTGTCGATCGCGTGGAAGTCGATCTCCCGCAGCTGCTGCAGCGCCGGGTGGGCGCGGCGGATCTCGTTGAGCCGGGTGATGAAGGGCTCCAGGGACCGGCCCTGGGCCGCCGCCACGTCGTAGTCCCGCGGGCGCAGCGCGTACTTCTCCGAGTTCCGGTACTCCTCGCTGCCCGGCTTGACGGCCTCGCCCTCGAAGAGCTCGAAGCCGGAGTAGACCCCCCACGTCGGCGCCATCGTGGCCGCGAGCGCCGCCCGGATCGCGAACATCGACGGGCCGCCGTGCTGCAGCGACTCGTGGAGGATGTCCGGGGTGTTGACGAACAGGTTGGGCCGGCACTCGTCGGCGCGCTCGGCGTGCAGCTGCGCGAACTCCATGAGCTCCTGCTTGCCCGTGCGCCACGTGAAGTACGTGTAGGACTGGGTGAAGCCCAGGCGCGCGAGCCCGAACAGCCGGGCGGGCCGGGTGAACGCCTCGGCGAGGAACAGCACGTCCGGGTACTGCGCCTTGACCTGCCAGATGAGCCAGTGCCAGAAGTTCGGCGGCTTCGTGTGCGGATTGTCCACACGGAAGATCCGCACGCCGTGCTCGACCCAGTGCAGCACCACGCGCAGGCACTCGGCGTAGATGCCGGTCGGGTCGTTGTCGAAGTTGATCGGGTAGATGTCCTGGTAGCGCTTGGGCGGGTTCTCCGCGTAGGCGATCGTCCCGTCCGGGCGCACCGTGAACCACTCGGGGTGTGCCGCGACCCACGGGTGGTCCGGCGCCGCCTGCAGCGCGAAGTCCAGCGCCACCTCCATGCCGAGGTCGCGCGTGCGCTCGACGAACGCGTCGAAGTCGTCGATCGTGCCGAGCTCGGGGTGGACCGCGTCGTGGCCGCCGTCCGCCGAGCCGATCGCCCACGGCGAGCCGACGTCGTCGGGTTGGGCCACCGGGTTGCCGCCCGGCATGGCCGCGGTGTTCGGGCCCTTGCGGTGCACCGTTCCGATGGGGTGGATCGGCGGCAGGTAGACGACGTCGAAGCCCATCGCCGCGATGCGGTGCAGGTCCTTGCTCGCGGTGACGAACGAGCCGTGCACCGGGCGGCCGGTCTCGTCACGCCCGCCGGTGGAGCGGGGGAAGAGCTCGTACCAGGAGCCGTAGAGCGCGCGCGGGCGGTCCACGTAGATCTGCTGGGTGCGGCCGCGGGTGATCAGCTCGCGGACCGGCCGCTCGGTCATGATCTGGTCCACGGCGGGGAACAGCGCGGGCGCCACCCGGGCGGGGAGCGACAGCGCCGGGTCGCGCAGCGTGTTGGCGGCCCCGAACAGGAGGTCGCGGTGGGGGCGCTCGCTCGGGCGGCGGCCGACCCGCTGCAGCAACCGGGCGCCGATCTCCAGGTCGTTCGCGAGTTCGGCGGCCGTCTGCCCGGCCTCGATCTTCACCGTGACGGCGTGGCGCCACGTCGCCCACGGGTCGCTCCACGCGTCCACCCGGAAGCTCCACAGGCCCGGCTCGTCCGGGGTGACGGTGGCGGCGAACCGGTCCGTGCCGACGCCGTCCGGGACCATCCGGACGTGCTGCGTGACGGCGGGCCCGGCACCCGCGTCGACCTTGCGCCACACGACGTTCGCGGCGACGGCGTCGTGCCCCTCGCGCCACACGGTGGCGCCGATCGGGACGACCTCGCCGACCACGGCCTTGCTCGGTAGGCGCCCGCCGGACACCGCCGGTGTGACGTCGTCGATCACGAGCCGACCCGTCATCGGCGCACCCCCTGTCACCCGTTCCGTCGTGTCCGCGAAAAAGGCTATCTACCCGAGGGAGGGGACCGGGGAACCGAAGCCGCCGGACGCGCGAAGGTTCACCGCATCGTCACCTAGGTCCTCGTCGTCATCGTCGCTTGCCGGGGTGGGTGCTCGGCACCGCCGACCGTGGGAGCAGACTGAACGGCTCGGCGCCCGGCCCGGACGGGCCGTGGGCCCGAATGGATCACCCTGCCGGGCGACCACGATCCGGTGGGCGTCCGCAGGTCACCGGCCGCGCGGCGGGTAGCGTGCGACTCGGTCTGAGCAGAGAGGACGGGCGGCATGCGCCTTGCGGTCATACCCGGCGACGGCATCGGGCCGGAGGTCATCGACGAGGCACTCAAGGTCCTCAACGAGGTCGCTCCCGGCACCGAGACCACCACCTACGATCTAGGCGCCGCGCGGTGGCACGCCACGGGGGAGCTACTTCCGGAGTCGGTGCTCACCGAGCTCTCCGAGCACGACGCGATCCTGCTCGGCGCCGTCGGCGATCCGTCGGTGCCCAGCGGCATCCTCGAGCGCGGCCTGCTGCTGCGGCTGCGCTTCGAACTGGACCACCACGTCAACCTGCGGCCCGCCCGGCTCTACCCGGGCGTGCGCGGCCCGCTCGCGGGCAACACCGAGATCGACATGGTGGTCGTGCGCGAGGGCACCGAGGGGCCGTACGCGGGCACCGGCGGCATCCTGCGCAAGGACACCCCGCACGAGATCGCCACCGAGGTCAGCGTGAACACCGCGTACGGCGTCGAGCGGGTGGTGCGCGACGCGTTCTCCCGCGCCACGCGGCGTCCCCGCAAGCACCTCACGCTCGTGCACAAGACGAACGTGCTCACGTTCTCCGGCTCGCTGTGGTCGCGCATCGTGGAGGAGGTGTCGCTGGAGCACCCCGACGTCAGCGTCGCCTACCAGCACATCGACGCCACCACGATCCACATGGTGACCGACCCCGGCCGCTTCGACGTGATCGTCACGGACAACCTCTTCGGCGACATCCTCACCGACCTCGCCGCCGCCGTCACCGGCGGCATCGGGCTGGCTGCGTCGGGCAACCTCGACGTCAGCCGTCGCAACCCCTCGATGTTCGAGCCGGTGCACGGCAGCGCGCCGGACATCGCCGGGCAGGGCATCGCGGACCCGACGGCCGCCGTGCTCTCGGTGGCCCTGCTGCTCGACCACATCGGCAACGCCGACGCCGCGCGCCGCATCGAGGCCGCGGTGGCCTTCGACCTCGCCACCCGGGACCACAGCGCCACGGGGCACACCCAGTCCATCGGGGACCGTCTCGCGGCCCTCGTCAGCAGGCAGGCGGCCACCACGGTCTGACCCGTCCGGCCCGCCGATGGCTTCCGGCCGGCGGGCGCCGGTACCTGCTCCCGGGCGAGTGAGCCACCGTAGTTCCGCGGTGGCGGAGGCCTGTCCCCTGGGCGATACTCGGTCCGTCGACGATCAAGACACCCGTTCGGGCTAGCCAGGTGCCCGAGTCGGGTGTGGACGGTGACATCGCATGCCGCCATCCGGGGACGACGGGGGACGCAGTGACAGCAGCGGAGTGGGGTCTGCGCAGGTTCGGCGGGGTGCCACGCGGGGTGGTGGCGCGGCCGTGGATGGTCGTGGCCGCGTCCGACGGCCGTGACGACGGCCCGCCGGCGGCAGACGGATCGGGGAGCGCGCCCCAGGGGGCGGCGCCCCCGGACGGCGGGGGCCCGGACGGCCCGGGCGGTCGCCCGGAGGACACCCCGCCACCCCCCGGCGACGGGGACGGGGCCGCCGTCGACGCCGGCCCGGCGGGTGTCGCGCCCGGCGCCGCGGCCGGCCCTGAGGGCGACCCGGGAGGCGACAGCCCGGTCGGGGACGCAGCGGGGGAGGGCTCGGCCCACGACAGCTCGGCAGCCGACAGCCCGGCAGGCGACGCCGCATCAGCCGGGGACCCGGGAGGCGACAGCCCCGCCGGGGACGGCCCGGCAGCCGACAGCCCGGCCGGGGACGCAGCGGGGGACAGCCCGGCACCCGACGTCCCTGCCGACGCGCCGACGCGCTTCCAGGACCTCGGCGCGGGCGAGCAGCACGCCAGCCCCGGGCCCGCCGCCGGCGCCGCGAGCCCGGGTGTCGAGCCCGCCGACGCACCGACGGACGCGCCGACACAGGTCCACCCGGCGACCGACCTCCCGCCGGGCGGGCCCGCCGCCGCGACCGCCGCGGCGGCGTCCGGCGCCGCCGCGGCGGCCGGGGCCGACGCCCCCACCCAGGCGTACCAGGGCATGCCCGCCCCGCCCGCGGAGGGCGACCCGGACGCGCCGACCCCGCCCGAGGGCTTCGCCCGCGTCCCCCAGGGGGCGCAGACAGCGCAGTTCCCGCCTGCCTGGGCCCCGCCCGGCGGCCAGGGCTATCCCGGCCAGCCCGGCCAGCCCGGCCAGCCCGGCCAGCCCGGCCAGCCCGGCTACCCGGGCCAGCCCGGCCAGTACGGCCAGTGGCCCCCGCCCCAGGGGCCGCCCCCGCAGAAGCGGTCCGGCGTGGGCTGGAAGGGGGTCGTCGCCATCGTGGCGGCGCTCGCGCTGCTGGCCGCCGCCGGCGGCGTGGGCTGGTTCCTCTACGACCGGTCCCAGCGCACGGTCGAGCTCCTGGCCGCCGACGAGCCCGGCGGCGACCCGTTCACGCCGACCCTGGTGCAGGGCGGCACCGTCGTCCCGACGGTGCGTTTCGACGCCGCCGCGAACCGCACCCCGGCCGGCAACCTCGACGGCCTCTACTTCGACACCAACGGGACCGGCAGCTGCAACCGGGCGCAGCTGGAGACGTCGCTGCAGGGCGACCCGGAGCTGGCGGCGGGCTGGGCGACGCCGCTGGGGATCACCGCGGCCGGGGTGGCGGACTACGTCGCGACCCTGACCCCGGCGCGGCTGCGCGCGGACACGCGGACGACGGCGCACGGCTGGTCGGGTGGGCAGGCCGAGCCCTACGCGGCGGTGCTGCAGGCCGGCTCGGCGGTGCTGGTGGACGACCGCGGCGTGCCGCGCGTCCGCTGCGCCGACGGCGCCCCGCTCGCGACAGCGCAGCCGGTGGCGGACCCGTACTTCGGCGACGCCTGGTCCGGGTTCGACCCGAACGCGGTCGTCGAGGTGCGTCCGGCCGTGGCGGCGATCCCGGAGTTCGGGCTGGTCGACACCGCGGGGGAGCAGCCGTTCCGCCGCCCGGCCGGCACGACCGGCGACCTGGACGTCGCGGCGCTGCCCGAGACCGGCCGGTTCAACGGCGCATACGTGCTCACGGGTGCGCAGACGCGCTGCGACGGCCTGGTGAACTGCGCGGGCGTGGCGCTCCTGACGCTGTCGCCGCGGTTCGCGGGATGCCCGCAGAGCTGCGCGGTGAGCGAGCGCGAGGTGGGTGACAACGTCGCGCTCACCAAGGACGGCGCCACCTGGCGCGCGAGCGGCAACGTCCCGGAGAACCGGGCTTTCACCTGCCAGAACCGGCCGACGGCGAACACGTTCACGGTGAGCTTCACCCCGACGCGCTCGGAGGTCGTCAACGGCGTCTGGACGGCGACGAGCGTGCGCGCGGACTACGAGCGGCGCGCACCCGCCGAGGCCGGCTGTGTCCCGGTGCAGGTGGCCTGGACGATCAACGGCGTCGGCGGGTGACGACGGACGGCGCTCCTACGCCGAGACGACGACCTCGCCCGCTCCGGTGAGGATGGTGACGCCGGCCTGGGCGAAGTTGGCCAGGTCGGCGATCGCCGCCTCGCCCTCGGGACTCGCCACCGCGCTCTGCACGGCGGCGCCGTCGGCGAAGTCGAGCACGGCGATGAAGTAGTAGGCGGGCGGGTTGCCCTCGGGGTCAGGGCCGGGGTGCATCGTGGTGAAGCGCTGGAGGCCGGGCAGCTTGGTGGCCAGGGGGCCGTGGGTCCCCAAGTAGTGCCTGTCGAACGCGGCCGCGTCCTCGGGGTGGTTGTACAGGGCGATGAGCTGGTGCACGGTGGCTTCCTCCCGGTTCCGGCCGCGGCGGTGCGGCCCCATGTCCTGCCTAGGGCATCGGCGCCGCGTTGCCCACTGCCCGTCCGGGCGGTTTCGAGGCCGGGGGCGGTTGGACAGCCTCTCCGAGGCCGTGGCACACTCGGCCCGTGGCTCACCTCCAGGTGATCATTATCGCGTAGCGCGTCGGCAGGCCTCATCGCCGACGCGCAGACCTCTCGCACCCGCGGGGGGTCTTTTTTGTTGCCCCGCCCCCGTCAGGAGTTGCACGACATGCCCCGCGCTGACAGAACAGTGCCCGCCGGCACCCCGCTCGGCGACGCTTTCCACGTCTACGACACGACCCTGCGCGACGGCGCGCAGCGCGAGGGCATCAGCTACTCGGTCGCCGACAAGCTCGCCGTCGCCCGCCACCTGGACGCCCTCGGCGTGGGCTTCATCGAGGGTGGCTGGCCGGGCGCGTTGCCGAAGGACACGGAGTTCTTCGCCCGCGCCGCCGCGGGGGAGCTGGACCTGCGCCACGCCGCGCTCGTCGCGTTCGGCGCGACGCGCAAGGCCGGGCTCGCCGCCGCCGAGGACCCGCAGGTGCGCGCGCTGCTGGACTCGCAGGCCCCGGTCGTCACGCTGGTCGCGAAGTCCGACCGACGCCACATCGAGCGGGCGTTGCGCACCGACGTGGCCGAGAACTGCGCGATGGTCGCCGACACGGTGGCGTTCCTGCGCGGCGAGGGCAGGCGGGTGTTCCTCGACGCGGAGCACTTCTTCGACGGCTACGCGTTCGACCCGGACACCGCGCTGCGGGTGCTGGAAGCGGCGGTGACCGCAGGCGCGGACGTGGCCGTGCTGTGCGACACCAACGGCGGGATGCTCCCGCTGGGCATCGCCCAGGTGGTGACGGAGGTCGCCGCGCGCACCGGCTTCCGCCTCGGCATCCACTGCCAGGACGACACGAGCTGCGCGGTGGCCAACTCGGTGGCCGCCGTCCAGGCCGGGGCGACGCACGTGCAGTGCACCGCCAACGGCTACGGGGAGCGGGCGGGCAACGCCGACCTGTTCGCGGTCGTCGGCAACCTCGCGACCAAGCTCGACATGGCCGTGCTCCCGGACGGCGCACTCGGCGAGCTGACCCGGACCTCGCACGCGCTGGCGGAGATCGCCAACATCGCGCCCGACACCCACCAGGCCTACGTCGGGGTGTCGGCCTTCGCCCACAAGGCGGGCCTGCACGCGAGTGCGATCAAGGTCGACCCGGAGCTGTACAACCACATGGACCCCGTGGACGTCGGGAACGGGCAGCGGGTACTCGTCACGGAGATGGCAGGCCGGGCGAGCGTCGAGCTGAAGGCCGCGGAGCTCGGTCTGGACCTGGCCGGTCAGCCCGGCGCGGTCGCCGAGGTGGTGGCGACCGTCAAGGAGCGGGAGGCGGAGGGCTGGTCGTACGAGGCCGCCGACGCGTCCCTGGAGCTGATCATGCGCTCGGCGGCGGGCGAGGATGCGCGCCTCCCGTTCGAGCTGGAGTCCTACCGCGTGATCATCGAGCACCGCGCGGACCGGGCGGTGGTCTCCGAGGCGACCGTGAAGCTGGTCGTCGACGGCGAGCGGCTGATCGCGACCCGCGAGGGCAACGGTCCGGTCAACGCGCTCGACGCGGCACTTCGGGCCGCGCTCACGCCGTCGCGGCCGTGGCTGGAGGACGTCGAGCTGTCGGACTTCAAGGTGCGCCTGCTCGCCCCCGGCGGCACCGGCGAGGGCCACGGCACGGACGCGGTGACGCGGGTGCTCGTCGAGTCCACCGACCACGACGGCTCCTGGACGACGGTCGGCGTGCACGGCAACGTCGTCGAGGCGTCGTGGCTGGCGCTGGTGGACGCGCTGGCCTACGCCGCGCGGCGGGCCCGGGCGGGCACCGTGCCGCAGCCCGCGCCCGTCGGGGGGTGACGCTCCGGTTCGGTGATCATGGACGGGTGAGGGCCTGCTGGCGCCTGCGGGCCCACGCGGGCGCGTGCTCGGGCAGCGGCCCGATGGCGACGAGCCGGGCCGGGATGCCCTGCAGGGCGGGGAACCGGCGCAGCAGGCGCAGCGGCTGCGGCAGGTCGCGCGCGGGGGCGAGCACGAGGTCGCCGGATCCGTCGAGCGCGACCGGTGCCGCCGGCCCGCTGGGCTCTGCGTTGAGCACCGGCCCGAGCAGGCCGCGGTGCGCGATCCGCTGGGCGGCCTGGACGAGCGCGGTGGGCCACCAGCGGCGTAGCTGCACCCGTCGCAGCTCCGCGACCGGGACGCGCCCGCCCGCCCGCAGCACGGGCGCGAGGATGCGGGCCGCGGCTACGGCGTCGGCCACCGCGAGGTTGATGCCCACCCCGCCGACCGGCGACATCGCGTGGGCGGCGTCGCCGATGAAGAGCAGTCCGTCGGCGTACCAGCGGCGCAGCCGCTCCAGCCGCACCTCCAGCAGCTTGACGTCGTCCAGGGAGGCCAGCTCGCCGACCCGGTCGGCGAGCCAGGGCAGCAGCGCCGCGATGCGCGCCCGGAACGCCTCGATGCCCTCGGCCCGCAGCGTGGCGTCGCCGCCCTTGCGGATGAGGTAGGCGCACTGCCAGTAGTCGCCCCGGTCGAGCGTGACGACGAAGTGGCCGGTCGAGAGCCGCCCGACGCCGCCCACCGGGTCGCCCTCGCGGCGCGGCAGCCGGAACCACCACACGTCCATCGGGACCCCGAACGAGCGGGGCCGCAGCCCGGCGGCGGCGCGCACGGCCGAGCCGCGGCCGTCGCAGGCGACGGTGAGCGTGGCGGGCAGGTCGTGGACGGTGCCGGCGATGCGGTCGGTGTACCGCACGCCGGTGACCCGCGACCCCTCCCGGAGCAGGCCGGTGACCTCGGCGTTGCGGATCAGAGTGAAGGTGGGCTCCTCCTCGGCGGCGTCCGCGAGCAGGTCCAGGAAGTCCCATTGCGGGACCATCGCGATGTGCCGATGCGCCCCTGGCAGGCGGCGCAGGTCTCCGAGCTGGGCGGCGCCTGCGTCGAGCTGGACCATCACGCGGTCCAGGCGCCGTTGCGGCAGCGCGGCGAACCGCTCGCCGAGGCCCAGCTCGTCGAGGAGGGTGAGGGTGGAGGCGTGGACGGTGTCGCCGCGGAAGTCGCGCAGGAAGTCCGCATGCTTTTCCAGGACCGTGACGGGTACCCCGGCCCTGGCGAGCAGCAGCCCGACGACCATCCCGGCGGGGCCGCCGCCGACGACGGCGACGTGACCGTGCTCGTTATTCATCATGCGTTGAATATAGCGCGCGGAGGCCACTCCGCGCCACCGATAGTCTGGTCCGACCATGAGCGCATCCCCCCAGGTCCGGGTGCGGTTCTGCCCGTCCCCGACCGGCACCCCGCACGTCGGCCTCATCCGCACCGCCCTGTTCAACTGGGCCCACGCCCGCCACCACGCAGGCGCCCTCGTCTTCCGCGTCGAGGACACCGACGCCCAGCGCGACTCCGAGGAGTCCTACGCCGCGATCATCGACGCCCTGCGGTGGCTCGGCCTGGACTGGGACGAGGGCCCCGAGGTCGGCGGCCCGCACGGGCCGTACCGCCAGAGCGAGCGCCGCGACCTCTATGCCGACGCCCTGCGCCGCCTCGCCGACGCGGGCGAGGTCTACGAGTCCTACTCCACGGCCGAGGAGATCGAGGCCCGCCACCGGGCCGCGGGCCGCGACCCCAAGCTCGGCTACGACAACGCCGACCGCGATCTCACCGACGCCGAGCGCGCCGCCTTCCGCGCCGACGGCCGCGTGCCGGTGTACCGGCTGCGGATGCCCGACCGCGACATCACCTTCACCGACCTGATCCGCGGCGAGATCACCTTCCGCGCGGGGGCCGTCCCGGACTTCGTCCTCGCCCGGGGCGACGGCACCCCGCTCTACCCGCTCACGAACCCCCTCGACGACGCGCTCATGGGCATCACCCACGTCCTGCGCGGCGAGGACCTGCTGCCCTCCACCCCGCGCCAGATCGCGCTGTTCGAGGCGTTCGCCCGCGTCGGCATCGGCTCCGGCCCGCCGGTGTACGCGCACCTGCCCCTGGTCACCGGCGAGGGCAACCGCAAGCTCTCGAAGCGGGATCCGCGCTCGAACCTGTTCCTGTACCGCGACCGCGGATTCGTGCCCGAGGGCCTGCTCAACTATCTGGCCCTGCTCGGCTGGTCGATCGCCGAGGATCGCGACATCTTCTCGATGGCGGAGATGGTCGCCGCATTCGACATCTCGCGGGTTTCGCAGAATGCGGCCCGATTCGACCTCAAGAAGGCCGAGGCCATCAATGCGGCACACCTGCGGGCGCTCGCGCCGGAGGTGTTCGTCGAGCGGGTGGAGCCCTATCTCGTGGCCCATCTCACGGAACTGGGGCAGGAGGTCCCCGGCGCCGCGTTCACCCCGGACCAGCGCTCGCTCCTGGCCGCAGCGGCCCCGCTGGTGCAGGAGCGCAGCGTCGTCCTCACCGACGCCGCCGCCATGCTCGCGTTCCTCTTCGTGGACGAGAAGTCCTTCGCCCTCGACGCCGCCGCCGCCGACAAGGTCCTCGGCCCGGACGCGAAGCCCGTCCTCGACGCGGCCCTGACCGGCCTCGATGGGCTCCCGGGCTGGCACGCCGCCGAGATCGAGGGGGCCCTCAAGACCGCCCTCGTGGACGGGCTGGGGCTCAAGCCGCGCACCGCGTTCGCCCCCGTCCGGGTCGCGGTGAGCGGCCGGACGGTGTCCCCGCCGCTCTACGAGTCGATGGAGCTCCTGGGGCGCGAGCGGTCCCTCGCGCGACTGCGGGCCGGTGTGCAACGCGCCGGGGGGCTCGGCTAGAGTGTCCTCTGCACGGATGCGGCCCCCGGGGATCGCGATCCGATGGGGTATGGTGTAATTGGCAGCACGACTGATTCTGGTTCAGTTAGTCTAGGTTCGAGTCCTGGTACCCCAGCAGGAAACGACAGTTTCCTACCCGGCCCCGTCGTCTAGAGGCCTAGGACGCCGCCCTCTCAAGGCGGTAGCGCGGGTTCGAATCCCGTCGGGGCTACACCGAAAGGCTCCGTTCCGAGTTCTCGGAACGGAGCCTTTCTTCGTCCGCAGGTCGCCCTCGGCGGCCAGGGCGAGGCGACCCCGCGCCCGTCGGGCAGGAACCTCGGCCGACGATGTCGAGAACCCGCGACCGGCTCCGTCCCCGGGGTGAAGGCGACCAGGATGGGTCGCACGGCACCGAGGAGAACCCCATGGCCAAGTACCTGTTGCTCAAGCACTACCGCGGCGCCCCGGCTGCGGTGAACGACGTCCCGATGGACCGGTGGACGCCGGAGGAGGTCTCGGCCCACGTGCAGTACATGCACCAGTTCGCGGACCGGCTCACCGGGACCGGCGAGTTCGTCGACGGCCAGGCGCTCGCCCCCGAGGGGACGTGGGTCCGCTACGACGGCGAGGGTCGCCCGCCGGTCACCGACGGCCCGTTCGCCGAGACCAAGGACCTCATCGCCGGCTGGATGGTGATCGACGTCGACAGCCACGAGCGCGCCGTCGAGCTGGCCGGGGAGCTGTCGGCCGCTCCCGGGGCGGGCGGGAAGCCGATCCACGAGTGGCTCGAGCTGCGTCCGTTCCTGGCCGCCCCGCCCACGATCACGGAGTGATCCCGCCGGTGGACGAGGCCGTACTGCGCACCCTCGTGCCGGGCGTGCTCGCGGTCCTCGTCCGCCGCGGGGCGGACTTCGCGACGGCCGAGGACGCCGTGCAGGACGCGCTGGTCGAGGCGGTCCGGGTGTGGCCCGCCGATCCGCCGCGGGATCCGAAGGGCTGGCTCGTCACCGTCGCCTGGCGCAAGTTCCTCGACGGGGCCCGGGCGGCCGCCGCCCGCAGGCGGCGGGAGGAAACACTCGACGACGAGCCGGCGCCCGGACCCGTGCCCGCGGTGGACGACACGCTCTGGCTCTACCTCCTGTGCACCCACCCGACGCTCACGCCGTCGTCCGCGGTCGCGCTCACGCTGCGGGCGGTCGGGGGGCTCACCACCCGTCAGATCGCCCAGGCCTACCTGGTGCCGGAGGCGACCATGGCGCAGCGCATCAGCCGGGCCAAGCGCAGCGTCGCAGGTGTGCGGTTCGACCGGCCCGGCGACGTCGCCACCGTCCTGCGCGTGCTGTACCTGGTGTTCAACGAGGGGTACACCGGCGACGTCGACCTCGCCGCGGAGGCCATCCGGCTCACCCGGCAGCTCGCGGCCGCGATCGACCATCCCGAGGTGGCGGGGCTGCTCGCCCTGATGCTGCTCCACCATGCCCGGCGCGCCGCCCGCATCGCGCCCGACGGCGCCCTGGTTCCGCTCGCCGAGCAGGACCGCGGCCGGTGGGACACCGCGCTGATCGCCGAGGGGATCGGGATCCTGCAGGCGGCACTGGCACGCGACCGGCTGGGCGAGTTCCAGGCCCAGGCCGCCATCGCTGCCCTGCACGCGGACGCGCCCAGCGCGGCGGAGACCGACTGGGTGCAGATCGTCGAGTGGTACGACGAGCTCCTGCGCCTGACCGACAGCCCGGTCGTCCGGCTCAACCGCGCGGTGGCCGTCGGCGAGGCCGACGGACCGTGCGCCGGCATGGCCGCACTCGCCGCGGTGGACGACACGCTGCCCCGTCACACCGCGGTGGCGGCCTACCTCCACGAGCGCGGCGGCGACCTCGCGACGGCGGCACGGCTCTACGCCGAGGCGGCGCAGAAGGCGCCCAACCTCGCCGAGCGCGACCACCTGACCCGCCAGGCGGCCCGGCTCAACACCCGCCGGAGCCGCTGACGGGTCGCGTCCGGCGACGCCCACGGCATCCGGCGCTAGTCGTCCAGGCGCCCGAGAGTGAGGTCGACGGTGCTGCCCGTGATCCCGCTCGCGCCGTCGGAGGCCAGGAAGGCCGCCACGGCCGCCATCTCGGCGAGCGTCATGAGCCGGCGCGGATGGGTCCTGCTCGCGAGCTGCTCCTGCCACTGTTCCCAGGTCAGCCCCGTGGCGGTGGCACGCGGCTCGAACGCCTCCCGGATCGTGGGCGTGTCCGCCATGGCCTGCGGGCGCAGGCCGACGACGCGGACACCGTGCGGAGCGAGCTCAGCGGACAGCTCGCGGGTGAGCGCCTCCTTCGCGGCCATCGCGGGGCCGAAGCCCCCCACCAGCGGGAGCCCGGTCCGCCCGTGGAGCGCGGTGACAGTCATGATCACCCCGGAGCCCCGGGGGACCATGCGACGCCCGGCCTGGCGGGCCGTCACGAACCACGACGCCGCGTACGACGTGATCGGCAGGACGAACCGGTCCGGCCCGAGCTCGACGAGCGGGACGCCGAGGATCCCGGCGTCCGGGATCCCGACCGCGTTGAACGAGACGTCGACGTGCCCCGCCGCGCCGGTCGCGGCCTTCAGGTGGGCGTCCACGGCGTGGTCGTCGAGCGCATCCACCCGGGCCACGTCGACGGATCCGCCCGCGGCGGCGATGTCGGTCGCGACGGCTTCCACGGCTGCCAGGCGTTTGCCCGTGAGGAAGAGCCGCGCACCCTCCGCCGCGAAGGCGCGTGCGACCGCACCGCCGATCGCGCCTCCGGCGCCGTAGACCACCGCGACCTTGTCCTGCAGCATCATGTCCCGCTCCGTCCTGCGTCCGGCCTTCGAGGAGGTGGACACCGCGGCGCCGGAGGATGCGGCGCGGCGCGACCGCCCGATCCGTCCGCCGGCCGGTGTCCGTACCGGGGAGGACCGGAGGAGAGGAGATGCGGACGTGGTCACGGCCGATCTGATCACCCGGGCCCGCGCCGGTGACGGCGTGGCGTTCCGGGAGCTGACCGAGGCGCACCATCGCGAGCTGCGGGTGCACTGCTACCGGATGCTCGGATCGCTCCAGGACGCCGAGGACGCGCTGCAGGACACCCTGCTCAGCGCCTGGCAGGGCCTCGACGGCTTCGCAGGGCGGGCGTCGTTGCGCACCTGGCTCTACCGCATCGCCACCCACCGCTGCCTCAACGTGCGGCGGGCCGCCGGGCGGCGGCCCGCCCGGGCGTGGGACGTCCCC
Organism: Pseudonocardia sp.; assembly: GCF_050246655.1. Classification (GTDB taxonomy): domain Bacteria; phylum Actinomycetota; class Actinomycetes; order Mycobacteriales; family Pseudonocardiaceae; genus Pseudonocardia. The sequence goes on from NZ_JBFWVQ010000020.1 coordinate 70,936, forward strand.
GGGGTCGAACCGCCCGAGCCGACGCGGCTCGGCGAGGTCGTCTGGCTCGAGCCGCTGCCGGAGGTCCTGCTCGGTGGTGCGGCCGAGGTGCAGGCGGGTCCCGAGGCCCGCTACGAGCTGGCCGAGTCCGTGTCCCTGGCGTTCGTCACCGCGCTGCAGGTCCTGCCGCCGCGCCAGGTCGCCATCCTCATCCTGCGGGACGTCCTCGGGTTCCGCGCGAGCGAGGTGGCGAGCATGCTCGGTGCGAGCACCGACGCCGTCGACAGCGCCCTCAAGCGGGCGCGCGGCGGACTGCGGCGCCTGCGGGAGGGGGGTGGTGACCACGACCCGCCACCCGCACCCGGTTCGGCTGCCGAGGCGGCGGTCGTGGCGGGCTTCGTCCGGGCGTGGCAGGCCGCGGACGTCGACGCGCTGGTCGCGCTCCTGACCGAGGACGTCCTCGTCACGATGCCGCCGATCCCGCTCGAGTACGAGGGCCGCGACGCCGTCGCGGGGCTGTGCCGCCGCCTCTTCGGCGCGGGCAGGCGCTTCGACCTCGTGCCGTCGCGGGCCAACGGGCAGCCGGCGTTCGGGTCCTACCTGCGCGGCCCCGGGGGCGTCCGGCGCGCGACGGGCCTCGTCGTCCTCACCCTCGCCGGTGACCGGGTCCGCGCGATGACGCGGTTCGACGACGGGGTGCTCCCGTCGTTCGGGCTCCCGCGATCGCTGCCCGCCCGGTAGCCGTCGGAGGAATCAGAGCGCCGCGGCGGAGCCGGGGGCGGCGTCCAGGGTCGCGTCGGGTGGGGCGGGTGGTGCGGCGGCGGAGCTGGACCCGCCGTCACCGGGATCGCCGCCGTCGGTGGGCGGCGGGGAGGGTTCGGGCGGGTCCGGCGTGTGGGTGTCCGTGGGCTCCGGCGTGGGTTCCGTCGTCGAGTGCGGCGGGCTCGTGGTCGTCGTCGCGGGCGGCGGCACGACCGGCGGCGTCGTCCGCGGCGGTGCCGGTCGCGCGGTCCGCGTCGGCTGCGGCGCGGGCGGCGTCGTCGTGACCTCCTGCGGCGGGGCCACGACCGGCGGGATCGTGGACGTCGGCTCCGTCGTGATCGGCGACTGGTCGCCGGTGTTCGACGGTGTGCCGTCGGGCAGCAGCAGGAGCGCGGCGATCACGATCGCGGCGGCGAAGAGGCCGCCGATCGTGATGAGTGCCGCCGGGCTGCTGCCCCGGGGCTCCGGTGCGGGCGCGGCGTGGGTGGGTGGGGCGGGCTGGTACGGCCGCGCCGGCGGCGTGCCAGCGCTGCGCTGCGTGGGGACGTCGGACCAGGCGCCGGTCCCGGGGGCCTGCGCGGCGGACGGGACGGCGCCCGCGGCCCCGCTGACGTGGGCGCTCTGAGCGGCCGCTGCACCGATCCCCGCAGCGCCGATCCCCGCAGCGCCGATCCCTGCAGCCCCGATCCCCGCGGCACCGATTCCCGCTGCGCCGAAACCTGCAGCGCCGAAGCCCGGCGCCGCCGGGTGCGCCGGGGACTGCTGGGCCCCCGCGGTGGCGACGGGCCGCGTCTTGCCCGTGTCGCCCGCGGGCTCGTGCGCCGGGTTCGCGCCCGTGGACCCCGCGTTGGGGGTGAGCGCGAGCGCGGCGCCCTTGGCGATGGCGTTCTTGGGGTCGGCGTCGACGGCGACGGGCCTGCCGAGCTCCTCGGAGACCAGCTGCGACACCAGCGGCACCCGCGACGAACCGCCGACGAGCAGGACGGCGGAGAGCTGCTCGGGGGTGAACCCGGCGGAGCCGATGGCCCGGCGCAGCGCGGCGACGGTGTCCTCCACCTGCGAGTGGATCATCTGCTCGAACTCGCTGCGGTGCAGCCGCACCGAGCCGCGGGCCTCGGGCAGCAGCACCGGGATGGAGACCTCGGTGTCGGCCGACAGGGCCTCCTTGGCCTCGGTGCAGTCCCGGCGGACGCGGGCGACGGCGGCGAGCACGGCGGGGTCCGCGTCGTCCAGGGCGTCGAAGACGCCGGGCATCCCGGCGCGGACGTGGTCGAACACCGCCTGGTCGAAGTCGATGCCGCCGAGCCGCTCGAGGCCCTCGGGGCGGCCGACCAGGGCGAACCCGGCCGAGGTGTCCTTGTGGACGACGGCGGCGTCGAAGGTGCCGCCGCCGAGGTCGTACACGGCGATCGTGGAGCCGGGCTCGACGCGCTCCGCGGAGGCGTAGTGCAGCGCGGCGGCCTGCGGCTCGGCGAGGAAGACGACCTTGAGGCCCTGGGCGGCGAGCGCGGACCCGAGCAGGTCCTTCTTGTGGGTGCCCCAGGACGCGGGGTGGGTGACGGCGATGCGGGTGGCGGACCCGCCCTCACGCTCGGCGACGCGGTCCACCACCCAGCGGACGAGCCGGGCGGCGAGCTCCTGCGCGGGCCACGCGCGGCCCGCGACGTTGAGCGGCGTGGGATCGCCGATGCGGCGCTTGAACTCACGGACGACCCGGTCGGGGTCGGTGACGGCGCGGCGCTCGGCCGCGTCGCCGACGAGCACGGACCCGTCCGTGCCGAGGAACAGCACCGAGGGGACGGCGCTGGAACGGTCGCCGAGGTTGACGATCTCGGCCTCGCGGGAGCCCGGACGGCAGATGGCGGCCGCCGTGCGGGTGGTTCCCACGTCGATGCCGAGCAGGTAGGTCATCCGCATCCTTCTTCGCTGTGTCGTGCGGGGGGTCGTGCGGGGGGTCGTGCGGGGGGTCGTGCGGGGGGTCGTGCGGGGGGTCGTGCATGTGTCGTGCGGTCCGGAGTCCTCTCCGGCGGCCACCGTAGCGACCGACCGTGGGCGGGCGACCCGCCCATGACCCGGAGGTGTCACGGGTTGGCCCCCGTCCGGACCATCGTCGGCGGGTGGCCCGGCGTTTCCGCGGGTTTCCCGTGACCGCGCCGGCGGGATGCGCAACTCGGGCTGATGAGATGCGGAACTCGCGGCGGTGGGATGCGGAACTCGCGGCGGTGGGATGCGGAACTCGCGGCTACAGGCGGTGCTGTAGGGCCTCGGCGGCCGCGAGCAGGTCCGCCGCCCACCGGACGCCGGGGCGGCGCCCGATCCGCTCCACCGGCCCGGAGACCGACACCGCGGCGACGACGTGCCCGCCTGCGTCGCGCACCGGGGCGGAGACGCTCGCGACGCCGGACTCGCGCTCGGCGACGCTCTGCGCCCAGCCACGCCGCCGGACGTCGAGCAGCACGCGCTCGCCGAACACGGCCTCGGCCAGGACGGCGCGCTGGAACGCGGGCTCCGCCCACGCGGCGAGGACCTTGGCGCCGGATCCGGCCGTCATCGGCAGGCGGGTGCCGACGGGGACGGTGTCGCGCAGGCCGCTCGCGGGCTCGGCGGCGGCGATGCAGACGCGCTGGGTGCCGTCGCGGCGGTAGAGCTGGACGCTCTCGCCGGTGATGTCGCGCAGCCGGGGCAGGACGGCCGAGGCGGCCTCGAGCAGCGGGTCCGCCCGCCCGGAGGCGAGCTCGGTGAGGGTGGGGCCGGGGCGCCAGCGGCCGTCCGCGCCGCGGTGGAGCATGCCGTGGGCCTCCAGGCCGACGGCGAGACGGTGCGCGGTGGCCCGGGGCAGCCCCGTGCGGAGGCAGAGTTCGGCGAGCCCGCACGGCTCGGCCGACACCGCGCGCAGGACGCCGACCGCCTTGTCCAGCACCCCAATGCCGCTCGTCACGTTCGGAGCGCTAGGCTGTCTCACGGTGCGATACTAGCTTCCCACTGTGTGGGAGGACAAACCCGGGACGACTCGATGGCCACGTCATGGCCACGTCGAGCAGGGAGGGAGTGCGATGGGACGCACGCTCGCGGAGAAGGTGTGGGACGACCACCTCGTCCGGCGCGGTGAGGGCCAGGAGCCGGATCTCCTCTACATCGACCTCCATCTCGTGCACGAGGTCACGAGCCCCCAGGCCTTCGACGGCCTGCGCCTGTCGGGCCGCCGCGTGCGCCGCCCCGACCTGACGCTCGCCACCGAGGACCACAACGTCCCCACCACGGACGTCGAGCTCCCGATCGCCGATCCGGTGTCGCGCACGCAGGTGGAGACGCTGCGGCGCAACTGCACCGAGTTCGGCGTGCCGCTCTACCCGATGAACCACGCCGAGCAGGGCATCGTGCACGTCGTCGGCCCGCAGCTGGGGCTCACCCAGCCGGGCATGACGGTCGTCTGCGGCGACTCGCACACCTCCACCCACGGCGCGTTCGGCGCCATGGCCTTCGGCATCGGCACCTCCGAGGTCGAGCACGTGCTCGCCACGCAGACGCTGCCGCTCAAGCGCTTCCAGACCATGGCCGTCACCATCACGTCGAAGGACGGCCGCTTGCGCGAGGGCGTGACCAGCAAGGACGTCATCCTCGCCGTCATCGCCAAGATCGGCACCGGCGGGGGCCAGGGCTACGTGCTGGAGTACCGGGGCAACGTCGTCGAGAACCTCTCGATGGAGGCCCGGATGACGATCTGCAACATGTCGATCGAGGCGGGCGCCCGCGCGGGCCTCATCGCCCCGGACGAGACGACGTTCGCCTACCTCAAGGGCCGCGACCGGGCGCCGACGGGTGCGGACTGGGATGCCGCCGTCGAGGCGTGGACGGCGCTGCGCACCGACGACGACGCGGTGTTCGACGCCGAGGTCGAGATCGATGCGGACGCGCTCACGCCGTTCGTCACCTGGGGCACCAACCCCGGGCAGGGCCTCCCGCTGGGGGAGCGGGTGCCGGACCCGGCCGACATCGCCGACGAGCACGAGCGCGTCGCCGCCGAGCGGGCACTGGCGTACATGGGCCTGGAGGCGGGCACGCCACTGCGGGAGATCAAGGTCGACACCGTCTTCGTCGGCTCCTGTACCAACGGCCGCATCGAGGACCTCCGCTCGGCCGCGGAGATCCTCAACGGGCGCAAGGTCGCCGACGGTGTCCGCATGCTGGTCGTCCCCGGCTCCATGCGGGTGCGGTTCCAGGCCGAGGAGGAGGGCCTGGACAAGGTCTTCCGCGACGCCGGCGCCGAGTGGCGGTCGGCGGGCTGCTCGATGTGCCTGGCCATGAACCCGGACAAGCTGGCGCCGGGCGAGCGCAGCGCGTCGACGTCCAACCGCAACTTCGAGGGGCGCCAGGGCAAGGGTGGGCGCACCCACCTCGTCTCCCCGCTGGTGGCCGCGGCGACCGCCGTGCGCGGCACCCTGTCGAGCCCGGAGGACCTCATGGACCACGTGGACGGAGCCGTCTGATGGAGAAGTTCACCACCCACACCGGCATCGGCGTGCCGCTGCGGCGGTCCAACGTCGACACCGACCAGATCATCCCGGCCGTCTACCTCAAGCGGGTCACCCGCACCGGGTTCGAGGACGGGCTCTTCGCCGCCTGGCGCGGCGACGAGAGCTTCATCCTCAACCAGCCCCCGTTCGACCGCGGCACAGTGCTCGTCGCCGGCCCGGACTTCGGCACCGGCTCCTCGCGCGAGCATGCGGTCTGGGCACTGATGGACCACGGCTTCCGGGTCGTGATCTCCGCGCGGTTCGCCGACATCTTCCGCGGCAACTCGGCCAAGCAGGGCCTGCTGGCGGCGCGGGTCGAGCAGCCGGACGTCGAGCTGCTGTGGAAGCTGCTGGAGAACGAGCCGGGCACCGAGGTCACCGTCG
>NZ_JBFWVQ010000021.1:0-68964 GCF_050246655.1 Pseudonocardia sp.
GCGCGCATCGACACCGAGCGGCACGGTGGTGCCGTCGTCGGTGAGGGTGAAGGAGCCGAGGACCGACACACGAAGGTGTGCCGGGACCACGCGAGATCGTCGCTGATCGTCAGACATGGCAGTCCCATTTGGTGGTGGTGCGGCGGATGACCCGGTTCGCAGGCCGATGGCGCCGAGTCCTCCGAGGAGTCTTCTCCGGTGAACCGGCATTGCCAAGGCCCATGTTCGTCACACCGAAGCCGGCAGGTTGAGCCAGCCGGGTGACCGCGTCCGATGTTAGCTCACCGGGCGGCGCGGACCCGCACGTGGGTGCCGTCGGGATCGGTCCAGACGTGCAGCAGGTCGCACACCTGCCGGGCCACCCACATGCCGCGGCCGCGGCGCTCCCCCGGAAGCGGCACCCGCAGACCCGGAAGCCGGTCCCCGAGCGTGCCCCGGTCGTGCACCTCGCACGTCAGGCCGTCCCCGTCCAGCCACACCAGCAGCTCGGCCTCGAGCGTGCCGTGCTCGACCGCGTTCGTGGCGACCTCGTTGACGGCGAGCACCACGTCCTCGGCGCGGCTGCGCCCGTATCCGGCGTCGAGCAGCATCCCCTCGAGAGCCGTGCGGACGTCGTGCAGCTGCCACGCCCGGTAGGCCATCTTCGCGTGCGGCGGTCCGAGGATCGGCGGACCGGACGGCGGGAACTCGGCGAGCACCTCGCGCGGCGGGCGGTGCTCGGGGTTGTGGCGCAGCTCGCCGTCCACGAGCAGCAGCGGGTGGTTGCGCCGCGCTCCGGTGAGCACGTGGGGGTGCAGCGGCATCTCCGGGAAGAAGCACGTCATCGAGACGGGCAGGTCCGCACAGGCGACGTTCATGGCCGCGTCGAGCTCGGTCCAGAAGCTGCCGTCGCGCCCGTCCAGGTTCGGGCGGTGCTCGCTCACCACGGTGGCGTTGCCGAAGTCGCGGGCGATGGCGCGCAGCTCCCGGGCCTGGCGGGCCGCGGTGGTCTGCGCCGAGGCGCCGTCCACGTGGTCGCGCTCCCCGAACGTGATCACGCCGTCCGAACCCCCGACGGCGTCCAGGACCGCCTGGCGCGTCGGTCCGCGCAGCGCGACACCGATCGGCTCGGAGCGGGACACGGCCTCCTCGACGATCGGGACGACCTGCGCGACGAGGTCCTCCTGCCCGCCGAAGAACCCGACGGCGTGCTGGAAGCGGGGCCTGCCGCTGACCCGGGTCGACTCGATCCTCATGCCCGCTCGCCCTCCCGCACCCGCTCCTCGCCCGTCCCGGCCCGGCGGCGCTCCGACCTCGGCCGCTCGCGGGGCACGACGTCCAGCCGGGGGCTGAACGGCGCCCCGCACCGGTCCAGCACCCGCTGCAACGGCGGGCGCACCCCGTGCAGCACGAGCCGGTGCGTGCCCGGCAGCCGGTCCGCGATCCCGACCAGCGACGCCGCGCCCGCGACGTCGAGGAACCGCAGGGACGACAGGTCCGCGACGATCTCGTCGGGCCCGCCGGAGGCGCGCAGTACCTCGTCGAAAGCGGTGTGCAGGAGGCGGTCGATGGTGCCGTGGTTGCTGTGGTCCGCCTCTCCGGCGAACCGGAGCCTACCCAGCCCGACGCGGGTGACGCGCAGCAGCCCGTCGTCGTAGACCGCCCCGATGCGGACCTCGTACGGGTGCACGGCGCGCAGCGCGACCACGACGTCCTCGGGGTGGCGGTAGCGGTCGTAGAGGCACAGGGCGCGCGCGGGCTGGCCGAGCAGGGCGTCGTCCAGCGCCGCGTCGAAATCGGGCAGCGACCGGCCCACCGACAGCGCGTGGCTGAGCTGTCCCGTCGTCCGCCACCCGGCGTGACCTGCCGCGACCGCCGCGGCGATGCGCGCGCGCACCACTTCCCGCACGTCCTTCAGGGACCCCTCCAGCATCGCGCGGGTGCGGGCCGATCCGACCACCTCGAGGCGTCCTTCGTCGAGCACGTCGTCGACGCACACGCCGTCGTCGGCGAGGCGGTCGAGCACCGCGCCGGCCGTGCCGTCCTCGAAGTAGGTGACGCGCTCGCCGCTGGAGAGCCCGTCCGCGATCCACGCGGCCGTCATCTCCCACAGCTGCTCGTCACTCACGGGGAAGGCGCAGGAATGGCGCGGCCGCTCCGCGACCGGCGTGCGCGTCCCCGAGATCGTCATCACCGCATCCACCAGCTGGACCCCGTGTGCTTCCCGTGCCGTAGCGCGCCGAGTGTAGGTGGGCCGGTGGGCCGTCACCCGCAGCCGGACGGCCTGACGGGCGCCGAAGGGCAGGTCACGAGCGCCGAGCGGAGAGGTCCGCGGGTCGAGGGGGCGGCGGAGCGGACACCGGACCGCTCGCACGCAGCGCTGCGCCGAGGTCGCCGCGCTGATCCCGAGCGGTCCGGGGCGGCCTCGGCGACACCGGTTCGCCGCGGAGCTGCAGCTCCAGCTGCGGGGTGAAGAGCGCCCCGCAGCGCTCCAGCACCCGGTGCACGCGCGGGCGGACCCCGCGCAGCACCAGCCGGTGCGTGGTCGGGAACTGCTCGGCCGCGTGGACGAAAGCCATCGCACCCGCGACGTCGAGGAACCGCACCGAGGCCAGGTCGGCCGTGACGCACACGACGCCGGCGGGGGAGCGCAACGTGTCGTCGAGGACGCTCGCGAGCAGGCGGTCCAGGATGCCGCGGTTGCTGTGGTCCGTCTCGCCCGCCAGCCGCACACTCCCGAGACCCGTCCGCACGATGCGCAGCAGCCCGTCGTCGTACACCGACGGTCCGGTGACCTCGTGGGCATGCATCTCCCGCAGCGTGGCGAGCAGCGCTGCGGAGTGGCGCTGCTGGTCGAAGATGCAGAGCATCCGCAGCTCCGGCCGCTGCTCCAGGACGCGCCGGAACGCGTTCTCGTAGTCGACCGGCCCCAGGCCACCCAGCCGGCGCACCGCGTGGCTCGCGTCGCCCGTGATGCGCACGACCTCGAACCCGCGGGCAAGGAGGTCCTCGACCGCCTCGTGCAGCGCCTCCTCGAGATCCTCGACGGGGCCGCTCAGCAGGTCGTGCGTGGCCTCCACCGAGGTGACCGTGAGCTGACCCGCGGCGATGGCCGCGTCGGCGCAGATGCCGTCGTCCTCGAGCCGGGCCTGGACCTGGTACATCGTGCCGTCGTCGAGGTAGACGACGTGCTCGCCCGCGGCGAGACCCTCGGCGATGAAGTCGGCCGACAGCTCCCACACGTGCTCGTCGCTGACGGCGACCGCGCAGGCGTGACGGACACCACTGCCCGTGCTGTCGTCGCTCTGCATCGGCCCGCCCCGTCGTGCCCCTGCTCGTCGTGCGCCCGCGCCGGTATACCCGAGTGCGCCGGACCCGCACCACCACCAGTCTAGAAGTCGCTGGTCGTGACGGCTGCCCGGGAGCGGAGCGGACGCCGGAGGGACGTCCCGCGTCGGTGAGCGGACGTCGTCAGGGCACGAGCGGGGGCACGACGGCCTCGACGAGGTGCGGGCCCGGCTCGGACCCCGCTCGCCGCAGCGCCGACGCGAGCTCATCGGCCGTCCGCGCCCGCTCGGCGGGCACCCCCATTCCGCGGGCGAGCGAGACGAAATCCAGCGTCGGCGTGCCCAGGTCGAACAGGGCCCGCGCCCGTTGCCCGCCACCGTCCCCCTGGAGCGAAGCGCCCACCTGGAGTAACTCCATGCGCAGGATCGCGTACGCAGCGTTGCTGTAGACGAGGGTCGTGACGTCGAGGCCTTCGCGGGCGTGGGTCCAGAGTGCGGAGATCGTGTACATCGCGCTCCCGTCGGCCTGCAGGCACCACACGGGCCGGTCCGGGCAGGCGAGCGCGGCCCCCGCCGCCGCGGGCAGGCCGTAGCCGATGGCGCCCCCGGTGAGCGTGAGCCAGTCGTGGCGGGGCGCCCCCGCGGTGGCCGCCGGCAGCCCGATCCCGGACGTGACGGCCTCGTCCACGACGACCGCGCCCTCCGGGAGCAGGGCACCCACGACGGCGGCCGCGGTCTCGACCGTGAGCGGCCCGGTGGGCGGCTCGGGGCGGTGGGCCCGGGCCCGTGGCGCCTCGACCCGGGCGGCCGGGCCGGTGAGCACGAGATCGGCGAGTGCGACCAGCGCGGCGGCCGCCGCGCCCCCCTTCGGCACGACGGCGTGCACGGCGCAGCCCTCTGGAACGAGATCGCTCGGCGTGGCGGGGTAGCCGAAGAACGTCACCGGCGACCGGGCGCCGACCAGGACGAGGTGGCGGGCGCCGCGCAGCTGGTGGATCGCCATGTCCGGGACGTAGCCGAGGCGGCCGACCGCCGGCACGCCTGCGCCGCGCACCATCCGCGCGGGGAACGTCTCGGCCAGGAGCACGGCGCCGGTGGCGGCCGCGATCCGGTCCGCGGCCACCAGGGCGGCCTCGTCCGCGGGCGCGTCGCCGCCGATCAGCAGGACGCAGCGCTCGCCGCCGCGCAGCGCCTTCGCGGCGGACTCCAGCGCGTCGGCGTCCGCGGTGACCTGCGTGGCCGGGGCCGCGGGCACCGCGGCGGGCGCCGCTCCGGCGCCCCACGACGCGTCCGCGGGCAGCAGCAGCGTCGCCACCTGCCCGGGCGGCCCGCACGCGGCGGCGATCGCCGCCGCGGTGTCCGGGCCGACGTCGGCCGGGGTCGCGCTGCGCCGCACCCAGCCCGAGACGGCGCCCGCGATCGCGTCCACGTCCGACTCCAGCGGGGCGTCGAGCGGCTTGTGGAACGTCGCGTGGTCGCCCACGACGTTCACGACCGGGGTACCGGCGCGGCGGGCGTTGTGCAGGTTCGCCAGCCCGTTGCCGAGCCCCGGCCCGAGGTGCAGCAGCGTGGCCGCCGGATGGCCCGCCATGCGGCCGTAGCCGTCCGCTGCGCCCGTCGCGACCCCCTCGAACAGTGTGAGCACGCCGCGCATCCGCGGCACCGCGTCCAGGGCGGCGACGAAGTGCATCTCGGACGTGCCGGGGTTGGCGAAGCAGGTGGTGACCCCGCCGTCGACGAGGGTGTGCAGCAGCGCCTCGGCGCCGGTGGAGGCGGTCACAGCGTCACTCCCGGGTTGAGGATCCCCGCCGGGTCGAACGCCTGCTTGACGCGCCGCAGGAGCTCGACCAGGGCCGGGTCGGTGAGTTCGTGGAAGTGCTCGCGCTTGGCGCGCCCGATCCCGTGCTCGCCGGAGATCAGCCCGCCGAGCGAGATCCCCGCGGAGAACAGGTCGTGCAGCAGGGCGGCGCGGATCTGCGGATCGGCCTGGAACACCGACAGGTGCACGTTGCCGTCCCCGGCGTGGCCGCAGCCCGCGACGAACGACCCGTGCTTGTCCGCGATCTCCCTGGCCCGGCGCAGGAACTCCGGGATGGCCGCCCGGGGCACCACGACGTCGACGATGTCGTGCGCGCCGATCGCCTTGGCCGTCCAGAACGCCTTCTCCCTGGCGTCGACGAGCTTGCGGGCGGCGGGGCCCGGCAGGACGTAGGCGTCCACCGCGCCGAGCTCGCCCAGGTGCCTGGCGAGCCGTTCGACGTCCTCCTCCAGCCGGCCCGCGTTCCCGCTCTCCAGCATCACCAGCAGGTAGGCCTCGCTGCCGTCGCGGATCTCGTCCGGGATCCCGAGCTGCAGGTCCCTGGCGTGGGTCATCGCCGCCATCGTGACCGTGTCGATGTACTCCAGGATCAGGGGCGCGATCCCGGACGCCACCACGGTCGGCACGGCGGCGGCGACCTCGTCCACCGTCCGGAACGGTGCCAGCACCGTCGCCTGGTGCGGCAGGCGCGGGTAGAGCCGCAGCGTGGCCTCCGTGACCAGCGCGAGCGTGCCCTCCGAGCCGACGATCAGCTGCGTGAGGTCGTAGCCGCTGCTCGCCTTCACGAGCTTGCCGCCGGTGCGCAGCACCTCGCCGGAGGCGAGCACCGCCTCCAGGCCCAGCACCTGGTGGCGGGTGACGCCGTAGCGCACCGCGCGCATCCCGCCCGCGTTCGTCGCGACGTTGCCGCCGAGGCTCGCCCCGTACTCGCCGGGGTAGACGGGATAGGCGAGGCCGTGCGCTGCGGTGGCCTCGTCCAGCTGGGCGAGCGTGACGCCGGGCTGCACGACGGCCACGTGGTTGGCCGTGTCGATCTCCAGCACCGCCGCCATCCGCTCGAACGACACGACCAGGCCGCCGGGGGCGGGGACCGCCGCCCCGGACAGGCCCGTGCCGGTGCCCCGGGCGGTGACCGGCACCCCGCGCGCCGACGCGACGCGCAGCACCGCAGCCACCTCCGCGGTGGTGGCGGGCCGCACCACCGCCGCCGGGGCCTGGGCCGCCATCGACAGCGCCTCGTCGTGGCCGTAGTCGGCGACCTCCTCGCCGGACAGCACGTGTGCGGGCCCGACGACCCCGGCCAGCTCGCCGACCAGCTCCGCGAACAGCTCCCCGTCGAGCGCCATGCCGGTCAACCTACCCGCGGGTCACCCCGCCGCGGCCACCCTGACGTCGACGCTCGTCGCCGGCGCGGACCGGATCGTCTGCAGCACGACGCAGTAGCGCTCCGTGAGCTTGAGGAGCGTGGCGACCTCCTCCTCGGACGCGCCGGTCCTCAGTTCGAACGCGAGCCGGATGGCGCGAAACCCCACCGGGGCGTCCTTCGCCACGCCGAGCGTGCCCCGGAAGTCCAGGTCGCCCTCCGCGCGGACGGTGCCCCCGGCCTCGATGCCGAGGGCCGTCGCCACCGCCCGCAGCGTCACGCCCGCGCACGCCACCAGCGCCTCCAACAGCATGTCGCCCGAGCACAGCTGCGTGCCGTCCCCGCCGGAGGCCGGATGCAGGCCCGCCTCGGCCAGCGCGGCGGCGGTCTTCACCCGGCACGCCACCCCGGTGCCGTCCAGCTCGCCGTCCGCGGAGAGGGTGACGACCGCGGCGGCGGGGTCGTCGCGGTAACGGGACTTCAACGGGGCCTGGATGGCCTTGAGCGCGGCAGCGTCCATCACCTCATCCTGCCGCCCGCACACGACGTCCGCCTCCCAGCGCCCACCGGCTACCGCCTCCCGGCGCAGCCTTCCCGGCCCGCGCCGCGGCGTGATCAGGTGACCGGGCCGGTCGCCCCCGGCACGACGTACCCTTCAACCGTGGCCGACCGGTCGAGCTCCGGAGCCGCCCGCACCGCGGCGGCGCTCGCCGGTGTCCCCGCCGCAGATCCCGACGCCGACCTGACCGCGCACCGAGGCGAACCCACGGCCGTCCGCGAGAGCCCTCCGCCCGACCGTCCCGCCCCGGTCCCCGCTGCGCACGCCGTGGCGAACGCCGCGCACACTGCGCCGGACCGGCTCTGGACGGTGCCGAACCTGCTCAGCCTGCTGCGGCTGGCCGGTGTGCCGATCTTCGCGTGGCTGCTGCTGGTCCCGCAGGCCGACCTGTGGGCCATCATCGTGCTGGCCGTCGGTGGCATCACGGACTGGCTCGACGGCAAGGTCGCCCGCCTGCTCGGGCAGTACAGCCGCTTCGGTGCCCTCCTCGACGCCGGGACGGACCGCCTCTACGTCCTCGTCGCGCTCGTCGCGTTCGGCGTGCGCGAGGTGGTGCCCTGGTGGCTCGTGGCCCTGCTCGTGGGCCGCGACGCGATCCTCACCGCGTGCCTGCCCCTGCTGCGGCGCTGCGGCTACGGGCCGTTCGTCGTCACCTACCTCGGCAAGGCCGCCACCTTCCTGCTGTTCTGGGCCTTCCCCGTGCTGCTGGCCGCGGAGTTCGACAACGCCTTCGGCGTGCTGTGCGCCGCCGTGGGTCCCGCGCTGCTCGGCTGGGGCACCGCGCTCTACCTCTACGGCGGCGTGCTCTACCTGCTGCAGGTGGCCCTCGCCGTGCGCCACCCCGCCCCGCGCCCGACCGCGCGGCCCGCGGCGCCGCCCGGCGACACCGCCGCCACCCGCACCGCCTAGTCTGCCGGGCATGGTCCCCGACGATCTCCGCTACACCGCCGAGCACGAGTGGGTGCGCGAGCTGGACGGCGGTGTGCTGCGCATCGGCATCACCGACCACGCCCAGGAGCAGCTCGGGGACGTCGTCTACGTCCAGCTCCCGGAGGTCGGGGCCACCCTCACGGCCGGTCAGGTCATGGGGGAGGTCGAGTCGACGAAGTCGGTGTCGGAACTGTTCGCGCCTGCCGGCGGCGAGGTCACCGCGGTCAACGCCGCCCTGGAGGCGGACCCGGCCCTGGTGAACTCCGCCCCGTACGAGGACGGCTGGATGGTCGAGGTGCGCCCGTCCGGCGACACCGTGGAGCTGCTCGACGCCGTCGGGTACCGGCAGCTCGCCCAGGCGTAGACGGGGGTACGTTTGACCCCCACCCGGACAGCGCGCCCGGACGGGCTCCGGACGAGCGTGAACGAGCGGTGTGGCAGCTGTCGGGCGCACACCGCAGGAGGACCCTCGAGGTGACCATGAACGACGGCCCCGGCGTACCGCCCGAGCGTTCCCCGGAGACCACGTCGGTCTTCCGCGCGGACTTCCTCGCCGACGTCGAGCCGCAGCAGGACCAGCCGGTATCCGGCCTCGAGTCGCTGCCGGCCGGCGCCGCGCTCCTGGTGGTGAAGCGGGGCCCCAACGCAGGCTCCCGGTTCCTGCTCGACCACGTGACGACCAGTGCGGGCCGCCACCCGGAGAGCGACATTTTCCTCGACGACGTCACCGTCTCCCGCCGGCACGCGGAGTTCCGCCGCGACGGCGACGAGTTCGTCGTCGTGGACGTGGGCAGCCTCAACGGCACCTACGTCAACCGCGAGCCCGTCGACACGGCCGTTCTGGCCAACGGGGACGAGGTCCAGATCGGCAAGTTCCGCCTGGTCTTCCTCGTCCGCGGGCAGGGCTGACCGCCCGAGTCGGCGGCGGGCGCGACGGTGCTCGCCGCCCGTCCGGAGTCGGGCGCGGGCGCAGTCGCCCGTGTAGCGTCGGTGGAGTCGCAGGAGAAGGAGGAGCGCATGAGCGAGATGCGCGTCGTGGGCGTCCGCGTCGAACTGCCCGCGAACACGCCCATCCTCCTGCTGCGGGAGACCACCGGTGATCGTTACCTGCCGATCTGGATCGGCACGGTCGAGGCCACGGCCATCGCGCTGGAGCAGCAGGGCGTCAAGCCCGCCAGGCCGCTCACGCACGATCTGCTGAAGGACGTCATCGGTGCGCTCGGCCGCAGGCTGGAGCAGGTGCGGATCACCGATCTGCAGGAGGGCACCTTCTACGCCGAACTGATCTTCGACGGTGGGGTGAAGGTGTCGGCACGGCCGAGCGACTCGGTCGCTCTCGCGCTACGGGTCGGGGTACCGATCCACGCGGACGAGAGCGTCCTCGCCGAGGCCGGGCTCGTCATCCCCGACGAGCAGGAGGACGAGGTCGAGAAGTTCCGGGAGTTCCTGGACTCGATCTCGCCGGAGGACTTCCGCGGCGCCCAGCCCTAGCGGTCGCGGAGCGCCGGCGCCACGTGCCCGTACCGCGCAGGCTCGCGGACGAGCGGCGGGCGGCGCGGCGCGTTGACCCGCTCCCCGGGCCCGCCTACCGTCGTCGGGCGGGTTTGATTCAGGGCCGCGAAGAGATGACGCGGCCCCCGGTCGGAGGGAGTGGGATGGGCGAGGTGCCGCCCGGCACACCCGAGCAGGGTGAGCTGTTCCCCGACCCCATGGAGGGCGTCGGTCTCGACGGCCTGCCCGACCAGCTCGTCGGGTTCCGGGGGCCCACGGCCTGCCAGGTCGTCGGCATCACGTACCGCCAGCTCGACTACTGGGCCCGCACCGGGCTCGTCGCGCCGTCCATCCGGGGTGCGGCGGGATCGGGCAGCCAGCGGCTCTACTCGTTCACGGACCTCCTCGTCCTCAAGATCGTCAAGCGGCTGCTCGACGCCGGGGTGTCGCTGCAGAACATCCGCGTCGCGGTCGAGCACCTCCGCCGCCGCGGAATCCGCGACCTCGCCGGGGTCACGCTGTTCAGCGACGGCACCACCGTCTACGAGTGCTCCTCGCCCGAGGAGGTCGTCGACCTGCTCCAGGGCGGTCAGGGCGTGTTCGGGATCGCCGTCAGCGGCGCCATGCGCGAGATCAGCGGCTCCATCAAGGACTTCCCGGCCGAGCGGGCGGACGGCGGCAGCGTCGACGCCTCGCCAGAGGACGAGCTGTCCCGACGCCGGGCGCGGCGGGCCATCAGCTAGCCGCCGCCTCGCCACCTCGCCGTGCGGCTCCGCCGGCCGGGTCGGCGCACCACATCGTGGAACCGCGGTAGGCTCGGGCGGTAGTCGCCGAACCCGCGTGGGAGAGCCCGGACGAGCGCCGGGCGCCGAAGGAGCAACCCTCCCCGGAACCTCTCAGGCACCAGGACCGCGCGGGGAGACGCCTCTGGAAAGCGACCGCCGTGCCGCGGTGGTCCGCCGACGGGGAAAGCCCGGGACGGTGCCGACCGGTCCGGGTGAATCTCTCAGGCGCCCGATGGTGGGCAGGGACAGAGGGGGAGAGCAGTACGAGCCTGCCCCGATCAGCCCGACCCGGAGGTGCCCGTGAGCAACCGCCCGACCCTCGCCGACCTCGAACGCGGTACCCCGTTCGCCGACCGGCACGTGGGGCCGCGTCCGGCCGAGCTCGACACGATGCTCGCCACGATCGGTGTCGCCTCCTTCGAGGAGCTGGCGGACCGGGCCCTGCCGCCCGGCATCCGGGACCGCTCCTTCACCCCCGACCTGCCGCCCGCCGGCACCGAGAGCGAGGTGCTCGCGGAGCTGCGGGCCCTCGCCGCACGCAACACGGTCACCGTGCCGATGATCGGGCTGGGCTACTCCGGCACCGTCACGCCACCGGCGATCCGCCGCCACGTCCTGGAGAACCCCGCCTGGTACACCGCGTACACGCCCTACCAGGCGGAGGTGAGCCAGGGGCGGCTGGAGGCGCTGCTGACGTTCCAGACCGCCGTCGCGGACCTCACCGGGCTGCCCGTCGCGGGCGCATCCCTCCTGGACGAGGCCACCGCCGCCGCCGAGGCCATGACGCTGCTGCGCCGGGCGGGGAAGTCGACGAGCTCCCGGTTCGTCGTGGACGCGGACACCCTGCCGCGCACGCTCGCGGTCCTGCGCACCCGGGCCGAGCCGCTGGGCATCGAGCTGGTGGTCGCCGACCTGGGCGAGGGCCTGCCCGACGGCGAGCTGTTCGGGGCGCTCGTCAGCTACCCGGGGGCGTCCGGGGCCGTGCGGGACCCGTCCGCGCTGATCGAGGCCGTGCACTCCCGGGGCGGTCTGGTCGCGGTGGCGGCGGACCTCCTGGCGCTCACCCTGCTCACCCCGCCCGGCGAGCTGGGCGCGGACGCCGCCGTCGGCACCACGCAGCGGTTCGGGGTGCCGCTGGGCTTCGGGGGGCCGCACGCGGGCTACCTGTCGGTGCGCCAGGCGTACGCGCGCCAGCTCCCGGGGCGGCTCGTCGGCCTGTCGCGGGACGTGGACGGCAACCCGGCCTTGCGCCTGGCGCTGCAGACCCGCGAGCAGCACATCCGCCGGGAGAAGGCGACGAGCAACATCTGCACCGCCCAGGTGCTGCTCGCCGTCGTCGCGGCCTGCTATGCCGTGTACCACGGCCCGGAGGGGCTGGCCCGGATCGCGCAGCGCGCACACCGGATGGCCGCGGTGCTGGCCGCGGGCCTGCGTGCGGGTGGGGTCGAGGTCGTGCACGGGGAGTTCTTCGACACCGTGCAGGCGCGGGTTCCGGGGCGCGCGGAGGCGGTCGCGGACGCAGCACACGCCGCCGGGATCGCCGTGCGCAGGATCGACGCGGACACGCTCGGCCTGGCCTGCTCGGAGCTGACGACCGTCGCGCACCTGGAGGCGCTCTGGGCGGCCTTCGGGGTGACCGCCGATGCCGCCGCTCTGGACCCGGACACCCCCGACGCGCTGCCCGCGACGGTGCGGCGGACCTCGGAGCACCTCACCCACCCGGTGTTCCACGAGCACCGCTCGGAGACCGCGCTCATGCGCTGGCTGCGCCGCCTCGCCGACGCCGACCTCGCGCTGGACCGCACGATGATCCCGCTGGGCTCCTGCACGATGAAGCTCAACGCCGCCGCGGAGATGGAGGCCATCACCTGGCCCGAGTTCGCCGACCTGCATCCGTTCGCCCCGGATGCGGACGCCGAGGGCACCCTCGCGCTCATCGCGGACCTGGAGCGCTGGCTCGCCGAGCTCACCGGGTACGCCGCCGTGTCGCTGCAGCCCAACGCGGGCAGCCAGGGCGAGCTCTCGGGCCTGCTCGCGATCGCCGCCTACCACCGCTCGCGCGGCGAGACGCAGCGCACCGTCTGCCTGATCCCGGCGAGCGCCCACGGCACCAACGCGGCGTCCGCGGTGATGGCGGGGATGCGCGTGGTCGTGGTGAGGACCTCGGCGAACGGCGACGTCGATCTGGACGATCTGCGCGCGAAGATCGACGAGCACCGCGACACGCTGGCCGCCCTCATGATCACCTACCCGTCCACGCACGGTGTGTACGAGGCGGGCGTGCGCGAGGTGTGCGACGCCGTGCACGCAGCGGGCGGGCAGGTGTACGTGGACGGGGCGAACCTGAACGCTCTGGTGGGGCTCGCCCGGCCGGGTGCGTTCGGCGGCGACGTCAGCCACCTCAACCTGCACAAGACGTTCTGCATCCCGCACGGCGGCGGCGGACCGGGGGTCGGACCGGTCGCCGTGGCCGAGCACCTGGCGCCGTTCCTGCCGGACCGCGGTGTCGTCGGCGCCGTGTCCGCCGCGCCGCACGGCAGCCCCGGCGTGCTGCCGATCTCGTGGGCCTACCTGCGGCTCATGGGTCCGGACGGGCTGCGACGAGCCACGCTCACCGCCGTCGCTGCGGCGAACTACGTGGCCACCCGGCTGCGCGAGCACTACCCGGTCCTCTACGCGGGCGAGGACGGTCGCGTCGCCCACGAGTGCATCCTGGACCTGCGCGGGATCACCAAGGCCAGCGGCGTCACGGCCGAGGACGTCGCGAAGCGGCTCGCCGACTACGGCCTGCACGCCCCGACCATGTCCTTCCCGGTGGCGGGGACGCTCATGGTGGAGCCGACGGAGAGCGAGGACCTCGCGGAGATCGACCGCTTCGTCGACGCGATGATCGGGATCCGCGGAGAGATCGACCGGGTCTCGGCGGGGGAGTGGCCGGTGGAGGACAACCCGCTCCGCGGCGCCCCGCACACGGCGGCGTGCATCGCGGAGAAGTGGGACCACCCGTATCCGCGCGAGCTCGCCGCGTATCCCGCGGGGATCACGGGCGGCGTGCACGGCCGCAAGGTGTGGCCGCCGGTGCGCCGCATCGACGGCGGCTACGGCGACCGCAACCTGGCGTGCACCTGCGCGCCGGTGGAGGCCTACTCGTCGTGAGGTGATCGCCGTCCGCGTGACATGAGCTGCACGGGTGCAGGTGAGGTCACGGAAACGGTGATCACCTCGCTGCGGAGTCGTCCGACGTCCCCGGGGCGAGGATCCATCCGCACAGCGCGGCGAGCCGCTCCCGCAAGGGCGCGGCCCGCCGCGCGAATCCGGCCTGCGCCCGCGCGTAGACGGCGCGACCGGACGGCGTCTCGATCGGCACCGGGTCGTAGCCATAGGCGGTGAGGTCGTACGGGCTGGCCCGCATGTCCAGCTCCCGGACGTCCACCGCGAGTGCGAAGCAGTCTGCGACCAGCTCCGACGGCGTGGCGGGGGCGAGCTTGTAGGCCCACTTGTACACGTCCATCGTCGCGTGCAGGCAGCCCGGCTGCTCGTTCGCGACCTGCTCAGCGCGAGTGGGCTGGATCGCGTTGCGGGGTCGGGCGGCGGCGGTGAAGAAGCGGAACGCGTCGTGGTGGGTGCACTGCACCGGCAGCGCCTCGACCACCGCGTCCGTCCCGGCGGCGCCGAGCCGCAGCGGGACGGCGGCGTGGCGCGGGCGCGGCGTGCGGTAGACCATCGCCCACTCGTGCAGCCCGAAGCAGGACAGCCGGGGCGGGCGGCCCGCCGTCGCCACGAGCAGCTCCCGGACGAAACGCGCGGTGGCGCGCAGCCGCGGTGGCAGGGCCGCCGGGTCCAGGACGGTCGCGCCGCCGTCGCAGCGGTACCCCGGTCGGGGCGCGAGGCCGGCGCACCGGACGTCCGGGCCGGGGTGCCACTGCTCCAGCTGGGCGGGCCGGTGCGAGTAGTAGGTGAACAGGAAGTCCAGCACCGGATGCGCCTCGTCGCGGCGTCGCCGCTCCCGGTGCGGACCCGTCCAGCGGGCGACGCGCGCGCGGTGGGCCGCCTCGCGGGCCCGCCAGGCCGGCTCGTCCAGGAGGATCACCCCGTCGACGCTACCGAGCCCGGGGAAGGAAACTCTTACCGCTCGGGCAATGCCGCCGGACCCCGCCGCGATCACATACTTCCGCCACGGCCGCACGACCGGTCCGACGCCCGAACCCCCGAGGAGACTCCCCATGACCAGCATGTCCACCGCGGCGGCCCGCCGCAACGCGGGCCGGATCGCGGCCGCCGTCCTCAGCTCGGCCGCGGTGCTCGCGCTCAGCGGCTGCGGCGTGATGGGGGCGACGTCGAGCCTTCTCGCGCCCACGGACGCTCAGGGCGGCGACGCCGTCGCGGCCGCGGGCTCGATGGATGCGTGCTCGTTGTTGACCCAGGAGCTGGCGCAGGAGGTGGTCGGCGGGCGCAGCCTGGTGACCGAGAGCGTGCCCGGTGGCCCGGAGTGCCTGTGGGTGTCGCCGGAGGGCACCGACCCGTCGGAGAACTACTCGGTGGACCTGGATGTCTCCGCCGCCGACGACGCGGCCACGACGCTCGCGTCCGCCCGTGAGGGCTACACCGGCGGGCACGAGATCGCCGAGGAGACCGGGTTCGGCGACGGCGCCTTCCGCGCCACCGTGGGCACGTTCGCCAGCATCGACTGCGTCTCCGGCGGCGTGCTGCACGACATCACCGTCGCCGGCCCGTCCGACCCGCCCTCGGCCGAGGCCGACAACCTCGCCGTCGCCCTGGACGCCGCCCGCACCCTCGCCACCCGGTACTGCACCACCACGTGATCCGTACGACGGGCCGGGGCCGGTCCGGCCCCGCCCGTCCACGCGTCAGCTGCCCGGGGGCGCGGTGGCGAGTACGCCCCGAGCCCCGTCGTCCAGAGGTAAGTGATGAACCCCGGGTTTCGGGTCCGGGTCGCCCGCCCGGCGTCTAGGTTGCCAGGCATGACGGCGAGCGTGCACCGGGAGGCCAGCTCCCCGTTCGTCGACTTCGACCGCCGCTCCTGGGCGGAGCTCGGCAGGCACACCCCGCTCCCGCTGACGGCCGACGAGGTGTCGGCGGTCCGCAGCCTCGGCGACGCCGTCGACCTCGACGAGGTGCGCGAGGTCTACCTGCCGCTGTCGCGGCTGCTCACGTTGCACGTCCAGGAGGGCGGGCGGCTCTACCGGGCCTACCGCACCTTCCTCGGCGGGAACACCCACCGGGTGCCGTTCGTCATCGGCATCGCGGGTTCGGTGTCGGTGGGCAAGTCCACCACCGCCCGGCTGCTCAGGCTGCTGCTGGCGCGCTGGCCCCACCACCCCCGTGTCGAGCTGATCACGACGGACGGCTTCCTGCTCCCCAACGCGGAGCTCGCGCGGCGCGGGCTCATGGCGCGCAAGGGCTTCCCGGAGAGCTACGACCGGCGCGCCCTGCTGCGGTTCGTCACCGAGATCAAGGCCGGGCGCCCGAAGGTGGCGGCGCCGGTGTACTCCCACCTCGTCTACGACATCGTCCCGGGCGAGCAGTCGGTGCTGCACCGCCCCGACATCCTGCTGCTGGAGGGGCTCAACGTCCTGCAGCCCGCCCCGCCCGACTCGGCGCTGGCCGTGAGCGACTTCATCGACTTCTCCGTGTACGTCGACGCCGCGACGGCCGACATCCGGCGCTGGTACGTCGAGCGGTTCCTGCGGCTTCGCGAGACGGCGTTCCGCGACCCCGAGTCCTACTTCCGCCGCTACGCCGACCTGGACACCGCGGACGCGGTGGCGCAGGCCGAGAGCATCTGGGCGGAGATCAACGGCCCGAATCTGGAGCGCAACATCCTGCCCACCCGCGGCCGCGCCCACCTCGTGCTGCGCAAGGGACCCGACCACGGAGTGACCCATGTGCGGCTCCGCAAGGTCTGACGACGGTCCGGGACAACGGCACCGGCCGGGCTGGCACGATAAGGCGATGACCACCGTGCGCAACGCCGATCGCGCCGAGCGTGGCGGCCCGGGCGCCGGCACCGGTGACGACGACCTCACCGACCTCACCGACCTCGCCGCCCGCCTGCGCCTCGCCGTCGGGCGGCTCAACCGGCGCATCCGCATCGACGGCCGCGAGTCGATCCCCCCACTGCAGCTCTCCGCGCTGGTCACGATCGAACAGCACGGCCCGTTGCGCCTGTCCGAGCTGGCCCGCCGCGAGGCCGTCACCGCTCCCACGATGAGCCGCGTTCTGGCCGCGCTCGACGAGCACGGGCTCGTCGTGCGCACCCCGGACCCGCAGGACGCCCGCGGGGTGCTCGTCACGATCTCCGACGAGGGCACGCGACGGCTCGCCGAGGTGCGCAGCCACCGCACCGCGCTCGTCGCCCGCCGCCTCGCCCGGCTGGACGGCCCGCAGCGGGCCGCGCTGGAGGCCGCGATGCCGGCACTGGAGGCCCTGCTCGTGGACGACGTGTAGCGGGCAGGCCGCACGCAGCCGTGCCGCATCGGGGTGGCGTCGGCCGGTGCGACGACGACCGCCGAGGTCAAGTCCGCCCCTTCTCCGGCGATGCCGTGAACGGTGGCACACATGTGCGGGCTTGGGCGCATACCCGCAGGTGGTGGCACAGACCGCAGGCAGTGTGTGCGAGCACTCGGGGGTGTGTGCGAGCACCCGGGGGTGTGTGCGAGCACCCGGGGGTGTGTGCGAGCACTCGGGGGTGTGTGCGACGGGCGGCGGCAGTGCGTCGCAGGGCCGTACCCCCGGCCGTCGCCTCGGGGGCCGACGGGCGGCCCGGGCCGTCGAGCTCAGATGGGCTCGCCGTCCACCAGGATCGTCAGCTCGTCGTGCAGGAAGCACACGGCCTTCGCGATGCGCGTGGACTCCGGCAGCGGGTCCGGGTAGCTCCAGGCGGCGTCGGCGATCTCCCGGCCGTCGGGGAGGCGCACCGAGAAGTAGCTGGACCTGCCCTTGTACGGGCAACGGAACGACGTGTCGCTCGACTCCAGCGGCACGCGGACGTCCCCGGGCTGCAGGTACCAGCGCGACGGCAGACCCGTCTCGTCCAGCACCGTCGGGTGCTCGGACTCGGCGATGAGGACGTCACCTGCGAACACCTGCACGTGGCGGCTCGTGGGGCGGATGTCGACGCGGGTGTAGGGGTCGGTGAGGTGGGCGAACACCTGCTCGTCCTCGTCGAACCACGCGTCGGCCGCCTCCCAGTACAGCGACGCGTATCCGGCGAGCCAGGACGCCTCCGGCAGCGGATCCGGGTAGGCCCACAGCGCGTTCTCGACCGTGCGGTCGCCAACCGTGAGGTGGCGGTAGCCGGCGTGGCCCTTGAACGGGCAGTGCGTCGTGTGCTCCGACGCGGCGAACGCGGAGGCGTCCAGGTCGGCCTCCGGGACGTAGAAGCGCGGCAGCAGCGCCGTCTCGTGGACGAGGATGCCGGCGCGGGTGTCGAGCACCGTCCGGCCGGCGAACTCGGCGCGCACCTGGCGCGGGAACGGGTGGGCGAGCAGCTTGTGCGCGGGTCCGTCGAGGGTGTAGTTGACCCGGCTCGGCGAGCGCGGGGACAGCGGTCCGTCGGTGCGGGTCAGGCCCATGGTTCCTCCGGAGGTCGCGGGAGCGGCGGCGAGCGCCGCCGGACTGGCACCATCGGGGGTAACGCCGACCGAGGAGGCGCTCATGCCCGACCGTCGCGACGAATCGCCGTTCGGCGGCGCCTTCGGACCGCTGGAGGATCTCGTCGGACTGCTGTTCGCGGGACTGGAGCAGGGGTTCGTCGACGACGACCGCCGCGAGGACCGCCGCGACGACCCCCGCGACGAGCGCCCGGCGCAGGCGGAGCGGGCCGCGCCCCGCCCGGCCCGCCCGCGGGCCCGCACCCCGCGCCTGGACCGCCACGGCCGCGACCTCACCGACGCCGCCCGCGACGGCAGGCTGGACCCGGTGATCGGCCGCGACGAGGAGATCGACCAGGTGCTGGAGGTGCTCGCGCGGCGGACGAAGAACAACCCCGTGCTGGTCGGCGACCCCGGCGTGGGCAAGACCGCGATCGTCGAGGGGATCGCGCAGCGGATCGTCGAGGGCCGGGTGCCGGAGACGTTGCGTGACGTGCGCGTGGTGTCGCTCGACCTCGCCGGCATGGTCGCGGGCACGAAGTACCGCGGAGAGTTCGAGCAGCGGCTCACCGCCGTGATCGACGAGGTGGTGGCGGCCCGCCGGTCGGTGGTGCTGTTCGTGGACGAGCTGCACGCCGTGGTCGGCGCGGGTGCCGCCGAGGGCGGCCCGCTCGACGCGGGCGCCATGCTGAAGCCCGCCCTGGCCCGCGGCGAGCTGCAGCTCGTCGGGGCCACGACGGTGGCCGAGTACCGCAGGCACATCGAGCGCGACGCCGCGCTCGAGCGCCGGTTCGAGCCCGTGCGGGTGGACGAGCCGACCGTCGAGCAGACGGTCGCGATCCTGCGCGGGCTGCGGCCCCGCTACGAGGCCCACCACGGCATCACCATCACCGATGCCGCACTGGAGGCCGCGGCCGCCCTCTCGCACCGCCACCTGCGGGACCGGTTCCTGCCGGACAAGGCCATCGACCTGGTGGACCGCGCCGGCTCCCGGTTGCGCCTGCGCACGGTGTCCGGCCCGCCCGCCGAGGAGGCCCTCGACGAGCGGCTCGAAGGGCTCGCGCGGGCCCGCGACGTCGCCGTCGACGCCGAGGACTACGAGCGCGCCCACGAGCTCACCCGCGAGCTGGAGCGCGTCCGCGCCGAGCGGGAGTCCGCCCGCCGCACCCGCACGCTGCCCGAGCTCACCGCGGACGCCGTCGCGGAGGCGATCGCGCGGGCCACCGGCATCCCGCTGGCCCGGCTCACCGCCGAGGACCGCGAACGCCTCCTGCACCTGGAGGACCACCTCCGCCGCCGCGTCGTCGGGCAGGACGGTGCCGTCGAGGCGGTCGCGGACGCCGTCCGGCAGGGCCGCAGCGGGCTCGCGCACCCGGACCGGCCCGTCGGGTCGTTCCTGTTCCTCGGGCCGACCGGCGTCGGCAAGACGGAGCTGGCCCGGGCGCTCTCCGAGGTGCTGAGCGACGCCGAACCCGCCCGGTTCGACATGAGCGAGTACGCCGACGCGTCCAGCCTCACCCGCCTCGTCGGCGCCCCGCCCGGGTACGTGGGCCACAACGAGCCGGGCCAGCTCACCGAGGCCGTCCGGCGCAACCCGTACGGCGTGCTGCTGTTCGACGAGATCGAGAAGGCGCACCGCGACGTCACGGCGGCGCTGCTGCAGGTGCTCGACGCGGGCCGGCTGACTGACGCCGCCGGGCGCACCGCGGACTTCACCCACGCCGTCGTCATCATGACGAGCAACCTCGGTGCGGAGATGATCCTCGGTGCCACGGCCGCGGCCCGCCCGGTGGCGGAGGTGCGCGAACCGCTGGTCGCGCTGGCCCGCGTGCACCTGAGGCCGGAGTTCATCAACCGCGTGGACGACATCGTGCTGTTCTCGGCGCTGACCCCCGCGGACCTGCGGGACATCACCGGGATGCTGCTCGCCGAGACGCGCTCGCGGCTCGCGGCTCAGGAGGTGGCACTGGAGGTCACCGACGCCGCGGTGGCCTGGCTCGCCTCCCGCGGCCACGAGCCCGCGCACGGGGCCCGGCCGCTGCGGCGCACGATCCACCGCGAGCTGGACCGGCGGCTGTCGCGGATGCTGCTCGCGGGCGACGTCGGGCCGGGCGGGCGGGTCCGGGTGGACGTCGCCGGGCCGGACGCCGCGTCGCTGGACCTGACGGCCTGCTGAGTCCCGGCGCCGACCGCGCAGCGCGCCGGTGCACGTCGCAGCCGTCCGGACGGCTGCGAGGTGACGCCCGAGGCTGCGCGGACGCCGGCGCAGCCGCGGGGGCGGCCGGGTTGGCTAGGGTCCGCCCCATGACGCCGCCGCTGTCGTCCTACGCCACCGAGATCTATCAGCGCGGCCTCGCGGGGGACGCCCCGCCGCTGCCCACCGACCCGTCCGCGCTGGAGGACGCGGCCCGCGCCGAGCTCGACGCGGGCACGTTCGGCTACGTCGCGGGCGGCGCCGGGAGCGGCGCGACGCTTCGGGCGAACCGGGCCGCGTTCGACCGGCACGCGTTCGTGCCGCGAATGCTGCGCGACACCACGATCCGGGACTGGTCCACCACCGTGCTCGGGACGGCGATGCCCGCCCCGCTGCTGCTGGCACCGGTCGGGATGCTCGGGCTCCTGCATCCCGACGGCGAGCTCGCCGCCGCCCGGGCCGCCGCCGACGTCGGCGTGCCGATCGTGCTGTCCACGGTCGCATCGCACACGATCGAGGAGGTCGCGGAGGCCTCCGGCGACGGTCCGCGCTGGTACCAGCTCTACTGGCCCACCGAGGACGGCGTCACGGTCAGCCTGCTGGAGCGGGCCCGCGCCGCCGGGTACACGACGCTCGTCGTCACCCTCGACACCTGGACCCTCGGGTGGCGCCCCGCCGACCTCGACCGCGGCGACCGGCCGATGCTGCGCGGTGCGGGGGCCGCCATCCCGTTCTCCGACCCGGCGTTCCGGGCCGGCCTCGCCGTGGCGCCGGAGGAGGACCGGGCGGCGGCGGTCGCGCGATGGGCGTCGATGTTCACCGGCACCGCCCTGCGCTGGGAGCGGCTGGACCTGCTGCGCCGCCACTGGCCGGGCCCGATCGTCCTCAAGGGGGTGCAACACCCTGCCGACGCCGCCCGCGCCGTCGACGCCGGCATGGACGGGGTGATCGTCTCCAACCATGGCGGCCGTCAGGTCGACCGGGCGATCGGGGCGCTCGACGCCCTGCCCGGGATCGTCGAGGCCGTGGGGGAGCGGGCAGCGGTGCTGTTCGACTCCGGCGTGCGCACCGGCGCGGACGCCGCTGTGGCGCTCGCGCTCGGGGCGGACGCCGTCCTGCTCGGCCGCCCCTACGCCTACGGTCTCGCGCTCGCCGGGGAGCACGGCGTGCGGCACGTGCTGCGCTGCGTCCTCGCCGAGCTGGACCTCACCCTCGCGCTGACCGGCCACGCCTCGCTCGCGGAACTGCGCTCCGACCCGGACGCCCTGGTGCGACGGGGGTGAGAAGGCGGGGTAAGGAGGCGGGGGTAAGGAGACTGTCACCGCTTTCCTCACCCACGGTGCCCCGCCACCGCAAGCCCGCTTGTGCCACCCTGGGGCCACGGCCCCGGAGACGCCGGGACGCCCGGGACGGGAAGGGGAACGGTGGACGCGCTCAGCGCGCTGGTCGCCGAACTGCTGGCCGTGCTCCGTGCGACGGTCGCACCCGAGTTCTGCCCGGGTGGCTGGGCCTGGGCCACGACGGTGCTCGGCCTGGCCGTCGGGCTGCTCCCGGCCCTCGGCGCCGTGCTGGGGGCGCGGCTGCGCCGCCACGCGGGGGACGGCCTCGCTCCGGCCGTGGCCGGGCTGGTCACCGCGGCGCTGCTGCCCTGGCTCGCGTTCGTCGCCGCCGGGCAGGTGTTCGCCGCGGCCGCCGCAGGCGACGGGGTGCCCGGCCTCGCGCGGGCCGACCTGCGTGACCTCGGCCGCGCCGAGTGCTTCGGCGTCGACCAGGACGCCTACCTGGGCGGATCGACCGTCAGCGCCGCGTTCAGCCCCGACCGGCCGCTGCTGCTCGCCATGGTGGTGCTGGCGTTCACGCTGCTGCCCCTGTTCACGGCCCTCTTCGCGGGCGGTGCCGCGCGGCTGGCGCTGCGCGGCGGCCCGCGCTGGGCCGTGAAGCTCTTCTGGCTCCCGCTGCTCGCGCTGCCGTTCCTGGCCGCCGGGTCCCCGGCGGGCTCGTCGGCGCACCTGTGGCTCGGGATGAGCGGGGGCGCGCTGGCCGGCGTGCTCGTTGCGCTCGTCGCCCGGCCCGCACCGGCCCGGCCCCGCGTGCCCGATCCCGTCCCGCTGCCACCTCCTGCCGCCCAACCCGCGGCCCCCCGACCCACTGCCGGCCCCGTCCGGACGCCCGCCCCGGCGCGGCCTGCCGTCGCCGTGCGTGCCGCCGACCTGAAGCAGGGGGTCCGCAAGGGCTGGCAGGAGCGGGTCTCCCCGCAAGCCCGCCGCGTGAGCGACCGGCTCGCCGAGCGGTTCGCCGCCCGCACCCCCGCCGCACCGGTCGTGCTGGCGCCCGAGCGCGCCCCCGCGGGTGCGCCCCGCCGCCCCACCCTGCTGCTCTCGGAGCAGCGCAGGCCGCTGGGCCCGACCCGCGCGGTCACGCAGGGCGGCCCGAAGGCGGACGGCACGCCCCGGTTCCGGCTCGTCCGCCGCCTCGGCGCGGGCGGGTTCGGGCGGGTGTGGCTCGCCGAGGACGCGCGCCGCGGCCACCTCGTCGCGCTCAAGGCCGCCCACGCCCCGGACGACGACACCGAGGAGCGCATCCGGCGCGAGGCGAAGGCCCTCGCCGCGGCCGGCCATCCCAGCTGCGTGCGGATCTTCGACCTCGTCCACGCCCGCAGCGACGCGGGGCTCGCCGAGATGGACGGCCTCGTCATCGTCATGGAGTACGTGGCGGGCAGCTCGCTCGCCCAGCACGTGCGGGACCATGGTGTGCTGGACGACGTCGTCGCCGCGCGGGTCTGGGCCGCGCTCGCGGACGGTCTCGGTGCCGCGCACCGCCGCGGCGTGCTGCACCGCGACGTGAAGCCGGGCAACGTCATCGTGGACGAGGCGGGGCGGGCGCATCTCATCGACTTCGGCATCGCCCGCACCAGCGGCGACGCCACGCTGACCCTCGCGGGCTGGATCCTCGGTACCCCGGACTTCCTCGCCCCCGAGGTCGCGGGCGGCGGCTCCGCCACGCCGGCGTCGGACGCCTGGCAGCTCGCGGCCACGCTGTCGTACGCGATGACCGGACACCCGCCCCGCGGCGGCCGGACCGACGTCCAGTCCGGTCTCCGGGCCGCCGCCACCGGCGCACCGCTCACCCACCTGCCGCAGCGCACCGCACACGGGGCCCTCCTGCGGGCCGCACTCGCGACGGACCCGCGGCAGCGGCCGTCGCTGCCGGAGGTGCACGCGGCGCTGACGGCGTGGCTGGACCGCGCCGCACCGCAGAGCCCCGCGCCCGCGCCGCGGTGACCGGGGGCCCCCTCGATCCGAACGCCGACCCGGGCCGCACGCACCGGGCCGGCGGTGCGCACCGGGCGCACCCGGCGGCCGGGGTCGACCGGGCACCCGCAGGGCGCCTCGCCGGCGTCGATGCGGCCCGCGGTGCCGCCCTCGTCGGGATGGTCGCGACGCACACGCTGCTGCTGCGCGACGGCGGCGAGCCGACGCTCACCGAGGTGCTCGCCCACGGCCGGGCGTCGGCGCTCTTCGCGGTGGTGGCCGGGGTGGGCATCGCGCTGTCGACCGGCGGGATGCGCCCGCCGAGGGGCGGTGAGCTGCTCCCGGCCGCGGTGGGCCTCGCCGTCCGCGCGGTGCTGATCGCGGCGATCGGCCTGCTCCTGGTGGAGCTCGACCCACCGGTGCTCGTGATCCTCGCGTTCTACGGGTTGCTGTTCGCCGTCGCGATCCCGCTCCTGCCGCTGCGGGTCGGGGTCCTCGCGGCGGGCGCGGTGGTGGCGTGCGTGGTGACGCCCGTCGTGAGCCACGTCCTGCGCCCCGGACGGACGGCGACCCCGGACCAGGCCGGACTCGCCGCGTTGGTCGACCCGGGGGAGCTCTTCGCGCACCTGGCGCTCACCGGCTTCTACCCGGTGCTGACCTGGACCACGTACCTGCTGGCCGGGATGGCCGTCGGGCGGGCGGACCTGCGGCGACCGGCGACGGCCTGGTGGCTGCTCGGCGGTGGGGCGGCGCTGGCGGCGGCCGCGATGACGGCGTCGTCGGTCCTGGTCGCGGCCAGCGGGGGAGCGGTGCGGGAGGGCGGCTCGTTCCTCTACGGTGTCGCGCCGACCGACACGTGGTGGTGGCTCGCCGTCGACACCCCCCACTCCGGGACGCCGCTGGATCTCGCGAACACCACCGGCAGCGCGCTCGCCGTCCTCGGCGCGATGCTCCTGCTCGCCCGGTACGCACCGGCGATCGCCTGGGTGCCGGCTGCGGTGGGCGCGATCCCGCTCACCCTCTACGTGCTGCACGTCATGCTCCTCGCTGCGCATCCCGCGGTGGGGGCGCAGCGCCCTGCCGTGTTCGTCGCGCACGTCGCCGGGGCGGTGGCGGTCGGGGTCGCGGTGCGGCTCTCCGGCGGGCGCGGGCCCCTGGAGGCGGGGGTGTCGGCGGTGAGCCGGACGGCCCGCGACGGGGTGCGGCGGCGGATGCAGCCCGCCCGCTGAGGCTCCCGGCGACCTCGGCCCCTGGGCAGTCAGTACGTGTCGACCGCCAGCACCACCGCGAGGGCCAGCCCGGCGAGCCCGATCCCGATCCGCAGGGCCGCGGTGGGCACCCGGCGGGCGACGGCGGGGCCGAGGTACCCACCGGCGAGCACGCCGGCAGCGAGCGCCGCCGCCGCGACCCAGTCCACGGGCCCGAGCAGGGCGAACGCGATGGCTGCCACCGCGTTCGCGACGCCGAGCAGGATGTTCTTGAGCGCGTTGCCCTGCAGCAGCGAGACGGGCAGCCCGACCATGAGCAGGGCGAGCAGGAGTACGCCCGCGGCCGCGCCGAAGTAGCCGCCGTACACCGCGACCGCGAACACGCAGATGCCGACCCACACCGCGCCCGTCCGGGACGGGGACGTGCCCGGATGGGCGGCGGGCCGCAGCCGGGGCTGCAGGAGCAGCACCAGCGACGCCGCGGCGATCAGCACCGGCACGATCCGCTCGAACGCCCCCGGTGGCGTCACGAGCAGCAGCCATGCCCCCGTCGCACCCCCGACCAGCACGACCGGCGCGAACCGCAGCAGGCGCGCGCTCTGCCCGGACAGCTCCACCCGCGACGACGCCGCGGCGCCCACCGCGTTCGCGGTGAGCGCCACCGTGTTCGTGACGTTCGCGGCGACCGCTGGCAGGCCGACTGCGAGCAGCGCGGGGTAGGAGACCAGCGACGCCAGGCCCGCCATCGACCCGCTCAGCCCGGCCCCGAAGCCGGCCACGACCAGGAGGACGACGTCGGCGGCGGTCACCACCCGAGCCTAGGTCGGTTCCGCCGCGCGCCGGCTGCGCCGTCCGCCACACCGGGAATTCGGGGGCGCGGGCAGGCTGCCCGCTGGTAGAAGAGGCCTCGTGATCCCTGTGATCCCCGCGGTCGTGCGTGCCCTCGCCGATGCCCACCCGGTCCGGGAGGTCTGGGTGAACGAGATCGGCGGCCGCACCTACTCGGTGGGGGACCGGTACGTGAAGTGGACGCCGCCCGACGCGGTCGGGCGCGGTCTCGACGTCGCGGGGGAGGTCGCGCGCCTGGAGTGGGCGTGGGCGTTCACCCCGGTGCCGCGCGTGCTCGACCACGGGTCGGACGACAGGGGATCGTGGCTGGTCACGGCGGCGCTGCCAGGGGAGAGCGCGATCGCGGACCGCTGGCTCGCCGAGCCGGCCACGGCCGTCGCCGCGATCGGGAGCGGGCTGCGCGCGATGCACGACGCGCTGCCCGTGGCGGAATGCCCGTTCACCTGGTCGGCAGCGGAGCGGATCGCGGCGGCGGTGCCGGACCCGTCGCGCTGGCACGCCGACCACGCCGGGCTCACCGCCGCCGAGGCGCTGCGCCGGATCGCCGAGCCACCGCCGGTGGACCGGCTCGTCGTCTGCCACGGCGACGCCTGCGCCCCCAACACGCTCCTGCACGACGACGGCCGGTGGCTCGCGCACGTCGACCTGGACTGCCTCGGCGTCGCGGACCGATGGGCCGACATCGCCGTCGCCACCTGGAGCACCGAGTGGAACTACGGTCCGAGCTGGACCGGCGCCCTGCTGGACGCCTACGGCGTCGCCCCCGATCCGGAACGCACCACCTACTACCGGCTGCTGTGGGACCTCGGTCCCTGAGAGCGAGAATCGACTCGTGCGCCACACCCTCGTCTTCGACGCCGACGACACCCTGTGGGAGAACAACGTGCTCTTCGAGCGGGTGGTCGCGGACTGGCTGGCGTGGCTCGCCCATCCCACGCTGGACCACGGCGAGATCCGCCGCATCCTCAACGACGTGGAGCGCGCCAACATCGGCGTCCACGGCTACGGGAGCGCGAGCTTCCTGCGCAGCCTGCACGAGTGCTTCGAGCGGCTGGTGCAGCGGCCCGCATCGGACGCGGAGGCGCGCGACATCGCCGCGCTGGGGGCGCGGCTCGCCGACCACCAGGTGGAGCTGATCCCGGAGGTCGCCGAGACCCTCGCCGATCTCGCCACCCGCCACGACCTGCGGCTGATGACGAAGGGGCAGCCCACCGAGCAGCAGCGCAAGATCGACGCGTCCGGGCTCGCCCACCATTTCACGAGCGTGCACATCGTCGCGGAGAAGGAGCCCACCACCTACCGCGAGCTCGGCTCCGCGCACGCGCTGGACCCGGGCCGCACGTGGATGATCGGCAACTCGCCGCGCTCGGACATCCTCGCCGCGCGCGAGGCCGGCTGGCGGGCGGTGTTCATCCCGAACGCGTGGACGTGGTCCCTGGAGCACGCCGAGATCGACCCGGACGACGCGGGCGTGCTGCACCTGGCCGGGTTCGGGGAGCTGACCCGGCACTTCTGACGGTGCGCCCGGCCCCGGCACCGTCCCCGGGTTCAGCGGCGCCGCAGCAGCCAGCGTTGCAGCGTCGCGGTGAGCGCTGCGGGAGCGTCGACCTGGACGAGGTGGCCCGCGTCCGGGAGGAGCACCAGCTCCGCACCCGGGACGAGCCCGGCGAGACGCTGCGCCCGGTCGGCGGGGATCCACCGGTCCTGCGCACCCCACACGACGATCGTCGGCAGGTCGATCGACGGGTAGAGCGGCTCGATCTCGTCGGTGTGCCGCTGGTCGGCCTGCGCGATCTGGCGGTAGAACGCCGCCCGGCCGCGCTCGCCGAGCCACGGGGCGGCGAGCGCGTCGTGGACGGCCGCGGGCAGCGGCCGGTGGGCCGCTCCGGCGATGTAGGCCCGGACGAGCGCCTCGTGCAGCGGGTGCGGGACCTGCGCGAACACGTCCGCGTGCCGTCCCACGAGGCGGAAGAACTCCGAACCCCACGGGGCGAGCGCGACGACGTCCACGAGCGCGAGCGACCGGTAGGCCGCACCGTGCAGCAGGTGCGCCCGCAGCGCCACCGCACCGCCGATGTCGTGCGCGACGACGTCGGGCCGGTCCAGGCCCCAGTGCGCCACCAGCGCCGCGAGCAGCTCGCCCTGCGCTGCGAGCGAGACGTCCTGGCCGTCGGCCATCGTGGAGCTGCCGTAGCCGGGCATGTCCCACAGGTAGGTGGTGACGTCCGGACCGAGCGCGTCCGCGATCGGCGCCCACACCGCCGACGACCAGGGCGTGCCGTGACAGAACACGACCGGCGGGCCCGTCCCGCGCCGGGTCCAGCGCACCTGCTGGCCCCGCCAGCGCAACGTCGCGTCGAGCACGGGCCCCATCCTCACGCGGGAGCGCGGGTCCCGCCACGCCCACCCGGGCCCGGCGCGCTCGGCACCGCGGAACGCGTCGTGCCGCGGGGTGGACCTCGTCGCGGCGAGCGCAACGGCACACCGCTCTTTCGGCTCACCGGGACGTGTTCCCCGGCCCGCCGCCCCGTCTAGGTTCTGCCGCGTGCCCCCGAACCTCACCGTGATCGCAGAAGCACCACCGTCGCCCGCCCGTCCCCTGGCCAACCGGAGCTGGTGACGGCGCGTGGCCGGCCGACGGGCTACAGCGTCGAAGCGGGGCTGCCCAGCCGGTCCCGAGCGAGCTGCGCGCCGTCGGCGAGCGAGCGGATCTTCTGGTAGGCCGTGAGCCGCGGCAGGTTCTTGAGGCCGCAGCCCGTGGTGAGGCCGACCCGCTCGGCCGGGACCACATCCAGAACCCGCCCGATCCGACCGGCGACCTCCTCCGGGGTCTCCACGTAGGTCGACTTGGGATCGATGACGCCGGCGACGAAGTCCATGCCGTCCGGCAACGGGTGGGCCTGCAGCGCCTTCAGCACCCCGTAGTCGGCCTCCTCGATGACCTGGAGGTTCAGGATGTCGATGTTGGCCTCGTAGACCTTCGGGATGACCGACTCGTAGACGAGGCTCTCGCCGTGCCGGGCGTGCAGGTCGAAGGCGCCCTGACCGGGAACCGCGGTGCTGTCCGGACGGTAGCCGCGGCCGCCGCGGTAGTTCCCGACGCAGAGGTGGACCATCACCCGGGCGTTCTGCACGTCCCGCACGGTGCGGTTGAAGACGTCGATGCTCCAGTCCTCGAACTGGTACGGCCAGAACCACTCGTCGAGCTGCAGGATCTTCACCTGCTCGATCGACTCGGTCTCGAGGATGTCCTCGTTCAGCGCCGCGGCGATGGCCATCGCACGGTCCCGGTCGCTGCCGTAGTGCTTGTCGGCCGACAGACCGGTGAGCGTGCCGGCGGCCGACCACTGGATCTTCAGGGGCGCGTCGGTCAGTTCGGTGAGCGCGTGCGCGATGGGCGGCATGATCGGGACGGCTCGGGCGATGTCTCCGATCACCGTCGGGGAATGCAGCGTCGAGTACAGGGGGACGGAGATGTTCGGGCCGTAGGGGACCAGTCCCGTGAGCCGGAAGAAATAGTAGACGACGACGTCGGAGTAGTTGCCTGCCGCGAAGGTGCGGCTGTCCGAGATGACGTCCAGGCCGGCCCGTTCCAGGTCGCCGACCACCGCCCACATGCCGTCCTTGAAGACCTCCGTCTCGACCCGGTCCTCGATCAGGTCGCCGAACGGGACGTTGTAGGAGGCCGAGATGAAGTCGTACCATCTCGGATTCGAATAGGCCATCGTCATGGTCGGGAGCAGGATATCGCGGTCACCCACGCGCATAGCGGTCTCCTTACGCAGGGAGTGGGGTGGCTGTCATTCGACGGAACAGCCGGGTCCGTTACCTTCGGGAAGTGTTGCGCGGACCGCGCCGCGGGGCAGCGCAGCAGGAACACCCGATATCGTGTACCTCGTCGGCCGCCAGTACCTCGACGGATTCGCCGCAGCGCTCGCACACACCGGCCCGCCGAACGGCGTCGGCGTGCAATGCCAGGGTCGTTCGCTCGTACCCGCATTTCGGACAACGTACCGTCAGGCGAACCGGAGGCTGTACTCCGTCGAACCCTTTCAGCGACGATTCGTGGTCAGCCATGCCACTGAATTCTACGAGAATCGAGCACACCGGCCTTCGTCCAGGTCGGACCAAGAATCTCGGACGAGTTGCCCGCTGCGAGGAGTCGGCTGGTCCCGGGCCGCCGGGCGGACGGCCCACCGGGCCGATCTCACTGGGCCGACATTCCTCCGTCGGCGGTGATGATCGATCCGGTCATGAACGACGCGGCGTCACCGGCCAGGTGGAGCGCCAGGCTCGCGATGTCCTCCGGACGCCCGAGCCGTCCGATCGGGTACTTCGCGAGGGTCTCCGCCATGCCGGCCGCGAGGTCCCCGCCGCCGCGTGCCCGCATGAGGTCCTCCATCATCCCGGTGAGGACCGCACCCGGGCAGATGGCGTTGACGCGGATCCCGGCGGGCGCGAGATCCAGGGCCATCGCACGGGTCAGCGAGATGACCGCACCCTTGGAGGCGCAGTAGGCCGCGAGGTTCCGCACGCCCACCAGCCCGGCCACGGAGGCATGGTTGACGATCGACCCGCCGCCCGCGGCGGTGAGATGTGGCACGGCGGCGCGTGAGCACAGGAACACCCCCTTCACGTTGACGGCGAAGCAGCGGTCCCAGTCGTCCTCGGTACCCGTGGTGATCGAACCCTGCAGATCGATCGCCGCGTTGTTGACCAGGACGTCGAGCCGGCCGTACTCCGCGACGAGCCGATGGAGCGCCCCGTCGACCTCGGCGGCAGCGGTGACGTCCGCCGTGATCGCCGATGCGCGTCCGCCCCGCGCGGCGACGTGGGCGGCGGTCTGCTCGGCGGAATCGCCGTGCACGTCGAGCACGCCCACCGCCGCACCCTCCGCGGCGAACAGCTCCGCCGCCACCCGCCCGATGCCCGAGCCAGCACCGGTGATCAGTGCGACCTTGCCGGTGAGCCTTCCCGTCATCGCCTTCTCCCCACCGCTGTGTCACCCGTGTGTCACCGCGCTGTGCCACCGCCGTCCACAGCGAGGCTCGTCGCAAGGCTCGCGAGTGGAGCGGCGGCGCGCGCCGCCGCTCCACTCGGGCCGCTCAGCTACCGGTGAGCTGGGCCCTGGCGAGATCGCGCCCCTTCACGATGGCCGCGAGCTTGGCCTTCGCGACGTTGCGTCGCATCGACGCGATGCCGCAGTCGGTGGACACCGACACCTGTTCCGGCGGCACCGATCCGAACAGCCGGTGCAGCCACCCGGCGATCTGTTCCGGGGTCTCCACCCGCAGGAGCTCGATGTCCACCACACCCACACCGAGGTCCTTGTCCGCGGGCCAGCCCCGCAACGAGTCCACCTCGGCGAACTCGTGGCTGGCCATCTGGAAGTGGATCTGGTTGCAGTTCAGGTCGAACGCCCACGGGAACAGCCGGTCGCCCTTCAGGTCGAGAATGCCCGGCTGCCCTTCCTCGTGGCCGTAGCAGATGTGCACCACCTTGTAGGCGTCCACCCCGTCGAACGCCGTGTTGATCGCCGAGATGATCCAGTCCTCGGGCTCGAAGAACGTGAGCGGCTCGGTGATCTGGATCAGATCCACCCCGCGGCGCTCGAGGTCCTTGAACTCCGTGTTGTACGCCTTGGCCACATCCTGGGAGAGGGCCTTCAGATCGTGGTAGTGCTGGTCGGTCGACAATGCGCTGAGGGTGGCCGGCCCGAGCGAGACGTTGACCTTCAGCGGCGCGTCGCTCACCTCGCGGACCGCCTCGATGACCGGCTTGTACACCGGCCGTCGCCACGCGACGTCACCGAGCACGGTGGGCTTGTAGATCGGCAGGTCGAACGCGCCGACCTGGATGCGGTCGCCGTATCCTGCATAGCCCTCGAGCTTGTGGGCCATGGCGTGGAAGAGCTCGGCGTACTCGTAGCCGGTCTCGTTCTCGTAGTACTGGCCGCCGTCGGTAACGATGTCCAGGCCGACGTCGAGCATGTCGTGCACGGCGGCCGAGACGGCGTGGTGATACAGCTCCCGCATCCGGTAGCTCACGAACTCCGGTTCGTGCACACCGACGGGAAAGACCTTGCCCTCCATGTAGATCGGCCGCGGATAGGCGCCGACGAGCGTCGCCGGCAGCAGTACGTCCTGACCTCGGACCTTCATGACATGTCTCCTTCGAGAGAAGTGGTCGCGCACCGAGGGTCGCCCGCTGGTCGGAAAGGCCGGCGGGGCGGGTCGATACCGATCGTGAATGGCGGCGGAAACGAGAGCAAGATGTGTCGGGGAGGTGCCGGTGGCCGTTTCGCCCGCCCCTTTCCGGAGGCGGGGGACCTGCGTTGTCGTCGTCGCCGACCGTCAGTCGAGAAGTAGCGGGGTCGCGACGCGCGGATTGTGCATCTCGATGCCGTTGAGCACGACCCTGCCATGCAGGCGCAGCAGGTCGAAGATCTGCTCGCCGCGGGTCTGCTCGAGGTCGTACATGCACAGCGTGATCACCGGGGTGTCCTCGAACTCCCGCGCGTAGAGGGCTTCGTACTCGATCAGCCGGTCGCTGCCGGGGCAGCTCCGCAGACTCCAGCTCATCTCCCCGATCACGCAGGGGATCTGGTGGTTCGCGGTGCGACCCACCTGGGCGGCCTGCTTGTAGAAGGCCACCATCCGGTGGGGGTCGAAGTGGCCCGTGGCGAGGTAGGCGTCCCGGGACGCGATCAGCCGGAGCTGGCCGCGTTCGAGGGCGCCGTCGACCTCGGTGGTCTCGGCGGTCAGCTGCTCGGCGACCAGTTCCGGTTCGTCGCGGTCGCAGACGTAGATCACCCTGCAATTGGCCGCGATGGCATCCGCAATCACGGGGAACAAGAACGCGTCACGTTCCTTGTCGCCACGGTAGAACACACCGACATGGTCGCCCGGACGGAGGACCACGTACTTGAGCGAGATCGATCGATCGGGGGGAGCATCGTCGGTTCGGATTGTCATGGCGCAGCCTCTCGACCGGGCTGACGATACCGAGCCACCAACCCGCCCTACTCCGTCCGGACTAGATAGTTGAAGTGAATTCGTGTGTCCCTCTCGGACAGGTTCGACGGAACATCGCAGCGTCTCGGGGCCGTCGTCCGCCTGCGCGATTCCCCGGGCTCAGCCGCGCCGTCGCGAACCGTCGATCGCGCGCAGCCCGTCGGCCAGCCGCAGGGCCAGCTCGACGTTGAACCGGATGTCGGGCCGGCCGAGGTCGACGGCGAGGATCTCGCGGATCCGGCCGAGCCGGTACTTCAGCGTCGACGGGTGGATGGCCAGGCGCCGGGCCGTGGCGGGGTGGCCCTCGCCGCCGAAGAACGCGCCGAGGGTCTCCACGAGCCGCGTTCCGTGCTCGGTGTCGTAGCGCAGCAGGTTGCCGATCCACCGGTCGACGTGCTCGTCGACCCGGTCGGCGTGCGCGGTGTCGAACAGCAGCCGGTGCAGCCCCAGGTCGAGGAACCGCACCACGCGGTCGGGGCAGCGCGGCGCCATGGTCACCGCGACGAGCGCCTCCCGGTAGGCGGGTTCGAGGTCGCCGAGCCCGGGGCGGGTGTCGCTGATGCCGATCGCCGGCGCGGCCGAGGGCAGCGCCGCCGTCACCCGTTCGAGGAAGCGCCGCGTGCACCGCTCGACGGCATCGGGGCGCAGGATCGCGACGATCTCGGACCCGATCATCCCGGCCAGCCCCCGGTCGCCCGCCCGCAGCTCGTCGCCCACGACGGCGAGCGCCCGGCGAGCGGCCCGCGCGGTGTCGCCGGGGTCGTTCGGGCGCAGCGCGACCACGACGGCCGGGCCGTCGCCCTGGTGACCGAGCCGGGCCGCCAGGGCGGCCGGGACGGTCCCGTCGCCACGCCCCAGCAGGACGTCCTGGAGCAGGTCGCGCCCCAGCCGCTCCTCGGCCTCGGCGACGCTGCGTTCGATGAGCAGCCGCAGCGCGAGGACCAGCCGGCCGCCCTGGAACGTCGTGTGGTCCACCGGGCCCAGGTCGGTCGAGCCGGCCATCAGGTAGCCGAACGTCTCCCGGTCCGTGGCGACGCTCTGGACCAGGAACGGGCGCAGTCCGGCCGTGGTGCCGAGCTCGACCGACCGCGGCGTGTGCTCCGGGTCGTGACCGGCGAGCACCCGGGCCAGCTCCGAGGCCCGCGGCGCCGCGACCATCCCGGTCCCGCCGTAGGCGTGGGCCAGCAGCCGCCGCTCGGCGTCGAGCAGCCAGACCGGGGCCCCGATGCGGTCGGCGAGATGGACGACGACGGTGTGGGCGTCCTTGCCGCGCAGCACCAGGTCGATGAGCTCCTCCTGCAGCGCGAGCGCCCGAGCGAGGAGCTCCCGCTGCGCGCCCAGCTCGCCGGCCAGCTCGCCGAGCGCATGGACCCTGCGCTCCTCGCTCTCCCGGATGCGGGCGACGTAGAGCGCGGTCGAGGTCTGGGCGCCGAGGGCCTGCACCAACGTCAGGTCACCCGGCATCGCCCGCCGTTGCCCACCGGCGAGGAGATAGCCCAGCAGCTGCGTCGACACCCGAAGGGGCAGCGCGAACAGCGTGTCGATGCCGGCCCGGCGGAGCGGACCGGGCACGTCGGCGCCCTCGGACCAGGTGGGGCGCAGCGCGTTCAGCCGAGGGCACAGCCTGCTCAGCTCGTCGACCACCTGCGGTCGGATCCCCGGCTCGCCGGCGCAGCGGCCCGTCACCTCCAGCGGTCCGTCGGGGCCGTCGGAGTACCAGGCGACAGCGGCGAGCGGCAGCCGGGTGACCGCGGCGAGCCCGCCCGCCGCGAGCTCGGCCGTCGTCGTGGCATTGGGCGCGGAGTGCATGAACGAGCCCAGCAGGACGACGGCGTTGAGCCCGGCCACCGTCTCGCGCAAGCCGGCGTCCGCGCCGGGCAGGGGAGCGGGGCCCGGCAGGTCCGGTCTGCTGCCGTTGGTGTGCGTCTCGCCGACGCCCGCCCGCCCCACCGCCGCCCCTCAGGCCCGGTCCGTCCGGCCGCGCCGCAGCGGGAGAGCGACGCAGGGGCAGCGCCGCTCGATCCCGTCGACGACGCGGCCGTGCACGGGGAGCGGAGCAGACTCGCCGCGGATCGGCTCCGGCTCGACGATGCGGTCGGCGGTGCCCGGATGCGCGCTCATCGGCAAGACCCCTTCGTCCCGGCAGACGGTACCGGTGCGCCGGTGCCGGACGGACTGTCCGGCCCGGCCTGCTTCGGCCGGGCGGTTCTTCGTGAGGGGGCGAACCGTGGGCACCGCGCGCGGCGGGAGCGGCGGGGCGGGGGGCGGCGGGCCGCCCGCGACCGGCCGGGGCAGCGGTCGTCAGCCGCCGGCGAGGATCTCGCGGGCCAGCCGCGTGCCCTCGACCAGCGCCTCGATCTTGCGTTGCGCGTGCTCGCGCTTGAGGTTGAGCAGGCCGCAGTCGGTGCTGACCGTGATCCGGTCGGCTGGCACGTACTGGGACGCCTCCACCAGCCGGTCGGCGACCGCCTGCGGCGTCTCGATGACCGTGCACTTCACGTCGATCACGCCCACCCCCAGGCTCATGCGCTCCGGGAGGTCCTTGAGATGGGCGAGGTCGCCCGGCCCGCGGCGCATGGTCTCGATGTGGATCTCGTCGACGTCGGCCTCGAACGCGAACGGGAACATGTCCTGCCCGCGCGGCTCTCCGACCCCGGGGTTGCCGCCCTGGTTGCCGTAGCAGATGTGCCAGATCCGATGCGCGTCCACGCCCTCGAAGGCGGCGTTGAGCACGTCGATGTACCAGGGCTCCTCGCCGTAGTAGGTGAGCGGCTCGTGGATCTGGATCCAGTCCACCCCGCGCGCGGCCAGGTCCCGGAACTCGGCGTTGAACGCCTTGGCGATCGCCATCGCCCGCGGCTTGATCTCGTCACCGTAGTGGCGGTCGGTGCAGCAGAACGCGAGGAACAGCGGCCCCTGTACGGCGATCTTGGTGGGCGCCCCGCGCGCGGCCCACTGGGTGGCCTCGAGCACCGGCGCGTAGACCGGGCGGACCCACTCGACGTCGTCGATGATCGCCGGGGCGTGGAACTTCTTGTACAGCTCGATCGCGATGGGCTCCCCGTGCCGGGAGAACCCCTTCAGGTGGTGGCCCCAGAAGTGGAACACCTGGCCGTACTCATGGCCGGTCTCCGACTCGAAGTACTGCTGGCCGTCGCAGATCACGTCGAGGCCGGCCCGCACCTGGTCGTCCACGCAGAGCCGCACCGCGTCGAGGTAGTTCTCCTTGATGCGGTAGTTGATGAAATCGGGCTCCTCGAACTCGCCGAACACCTTGCCGGTGAGCCAGTTCGGCCGGGGATAGGACCCCACCATGGTGGTGGGCAGCAGGATGTCCTGGTCACGCACACGCATCGGCGTCTCCTCACGGGAACGTGGGTCGCGTCAGCCCGCGAGTCGGCTCCGGAGGTGGAGCGCCCTCGTCAGGGCTCCGGCCGGGGATCGACGCGGTCTTCGCGTCGGGGACGCTAGGGAGGGGAGCACTCCAGCGGCTTCCGCCCGTATGGACCAAGTCCACACGGCTACTCGTCCCGGTCGGGCAGGTCCCTCCGGAACAGCCCGGTCCGGTCCGGCGCCACCGCGCCGTGCTCACCAGAGCTCACCAGACGAACGGGCTCGCGAGCCGGGGATCGAGGATCTCGACGAGGTCCAGAGGAGCGTCGGCGGTCGAGTCGACGAAGCCGCGCAGCGTCGGGGAGAGGTTGTCACGACGCCACACCATCACGAGCTCGACAGGCGTCGAGGCCTGGTCGATCTGCCGGTACACCACGCCCGGCCGGGGCACGGTCGCGACCGAGGACGGGACGATGGCGACCCCGATCTCGGCCGCGACCAGGCCGATGATCGTCTGGATCATCCACACCTCGCGCTGGACGACGGGGGGCGTGGCCCCTGCCCGCTCGAGCAGGAGCCTGATCTGCGAGAAGAGACCGGGGATCTCGTACTGGGCGGGCAGGATGAGCGGCTCGCGGGTGAGCGCGTTCAGGTCGACGACCGGGTCGTCGGCGAGCGGGTGGCGCTCGGGGAGCGCGGCCACGAGCGCCTCGGTGCTCGCGCACTGCGACGCGAGCGAGTCGTCGGCGAAGGGGGCGTACAGGAAGCCGACGTCGATCCGGCGCTCGTGCATCTGCCGGATCATCGTGTCCGGGGTGCGTTCGTGCAGGCTCAGCTCGACCCGGGGGTAGGTGCGCCGGTAGCGGCGCAGTGTGTACGGCAGTGCGAGGTTGGCCGCCGACGGGACGAACCCGATCACCAGCCTGCCGGTGCTCCCGTCGCCTGCGGCCTGCACGATCCTGGTCATCTCGTCGATCTCACGCAGCACCCGCCGGGCCTCGGTGAGCAGGGCGCGGCCGGCCGGGGTGAGGGTGACCGACCGGCTCGTCCGGTCGAACAGGGTGACGCCCAGGTCGGCCTCCAGCGCCTTGATCTGAACGCTCAGCGGCGGTTGGGCCATGTGCAGGCGCGCCGCTGCCCGCGTGAAGCTGAGTTCCTCGGCGACCGCGACGAAGTACTGGAGCCGACGGAGGTGCACCTCGCAGACAATATCTCCAGACTATGAATCCTTACAAACAAGATATTGGACATATCGCACCGACCGGGCCGAGACTGCGGGGGCCCCCGCTGCGACGCACATCGAGGTGAGACGCAATCGTGAACCGTCGACCGCCAGGACCGGCGTCATGAGCGGCCTGACCGACGAACAGCGCACGAGGTTCGACGAGGACGGGTACGTCGTCGTCGAGGACATCATCGATCCGCACCGCCATCTCGACCCGATCGTCGCCGACTACGCCGGTCGCCTCGACGAGCTCGTCCGCGACCTCGTGGACGCGGGCGAGCTCGACCCGCCCGA
Organism: Pseudonocardia sp.; assembly: GCF_050246655.1. Lineage (GTDB taxonomy): Bacteria > Actinomycetota > Actinomycetes > Mycobacteriales > Pseudonocardiaceae > Pseudonocardia. The sequence continues at coordinate 37,194 of NZ_JBFWVQ010000021.1, forward strand.
GCCCGGCCTGTCCTTCGGCGCGACGCTGACATGGCTGTACCAGCAGACCCGCCGCGACTGGTCGCAGCACTTCGACTTCTCGCTGCCGCTGCGCGGCGACGTCCGGGCCGACGAACCCTGCTTCTTCAGCAGCGCGGTGTTCGCCCTGCTGCGCACCCCCGCGCTGCTCGACGCCATCGAGTCGCTGATCGGGCCCGAGATCTACTCCAACCCCGTCCAGCACGTCCGGCTCAAGCCCCCGCAGTCCTCGATGCCCGCCGAGTTCGTCGGCGCCAAGGGCCTCGTCGGCCGCACGCCGTGGCACCAGGACGCCTCGGTCGTCGTCGAGGAGGCGGACGAGACGGACATGGTGACGGTCTGGCTGCCCGTCTTCGACGCCACCGTCGAGAACGGGTGCCTGCGGGTGGCACCGCGGTCGCACCGCGACGGGCTGCTGGAGCACTGCCCGGATCCGAAGGGCCGGTACCTGTCGACGTCGCTGTTCGACGCCGAGCGCGCCGTCCCGGTGCCGATGCGCAGGGGGAGCGCCCTCTTCATGAGCAAGACGACCCCGCGTCGCGGCCGACTGCTTGAGGATCGCTCCGTCCGGCGCGAGGCTGCCGCGCAGCACGGCCGTACCGGTGCCGGCCGGCCGCAGCGGCTCCGACACCGGGCGCACGACAGGAGGTCGTGCGTGCGGCGTCGGGGAACCTGAAGCGGGTGTCCCTGGAGCTGGGCGGCAAGTCGCCGGACGTGGTCAGCCGGCGTGAGCTTCCCCGCCCGCACGTCCTCGCTGAGGAGGCGTCGCTGGTACCGCTGCAGCTGGACACCACCGTCGTCGCCGGCTCCGTCGAGTGGGGCGGCGCGCTGATGACCACGACTGAGGTCGAGAACTACCCCGGGTTCAAGGCCGGCATCCAGGGGCCGGAGCTGATGTCGGAGATGCTCGAACAGGCCCAGCGCTTCGGCGCCACGGTCGTGCCCGACGACGCGGTGGACCTGCGGCTGGCGGGTCCGGTGAAGACCGTCGTCGACGCGACGGGGCGGTCCTACCGGAGCGCCGCGGTCATCCTGGCGATGGGATCGGCGTACCGCCGCCTGGGGCTGCCCGGCGAGCAGCGGCTCAGCGGATCGGGCGTCTCCTGGTGCGCCACCTGCGACGGCGCCTACTTCCAGGACAAGGTCGTGGCCGTGGTGGGTGGGGGAGACTCCGCGATGGAGGAGGCGCTGTTCCTCACGCGCTTCGCGTCGAGGGTGCTGGTGCTGCACCGGCGGTCCGCGCTGCGCGCCAGCGTGGTCATGCAGGAACGCGCCTTCGCCCACGGGTCGATCGAGTTCGTCTGGAACGTCCAGGTGACCGACGTGCTGGGCACGGACCGGGTCACCGGCGTGCGCACCCTCGACACGGGGACGGGCGCGGAGCGGACGCTCGCCGTCGACGCGCTGTTCGTGGCGATCGGGCACGAGCCACGATCACAGCTCGTGCGCGATCACCTCGCGTGCGACCTCGACGGCTACGTGCTGGTCGAGGGCCGCAGCACGAGAACCACCGTTCCCGGCGTCTTCGCCGCGGGCGACCTCGTCGACCGGACGTACCGTCAGGCGATCACCGCGGCGGGATCCGGGTGTCAGGCCGCCATGGACGCCGAGCGCTACCTCACCGACGCCGCGGAGCGACGGTAGGAGAACTCCTTCAAAGCCGCGCCGACCGTGCGGCGGTCACCCGGAGGTCTCCGGATACCGATGAGCGGACGGGGGTTGCCGGGCAGGTTGCTGGGCACCGGCGGGCACGTGCTCCGCGCAGTCGACGCGCAGCGCGGCCGGGGCGAGGGTCTGCTCGAGCAGCGCGCACCATCCGTCATCGGGAGGGTGTGGCTGGTAGAACCGGCAGCTCAGGCACGTGCGCGCGGTGCTGATGATCCCGGCGGCGTTCAGCTCCACGATCACGTTGAGCAGGACCGTGAGGCTCTGCGCCTTCGCGGCTACCGGCAGGGCGTGCAGCGCCGCGAGCACCGGATCGCGCCAGCGTGTGATCCGCCCGGCGGCTTCCCGTCCGCGCGCGGTGGCCGTCCACACCCGCGGTGCGCTCCGCTCGACCAGGCCCTTGTCCGTGAGCGCGGCGAGCGCGTCGCTGACTGTCGGCGCGGAGACCGCGAGCCAGCCGGCCAGCGATCCCGTGCCGCGGTCGCGGGTGCCGCTGGAGGTGATCCGCAGCAGGAGTTGCGCCTGGGTCGGAGACATCCCCTCGGCCGCGGCCGCCCGGCGCAGCATCGACCGGGCGGCGTCGCCGAGGCGCTCGGTGGCCTCGGCGAGCCGGCGGTCCAGGTCGGCTCCGGTCTCGGCCACCCGCGTTCCCTCACTGGAATTAGGACTCCTAAAACAGGTGCTACGCTAGCGGCCCGGGGTCGGGCAGCGGAAGGGGTTGCGATGGATGCGGAGCAGGCACCGGAGCCCGACGTCACCGAGTGGCTCAACACCGCGGCGCTCACGCTCGCCGACCTGAGGGGTCGGGTGGTCGTGCTGGAGGCGTTCCAGATGCTCTGCCCCGGCTGCGTCAGTCACGCCCTGCCGCAGGCCCAGCGCGTCGCCGACACCTTCCCGGCCGCCGACGTCGCCGTGGTCGGACTGCACACCGTCTTCGAACACCACGACGCGATGACCCCGACGGCGCTGCGCGCGTTCGTCCACGAGTACCGGCTGCGGTTCCCGATCGGCATCGACCGCCACGCCGACGGCGACCTGTCGCCCGTCACGTTCCGCCGCTACGGGATGCAGGGCACGCCCACCACCGTGCTGATCGACCGGGACGGCCGGGTGCGCTCGCGGTCCTTCGGCGCCGTCGGCGACCTCGCCCTCGGCGCGCACATCGCGCGGATCGCCGCCGAGTGACTCGCGGCGGCTGAGCCGGCCGCAACCGAGCCGTGATCACCGTTTCCCTGACATGACCTGCACCCGTGCACCTCACGTCACGGTTCCGGCGATCACGTCACTCCGCCCTGGATGTCATAACGTCGATTATCGGATCCAGGGCGGCCGTCCGGGTCATGGGGGTCGCGGGAGTGAACGCGTCGAAGTAGACGTTCCGCGGCCGGACGCCCGCAGCCGTCAGCAGCGGGACCGCCGCGTCGATCATCGGCGGTGGGCCGCACAGGTACACGTCGTGGGCGAGTCGCGGCCGCCACCGGCTCAGCGCGTCCGTGACGAGGCCGGTCTCACCCGCCCAGTCCGCGGGCCACGACTCCGATAGCACCGGGCGGAACTCGAAGGCCCGCAGTCGCGAGCCGACCCGGCGGATCTCGTCGGTCAGGTAGAGGTCGCCGGCCGTCCGGGCGCCGAAGAACAGGGTCACCGGGCGGTCGAAGTCGCGGTCGGCGAGATCGCGGAGCATGGAGAGCAACGGCGCGAGTCCCGAGCCACCGGCGATCATGAGCACGTCGCGGTGCGACAGGTGGATCCTGAGCCGGCCGTACGGGCCGAGCACCCGCACCGGGAGGCCCGCCACGGCGCCCTCCCGCAGGAAGCGGGAGAACGCCCCGTCGGGGTACAGCTTGACGATCAGGTCGATCCGCCTGCCGTCCGAGGGTGCGTTCGCCAGGGAGAACGTGCGCACCAGCTCCGTGCCGGGAATCTCCACGTTGACGAACTGCCCGGCGGTGAACGCGATCGGGTCGCCGACGACGTCCAGGGACACCGCCGCGATGTCCCCGGTGAGCGGCCGCACCGCGCCCACCCGGGTGTCGTGGGGGCGGGACCGGTCACCCGAGAGGTACTCCTCCTCGGTGAGCCCGCTGGGCTCCACGTCGATGACGCAGGGCTCCAGCGGGATGCTCGCGCACGCGAGGATGAGGTCCGCGGCGCGGTCCCCGGGGCTCAGCGCGAAGGACGACCCGTGCTCCTCGACGTCGCCGTCCACGAGGCGCACGGTGCACGTCCCGCAGCCGCCGTGCTTGCACCCGTACCGCAGGAGCACGCCGTGGCGCAGCGCGCCCTCGAGCACCGTCTCGTCGTCGGCACAGTCGAACCCGCGGCCGAAGGGCTCCACCTGGATCCGGTTCATGGTCCTCAGGCCTGCAGGGGGTCCTTGATCTCGTAGCCGATCGCGCGGATGTCGTCGATCGTCCACATCCGTTCCAGGTCGAGCAGCGGCTGCCCGATCAGCGTCCGCCCGTCCGGGCGCAGCAGGCCGAGGTCCACGATCATGTCGGCGAGGTCCCAGCCGTGGTAGCGCTCCCAGAAGCTGCGACGGTGCCGGTAGGCGTCCGGCCAGGTCGTGAAGATCCATTCACAGCCCTCGCTGCAGACGGCGATCCGCCGTCCGCCGTGCTCCAGGATCCGCGCGCTGTTGATGTCGAGGCGGGGCATGGTGCACGGCAGCTGGCAGACCTGGCAGATCGGTGGGAGTCCGGGGAGCTCCTGCAGGATGAGGCGCCCGCCGGCGGGGTCGGCCAGGGCCCGGTAGCCCTCCCAGTAGCCCTGGTAGAGCGCGGACCACCCCGGGTAGTGGTCCTCGAACCACTCGAAGTCCGCCGGGACCATCGCGTCGGAGCGCCAGAAGTTCAGCGGCCACACCGCGGAGAGCACCTGGCCCAGCGTGTGGTGCTGCCAGGTCACCTCGTCCGCGGCCGCCGCCAGGCGGCTGGGCGCCCTGACCCCGAACTCGCCGAGCCGGTCGATGTAGTTGCCGACGAAGTCGTCGACGACCCATTCCTCCCACTGCGTCTTGTAGCTCCACGGCCGCAGCTTGGAGCCGTACTCCGCGCCCCAGCCGACGGCGGTGTCCAGCGCCTTGTGGGAGTGCCAGAAATGCCGCTCCAGCGCCTGGTTGAGGTGCGGGACGTTGTCCTCGTCGGCGAGCAGCGCCATCACCGAGCCGTAGCCGTTGGCCATGTGGCGGGCCTCGTCGGACTGGATGGACAGCAGGGTGCTGGCGAGCGCGTTGTCGCCGTTGAGCACGGCCGCCTGCGGGGTCGCGACGAGCAGGATGTTCGTGAACGCGGTCTCGATGACGATGTTCAGGTCGATGATGCAGTCCAGCGGATCGCCGGTGTTGAAGTGCTGGAACTCGCCGATCGAGACCAGCCCGGCGGGGTGCTTGTAGAGGCTCGGCTGGGAACGGTCCCAGCCCGCGGGGTCCTCCCAGTGCTTCACGTAGTAGTTGCGCAAGGCCATCTGCAACTGCGTGTGGCGGACCTCGTCGAGCATCTGCGCGGTGAAGCCCTGGCGCAGCTCCTGGCTGTCGACGGTCGAGATGATCATCCCGCACGCTGCGACGGCCTGGAACTCGGCGTTGGTCAGCAGCGGCAGCAGCAGCTTCATGGCCTCCATGAAGCGCGGCTGGATATGGGTGAACTCCCGGGTGCGGATCGCCCCGTCGATGAATCCGTGGGTCCGGTCATCCTTTTCCGCCTCCATCTTCATGTAGTCGCGGATCAGCACCCGGAACGGGTCCTTCCCCTTCTTGGGGAGCTTGTACTTCGTCTCGTAGCGCGGCTTCGGAGCTGCGAACGTGAAGTCCCAGTCGTAAGCCTTCGACTTCTCGTGCAGCTGCACCATCGTGGATGCCATATCAGTCCTTGAACCGGTCGGGGCGGATGTCGGAGAAGATGTCGATCCGGCCGTCGCCGACCACGATCCGGCCGTAGTAGGTGCTCATGTTGACCAGGAAGATGTCGGTGTCGATGTCCCGGCCCGCGATCTCGCTGATGTCGGCCATGGTGAAGCTGAGCTGGTCGTCGCGTTCCACCTTGTAGAAGCAGTCGCGGAAGTCGATGGTCGCGTCCGGCTGGGTCTCCCGGACGTGCTCGACCGCCGCCTCGGTGTCGCCGCTCGCCATCAGCGAGATTCCGACCCGCCCCTTGGTGGCGGTGGATTCCTCGGCAGGCGCCGTGGGGCTTGCGTTCATCTCACGTTCCTCCACTCGCTGGGGTCGTCAGGCCGGAAGGCCGCACGCGGCGACGGTGTCGCGCTGGAAGGCCAGTACCCGGGCGAGCGCGTCCTCGGTGCCCTGCTCGTCGGTGCCGCAGCAGGCGAAGGCTCCCGACAGGGCGCGGGCGGCCTTCTCGCAGCGGGGCTGCCACGCGTCGAACCAGCTGCGGATCAACGCGGCGTTCGCGGCGCCGTGCTCGGGGTCGGAGATCACGAGCGCGACCAGCGCCCGGGCCGCGTCGGCGGCCCGGGCGGCGTCCGCGACCGACTGCGCCATGACGACGGGGGTGACCCCGTCGCCGAAGGATGGCGCGCGGTGGCTGAACAGCTCGACCTTCGCCAGGCGCCCGACGACGGGCTCGAACACGAGCGCCGTCACCAGCAGGATCTCGACCCAGTCGGTGCCCGTCGCCAGGTGCTCCACGACCTCCCGGACCGCGACCAGCGACGGGTCGGTCATCCAGGCCTCGCGGGCGTCCGCGTCGGTGAACCCGGGCACCTCCTCCTGGAGCAGGTCCAGGTGCAGGACGACGTCCTGCAACAGGCGCAGGCGGTCCACCGCCTGGAACACGGTCGCGAACTCGATGGTGTCCGCGCGGGCCTCGCGCACGGCGTACGCCAGCGCGCGGAACAACCCGTACTCCACGAACGGCCAGGCGGCGTACGTGCGCCCGAGGATCTCCTTCGACCAGGCCGGGCTCAGCGTGGACGCCGAGACCTTCACCAGGACGGGCAGCAGCCGACCGAGCGCCTGCTCGTCCTGGTTGCTGGTGGAGACGTAGGGTCGCTGCCACGTCCGGCTCGGATCGCGGTACTGCGCCCACAGCGTCGTGCGGACGGCGCTGGACGTGTCCGACCAGGGCGGCGCACCGTTGTCATAATGAAGGGGCCAGCCGACGTCGAGCCAATGCCCGGGCGCGGACTGCTGCCCCACGGTATAGAGCTCGTACTCGCTCGGCTTGCGGCGTTCGGGCGTGAACCAGATGAACGTCCGGTCGCCCTCGTACACCGGCGGGGACGTCGACTGCGCAGACACCGGCCGTCACTCCCTCGTGCTCGGACCACCCCGTGCCGGCGGAGCGCGCGGCAAGGTGAGATGAAGGTAGAGCGGCCAGAGGCGGCGGGCTTCGTCCATGATGAGAGATTCCGCGGGCGAGATATCCCGCTAGCCTGCTCCATGTAGGGGTACGGCAGCGTGGTGCCGCGGTCACGAGCCATCGAGGAGATCCACGATGTCGGACGTGACGGGCGGGAGCCGGTGGCCCGAGCTCATCGAGACGGTGCTGGGCATCGAGGCCGCCCAGGACAGCGGGTCGGCGGTCCGCCTGCTCGAGGCGACGCTGGCGTTCGTGGGCTGCGTCGGCGCGCAGCTCGTCGAGTGGGTCCACCAGCGGCCCAGCCCGGTCTGCGGGGCCGGGCGCTCCCTGCGCCTCGCCTCGCGGCCCGCCGAGGGTCTGGCGGCGTTCGCCGGGCACCCGCTGGCCGTCGGCCGCGTCGACGAGTACCGCGACCTCGTGCTCATCCGGGAGCCCTGGGACGAGCCGTTCGGTCCCGAGGCCGCCGAGCACGCCCGTGCTCTGGCCACCCTGCTGCGCCACACGCCCTCGGTCGGCCGTAAGGACGCGGTCGAGGCCCTGCACCGCCTGTCCACGGAGATCGTCCGCACCCTCGACGTCGACCGCGTGCTGCTGGCGATCTCCAACGCGGCGGCGCGGCTCAGCTCCTCCGAGATCGCCGGCGTCTTCCTCGTCCACGACGGGCCGGAGGGCCCGGAGCTGCGCATGCAGTCCGTCGTCGGACACCGGACGATGGAGACCGCACGCCTGCGCGTGCGCAAGGGACGCGGGATCGCCGGGAAGGTGCTCGACACCGGTCGTCCGCAGCGGGTGGACCAGTACGCGACGACCACCGAGATCACCAAGGACTACTTCGCGATCGCCATGCAGGAAGGCACGCAGTCGGGGCTCAGCATCCCGATGTGCGACACCGACGGCACGATCATCGGCGTCCTGTCCACCTGGCGGCGCAGGGCGTCGGTCTACTCCGAGGAGGACGAGGACCTCCTCGTCTCGCTGGCCGGACTGGCCACGATCGGCATCGTCAACGCCCGTCGCTACCACCAGCAGCAGCAGGCGACGGCGGCCGTCGAGGGGGCCCGTGCACAGCTGCAGCAGCGGCTGCGGGCGTCGGACGAGGCGCTGGCGATCCACCGGACGCTGACCGAGATCGCCGCGGAAGGCCTGGACCTGCTCGCGCTGGCCGAGGCGCTGCACGAGTTCCTCGGCGGCCCCGTCGTCATCGCGCCGAGCAACGATCGCGCGCCGGTGCAGTACCCGCCGGCCCGGCCCGGCGAGCCCACCCTCGCCCCCGACCCGTGGCAGCACGAGTACGACAACGGGCACGAGCGCGACCAGCACGCCGCCGGGCCGCGCTGGGTCGGCGCTCCCGTCGAGGCGGCCGGCGTCCGGCGGGGCGTCATCCACGTCCTCCTCCCCCGCCGGCCCGCGCCGCGCGACATCGTGACCCTGGAGCAGGCGGCGACGATCTGTGCGGTGCTCCTCATGCACGAGACCCTGCTCGACGCCACGGTCGGGCGGCTGCGGTCGGAGTTCGTGTGGGATCTCCTCGAGGGCCGCCGGTCGCCGTCGGGCGACGACGCCGGGCGGGCGTGCTCGCTCGGCCTGCGGCTGCACTACCCCGCACGCGTCGTCCTCGTCGCCGCGGACGGGCTGGACACGCTGGCCCGGGCCATGCGCCTGTCCGCGGAGCAGCACCACCACCACCGCGCCCTGCTCACCAGCCGGATCGGGAAGGCGCTCTCCAGCCTCGCGGGCCAGGACGTCCCGCTCGCCTCACGGGACGAGCGGGTCGCGGTGATCGTGCCGGCGTCGGCCGTCCCGGATGCCGACGCCCTCGTCCAGGCGCTGCGGGAGTGCTCACCGTTCGCGACCGTGTCGCTGCGGGCCGGGGTGAGCAGCCGCAAGGCCGAACCGGACCTGCTCGCGGAGGGCCTGCGCGAGGCACGCGTCGCGCTCACGGCGGCGGCCGGGTCCGCGCGGGGGGCCGTGCTCTTCGACGATCTCGGCGTGCTGCAGTTCCTGCTCGGCTCGGGCGGCGCCCTGGAGCTCGACGACTACGCGCGCCGGGTGCTCGGTCCGCTCGTGGACTACGACGCCCGCCACGACGCCCAGCTGGTCGCGACGCTGGACGCCTACCTCGCCAACGGGTGCAACGCCAGCCGGACGGCGCGCGCGATCCGGCTGCACCTCAAGTCGGTGCAGTACCGGCTGCGCCGGATCAGCGAGATCGGCGGGCTGGACCTGAACGACCGGGAGACGCGCCTGGACGCCGAGCTCGCCCTGCGCATCATCGGCCCGGCCCGGACGCTGCGCTCGGCCGTCAACGCGCGGGGCTGACGTAGTCCGCGAGGTGCTCTCCGGTGAGCGTCGACCGCCCGGCGATCAGCTCGGCAGGCGGGCCCTCGAACACGACCCGGCCGCCGTCGTGCCCGGCACCGGGCCCGAGGTCGATGATCCAGTCCGCGTGCGCCATGACGGCCTGGTGGTGCTCGATGACGATGACGGACTTCCCGGAGTCGACGAGCCGGTCCAGCAGGCCGAGCAACTGCTCGACGTCGGCCAGGTGCAGTCCGGTGGTCGGCTCGTCGAGGACGTAGACGCTGCCCTTCTCACCCATGTGCACGGCGAGCTTGAGGCGCTGGCGCTCGCCGCCGGACAGGGTCGTGAGGGGCTGGCCCAAGGTGACGTAACCGAGGCCGACGTCCGCCAGCCGCTGCAGGATCCGGTGCGCGGCCGGCGTGTGTGCCGGGCCGCCGCCGAAGAACTCCTCGGCCTCGGTCACCGGCATCGCGAGCACCTCGCTGATGTCACGGCCGCCGAACGTGTATTCCAGCACCGACGCGTCGAACCGCTTGCCCTCGCACACGTCGCACGTCGTGGCGACGCCGGCCATCATCGCGAGGTCGGTGTAGATGACGCCCGCGCCGTTGCAGTTCGGGCAGGCGCCCTCGGAGTTCGCGCTGAACAGCGCGGGCTTGACGCCGTTGGCCTTCGCGAACGCCTTGCGGATCGGTTCGAGCAGCCCGGTGTAGGTGGCCGGGTTGCTGCGCCGGGACCCCTTGATCGCGCCCTGGTCGACCACGACCACGCCCTCGCGGCCCGCCACCGAGCCGTGGATCAGCGAGCTCTTGCCCGACCCCGCCACCCCGGTGACGACGACCAGCACGCCGAGCGGGATGTCGACGTCGACGTCGCGCAGGTTGTGCGTGTCCGCGCCGCGCACCTCGAGGGCCCCCGACGGGGTGCGCACCGACGGCTTGAGCGAGGCCCGGTCGTCCAGGTGCCGCCCGGTGAGCGTGCCGCCGGCCCGCAGCCCCTCGACGGTGCCCTCGAAGACGACCTGCCCACCGGCCGTGCCGGCACCCGGGCCGAGGTCGACGACGTGGTCCGCGATGGCGATCGTCTCCGGCTTGTGCTCGACGACGAGCACGGTGTTGCCCTTGTCCCGCAGGCGCAGGAGCAGGTCGTTCATCCGCGCGATGTCGTGGGGGTGCAGCCCGATCGTGGGTTCGTCGAAGACGTAGGTGACGTCGGTGAGCGACGACCCGAGGTGGCGGATCATCTTGGTGCGCTGCGCCTCGCCGCCGGAGAGCGTGCCGGACGGCCGGTCCAGCGAGAGGTACCCGAGCCCGATCTCGACGAAGGAGTCCAGGGTGTGCCGCAGCGACGCGAGCAGCGGCGCCACTCCGCTGAGGGTCGAGCTCCCCTGGGCTCCGTCTCCGCCGGCCCGTTCCAGGCCGCGCACCCACTCGGCGAGATCGCTGATCTGCATCGCGCAGGCGTCCGCGATGTTGATCCCCTCGATCTTCGACGAACGGGCGAGCTCGGTCAGGCGGGTGCCGCCGCAGTCCGGGCAGGTCCGGAAGACGATCGCGCGGTCCACGAAGGCCCGGATGTGCGGCTGCATCGCCTCCCGGTCCTTGGCGAGGAAGGACTTCTCGATCCGCGGGATCAGGCCCTCGAAGGTGACGTTGATCCCCTCGACCTTGATCCGCGTCGGCTCCTTGTGGAGCAGGGCGTTCAACTCGCGTTTCGTGAAGTCGCGGATCGGCTTGTCCCCGGGGAAGAAGCCGCTGTTCGCGAAGATCCGGCCGTACCAGCCGTCGACGCTGTAGTTCGGGATGGTGAGCGCGCCCTCGACGATCGACTTGCTGTCGTCGTAGAGCGCGGTCAGGTCGAAGTCCGAGACCGTTCCGCGGCCCTCGCAGCGCGGGCAGGCCCCGCCGATGATCTCGAACGAGCGCCGTTCCTTGGTGGTCCGCCCGCCCTTCTCGATGGTGACCGCGCCCGCCCCGCTGATCGTGGCGACGTTGAACGAGAAGGCCTTGGCCGGCCCCACGTACGGCTGGCCCAGCCGGCTGAACAGGATGCGCAGGAGCGCCCCGGTGTCGGTGGCGGTGCCGACCGTGGAGCGGACGTCGCCGCCCATCCGCTCCTGGTCGACGATGATCGCCGTGGTCAGCCCGTCGAGGACGTCGACGTCCGGGCGGGCCTGCGTGGGCATGAAGCCCTGCACGAACGCGCTGTAGGTCTCGTTGATCAACCGCTGGGACTCGGCGGCGATCGTCGAGAAGACCAGGGAGCTCTTGCCCGAGCCGGAGACGCCGGTGAACACCGTGAGCCGGCGTTTCGGCAGCTCGACGTGGATGTCCTTGAGGTTGTTCTCGCGGGCCCCGTGCACGCGGATCAGGTCGTGGCTGTCGGCGGCGTGCAGCCCGGTCGGCCCACCGACCGGCTGCGTGTCCGTGCTCGTGGCCATGCTCATCGGCTCCCTGTCTGTCGACGGGTGGCTCAGGGTCGACACCTCGCCGTGCTCAGCGCACCTCGAAGATGCGGATCATGTTGCCCGCCGGGTCGCGGAAGGCGCAGTCCCGCACCCCCCACGGCTGGTCGGTCGGCTCCTGGACGACGTCGGCGCTGTCACCGCAGGCGGCCTGCAGCCGCTCGAACGTACCGTCGAGGTCCTTGGTGGCCAGGTTGATGCCCGCGTAGGTGCCCTTGGCCATCATCTCGGCGATGGTGCGGCGCTCGTCCTCGGTGATGCCGGGGTCCGCGGCCGGCGGGTGCAGGACGATCGACGTGTCGGGCTGCCCGGACGGACCGATCGTGATCCAGTGCAGTCCCCCGTACTCGACGTCGTTGCGCACCTCGAAGCCGAGAACGTCGCGGTAGAAGGCCAGGGAGGCGTCCGGGTCCTCGTGCGGGAGGTAGGTCTGGTAGATGGTGATGTCGGTCTTGGTCATGGCCCTCACGCTAGGTGCGGCTCGGGGGCCGGTGCTTCTCGATTCCTGACCGGTCTGGTGACGCGTTTCGCCACGCACGGCGGCATGCCGTCCGTCGGGCTCCCGGCCTGGCGCCGGTAGACGCTCGGGGGCATGCCGACGAGCTCGGTGAAGCGGGTGCTGAAGGTGCCGAGCGACGAGCAGCCCACGGCGAAGCAGACGTCGGTGACGGACAGGTCGCCGCGGCGCAGCAGGGCCATCGCCCGCTCGATGCGCCGCGTCATCAGATAGCTGTACGGCGACTCGCCGTACGCCTGCCGGAACCGGCGGGACAGGTGTCCGGCCGACATGTTGACGCCCCGCGCGAGGGCCTCGACGTCCAGCGGCTGGGCGTACTCCCGGTCGATCCGGTCCCGGACGCGGCGCAGCAGCGCGAGGTCGCGCAGGTTCTGGTCGTCCCTCCCGCCCACCCGGCTGATCGTGCCACGGCCCGGTCGCACCACCCGGCCCGGCCCCCACGCGTCCGGCGCGGTGGATCCCGCGTCACCGGTCCGGGCGGAAGGGGCGCAGCTCGTGCGGCGGGTGACCGCTGACGATCGCCTCGGCCAGCAGGCGGCCGGTGAGCGGACCCAGCACGATGCCCCACATGCCGTGCCCGCCCGCGACGTGGATCCGTGGTGAGGAGGTCGGGCCGATCAGTGGCAGCCCGTCGGGGGTGCAGGGGCGCGACCCGACCCACTCGTCGCGGCGGTCTGCGAGGTCCACCCCGCGCAGGAACGGTCGCACGGCCTCGACGATCGCGCGGATCCGCCGCGGATCCAGCGGCTCGTCGGGACCGCGGAACTCCATCATCCCGGCGATCCGCAGCCGCTCCCGAAGCGGCGTGCACGCGACGCGTTGCGCGGGCAGGTAGATCGGTGCAGCAGGCAGCTGCTCCGCGGGCACCGTGAAGCTGTAGCCGCGGCCGGCCTGCACGGGCACCCGCACCCCGACCCGGGAGGCGAGCTCGGGCAGCCAGGCGCCGGTGGCGAGGACGACGGCGTCGTAGCGGTGGACGTCGTCGCGCGTGCTCAGGGCGACGTGCCGCCCGTCGTCGCGGACGTCCAGGACGGGAGTGTGCTCGGCGACGCGGGCACCGCGGGCGCGGACGGCGTCGGCCAGCGCGGCGAGGTAGCGGGGCGGGTCGATGAAGCGCTGGTCGTGCAGCTGCACCGCGGCCACGACGTGATCGGTCAGGATCGGCGCCAGCTCGCGCGCCCTGGCCGGGGGCACGACGTCGTAGCCGACCTTCTGGCCGAGCTCCTCCAGCGCGGCCAGCTCCTCCAGCAGGCCGTCGCGGGCGGCCGCCGTGGCGAAGCAGGCCAGGAACGGGTCGGCGGCGCGGGTCGGCGCGTCGACGCCACCCGCGGCGAGCCGGTCGAACGCGTCGAGGGCCTGCCGGTTGACGTCGCGGTAGGCGTGCACGCCGCGCCGCCAGCGGCGCGCGGTGCAGTGCCGTGCGAAGGAACCGAGGAACCGCCACAGGCGTGGCTGCACGCCGAAGGGGACGTAGACCGGTGAGGCGGGGTCGAGCACTGCCCGCACGCCGTAGCGGAGCACGGCGGGCTCGGCCAGCGGCGCGACCAGCGCCGGGGTGAGCCATCCGGCGTTGCCCCACGAGCTACCGGCCCCGACGTGGACGCGCTCGAACACGTCGACGCCGACGCCGCGCTCCTGCAGGAACCACGCGGTGGCGAGGCCGATCATCCCGGCCCCGACCACCGCGACCCGATCCGCCGGCACGTGATCGTCGCGCATGCCTCCACCCTGCCCCGGGTACCGCGGCCCGGCACGGTCTGCGTCCCGCAACCTCACGGTCGGTGTCGTTGCCGGGCCCCGGAAAGAACTGCGGCTGTCGCCGAGACGTGTGGTACACCTCGACCGCGCGGTCACCGGCCGCGACGTCGCGCCTCGGCGATCACCGGCGGACGTCGCCTCCGGCCCGCGCTCCTGTGCTTCTGCACCCGGGCAGGACCTGCCCCGTGCGGACCACCCCCCGGATCGTCGCGAGGAGTGACGCTATGACCGAGACCCAGGTGTGGCTGGCGCGCGACGCGCACGAGCGGCTCCGGGCCGAGCTGCGCGAGCTGCTCCGGCAGCGTAGTGACGCAGTGGAGGGCCCCGAGCCCGACGGCTCCACCGATCATCAGCTGATGGCCGATCGCCGGGATCGCGACCACCGGATCAGGAAGCTGCAGGAAGTGCTGCAGAACCCGATCGTGGGGCAGGAGCCGCCCGACGACGGGGTCGCCGAGCCGGGGATGGTGCTCACCGTCCGCTACGAGGACGACCAGGAGACCGAGACGTTCCTGCTCGCGCACCACGACGACGGTCCGTACGCGGGGGACCTGATGACCTGCTCCCCCGACTCACCGCTGGGCAGCGCGCTGCCCGGACGCAGGCAGGGCGACACGGTGCAGTACCTCCTGCCCGACGGGCAGCCGATGCGGATCACGCTGCTGCGCGCGGTCCCCTATCGACGGTGCGCCGGACGGGCCTGAGGTGGGACCCTGTCCCCTTGCCGGACCTCGGCAACATCGGCGGCGGCGCGTGGTTCCTGTGGACACCGTGGACACAGTGGACACCGTGGACACAGTGGACACCGTGGACGCGGTGGACACAGTGGACACAGTGGACACAGTGGACACAGTCGACGCCGGGTGGGGAGGACACCGATGACGCAGGCCGCGGCGCGGGCGCCGGGCCGGCGCGCGGGCGACGCGTGGCTGCACCGGGTGGCTGCGGAGGCGAGCCGCGGCGCCGGGGGCGTCCCGGTCGAGCTGCTCGGCGAGTTCCTGTCGGTCCTGGTCGAGGCGGCCACGACCGGGCGCCGTCCGGACCGCGGCGAGCTCGACGCGGTCGGGTTGAACGGGCGGCGGGCCGCCGAGCTCGGCGTCTCGGCGGGCAACGCCGTGCAGCTGTACCTGTCGGCGGCCTGGCGGCTGTGGCGCGAGCTGCCGACCGTCGTCACGTTCCCGGACAGCGCCGCCACCGCGACCGCAGCCGAGGCGGTGATGCGGGCGGTCGACCGTGCGGTCGCGAGCCTCGCCGAGGGCTACACCGCCGCCCGCCGGGACATGATGCGCAGCGAGGAGACCCTGCGCCGCGAGCTGATCGAGGACCTGCTGCGCGGGGACGGCGACATCGGCGCGCTCGTCGAGCGGGCCGAGCCGTTCGGCCTGGACATGGCCCAGCCGCACCGGGTCGCCCTGGCGGCGCCGACGGGCAGGCTGGCCGACGCCGAGGCCGCGCTGAGCGGCCTCGAACGCGCGGTGGTGCACGGGATCGGGGACCGGGACGTGCTCGTCGCCACGAAGGACGGCAGCATCGTCGTGGTCGCCCCCGTCAGCCCGGCCGGGTCGACCGCTCCCGCACCCGCCGGGCTCGGGGAGCTGATGCACGCCGACCTGTGCCGGGCCCGGCGCGGCGGGCCGTGGCGGATCGCGGTCGGCAGGCCCTACCCGGGCGCGTACGGCATCGCCCGCTCCTACGAGGAGGCCCGCGAGACGCTCGGGATGGCCACCCGCCTGCGGCTGGACATGCCGGTCGTGCGGGCCGAGGACCTGCTGATCTACCGGGTCCTGCTGCGGGACCAGCCCGCCATCACCGATCTCGTGCACGCCGTGGCCGGGCCGCTCGCGAAGGCCCGCGGCGGGGCCGTCCCGCTCCTGGCCACGCTCGACGCGTACTTCGCGTCCGGGTGCGTGATCACCGAGACGGCGCGGCGGCTGCGGCTGTCGGTGCGTGCGGTGAGCTACCGGCTGTCCCGGATCACCGAGCTGACCGGCTACGACCCGACCGATCCCGCCCAGCGGTTCACCGTGCACGCCGCCGTCCTCGGCGCGCGCCTGCTCGGCTGGCCGCAGCGCGACCTCCCGGGGTCCGATCCCGGCTGACGCCGTCCGGGTCAGCGCACCAGCGGCCCGTGCGCGTCGAACGCCGCCTCCGCCGCGATCCGCCCTCGTTCCCGCACGGCGTCCAGCCGCGCCCATTCCATCGGGCCCGTGCCGTCCGGCTCCGGGCGGATCACCAGGTCCGCCCGTGCCCGGCCCACTCCCCCGCCGACCGCGACGACCCTGCTCAGCACCTCCGCGACGTCCGGCAGCGGCTCCCGCACCCCGGCGACCCACCCCCGCAGGGCCGCACCGACCCGCCGGAGCGGCCCGGCCGTCGGCACGTGCGGCGGCCAGCGCAGCGTCGCCGTGGCGTCCACGGCCACCACCGGCCCGTCCTCGGCGGCCATCGCGGCCACCGGCAGGTCCTCCAGCAGACCGCCGTCGACGAGCAGCCGTCCCCCGGCCGGGATCGGCGGCACGACCCCCGGCAGCGCCGAGCTGCACCGCACCGCGTCGGCGAGCCTGCCCCGCCGGTGCACGACCGGCTCGCCGCGCACGAGATCGGTGCTCACGCAGAAGAACTCGACCGGGAGGTCCTCGATCCGCACGGTGCCGAACACCTGTTCGAGTGCGGAGCGGGTCCGCCGGCCCCGGGTGAGCGCCACCAGCGGCAGCGTCCGGTCCGGGCCCGGCCCGTCCACGAGCAGCGTGCGGCAGATCCGCGCGACCTCCGCTGGTGGGCGGCCGGTGGCGGCCAGCGCCCCGATCAGCGCCCCGGTCCCGACTCCCCCGATGCGTTCCACGGCCACGCCGCGGGCCGCGCAGGCGTCGAGCACGCCGAGATGCGCCAGCGCGGGCGCACCACCCCCGGAGAGCACCAGGCCCACCGACCGTCCGGCGAGCCGGCGGGCCAACGCGGCCGCCGCGGCCGACAGCGAGCGGACGTCGCACGCGTGCAGCCCCCGAAGCGGCAGTCCCGCGATCCACGCGGGGACACCGCGCGCCGCGCCGTCGGCGACGACCACGACGTCACCACTCGGGTCACCGCCCAGGTCGCCGCCCAGGTCGCAGTGGCGGTCGGCGCGCTCGTCGGCGCCGACCAGGGTGACCGTCCGGTCGGCCTGCCGGGAGCAGAACCGGACCCATGCGGTGTCGCGCAGGTCCGCGACGAGGACGACGAGGTCGTGGTCGCGTTCGGCGGCGTCCAGCGCGGCCGGGTCCGCGTCGAGACGGGCCACCCGCTCCCCCATGCCCGCGACGGTCGTGACGACCGCGGCCGCGAACCGGTCCAGCGGCACCCTCGCCGCGTCCCCCGCGATCGCGACGACACGGGGCCGCGGCGGCGGCTGCTCGGCGGAGGCGGGCCCCTGCTGGAGGAGCCGGGCGAGGTAGCGGGCGAGGACCACGCCCAGCTCGGGCGCGTCGGCGAGGAGCTGGTCGAAGCGGTCGGCCGAGATCTCCAGCAGCTCGGCGTCGCGGCGTACCCGCACGGACGCGGTCCGGGGCGCCCCGGTGAGCAGCGCCAGCTCACCGACCGCGCTCGACGCACCGAGCACGCGGATGACCGCACCCGCGGCGTCGACGATCTCGACGCGGCCCGAGAGCACGAGGAACACCGAGTCGCCGGGATCGTCGCGGCGGAAGACCCACTCGCCCGCGGCGAACGAGCGCACCGCCGCGTCGGCGGCCAGCCGCGCCCGGTCGGCCGCGCCGAGGCCCGTGAGCAGCGGCACCGTGGCCAACAGCTCCGGATCGACGTCCGTCCCGCCGGTCACGCGCCGTTCCTACCACGGCGGACGGTGCACCGAGCAGCGCCGCGCGGGCGGCCCGCTGCCGGGACGGACGGGGGTCGGATTCAGCCCAACCGCCCCCGCCTTGCCGAAGAACGCCACTCCACGGTCGAGGTCTACGCCAGCCGCATCGTCGTCAAGCTCGGCCTCGCCGAGTCCCTCAGCCGGGAGGCGACAAACGGGTGCTGGCGGTCCTCACCTGGCTGCGGCTCGCCGATACGCCCCTGATCCCGCCCGCACCGAACCGGTGCTAATGCATCATCAGCGGGGTTGTCACATGCACGGCAGTTGCCGTTCCCACCGTCACGAGGAACGTGAGAACGACGACGACCGATCGACTGCCGCGACAGAAGACGCAGTTCTCCTCGTCGGCGAGGACAGGTGTCTCCTGCGCGCGAGCCGGATCGGCGGGCCCGGACACCGATGCGGCAGCGACCACGGCCAGAGTCCCGGCTCGTCGGCGACGTCGCAGCTCCTGGACCAGGCAGACGGCAACGACCCACACCGCTCCTGCCCCGAGGATGACGCCGGCCGAGATCAGTAGGGCAGGAAGGCACGCCGCGACGACGGCCGGTGCGCCGGGGCCGGTCAGTACACCCACTGCGGCACAGAAGAGGATCATCGTGAACAGGTACGCGACGACCGAAGCCGCAAGCAACGTGCCGCCGCCGATCATGCAGTCTCGCAAGCGATTCACGGGTTTCTCCGATCGTGTGGGGGCGTGGCAATCCTCTCCACGCCACGGACCCCCGCCGGGTTCACCGCGACGTGCTGAGGGGCCGCGTGAGCGGCCGGATCTGCGCGGCCCCGCCGGGACGGGTGACGAGCCGTCCCGCCGCCCCGGCGTAGGGTTCAACCCATGCCCGACCCGGCGCGCAGCCGCCCGCAGGCGCTGCTCGTCCTCGGCCCGGGCGGCGGTGCCGAACACGCGACCCCGATCGTGGACCGGATCTTCGTCGGCCGCGAGTGCGCGGGCATCGAAGAGTCGCGGCGGCTGATCATCAGCGATCCGGTGGCGTCGCGCACCCACTTCGAGATCCGCCTGGACCACGCCCACGACCGGGCGTTCATCATCGACTCCAGCACCAACGGCACCCACGTCAACGGGCTGCGGATCGCGCGGTCCGCGCCGCGCGCGCTGCGCCCCGGTGACCGGGTACGGGTGGGCCGCACGGAGTTCGAGTTCCGCTCGGACGGGTTCGCGGGCGCCGGCGACCCCGCCAACACGGACAGCAAGCTCACGATGGCGCGGATCAACCTCGCCCAGATGATGATGGTCGTCGGCGACCTCACGAACTACTCGACGTCGTCGCAGTTCGCGGGCGACGAAACCGTGGCCTCCTGCCTGCGCGATCTCTACGGCGGCCTCACGCAGCTGCTCACCCGCCATCGCGGCACGCTCAACCACTACGCGGGCGATGCGCTGTACGCGGTGTGGGAGCTCGAGCACATCCCGGACGCGAACGAGCTGGCGGTCGACTACGCGCTCGCGGCGGACGACCACGTCCGCGAGGTGGCGCCCGGGTTGCCGCTGCGCGGGCCGGGTGGCGCGCCGCTGCGGATGGGCTGGGCGGTCGTACGGGGCACGGCCGCGGTGACGACGCTGCCGCACGGCGCGGTGAGCGTGATCGGGGACGCCACGAACCTCGCGTTCCGGCTCTCCGGCCTGGCCGGGCGCGAGGGGCGGGCGTCGGTGATCGTGGCCGAGCGGGCGCGCGAGGCGGTGGTGTCGCGGTTCCGTTGGGGCCCGGCCGAACGCGTCCCGACGAAGGGCCGCGCCGGTGAGGAGGTCGTCTATCCCGTGACGGGCCGGACCTGAGGGTCGGCGAGGTCGAGCACCCGTACGGTGCTCGAACCCGCGACGACGACGGAGCGACCGTCCAGCTCGGCGGTGGTGATGGCGGCGACGGAGCTGTGGTGGCCGGTGATGGGTTCGCCGACCGGTGCGCCGGTGGCGAGGTCCCACACCCGCACGGTCCGGTCGCTGCTCCCGGACACGATCACCGCGCGCCCGTCCAGGTGGGTCGCGGCAACGGCCCACACGTACCCGGTGTGCCCGGTGAGCGGCTCCCCGACCACTGCGCCGGTGGTGAGGTCCCACACCCGCACGGTCCGGTCGTCGCCACCGGTCACGGCGACCGGGCGCCCGTCCAGGTCGGCCGTCGCCACGGCGGAGACCGTGCGCGAGTGCCCCGCCATCGGGGCGCCCACTGCGACGCCGGAGGCGAGGTCCCAGACCCGCACGGTGCGGTCGCTGCTCCCGGACACGATCACGGCGCGTCCGCCGAGGTGGGTGACGGCGAGCGCGGACACCGAGCCCTCGTGCCCGGTGAGGGGCTCGCCGACCGCCGCGCGCCGGGCGAGGTCCCACACCCGGATCGTGCGGTCGACCCCGCCGGAGACCACCAGCGCCGTACCCGGCACGGCGGCGAGCGCCGACACGTAGTGGGTGTGGCCGCTGAGCGGCTCGCCGAGCGGGCCACCGGAGGCGAGGTCCCACAGCCGGATCGTGCGGTCGCTGCTGCCCGACACGACGACGGCGCGGCCGTCCAGCTCCGTGGCGGCGACGGCGAGCACGCCGTCGCTGTGCCCGGTGAGCGGCCGCCCGACCGGTTCGCCGGTGACGAGGTCCCAGACCCGGACGGTGGCGTCGTCGCTCCCCGAGACGACGACGGGCCGCCCGCCGAGCACGGCCGTCGTCACCGCGGCGACGCCCCGGGTGTGCCCGGTGAGGGTGCGGTCGCCGATGGAGCCACGCACGGCGGACAGTGGCGACGGTGAGGCCGGTGGCGACGATGGGGGCGACGGTGGGGCCGGGGCCTCGGGCGGCGGCAGCAGCGGCGCGACGACGGTGACCGGTCCGACCGTCACCGTAGACGCGGGCGGGGTGGCGAGCGCCTCGCGGGCGGCATCGGCGAGCGCGACGGCGTCGTCGTAGCGGTCCGCGGGGTCCTTCGCCATGCCCTGCGCGACGACGTCGTCGAAGCCGCGCGGCAGTCCCGCGACGAGCCGGCTCGGTACCGGCGGCGGGGTCTCGCGGTGCGCCTTCATGTGTGCCCACAGCGTCTCGACGTCGAACGGGCGCCGTCCGGTGAGCGCCTCGTGGAGCACGCAGGCCAGGGCGTAGACGTCGCTGCGGTGGTCGCCCTTGCCGTCGAACCGTTCGGGCGCCATGTAGTGCGGCGTGCCGACGACGGTGCCGGACAGCGAGATGCGTGCGCCGTCCATGGCGCGGGCGAGGCCGAAGTCGATGAGGTAGGCGAAGTCGCGGCCCGGACGCCCGGTGAGCAGGATGTTCGACGGCTTGACGTCGCGGTGCACCATCCCCGCGCGGTGGGCGGTGTCGAGGGCGTCCGCGACCTGCTCCACGATCCGGACGACCCGCTCCGGGACGAGGGGGCCGTCGCGTTCGACGATCGCGCCGAGGTCGGTGCCGTCGACCAGCGGCATGTCGATGTAGAGGCGGCCGTCGATCTCGCCGTAGCGGTGGATCGGGATGATGTTCGGCCCGCTCAGCCGCGCGGCCAGCCCGGACTCGTTGCGGAAGCGGCGGGCGAAGTCCTCGTCGCCGCCGAGCCAGGCGCCCAGGAGCTTGAGCGCGACGACGCGGTTGCCCTGGCTCGTGTCGACCGCACGCCACACCTCGCCCATGGCGCCGCGGCCGAGCCGGGCCTCCAGGCGGTACGGACCGAACGCGTCACCGGTCATCCACGCTCCCCCGAAGGACCCTCGCCGGACATCGGCCGGACGTCGACGATCCTAGGTCTCCGGGGAGCGCGGGACAGGCCGGCCGCTCAGCCCGGCTTCGGGGGCTGGTGCACCAGCTGGGCCAGGAACAGCTGCTCACCCAGCGCGTCCATGAGCGCGAGATTCGTCTCCAGGTAGTCGATGTGGTGCTCCTCGTCGGCGAGGATCTCCTCGAAGAGGTTCGCCGTCGTCGCGTCGCCCTTCTCGCGGCAGAGGATGATCGCCGGGCGCAGCCGCTCGACGACAGCGAGCTCGACCGCGAGATCCGCGTCGAACTGCTCGCGGATCGTCTGGCCGATGTTCAGGGTGCCCAGCTTCTGGTAGTTGGGCAGACCCTCCAGGAAGAGGATTCGATCGGTGATCTTCTCCGCGTGCTTCATCTCGTCGATGGACTCGTCACGCGTGTACTCGGCGAGCTTCGTGTAGCCCCAGTTGCCCTGCATCTTGGCGTGCAGGAAGTACTGGTTGATGGCCGTCAGCTCGCTCGTCAGCTGCTCGTTGAGCAACGCGATGATCTCGGGATCGCCCTGCATTGTCGCCTCGCAGTCGGTCGTTCGGGACGGGTGGTCGTCAGAACGTATCCGAGCCGCGAGCGCGCCGCTGGCGAAGGATCCACTGCTCAGAGCATAGGTAACCCTCCACCGGCGACGGGTGGTCTAGGCCGAGAGCGGCATCTCCGCGATATCCGACGGAGCATGGGCGGCCGCGAGATGGACCTCGATCCGGTCGTGGCACGTGCCGCATCCGGTGCCGGCACCACAGGCGTCGCCCACGTCATCGACCGTGCGGGCTCCTGCGCGGATGCAGGTGCGCAGCTCGACGTCCGTGACGGCGGCGCAGATGCAGGCGTACATGAGCGTCCCCTAACTTCAGGCGAGGCTATGCTCTCACCCGTCGGTGAAGCTGCGCAATACCGTCACCCGCACTGCGTCACCGGCTTGTCACCGGCTTCTAGGCTCGGGGGCGTGCCGCTCGACGAGTACCGCCGTAAGCGCGATCCGCGGCGCACCCCTGAGCCGGTGCCGGGCGACGATCCCGGGAGCACCGGGCCCGGCGACCGGTTCGTCATCCAGGAGCACCACGCCCGCGCGCTGCACTGGGACGTGCGGTTCGAGCGCGACGGCGTGCTCGTCTCGTTCGCGGTGCCCAAGGGGCTGCCGACGGATCCGGGGACCGTGCGGCTGGCCGTCCACACCGAGGACCACCCGCTGGAGTACCTGGAGTTCTCCGGGGAGATCCCGGCCGGTGAGTACGGCGGCGGCCGCATGACGATCTGGGACAGCGGCCGCTACGAGACCGAGAAGTGGACCGACCGCGAGGTCGCGGTCGTCCTGCACGGCGAGCGGGCCCGTGGCCGGTACGTGTTCGTCCGCAGCGACCGGGAGCGCCGGGACGGCTGGATCGTGCGGCGCTCCGGCCCCGCGCCGGAGGGGCACGTCCCGCTGCCCCGTGCGGCCCGCCCGGCCGAGCCGGAGCCGGGGCCGCTGCCGGAGGGCCCGGGCTGGTGGCAGCAGATCCGCTTCGGCGGCCGCCGCGTCGTCGTGCGGGTGGACGGGGGCCGCGCCGAGATCCTCGATCCCGACGGCACCGACCTCACCGCGGACCTGCCCCAGCTGCGCGGACTCGGGCCCGCCCTCGGCGCCACCCCCGCGCTGCTGGACGCCGAGCTCGCGGGCTCGCCGCTGCGCACCGCCGACCTGTGGATCGGCGATCTCCTGTACCTCGACGGCCGGGACACCGCTGTGCTGCCGTTCACGCAGCGTCGCGAGCTGCTGGAGGGGCTGCCGCTGTCCGGGCCGCACTGGCGGGTGGCGCCCGCGTTCGCCGACGCCGGTGAGGCCGTGCTCGCGGCCGCCCGGGAGCAGGGCCTGCCGGGGGTGGTCGCGAAGCGGGGCGACGCGCCCTACGACGCCTCGGCCTGGGTGCTGGTCGGGGAGCCCGCCCCCGCGCCCGTCACCCGTGGTCCGGTGCCGACCGTGGGCCGGGCGAAGCTCACCAACCCGCGGAAGGTCCTCTACCCGCTCACCGGCACCACCAAGTCCGACGTCCTCGCCCACTACCTGGCCGTCGCCGAGGTGATGCTGCCGCACCTGCGCGACCGGCCGGTGACGATGGTGCGCTGGCCGGACGGCGTGGAGAAGCCGTCGTTCTTCGAGAAGGACGTCTCGCGCCACGCACCGTCCTGGATCCGCACCGCGCGCGTCGGCACCCCCGGCGGACGCTCGGAGACCGCGGACTTCCCCCTGATCGACGACGAGGAGGGCCTGGCCTGGGCGGCGAACCTCGCGGCGCTGGAGCTGCACGTACCGCAGTGGCGGGTGGGTGCACGCGGCGCCCGGCGGAACCCGGACCTCGTCGTCTTCGACCTCGATCCGGGCGAGGGCACCACCGTCGTGGACTGCGCCCGGGTCGCCGTGCGGATCCGGGAGCGGCTCGCCGAGGACGGCCTCGTCGCCTGGCCGCGCACCAGCGGGGGCAAGGGCATGCAGCTCTACCTGCCCGTGCGGGTCTCGGCCCCGGAGCGGACGTCGGAGTTCGCGAAGGCGCTGGCCGAGGAGCTCGCCCGCAACGACCCCAAGCGGGTGACGGCGGTGATGGCGAAGGTGCGCAGGCGCGGCAAGGTGTTCGTCGACTGGAGCCAGAACAACCCCTACAAGACGACGATCGCGAGCTACTCGCTGCGCGGCCGCGCACGGCCCACGGTCGCCACCCCGCTCACCTGGGAGGAGGTGGCCGCCTGCCGCAGGCCCGAGGACCTCGCGTTCACGGCGGCGGACCTGCCGGGGCGCATCGCCGAGCACGGCGACCTCATGGCCGGTGTCCTCGACGAGCCGCAGCGGCTGCCGCGGCGCTGACTTCCACGCTGACCTCCGCGAGCCGCTGACCGTTCACGGTACGGCCGTCCGGCGGCTGTCCACTTGTGACACCCGGGTGCCACGCTCTGCGGGTGACCCGCCATCCCTACCTCGACGGGCCCTACCCGCGCGCGTACGCCCACCGGGGATGGCACGTCGGTGATCTCGCCGGCTGCGAGAACACCCTCGCGGGCTTCGTCCGGGCCGTCGAGGAGGGGTTCGGCTATCTGGAGCTGGACGTCCACGCCTCGGCGGACGGGGTGGCGATGGTCCACCACGACGTGACCCTGGACCGCACCACGGACGGGACCGGCCCGATCGCCGCGCTGCCCGCCGCGGCGCTGTCCGAGCTGCGCGTCGCCGGGCACCACGCCATCCCCACGCTGGCCGAGGTGCTCACGACCCTGCCGCGGACCCGGATCACGATCGAGCTGAAGACCCATGCCGCGGTGGACCCGGTGCTCGCGCTGGTCGACGGGCTCGACGCCTGGCACCGGGTGTGCGTCGCGTCGGGCGACGAGTCCCAGGTGCGGGCGGCCCGGCGCCGGGGCGGGCCGCGGCTGTTCACCTCCATGGGCGGGCGCTCGGTGACGGCGCTGCGCACCCGCGCCTGGGCCGACGGCCTGCCCCGCCCGTTCGGGGCGCTGCCGACGCCCCGATTCCGCGGGCGCGTCGCCCAGGTGCCCCGCCGCTTCGGCCCGATCACCGTCGTCGACGCGGGCCTGCTGCGCACCGCCCGCGCGCGCGGCGTCGAGGTGCACGTGTGGACCGTCGACGATCCGGCCGAGATGCGCGAGCTGCTCGACCTCGGCGTGGACGGGCTGATGTCGGACCGGCCCGACCTGCTGCGCGACCTCCTCGCCGCGGGCGACCGCTGGGGAGGCTGACGACCCCGCCGCTACGCTGCCGCCGTGACCGCCCCGGCCGCCCCCGCAGGGCCCGCGACGCGCGGCCAGGTGCTCGCCTGGGCTCTCTGGGACTGGGCGTCGGCGGCCTTCCACGCGGTGACGCTGACGTTCGTCTTCTCCGTCTACCTCGTGGGGTCGGTCGGCGCGGACCTGCCCGGCACGGTCTCGGCGCAGGCCTGGCTGGGCTACGGGCTGGGTGCCGCCGGGCTCACGATCGCGCTGCTCGCGCCGGTGGTCGGGCGCGGGGCGGACGCGCCGGGGCGGCGGCGGTGGTGGCTCGGCGTGTGGACGGTACTGACGATCGCGGTGATGGCCGGCATGGCGGGCGTCCGCGACGAGCCCTCGTGGTTCTGGCTGGGGCTCGCCCTGCTCGCGTCCGGTGCCGTCTTCGCCGAGCTGGGACAGGTGTCCTACAACGCGCTGCTCCCGCGCGTGTCGACCCCGGCGACGATCGGCCGGGTGTCCGGTCTGGGCTGGGCCATGGGCTACCTCGGCGGGATCGTGCTGCTGCTGGGGCTCTACGTGGGCCTGCTGGCGGGCGACGGGGGCCTGCTCGGAGTGCCGACCGAGGACGGGTTCGCGGTCCGCCTGGCGATCCTCGTCGCGGCGGCCTGGTTCGCGATGTTCGCGCTGCCGGTGCTGCTGACCTTCCCCGACGATCCGCCGCCCGCGGTCCGCCCGCCGCGCACCGGTGTCGTCGCGGCCTATCGCGCCCTCCTCCGCGACGTGCGCGAGCTCTACCGCGACGCCCCGCACACCGTCTACTACCTCGGCGCGAGCGCGGTCTTCCGCGACGGGCTGGTCGCGATCTTCAGCTTCGGCGCCGTGCTGGCGGTGACCGTCTACGGCATCGCCCCGGGCGACGTCCTCGTGTTCGGGGTGGCGGCGAACGTCGCCGCGGCGCTCGGCGCGCTCGTCGCGGGCAGGCTGGACGACGTCGTCGGGCCGAAGAACGTCATCGTGTGGGCGCTGGCGGGGATGCTCGCGTGCGGCATCACGCTGCTCCTGGTGTCGGGACCCACCATGTTCTGGGTGTTCGGCACGGCGCTCACCGTGTTCGTCGGCCCGGTGCAGGCGTCCTCGCGCACCTACCTGGCCAGGCTCTGCCCGCCGGGGCGGGAGGGGCAGCTGTTCGGCCTGTACGCGACCACCGGACGGGCCGTGTCGTTCCTGTCGCCGACGCTGGTGGGTCTGTTCACCACGATGTTCGGCAGCGATCGCGCGGGCATCGCCGGGATCCTGCTCGTGCTGGCCGCCGGACTCCTCCTGCTCCTGCCGGTGCAGGCTCCGGCCCCCTACCGGACGGCTGAGTAACCCCGACGTGAACAATCGCCCGACCGGCGGTGATACAGCTCACAGACGGCTGACACGTCACATCGACGTGTGCCAACGCGTCCGATAGGGGACACTAGCCAACCGGGGCGAGTAGAAGCGGGTGTCGGACGTGATGTTCCGACACCGGTGGACGCGCGTCCTCGAGATGGACGGGAATGTGCGCCTGCGCTGCAGACGTTACACCCATCGTACGTGGGTCGGAGGACACCCCTCCGGCCGTGAAGGGGAGGATCGCCATGGCAGACCGCGTGCTCCGTGGCAGCCGGCTCGGGGCTGTCAGCTACGAGACCGACCGCAACCACGACCTCGCGCCGCGGCAGTCGATGCGCTACACCTGCCCTCGCGGGCACGACTTCGAAGTGCCGTTCTCCAACGACGCCGAGGCGCCACACACCTGGGAGTGTCGCCTCCACGGCAGCATCTCCAAGCTGGCGGACGGCACCGAGCCCGCCGCGAAGAAGGTGAAGCCTCCGCGCACCCACTGGGACATGCTGCTGGAGCGTCGCAGCGTCGCCGACCTCGAGGTGCTGCTCACCGAGCGCCTGGAACTGCTCCGGGAGCGCCGGGGCGAGGTCGCCTGACCGTCCGGTCGCCGAAGCCCGAGGACCGGGTCACCGCACGCGGTGGCCCGGTCCTTCATGTGTGCCCGTGTCCGTGCGCACGGCCCGCGAGGGCCCGCGCCGCAGCGCCCGCTCGACACCCCACCGGGTAACCCGCCAGAGCGCCTCGCCGACGATCGCGCCGTGCATCTTCGACGCGCCCCGCTCCCGCTCCACGAACGTGATCGGCACCTCGCGCACCCGGAACCCCGCCTGGAGCGCGCGCCAGGCGAGGTCGATCTGGAAGCAGTAGCCCTGGGACGCGACGTCGTCCAGGTCGAGCTCCTCCAGGACCTGGCGGCGGAACGCCCGGTAGCCACCCGTCATGTCCCGGATGCCGACGCCGAGCGCGAGGCGCGCGTACAGGCTCCCGCCGCGGGAGAGCAGCCGCCGGTGCGCCGCCCAGTTCACCACCTGCCCGCCGGGCACGTAGCGCGAGCCGAGGACGACGTCCGCGGGATCGTCCGCGCAGTCCAGGGCGGCGAGCAGCGCCGGGAGATCCTCGGGGGCGTGCGAGCCGTCCGCGTCCATCTCGACCACGACCGCGTACTCACCGCGCAGCGCGACCGCGAA
The DNA here is from genome assembly GCF_050246655.1 of Pseudonocardia sp. Classification (GTDB taxonomy): domain Bacteria; phylum Actinomycetota; class Actinomycetes; order Mycobacteriales; family Pseudonocardiaceae; genus Pseudonocardia. Next base: position 65,081 of record NZ_JBFWVQ010000021.1, read on the forward strand.
CCCCGCAAGGTACGCGGCCCCGAGGCCCGCCTTGCCCGGGCGGTGCAGGACCCGCACCCGCGGATCCGTCGCCGCGAGGGCGTCCGCCAGCTCGCCGGTGCCGTCGGGGCTGGCGTCGTCCACGACCAGCACGTCCGCGCCGGGAACGGCCGCGTGCAGGCGGGTGAGCAGCGGCTCCAGGTTCTCCCGCTCGTTGTAGGTGGGGACGACGACCAGCACATCGCCCGGGGCGATCTCGTGATCGGCCCCTGACCCCGTGCGTTCGCTCATCGACCTGCCCCTCGACCTCTCCTGCCCGCGCGACCCGCCCGGACCGCGATCCCGATCATGATCACCCCGGTGACGGCGAGGATCCACTCGGGAACCGCCCGTACCGAGGTGGACAGCGTAGTGGTGGCCCGCAGCGGCACTCGCTCGACCAGCAGCCCCGGCTCGAACTGGCCCGTCCGGGCGACCACCGAGCCGTCCGGAGCGATCACCGCGCTCACGCCGCTGGTCGTGACGACCACGACCGCCCGGTCGTGCTCCACCGCGCGCACCCGCGACATCGCGAGCTGCTGGTAGGTCATCTCCGAGAGGCCGAAGGTGGCGTTGTTGCTCGGCACGGCGAGGACGGTGGCGCCCGCGGCCACGCTGTCCGCGACGAGGTCGTCGAACGCGATCTCCCAGCAGATCGCGACGCCGACCCGCGCGCCCGCGGCGTCCACCACGCCCGCGCCCTGGCCGGGGACGAAGAACCCCGCACGGTCGGCGTAGGCGGAGAACAGCCGGAAGAACTCCCGGTAGGGCAGGTACTCGCCGAACGGCTGGACGCGGCGCTTGTCGGTGCGCTGGACGACCCCCGTGCCGCCCTGCCAGACGAGCACCGAGTTCGACGCCGTCAGCCCGTCCGGGTTGCGCAGCACGGTGCCGAGCAGCACCGGCGCGCCGACGGCACGCGCGGCGGCGTCGATCTCGGCGGCGGCGTCCGGGTTGCGCAGGGGGTCGATGTCGCTGGCGTTCTCCGGCCACACGACGAGGTCCGGCCGCGGCAGGCGGCCCGCGGCGACCTCCGCCGCGAGCTGCTCGGTGACCCGGACGTGGTTGTCGAGGACGGCGCGTCGCTGGGCGTTGAAGTCCAGACCGAGGCGCGGGACGTTGCCCTGCACCGCGGCGATCGTCACCTCCCCGGCCGGCCCGCCGGACGGCGGGATCGCGCCGGCCGCGACCGTCAGCGCCACGACGCCGGCCAGGCAGCCCGCGGCGACCTGCACCGCACGCGTCCGGTCGGCCGGGGTGGCGGGCCCGCGGCGCAGCAGCTCCCGGCCCGCCACGCCGAGCGCGAGGCCGGCGAGCACCGTGACGAACGACAGCAGGGGCGCCCCGCCGAGCGCGGCCACGGGCAGCAGCGGCCCGTCCGCCTGCCCGAACGCGGCCCGCCCCCAGGGGAACCCGCCGAACGGCACGCGGCTGCGCACCGCCTCCCCCGCCACCCACACCGCGGCCATCCAGACCGGGGCCGCGGGCAACCGCGACACCACCGCCATCCCGGCGCCCGCCGCGCCGACGAACACCGCCTCGGCGACGCACAGCGCGATCCAGGGCAGCGGCCCGACGTAGGAGCCCGTCCACACCAGCAGGGGCAGCAGGAAGGCCATGGCGAAGAGCGCCGCCCAGCCGAACCCGGCCCGGGCCCGCTGCCCGTACAGGACGGCGCCGAGCAGCGCGAACGCGGGCAGGGCGAGCCACCACAGGGTGCGCGGCGGGAAGCTCAGGTACAGCAGGACCCCGCCCGTCACGGCAGCGAGCGGGCGGGCCAGCACGACGGCGGCCCGGCCGGTGTGCGGCGCGGGATCGGCTGCGTCGTCGTGGAGGTCGGCGGTCACGTCGGCCACGACCGCCGAGCCTACGGCGCGGCCACCACGGCGGCGGAGACGGCCGTCCCGGCGGGGGCGAGGGCCGTCCCGGCGGTGAGGTGCGCGTTGCCCAGCAGGTCCAGGGCGCCGGGGCGGCCGGTGCGGCGGAACCACTCGTAGCCGTAGGTGATCGCGAAGTCCTCCGCGGGCACGTCCTCGGGCGCGACCTGGCTCGCGTGCGCGGTGATCGCGGCGCGCTTGCGCTCCAGGTCCGTCGCCGACCCGGTGACGGCGAGGCTGATCTCCACGGTCACCCGGCCGAACGGGACGGCGGCGGCGCGGGCGGCGCCGTGGACGAGGTGGCGATCCCGCGCGGTGACGTGCAGGTGCTCGCGGTCGATCGTCATCTGGTAGGACGCGGTTCCGGTCAGCTCCGCGGCGAGACGGCCGATGCGGTGCGTCGCGTCGTGGTCGGGGTGGCCGTAGATGCCCTGCTCGTCGTCGTGGACGAGGGTGCCCGCGCCCTCGGCGTCGACGACCTCGGCCACCCGGCGGGCGAGCGCCACCGGGTCCGCTGCGGCGAGCGCGCGGGCGTGGCGGGCGTCCGTCCAGCCGGGCAACCCCGAGTCGCGATGATCGAGCAGGACGATCCGGGCGATGCCGAGCAGGTCCGCGGCCGCCTCCAGCTCGGCCATCCGGCGCGCCGACACCGTCTCGCCGGGCCGTAGCGGCACCCGGGACTCGCCCAGCTCACCGCCCGTCGCCATCACGAGGACGGTGCGGGCACCCGCGTCGGCGAGGCGGCGCAGCGTGATCCCGGTGAAGATCGCCTCGTCGTCGGGGTGGGCGTGCAGGGCGACGACGGTGTGACCGCGCAGGTCGGGCGTGACGTTCATGGAGTGATCGCAGACGTGCGGCGCCGTGTGGGACGGCGGGGACGGGCGGGGGCTGGGTCAGCTGCGACGGCAGCAACAGCTGTGGCGACAGCTGCGACAGCACCCCGGACAGCACGCACCCACGAGGGGGCGGCCCGTCCGGTCGATCACGCTGAGCATCGTGCCAGACACGGGCCGGCCCCGGCACCCGGATGTGACGGGTGTCGGGGCCGGCGGTCGTAACGAATCGGTCGGTGGTCGCTCAGGGTCGATCAGGCGGGTCAGTACGCGCGCTTCGGCATGATCACCCACAGCACGAGGTAGACGACGAACTGCGGCCCCGGAAGCAGGCAGCTGAGCAGGAACGCCAGCCGCACGAGGAACGGGCTCCAGCCGAACCGCTCGGCGATCCCGGCGCAGACGCCGGCGATCACCTTGCCGTGCCGGGGTCGGGTGAGGGTGGTGGTGGCCAACTTCGCTGCGCTCCTTCGAGTCCGTCGTCCGGCGTGGCTGCCGGCTGACTCCACTGTGCGTCCTGCTGGGCCACGCCGCACTCAGGGAACGTCCGGAGGCGCCCCTGAAGTTCCCCTGACCGGGCCGTCCGCGCTCCCGCCCTCCTGCCGCCCTCCTGGCCGCCCTCCCGCCCGGACGGCACGGCGGGCGTGGGTCGGGGTGAGGCTGGCCGTCCGGGCGGACCCATGGCGCGCCCCGCCGCGTCGCAGCGGTCCGACCCACCTCGCAGGGACCAGCCCACCCGCGCAGGGACCCGACCCGCCGTGCAGGGACCTGACCCGCCTTGCAGGGACCTGACCCGCCGCAGACCGCCCGACCCGCCTCGCGGGGTCCAGCCCACCCGCGCAGACACCCGACGCCCCTCGCAGAGAACTGACCCGCGTCGCAGACGCCGCAGCCTCTGCGAAGCGCGCGCACACCCTGCGAAGCCCGCTGAACGCCCGGGCCCGCGGCGCGGCCCCGGGGGGCCGGCCGCCCGCGCCGCGCCGGCCGGCCGCCCGCGCACTCGGCCCAGGCAGCCGGCCTCGCAGACACCCGACCCACCTCGCAGAGCACCGGCGCGCTTCGCAGCGAACTGACCCGCCTCCCAGACGCCGCAGCCCCGGCGAAGCGCGCGCTCCCCCTGCGAGGACCCGCCGAATGCCCCCGTCGCCGCCCGCGC
>NZ_JBFWVQ010000022.1:0-31777 GCF_050246655.1 Pseudonocardia sp.
CCAGGAGCGCCGAGCAGCTGTTCGCGGTGCTCGGCGAGCTCAAGGGCGGGGCGATGAAGTTCGGCCAGGCCCTGTCCGTGTTCGAGGCCGCCGTCCCCGACGAGTACGCCGCCCCGTTCCGGGAGGCGCTGGTCAAGCTGCAGACCGCCGCCCCGCCGATGCCGGTCGCGGACGTCCACCGGATGCTCGCCGAGCAGTTCGGACGGGGCTGGCGGGACCGGTTCGCCGAGTTCGACGACCGCCCCGCCGCCGCGGCGAGCATCGGCCAGGTGCACCGCGCCGTGTGGCGCGACGGCCGCGAGGTCGCCGTCAAGGTGCAGTACCCGGGGGCGGAGGAGGCGCTGCTGTCGGACCTGCGCCAGGTCGGGCGCCTCGCGCGGGTGCTGCAGCCGCTCGTACCGGGTGTCGAGGTGCGGCCGCTGGTGGACGAGCTGCGCGAGCGGATGTCCGAGGAGCTGGACTACCGCGACGAGGCCGCGCACCAGCGGCAGTTCGCGCGGGCCTACAGCGGCGACGAGCACGTGAAGGTGCCGCGGGTGGTGGCGTCCGCCCCCAAGGCGGTCGTGACGGAGTGGGTCACCGGCCGCAAGCTCTCCGACGTCATCCGCTCCGGCACGCAGGAGGAGCGCGACCTGGCCGCACGCAGGCTCGCCGAGTTCCACTACTCCGCACCCGCGCTCGTCGGACTGCTGCACGCGGACCCGCATCCGGGCAACTTCCAGATTCTCGACGACGGCCGCATCCTGGTGATCGACTACGGCGCGGTGGCCCGGTTGCCGGACGGCCTGCCGCGGCCGCTGTCGGAGATGACCCGGCTGGCGCTGTTGGACCGCCCGGACGAGCTCATCGCGCTGCTGCGCCGGGAGGGCTTCGTGCTGCCGGGCTCACGCACCACCGGCGAGGACGCGATGGCCTACCTGGCGCCGTTCGCGGAACCGCTGCGCACGGAGATGTTCCGGTTCGACCGGCCGTGGCTGCAGCGCCAGGCGCAGCGCGTGGGCGACGCGCGCAGCCCGCAGTTCGACACCGGGTTGGAGCTGAACCTGCCGCGGCAGTACCTGCTCGTGCACCGCGTGACGATGGGGACGCTCGCCGTGCTCTGCCAGCTCGACGCGGACGTCCCCCTGCGCGGGATCGTGCAGCACTGGCAGCCGTGGATCTTCGATCCCGACGTGGGCGAGCCCGCCGCCGGGACGTGACGGCGCCGGTGCCCCGCCGCGGGAGGACGGGGCACCGGCGCTTCTCGGGCGGCGCGTCGGTCCGCGCCGTCTGGTCATCCGGCTTGACGCGGTCACGAAGCGCGGGCGGCGCGGCGCGCTGCGGCCGCGCGGGCGCGGGCCGTGCGCCGCAGCGGCACCAGGAGGACCCGCAGCAGGGCCGGCCGGGAACCCCGCGCGGCCTGCTGGGCCTCGCGGGCGAGCCGGTGTCTGCGTGCGGCCTCATGGGCCTCCTGCGCTCGGGACCGGGCGAGAGCTTCATGAAGCAGCATCGGCATTCCCTCTCGGACGCGCGTCGTGGGTCGCGGGACGACGGGGGTGGGCATCGTGGCGAGGTGGGTCATCGGGCTTCCCCTTCTTGTCTGGCGGTCCTGGCTCGCCAGGACGTTCTGCGCGGTCAGGCGGAGACGGCGACGGACTCCGCGTAGGCACGGTCCCGGGCGAGATCGGCCTTGCTCGGGCGCCCACGGGGACGCTTGCGGTGGATCACGACGCCGCGGTCGAAGATCTCGCCGCCCCACACGCCCCACGGCTCCTCGCGCCGCTTGGCGCCCTCCAGGCACTCGACCCGGATCGGGCAGTCGCGGCAGAGCCGCTTGGCCCGCTCGAGGTCGGCGGGCGACTCGGCGAACCAGAGGTCGGCGTCCGCGGCCGACCGGCAGGGCAGGTTGAGCCCGGCGCGGGGTGCCGCGTCGAGCAGCGCGCCCACGCCCTCGGCGGGGTCGCCGCCGAGCTGGGCTGATGTGATCGCTCCGCCGTCCAACGGAGCGGATCGGACTAGCACCTCGAACCTCCTAGGTCGGTACCTCTGGGAGAACGGGCAAAGAAAAAGGGCCGCGAACCCTGGTGGGTCCGCGGCCCTTTCGGCCGGTGCGGCGTCGCCTACTCAAGGCGCCACCGTGGTGCGGACACACCTGTGCTGTTGTCATCGACGCGGAACGCCTCCACGATCACGACGCCGAACCACGGCTTCGCGACGGGGAGGGCGTGCGGCATTCCGAGCGCGGAGAGCATGGGGGTGCCGTAGATCGTCGGCGTGATGCAGCTGATCATCGGAAACCCTCCTCTCCGAAGCTCATGACAACGGGCGGCGCTTCGTCCGTTGTCAGCAGGCTAGGGACTCCCCGGCCGGGGGCACAACCGAATTAACGGACGAGATTCGTGGCTGGTTCAGTGGTGTGTGCAGCGGTGTCGTCAGTGTTCTGCGAGCAGGGCCAGGACGGCCGCCCCGTAGCGGTCCAGCTTGCGGGCGCCGATGCCGGGGATGGACACGAGGCCGGCGGAGTCCGCGGGACGCTGCTCGGCGATGGCGGTGAGCGTGGCGTCGGTGAACACGACGTACGCGGGCACCTGCTGCTCCTTGGCCTCCGCGGTGCGCCAGGCCTTGAGCCGGTCCAGCAGTTCGATGTCCACATCGGACGGGCAGTCCGCGCAGCGGCGCAGCTTGAGGGCGTCCGTGCCGACCAGGGGCTGCCCACAGATGCGACAGCGCGGCTTCGATCCGCCCGTGCGGCGCCCGCCCTCGGGCACCCGCGAGGCGGGGTGGTGGTCGGGGATCAGCCCGTAGAGGAAGCGGCTGCGGCGACGGTGACGGCGCCCGCCGGGCTGGCGCGACAGCGCCCAGGAGAGGGTGAGGCGCCGCCGCGCGCGGGTGACCCCGACGTACAGCAGGCGGCGCTCCTCCTCGATCGCGGCGTCGTCGCCGTCCGCGTGCTGGATGGGCAGCGTCCCGTCCACGAGCCCGACGAGGAACACCGCGTCCCACTCCAGGCCCTTCGCCGCGTGCAGCGATGCGAGCGTGACCCCCGCGACCGTCGGCGGATGCGCAGCCTCGGCACGCTGCTCCAGCTCGCCCGCGAACCGGCGCAGGTCGGCGTCCGGCTCGGCGGCCACCAGCTCCTCGGCGACCTCGACGAGCGCGAGCAACGACTCCCACTGCGCCCGTTGCGCCGCGCCGCCGGGTGGCTCGGCGGTCAGTCCGACGGGTTCGAGCACGGCGCGGACGTCCTCGACGAGGTCGCCACCCCCTTCGCGCGAGGCCCCCATCCGGATGGCCGACATCGCGCGGCGCACCTCGGGCCGGGCGAAGAACCGCTCCCCGCCCCGCACCTGGTAGGGCACGCCGACCTCGGTGAGCGCCTGCTCGTAGACCTCGGACTGCGCGTTGATCCGGAACAGCACCGCGATCTCCGACGCCGCGACGCCGTCGTCGACCAGTCGCTTGATCGTCCCCGCGACGGCGGCGGCTTCGGCGGGCTCGTCGTCGTACTCGGCGAAGTCCGGGTCCGGGCCGGGCGGGAGCTGCCCGACGAGCTGCAGGCGTGCCCCCGCGACGCGCCCGCGCGCGGCGCCGATCACCGTGTTCGCGCACGACACGACCTGCGGTGTGGAGCGGTAGTCGCGCGTGAGGCGCACGACCGCGGCGTCGGGGAAGCGGCGCGGGAAGTCCAGCAGGTACCGCGGCGAGGCCCCGGCGAAGGTGTAGATCGTCTGGTTCGCGTCGCCGACGACGGTGAGGTCGTCGCGCGCGCCCAGCCAGGCGTCCAGCACGCGCTGCTGCAGCGCCGTGACGTCCTGGTACTCGTCCACGACGAAGCAGCGATAGCGATCCCGGAACTCCTGCGCGACGTCGCCGTGCTCCTCCAGGGCGGCGGCGGTGTGCAGCAGGATGTCGTCGAAGTCGAGCAGCTCGGCGCGGCGCTTGAGCTCCTCGTAGCCCTCGTAGACCTGGGCGACCTGCTCGGCCGGGCCCGGAGTGGTGCGCCGCAGCCGCGCGACCTCGGCGGCGTAGTCCTGCGGCGCGACGAGGCTCGCCTTGGCCCACTCGATCTCGCCCGCGAGATCGCGCAGGCTCGCCGCGTCCGTACCCATCCTCGCCCGCGACGCCGCCGGGCCGACGAGCCGCAGCTTGCCCTCCAGCACCTGCCACTGGTCGCCGCCGATCACCCGCGGCCAGAAGTAGCGCAGCTGGCGCAGCGACGCCGAGTGGAACGTCCGCGCCTGCACGCCCGCGACCCCGAGCGCCCGCAGCCGCGTGCGCATCTCGCCCGCCGCGCGCGTCGTGAACGTCACCGCGAGGACCTGCCCCGGCGCGACGTGCCCCGCCCGCACCAGGTGCGCGATGCGGTGGGTGATCGTGCGCGTCTTGCCCGTGCCTGCACCCGCGAGCACGCACACCGGCCCGCGGGGCGCCTCGACGGCCGCGTGCTGCTCGTCGTCCAGTGCCGTGCGGGTGCCGTCTCGGGCGGGGGCGCTCACCGCCCCATCCTGGCACCCGCGGCCGACGCCCTCGCGGGCCCGGGTGAGCGGTCGCACAGCACGCGCGGGAAGCAGCAGCGGCCCCCACGGCGTTGATCGGACCGTGCTGACGATGTACTCGACGACGTGGTGCGGTTACTGCCGACGGCTCAAGATCCAGCTCGCAGGAGCGGCGATCGAGTTCCGCGAGGTCGACGTCGACCTCGACGAGGAGGCGGCGGAGTTCGTGATCACCGCCAACGGCGGCGACCGGACCGTGCCGTTGATCGAGTTCCCGGACGGCTCGACGCTCACGAACCCCTCGCTCGCGCAGGTGCAGGAGCGCCTGGCGGCCGCGGCCTGACCTACCGCTGCACCGTGACCCCGACCATCGCGACGAGCAGCGCGGCGAGGTAGTCGCGGAACGCCGCGCGCGGCATCGGGCGCTCCTGCAGCCACAGGACGCACGTCGTCTCGACGGCGGCGATCCAGCCGACCACCGCGAGCCGGTGCCCGTCGCCGATCCGGCGAAGGATCACCGACTCGATGTGGCTGCGTACCCGCTGCACACCGCCCTGGCCCCAGGTGAGCACGGATCCGCTGCGCATCAGCGCGACGTAGCCCACGGCGTGTCGCTCGACGACGTCGAGGAACACGTCGAGCGCGGTGCGGAGGTCGGCGAGGAGGTCGCCGCCAGGGTCGACGACGAGGGCGGCCAGGAGCTCGTCCACCACCTGCTCCAGCGCCGCGGCGTGCAGTTCCTCGGCGCTGCCGAAGTACCGGTAGACCAGTGGACGCGATACGCCCGCCGCCCGCGCGACGTCCTCCACCGACACCCGCTCCGGCGGCAGCCGCCGGTACAGCTCCAGCGCCACCGCGACGATGTGCGCGCGGCGCCGTTGCGGCGACATCCGCCGCGGGCCCGCCGGGACGGTCATCACGGCTCCCCAGGGACGGGCAGCTCACGGCGGGCGATCGCGCGCAACACCCCGGGTGCGAGCCGCGAGAGCAGCAGCCCCGCCCGCGCCTCGGGCGTCACCGCGGCGATGGCACGGTTGCGCTCCACCGCCCTGACGACCTGCTCCGCGACCTGCTCGGGCGTGTAGTTGCGCCGCGCGTAGAGCGCGTCGGTCTCGCGCCGGCGCCGGGCCTGAGCCGCGTCGTCCAGACCGACGAACCGCGCGGTGGCCGCGATGCCGGTGTGTACGAACCCGGGGCACAGCGCGGTGACACCGACACCGTGCTCGTGCAGCTCGGCGCGCAGGCACTCGGAGAGCATCAGCACCGCGGCCTTGGTGGTGGCGTAGGCCGACAGGCTGCGATGCGGCAGATATGCCGCCGCGGAGGCCGTGTTGACGATCTGCCCGCCCTCGCCGTGCTCGCGCATCAGCCCGCCGAAGACGCGGCAGCCGTGGACGACACCCCAGAGGTTGACGTCGACGATCCGTTGCCAGTCCTCCAGGGTCGTGTCGGCGAACGGCCCCGCCATGCCGATGCCCGCGTTGTTGACCACGACGTCCGGCACGCCGTGCTCGGCGACGACGCGCTCGGCCAGCTCCTGCATGGCGGCCGCGTCGGCGACATCGGTTCGGTAGGCCGCCGATCCGGGCGTGGCGCCCCTCGAAACGGTCTTCTGCGCGGACGGCAGATCCCGGTCGACGGCCACGATCTCCGCCCCCCGCCGGGCGAACGCCAGCGCCGTGGCCCGGCCGATGCCCGATCCCGCGCCCGTCACGACGACGAGGCGGTCCTGCCAGCGGCCCGGAGTGTCGCGGGCGCGGCGCAGCGCGGGCGCCTCGACGCCGGTCTCGACGTGTGCGACCAGCTCACGCACGCACCGTGCGACCACCGCGGGCTTGCTGCGGACCATCCAGTGCCCGCCCGCGACCCGCCGGATCCGCAGGTCCGGCACGTGGCCACGGGCGACCCGGTGCAGGGCCGGGGTGACGTAGCGATCTGCGGCCGGCGCGAGAACCTGCACGGGGACGGCGGTGGCGGCGTGGCCCGGGTTCGCCATCCGGGCGCCCAGGTTGGCTCCCAGGTTGGCTCGGTAGAGTTCCAGGCCGTTGATGGCGTTGCGGGTCGCCGGGCGGGGCACACCCTCGGTCGCGGCGAGGATCCGCGCCGCCAGCCCCGAGCGCCACACCGCCTCGGGCACCACGGGCAGCCGGAACAGTGCCGTGTACCAGGACGCCGCCGCCTGGCGCAGCGTGTCGCGCGACGGACCCCCGCGCAGCCACCGGGCGGTGTGCTCGAGCGACGGCCCGGAGATCGAGGTGTAGGACGCGACCCGCCCCCCGAGCCGATCCCCGGTGACGGCGTGCCAGCACGCGATCGAGCCCCAGTCGTGGGCGAGCAGGTGGACCCGGCGGTGCCCGGGGTCGGGGGGTCCGGTCGGGGCGTCGGTGGGGGCGGGGGCGCGGGAGCCGGTTGGCGCGGCGGCGGGGGCGCCGGCGCGGGAGCCGGTCGGCGCGGCGGTGGGGGCGCGGGAGCCGGTTGGCGCGTCGGCGGGGGTGGCGGTCGGGGCGTCGGTGGGGGAGCCGTTTCGCGCGCTGGTCGGTGCGTCGGTCGGCGCGTCGAGCACGGCGTCGATCACGGTCGCGAGGTCGTCCGCCAGCCGATCCAGGTCGTACCCCGCGCGGTCCGGCGGCGCGTCGGAGGCCCCGGCGCCGCGCACGTCGTAGGTGACGACGTGGTGGTCCGACGCGAGATCGGCGACCACTCCGTCCCACACCGCGTGGTCGTCCGGATACCCGTGCACCGCGATCACGACCGGACGTCCGGGATCACCGTGGAGCTGCACCGCGAGGCGCAGCCCGTCCCGGGTGATCACGTCGGTGGCGACCGTCTGCGTCGACATGACGGCCATTGTTAGACGAGTTGTCAGCAAGCGCAAGCAGGGTGCGCTGGTGTCGTCCCGCCCAGCACTCGCACCCACCCCGTCGTCTTGTCCGGCCCCGCACACCTGTTCCGCCGCTCGCACACAGCCGGTGGCGCTCACACACACCGCCGACGGTGTGTGCGGGCACCCTGCGGTGTGTGAGGCGGCGCGAGCGCCCCCTCGCGCCGGCCCGCCTCTGGCCCATCCGTGCCATCCATGTCACCTCTGCGTGCCACCCAGGCGTGATCGCTCGGCCGCCGAGAACGCCCGCCGGAGCCGGTCGAGGACCGGGCCGAACTCCTCGAGCTCCGCCCACGTCCAACGCACGACCCACCAGCCCTCGGCGCGGATCGCGTCCTCGCGGCGCTTCTCCCGCAGGACTGCGTCCGCGACCGACTCGCCGGGCCGCAGGAGCCGGCCGTACTTGCCGAGCCCGTCGAACTCGCCGACCGTCCGCTGCTCTCGCCACAGGAAGTCGGCGCGCGGCTCACCGAGCGCTGTGGGGATGCGTCCCTGGAGCTCCGGCGCCGGCAGGCCCGCATCCAGCAACGCGACCCGGCTGCGCGACTCGCCCGGGCTCTCGCTGCGCCAGTCCGCGAACGCGGCCGCCCGGCGCGCGTGTGGTGCCCCCTGCCAGCCGTGAGCGCGCCGCAGGGCTACGTCCGACGCGGCCTTCAGCGTCGCCCACGCCGGACCCGGTGCCGCCTCCGGTGCGCCGTCCGCCAGCGCCGCCCGTCGCAACGCCGCGTCGAGGACGACGACGGCCTGCATGAACGGCACCCACCGGGCGACGTCGACGAGCGTGCGCGAAAGGGACGTGACGCGAAGGCCGTCGATCCGACACGTCTCGTCGTCCGCGAGCGGTGCCGCGTGCACCTCCGCGCGGGCGCCCGAGCGTGCCCCGTTCCGGCGCGGGCGGGTGACGTGGACGCGGTCGAGCGGCACGCCCCAGACCGGCAGGCCGTGCAGCACCGCGGCCGAGACGTGGCTGACGACGGAGTCACCCGAGAGCTCCCGGACCGCGGCCCGGACGAGGAGAGCGTGCGCGGCCTCGGGCGTGGGCGGCGCCGGGCCGAACCGGTACGTGCCGCGCCGCAACGACGTCAGCAGTCCCGCCGCGCGGGCACGGCGCACCTCATCGCTGGTGTATCCGACGGCACGCAGCTCGTCGCGCCGGTGCAAGCCGGGCAGAAGATCCATGTCTCGAGCCTGCGGGCTGCGACGAGGCCGGCGCCAGGTGCATTTCCGCAGCTGTGGACAACTCGGGGCGAGGTGGACAACCGCCCGTCGCGGCGACCGGCACACACCCCGTGGTGCTCACACACACCGTCGGCGCTGTGTGTGAGCACCACCGGCTGTGTGTGAGCGGTGGAGCATATGTTCGAGCGGGCGGGGGCGAGCCACCAGCGGGCGGGGGCCACCAACGGGCGGGGCCACCAGCGGGCCGTCACCCCTGCGCCGCCCACGCCTCCAACATCGAGCGGGCGATCGACACCTTCCCCGGGAGCAGCAGGAGCCGCTCCCCCGGGTCGCCCGTGCCGCTCCAGTCCCCGCGGGCCAGCGCCTGGCGCAGCTCGGCGCGCGTCACCCACATCGCCTCGGCGATCTCGCCGTCCGCGGGCCGCAGCGGGCCGGACGGGTCCGCGACGGCGTGGAACCCGACCATCAGCGACCGCGGGAACGGCCAGGCCTGGCTGCCGAGATAGTGCACGTCACGGACGACGACCCCGGTCTCCTCGGCGATCTCGCGCTGGATGCACGCCTCCAGCGACTCGCCCGCCTCGACGAACCCGGCCTGCACGGAGAACCGGCCGTCGGGCCAGCCGACGTTGCGGGAGAGCAGCATCCGCGCGCCCTCCCCGTGCCCGCCGTCGTGGACGAGACAGATGACGGCGGGATCGGTGCGCGGGTAGTCCTCGTGCCCGTTCTCGCAGACCCGATGCCAGCCCGCGTTGCCGGCCCGGGTGGGGGCGCCGTCGCGCGGGCAGAACCGTGCGGAGTCGTGCCAGCTCAGCGCGGCGACGGCGGTGGTGAACAAGCCCGCCCCGAGGGCGTCGAGGGCGGCACCGGCCATGCGCAGGTCGATCCACTCCGACGGGTCCTCCGCGGCGAGGTCGACAGCACCGCGGACGGCCCAGTACGCGACGCCGTCCGCCTCGCCGAGCAGAACGGCCCCGTCGAACGGGGTGTCGCCGCTGGTGGCCCGGGTGCGCAGGGTGCCGCCCGAGCCGTAGGCGACGTCCCACGTGCCGGCGTCCCCCACCGAGAAGCCCGCGGACGGCTCGGCGCGCCACCGTACGGGCGTGCGCCCCTCGGCGTCGACGACGACGAGCCGCGCCTTGGGCCAGCCCGCGACCTGGCGTTCGACGTCCGTGCGCAGCGGCTCGTCGCGCACGACCGCCGATCGGGACAGGACGGGCGGGCCGAGCAGGACGAACGTCACGGCCCCGCGACCCCACCGAGCGCGCGGACCTTCGGGCCGATGACGTCCGCATCACCGACGACGACGCCGGTGAACGCGCTGGGCGCGAAGTACTCCAGGGCCGCCGCGGCGACCTCCTCGACGGTGACGGCCTCCAGCCGGGCCGGCAGGCTGCGCAGCCACCGCACGTCCAGGCCGTCCGCGGCGAGGTTCGCGATCGTGGAGGCGAACCCGCCCTGACTGTCCAGGGAGATCAGGAGCGATCCGACGGCGTACCGACGGCCCGCGTCCACCTCCGCCGCCGTGGGCGGGACGGCGACGAGGCGACCCAGCTCGTAGCGGGTCTCGAGCAGCGCGGCGGCGGTGACGTCGCTCGCCACGTCGGTGGACACGTCGAGGACCGCGCCGTCCGGGACGAACTCGATGCCGGAGTGGGCGCCGTAGGTGTAGCCCTTGTCCTCGCGCACGTTCTCCATCCAGCGGGAGGAGAAGTAGCCCCCGAAGACGAGGTTGGCCAGGTAGAGGGCCGGGTAGCGCGGATCCGCACGGGGCAGCGCGAGGGCGGACAGGCGCAGCTGGGACTGCACGGAGCCGGGGCGGTGCACGAGCAGCAGGTCGCCGGGGACGAGGGCGGGCGGCGCGTCGAGGACGCGGGCGGGCCCGCCCGTCCAACCACCGAGGACCTTCTCGGCCAGGCCGATCGCGGCGGCCGGGTCGAGGTCGCCGACGAGGGTGAGGATGGCCCCCTCGGGGAGCACCGACGCCGCGTGCAGCGCCCGGACGGTGCCGGGTTCGACGGCGGTGACCTCCGCCGACGTGGGCAGCTCGCGGGTGATCGGGTGGTCCCCGAAGCGGCGTCGCTGCAGGGCTTCGCGGGCGATCGTGCTCGGCTGGGCGCGGGCGACGCGGATCCGCTCGGCGAGCCGCTCCCGTTCCTTGAGCACCTCGGCGTCGGGGTGGGTGGCACCGGTGAGGACGTCCGCGACGACCTCCAGTGCTGCGGGCAGCCCGTCCGCCAGGGTGGAGCCGCCGACGGCGAGCCGCTCCGGGTCGACGTGCACACCGAGCTCGGCGCCGACCGCGGCGAGCTGGTCGTCGATCGTGACGCGGTCCCGGCTCGCGGTGCCGGCGAGCAGGGTGGAGGAGAGCACCTCGGCGACCGCCGGGTGGTCCGGCGCGGAGCCCGCGAACGGGATCCGCAGCCGCATCTCCACCATCGGGACGCTCGGGTTGCGGGCCGCGAGGACGCGCAGCCCGTTCGCGACGATCGTCTGCTCGACGTCCGGCAGCGGGACGTCCCGCGTGGCGCCGAGCGGCGGCAGCGGCCGCGGTCCGGCCGGGGTGCGGCCGATCTGGGCCGCCGAGCGGTGGGTGGCGCGCGCCATCAGGAGTCCTCCCCCTCGCCGTTGGGCTGGACCAGCAGCACGCCGCGGCCCGCGCCGCGCAGCGCGGCCGCCGCGTCGCGGACCTGCTCCGGCCGGACGGCCGCGAGCCGCTGCGGCAGCTCCAGCGTGATCTCGGCGCGGCCGTAGAGCAGCTCGCGGGCCCCCAGGCCGAGCATCCGGTACATGAGGCGGTCGTCCTCGCGGTGCAGGGCGGCCGACCAGCGGGCCACCTGCCGGGTGAGCTCGTCCGCGCTCGGGCCCTCCGCGGCGAGCTTCTCGAGCTCCTCGTCGATGGCCGCGAGCACCGTGTCCGCCTCGACGGACGCGCGGTGCACCGCGGTGATCGTGAACGTGTCCGGGTCGCGGGTGTCGAGCGGGCCGAAGAGCCCCGCGGACGCCGACACGTCGGTGACCAGCCCGTCGGTGTGGACGAGGCGGCGTTCCAGGCGCGCGGCCTCCCCGTCGCCGAGCACCGACGCGAGCAGGGCGTGGGCCAGGTAGGCGTCCAGGTCGGCGGGATCGGGCAGCCGGTAGCCGATCGCGAACGCCGGCAACGGGGCGTGCGCGTCCTGCGCCACCTGGCGGCGCTCGGCCCCCGGCAGCGGCTCGTGGAACGACGGGCGGGGTGGCGTCTCGCGGGCGGGGATGTCGCCGAAGTGCTTCTCGACCGTCCGCAGGGCCTCGTCGACGTCGAAGTAGCCCGCGACCGTCACCTGCGCGTTGCCGGGCGCGTAGTAGGCGTCGAAGAACGACGCCGCGTCGTCGAGGGAGGCCTGCTCCAGCTCGGAGAAGTCGCCGTAGCCGTTGTGCGCGTTGGGGAACGTGTCGTAGAGGACCGGCGGCAGCAGGATCCACGGGAAACCGCCGTAGGGGCGGTTGAGGACGTTGAGCCGGATCTCCTCCTTCACCACGTCCACCTGGTTGCGCAGGTTGTCCTCCGACAGCGTGGGCGCGCGCAGCCGATCCGCCTCCAGGAAGATCGCCCGCTCCAGCGCGGCGGCGGGGAGGACCTCGAAGTAGTCGGTGTAGTCCTGGTGCGTCGAGCCGTTGAACACCCCGCCAGAGCCCTGGACGTGCCGGAAGTGCGCGAGCTTCTCCAGGCTCTCGCTGCCCTGGAACATCAGGTGCTCGAACAGGTGCGCGAAGCCCGTGCGGCCCTCCGGTTCGGACCGGAAGCCGACGTCGACGTGCACCGCGACCCCGACGACCGGGGTGTTCGGATCGGGGGCGAGGAGCACCCTCAGCCCGTTGGGCAGCGTGGCGCGATGCAGGGCAAGCTCTGGGGCGATCTCCGGCACGCCGCCGACACTAGCCGCCGACCCCGACAGGCCGCCGGGGGAATGCGGGCACCGCGGGACCGAGCGGCCGGGTCAGGACGTCGGCCCTGGCATCAGGCCGAGCTGGGTGAGCAGCTCGACCTGGTCGAAGTAGAGGTGGTAGGTGGCCACGCGGCCGTCCCGCAGCCCGTACACAGCGGTGAACGGCACGCTCACCCGCCGCCCCGTCGGCGGCACCTCGGTGCCGTCCGCGCCGACGAGCGCGGCGGTGTGCGTGCCCTCGAACGCCGCCTCCTCGACGGCCTGGTCCCCCGCTCCGAACACGGCCCGGGCGACGACCCGGTTGTCCGGGAACGCGCCCTGGTAGCCCTGCCAGAACGCCCGCGCGCCGTCGGCGCCCTGCAGGACCATGCCCCCGGGTCCGGTGATCTCTGCGTCGGGGCGGAAGAGGTCGACGAAGGCCTGCTCGTCCTTGCCGTTCCAGCTGTCGATCGCGGCTTCGACGATCTTCACGGGATCCACGGTTGCTCCTCCGGTGGTGCGGTCGGGCGGGACGGCCGACGACGCTAGACCCGGGCACGCCCGGACCGCCTCGGGCGAACGCCCAGGCCTCGGGCGGGCAGGCCGCCGTCCGGGCCTGTCACCGCCCGCCCGGCAGTCCCTATCCTGGCTGGCCCGGCCGGACGCGAGGGGGAAGGCATGGGGGACGTGTTCGTGGGGCGCCGGGCGGAGCTCGACGTGCTGCAGGCCCGCGCCGCCGACGCCGCGGCCGGGCGCCCCGCGCTCGTCGTCGTGGAGGGTGCGGCGGGCTTCGGCAAGACGGCGCTGCTGGATGCATTCACGGCCTTCACCCTGCCGCCGGGGTGGGAACGCCTTGGCGCCGCCGGGGACGAGGCGGAGGCGCGGCTGCCCTACGGCCTGTACGACCGCCTCGTCCTCGGGCACGGCGACGCGCGGGTGGAGCACGCCGAACCGTTCACCGCGGGCGCGGCCCTGCTGCACCTGCTCGGAGACGTCCAGGAGACCGGGCCGGTCGCGCTGGTCGTCGACGACACCCACTGGGCGGACCGGGCGTCGCTGCTCGCGCTGACCTTCACCCTGCGCAGGCTGCACGCGGACCGCGTCCTCACGATCCTCACGCTGCGCCCTGAGGCCGCCGACCGGCTGCCGCCCGGCTTGCTCCGCTTCGCCCGCGACCGCGGGACGTGGATCGGCCTGCCGGGCCTCACCGCCGAGGAGATCCGCGAGCTCGCGGGCCTGCTCGGGCGTGGCGGGCTGTCGCGGCGCTCCGCCGAGCGCCTGCTCGACCACACCGGGGGCAGCCCGCTGCACCTGTCCTCGCTGCTCACGGCACCGGACGCGCAGCTTCGCGGCCGAGGTCCGCTGCCAGCGGGCCCGGCGTTCACCCTGTCGGTGCAGGCCACATTGCGGGCGGCCCCGGCACCCGCCCGCCGGCTGCTCGAGGCCGCCGCCGTGCTCGGGCCGCGCTGCCCGCTCGGCCGGGCGGCGGCGGTCGGGCGGGTCGACGAGCCGCTGGACGCGCTCCAGGAAGCGCTCGACAGCGGGCTGGTCGAGGCCGGGCAGGACACCGACGGATGGCAGCTGCGCTTCCGCCACCCGGTGGTGCGCGCGGCGGTCTACGACTCGCTCGGCCCGGCCACGCGCGCCGAACTGCACCGGCGCGCCGCCACGACGGTCGGCCCGGTGGCGGCGCTGGAACACCGGGCCGCGGCCGCGGCCGGACCGGACCCGGAGTTGGCCGACGCGCTGGCGGCACAGGCGGCCGCCGACGTGGAGGGCGGGCGGATCGCGCTGGGCGCGGACCGCCTCCTCGCGGCGACCCGTCTCCGCCCGCCGGGCCCGGCGCACGACGGGCTGCTGCTCGACGCCGTCGATCTCCTGCTCGCCGCCGGGGAGGCGGCCGAGGCCGCGGGGTTCGCCGACCGGCTCGCGGGCCTGCCCGACACCCCGAAGCGGCAGCTCGTGCTGGCCCGGCTCGCCTGGCTGGGCGGCGACCTCGCCACGGCGGAGCGGCTCGCCCGGTCGGCGTGGGAGACGGGCAGCGGGCCCACCCGCGCGGCAGGCGCCGCCATGGTCGCACAGTTCCACCAGCTGAGCCTCAGCGCCGCCGACGCCGTCCAGTGGGCCGAGCGAGCCCTCGCCGTGGGCGGCCTCCCGGCAGCGCTCGAACCGGTCATGCTCGGGACCTACGGGGCCGAGCTGGCCATCATGGGCCGCCCCCACGACGGGCTCGCCGCGTTTGCCGCCCTCGCGGAGGACCCCGCCGACGTCACCCCGCGGCTGTACGACGCCCTGGCGGCCCGCGGGCTGGTCAGGATGATGCTCGACGACCTGGACGGGGCTCACCGCGACCTACGCCCCTTCGTCCCGCGCCCCGGCTGGGAACCCCATCCCCACCGCCTCGTCGGCCTGGGCTGGCTCGCCGAGGTCGAGTACCGGATCGGCCACTGGGACGACAGCCTCCTGCATGCCGCCCAGGCCGAGTCCCTCGCGGTCGACACCGACCAGACCTGGCTGCTCGCGTTCGCGCACGGCATGTCGGTGACGCCGTTGGCCGCCCGGGGGCTCTGGGACGAGGCGCGGGCGCACCTGGCCGCCGCGCGGGCGGAGGCGCGGCGCCAGGGCGACGCCGGGAACGGCGTACTGGCGGCGAACGCCGCGGTACGGCTCGGCGCCTTCCGCGGCGACGCCCAGGCCGTGCTCGCGGCCGCGGCCCCGCTGCTCGCCTCGGCGCACGGCGCCGAGCGCGAGCCCGGCCTGTTCACCTGGATCGGCCACTACTGCTCGGCGCTGGTCACGGTCGGCCGCCTCGCCGAGGCCGAGGCGGAGCTGGCCCGCACCGGAGAGCTGTGCCGGGACCGCGGCAGCCGGTCGGGGCTGGCCGCGGTCGCCCTCGCCCGCGGCGAGCTGGCTGCGGCACGGCGGGAGCCCGCCGCGGCGCGCGCCGCGTTCGAGGAGGCACTGCGGGTCGGGGACGGCGCGGCGAGCGTCCTCGACCACGCCCGCGCGCTCGCCGCCCACGGCCGGTTCCTGCGGCGGGCCGGCAGCCGACGGGCCGCGATCGCACAGCTCAGCGCCGCCCGGGAGCAGTTCGCCCGGCTGCACGCCCGCCCGTTCCTCGACCGCTGCGACGCCGAGCTGACCGCCTGCGGCGTCCCGGTCGCCGGCTCGGCCGCGCAGCTCGACGGGGCCGCCGACGACGTACTCACCCCGCAGGAGCGGGCCGTCGTCCGGCTGGTCTGCGCGGGCCGCACCAACCGAGAGGTCGCCGCCGAGCTCGTGCTGAGCATCAAGACCGTCGGCTACCACCTCGGCAACGCCTACGCCAAGCTCGGTGTGAGCTCCCGCACCCAGCTCGCCGTCCGCCTGGGCGGCAACGCCTGACCAACCCGGGCATTCGCCCGAGGCGGGACCCGCGCGGCCGCCCCTAGCGTGCCGGCATGACCGACGGCACGGGGGCCCACCGCCTGGAGACCCTGGCGCGGGCGTCGGTCGCACGGTTCGAGCGGGGAGAACGGGGGGCGGTCGACGCGTTGCTGGCGCCGGACGTGTGCGTCGAGGTGGTGTCGACCGGGCGACGGATCGAGGGGGCCGCCGCCGTGCTCGAGGCGCTGGCGGCGTGGCGGGCGGCGTTCCCGGACGCGGAGGGCGAGGTCGTCCGCGTGCTCACCAACGGCGACACCGCCGCGCTCGAGATCGTCTGGCACGGCACGCACACGGGCCCGCTCGTCACGCCGGCCGGGACGGTCGCACCGACCGGTCGGACCGTCGAGTGCTGGGCGACCCTGTGGCAGCGCTGGGACGGCGCACGGCTGGTGCACGAACGCACCCACGCGGACGTCCCGTCCCTGCTGGCCCGGATCCGAGAGCGTCCGCCGACCGCAGGAGGGAGTCGGTCGGCGGCGAGTCGCAGTCACAGTCACGAGGAGGACGACGTGAGCACGGAGGACAACAAGAAGCTCGTCGCGCGGCAGTTCGACGAGATCTGGAACGGCGCCCGGTGGGACACCGTCGAGGAGCTCTACGCGCCGGACTACGTCAACCACGACCCGTACAACCCCGACCAGCCCACCGGCCCGGCCGGGTTCCGCGCCCGCGTCGAGGGCTACCGCAGCGTCCTCGACGAGTTCGACCTGCGGATCGAGCAGCAGATCGCGGAGGGCGACATGGTGGAGACGCACTGGTCGCTGCGCGGGGTGCACCGCGGGCCGCTGGAGGGGGTCGAGCCGACCGGCAGGCGCGTCGAGGTCGACGGCCAGCTGCTCAGCCGGATCGTCGGCGGCCGGTTCGTGGAGGAGTGGGTGCACTGGGACACCCTCGGGCTGCTGCGCCAGATCGGCGCGGTTCCCGTCCCGGCCGGCTGATCGCGGTCAGGCGGGCGGGAGCACCACGAACTGCCGAAGCCCCAGGTCCGGGTAGGTGACGGGCCCGCGCGGGCCCGGCGTGTGATCGACGTTGATGCCGGTCTCCGGCAGGCCGAGCAGCTTGTACCCGTCCAGCAGGCGGGTCGTCGCGTTCCAGAACACGCCGGTGCCCGTGTAGGCGTCGATGAACGCCCGCGCCGCCGCCTCGTCCGTCGCGCAGACCGTGGCGGCGAGGCCGGAGGTCTCGCGGCTCGCCGTCGTCGCCGCGTCGACGGCGCCGTCCACCTGCGCCACCGTCACGTGCGCCTCGGCGCCGGAGTCCAGCGCCCATTCGTGGCCGAGCCGGTGGGTGTGCGGTGGCAGCGACGGGGTGATGCCCCGCTCCCGCAGCGCCCGCTCCGCGACCGGCCACAACCGGTCGTGGGCGGGCCGGTCGACGAGCAGCAGGTTGAGCCGGTTGCAGACGCCGAGGCGGTCCGTCGAGTCGTGGACCAGGCGCGTCACGGTGTCGGGATCGGCGCTCGCGTCCAGGTAGAGGACACCGCCGCCGTCCGCGTGAGCGAGAACCCGCGTACCCGCCGCCGCGCCGAGGGCCGACAGCCGCCGCGTCACCTCGCCGCTGCCGCGCACCACCACGAGCGGGACGAGATCGGGCAGGCCGACCAGCGCGTCCGCGCCCGCGTGGCCCGGCAGCGGGACGAGCTGGACGGCGTCCTCGGGGATGCCGTGCGCGCGCAGAGCGGGGGCGATCGCGAGCTCGATCAGCGCCCTGGCCGAGCCGAGCGCGGCCGCGCCCGTCCGCAGCACCGTCGCCGACCGCGCCTTCAACACCTGCGACGCCACGTCGACCGTCACGTTGGGGCGGGCCTCGAACACCGCCCCGATCACCCCGACCGGCACCCGGCGCTCGAACACCCGCTCGCCCGTCGGCAGCGTCCGCACCTCTCGCTCGGTGGGCGGCTCCGGCGTCGCGGCGAGCACCTCCAGCTGGTGGGCGATGTCGGCCAGCCGCTCCTCGCCCAGGCGCAGGCGGTCCAGCAGGCCTTGTGCCATGCCCGAGCGCTCGGCCGCCTCGACGTCGCGCCGGTTGGCGGCCAGCAGGTCCGCGGCGCGCTCGCGCAGCAGGTCCGCCGCTGTGCGCAGGGCAGCGTCGACGGCCGCACCACCCGCGGCGCGCACCCCGGGGGCCGCGGCGGCCGCACGCAGGGCGGCCTCGCGGACGGCGGCGAACTCCGGAGCCTCGGTCGTCTCGGGGGTGGCGGGGGTCGTGGCGGGCGGCGTGCTCACGGCGCCCAGGTTGTCACGCGGAAGCCGTGCTCCGCACGCCCGTACACGCCACCGGTCCGGGGCGCCCTGCACCCGCCCGAGCCATGATCACCGGAACCGGGACATCAGCTGCGCCCGTGCAGCTCATGTCCCACTTCTGGCGATCATGGCGGTCCGGGAGCGTCCGGCTCGGCGTAGACGACGACGTTGTCGCCGTAGTGCCGCGTGACCGGGTCGAACGTGCCGCCGCAGGTGATGAGCACGAGCCGCGGCGGGCCGCCGACCGCGAAGATCTCCGGGGGGAGGTCCGCCTTGGGATGGTGGCGGCGGGCCACGACGCGGTAGGCGACCACGCGCCCGTCCGCTCCGCTCAGGACGACCGGCTCGCCCACCTCCACCTCGCGCAGGACGGCGAGCGCGCCGATCCCGCCGGTGCGGGTGTCGACGTGCCCGGCGACGACGGTGGTGCCGCCGGTGCCGCCGGGCAGCGCGCTGGGCGTCCACCAGCCGACGGTCGAGGGCGGCTCGGGCACGATCAGCCCGCCGTCCTGGCCGGTGACCACGGGCACGACAGCCGCGCTGACCTGCCGCGACGGCAGCTCCAGCGTGACGGGCACGGTCCCGGCGCGCGGATTGCCCGCGGGCGGGTCGGTCCAGGGAGCCACGGGCCCCGGGACCGCGGTGGGCGCGACGCCCGATGCGCCGGGGCCTGCCGCGCCACCGAAGCCGATGCTCCCGAGATCCGCCCCCGTCCGCAGGTCCGTAGCGAGCCATGTACCGCCCGCGACCAGGCAGGACACCGCAGCGAGGGCGAGCAGCCCCGGCAGCAACCGACGACCCGCGCCGGCCGCACCCGGCGCACCGGCGTCGGGTCCGCCCGGCGCACCGGGCGGACCGGCCGGGCCCTGCCGCGGGTCAGCACTCAGCGGGCATCACCGCCGCGCGGCCCGGACCGCCCCGCCCGCCAGGAGTGCCCCGGCGGCCAGCATCGCGAGGGGGGCGAGCGGCAGCCCGTCCTCCGTGGACGCCGCCTGGCCGCCGCTGCCGGAGTCGACGGTCGTCGGCGGGACGGCCCCGGAGCCGGCGCCCGACCGCAGCTGCGCCGTCAGCGCGTCCAGGTTCGCGAGCGCGGTGCGGGCGGCGGCCTTGGCCTCCGGCGAGGCGTCCGGGGAGTTCAGCACCGCCTCGGCGTTCGCCTTCGCCTGGCCGTAGAGGTCGAGGACGGCGCGCGTCCAGGCCTGGTCGAAGGAGCTGCCGGAGCGGGCCTGCAGGTCGGCGAGCAGCGCCTGCTGGTCGGCGGTGAGGGAGTCGTCCAGCTCGACCCCGCTCGCGGCGGCGACGGCACGGACCTGCTCGTCGAGTGCGGCGACGTCCGCGGCGATGCGCCCGGCGACACCGCGGACCTGCTCGCCGCCCTTCTCCTCGCCCAGCGCCGCGAGCGCGGCGAGCGCACTGGCCCCCTGGTGAGCGGCCTGCGCGGCGGCGGCACCCGGCGCAGCGGGCGCCGCCGGAGCGGCGGGTCCGGCGGGGACGGCCGGGGCTCCGGGCGGCGGCGGTGCGGGTGCCGCCGGGCTGCCGCACGCGGTGAGCGCGGTGAGTCCGGCGAGGGCGAGCGTGGCCGCCGCGACGGACACGGTGTGGCGCAGGGGCATCGGGGTCTCCTCCGGGGAGCTGCGGGACGGCACTGTCTCCCCGTTCAACGGCCCTCATACGCCACCGTTGCGGGCGACACCCGATCGAGTGGGTAGATCACTCCCGGTGCGGGAGCTTCGCAGGGGTGGACGGCGGCGGCACGACGGGGCCGATGTCACCGTCCGGCGCCTCGTCGAGGTCGACGATCACGGGGGCGTGGTCGCTGGGGCCCTTGCCCTTGCGGGCCTGGCGGTCCACCCAGGCGGCGGCGACGCGGTCCGCCACGGCCGACCCGGCGAGGACGAGGTCGATGCGCATGCCCTTGTCCTGGTGGAAGCGCCCGGCGCGGTAGTCCCAGTAGGTGAAGACGCGCTCGCCGGGCCAGCGGTCGCGGACGACGTCGTGCAGGCCGAGCCCGATCAGCCCGCCGAGCGCGGCGCGTTCCGGGGGCGTGACGTGGGTGGACTCGGTGAACAGCGACGGGTCCCAGACGTCGGCGTCGGTGGGGGCGATGTTCATGTCGCCCGCGACGACCGCCGTCGCCGGGTCCGTCACCGCGGCCCGCAGCGCGGCGAGCCACTCGAGCTTGTAGGCGAAGTGGGGATCGCCGGGGGTGCGGCCGTTCGGGACGTAGACCGAGGTCACCCGCACCCCGCCGCAGGTGGCGGTGACCGCGCGCGCCTCCAGCACGCCGCCGAACTCGGGCGCGCCGGGCAGGGTGCGCTCGACGTCGGCCAGCCCGACGCGCGACAGCAGCGCCACGCCGTTCCAGCGGCCCTCGCCGACGTGCGCGACCTCGTAGCCCCGCTCGGCCAGCGGGCCCGCGAACGTCGCGGCGAACGCCTCGTCGGCGAGCTTGGTCTCCTGCAGGCAGACGATGTCGGGCCGGCGCTCGTCGAGCCACGGCAGGAGCCGCGGCAGCCGGGAGAGGGCGGAGTTGACGTTCCAGGTGGCGACGCGCACGGCGCCGCACGCTACCCGCGCCCGCGGGACCGGGCGGCGGCGCAGGGATGGGAGGGCCGCCGCCGCCCGGAGCCTCACGGGGTCCTGGGCAGCACCCGCAGCTCGTCGGCGCGCAGCGCGGCCCCGCTCGCGCCGCCGGTGATCTCGACGAGGTCGCCGACGGCGGGCTTCTGCCCGATCGCGGTGACGTCGACGGTCACCGTGAGGCCCTGCACCGAGACGACCGTGGCCTCGTTGCCGGCGATCGCCGTCACCGTGCCGGTGACGCGGGCCTGCGGGACGTAGGCGACCACGACGGTCGCGGCGTCGCCGGTGCCGTCCACGCGCAGCAGGACGCGCTGCCCTGCGGTCAGCTCGGCGAGCGACCGGACGCCGTCACCGGCCACCCGGGTGCGGTCGTCGGTGCGCAGGGTGCGTTGCGGGGAGCCGTCCGGGGTGATCACGAGGGTGCCGTTGCCTGCCGAGACGACCGTGCCGGCGAGCAGGGTGTCGTCGCCGAGGCGGCCGAACGCGACACCGGGGCCACCGCGCCCGTCGCGCCCGTCGCGCCCGTCGCGCCCGTCGCGCCCGTCGCGGTCCCAGCCGTGCCCGCCCGGGCCGAAGCCCGGCCCCTCGTCGAGCATGCCCTGGCCGTGGGCTCCGCGCGCGTGCCCGGCAGGGCCGTACCCGCCGTACCGCCCGCCCCACGGCACCAGGAACGCCGCCACGACGGCGGCGACGACCAGCAGGCCCACCACGGACAGCCCGACGACCGCCCACCGGCTGCGGGGGAGATAGCGCCGACGGGCAGGTTGCTGTGCTGCTTCCTGCGACGGTTCTTGCGCCGATCCCGCAGCCTGTTGCGGGGCCCGCTGCCCTTCCGGCTCCGGGGTCGTGGGGGGTTCGGGGGTGGTCATTGCTGCGTGCTCCCGTCGGTCGTCGTTCCTCCCGACACTGCGCCGCCCGCCTGAACCGGACCTGAAGGCCTGCCGGACCTTCAGGTGATCCTCAGACTCGCCGGGACAATGGGTGGCATGGGTGGCACGGCTGCGCGTGTGCTGGTCGTCGAGGACTCCGAGGCGATCCGCGCCGCCGTGCTCGCCGGGCTCACCGGGGCGGGCTACGAGGCCACCGGCCGCGAGGACGGGCGGGCGTTGGAGCAGGACCTCGCGGCCTTCCGGCCCGACCTCGTCGTGCTCGACGTCATGCTGCCGGGCCGCGACGGGTTCGCCCTGCTCGACGTCGTGCGCCGCCGCAGCGACGCGGGGGTCGTGATGCTCACCGCCCGCGACGGCGTCGACGACCGGCTGCGCGGGCTGCACGGCGGCGCCGACGACTACGTCGTCAAGCCGTTCGCGCTCGCCGAGCTGCTCGCACGCGTCACCGCGGTGCTGCGGCGCATGGGTCGCACGCCCACCGCCGTCGGGGTCGGCGACCTGATCGTCGACGCCGCCGCCGGGACGGTGGTGCGCGGCGGGGTGCCGGTCGAGCTCACCGCCACCGAGCTGCGCCTGCTGGACTATCTCGCCGCCCAGCGCGGCCGCGTCGTCAGCAAGGGCCAGATCCTCACGCGGGTGTGGGGCTACACCGACTACGACCCCAACCTCGTCGAGGTCCACATCTCCGCGCTGCGCCGCAAGCTCGGCGAGCCGCGACTGCTGCACACCGTCCGCGGGCTCGGCTACGTGCTGCGGGCAGAGCCGGACGCGGCACCGTGAGCGGACCGCGTCGTCGGCCGGCCACGCCGGGACCGTCGCGGCTCCACACGGCCTCGCTGCGGCGGCGCGTCACCGCCCTCAGCCTGATGGTGCTGGCGGTGGTGCTGCTCGTCGTCGGGCTGCTCACCGACGTCGTCGTCGAGGCCCAGACGCGCACGGACCTGCGCAACGACCTCACCGCCCGCGCGGACGCGGCGGACCAGCTCGTCGCCCGCGGCATCGCCCCGGCCGAGCTGGTGCGCCGCCTGGAAGGGCCCGGGGTCCGCGCCGTCGTCGTCACCACGGGCGGCGAGGTGTACGGCCCGCCCGGCCCGCCGATGCGGTTCCGGCCGGATCGGCACGGCCCCGACGGCGACGCGGTCGTCCAGCGGACCCTCGCCGACGGCTCGCGGCTCACCCTGGTCGTCACGGACTCGCCGGTCACGGCGGCGCAGGAACGGCTGCGCCGCACGATGCTGTGGCTGTCGGTCGCGGCGCTGGTCGTCGCGGGGGTCGTCACGCTGTTCACGACGCGGGTCGCGCTCGCGCCTCTGGACACGATGACCGCGCTCGCCCGCTCCATCACCCGCGGCGACCGCGGCCGCCGCCTCGCCCCCACCCGCACCGACACCGAGCTCGGGCGCACGGCCGCGGCGTTCGACGCGATGCTCGACGAGCTGGAGGGCGCCGAGCGGACGGCCCGCGCCGCGGAGTCGGCCGCCGTCGCCTCGGAGGTGCGCACCCGCCGGTTCGTCGCCGACGCCGCACATGAGCTGCGCACCCCGCTCGCGGGTGTCCAGGCCGCCGCCGAGGCAGCCGCCGGACCCGGACTCGACCCGGAGGAACGCGACCGGCTGCACCTCCTGCTGCTGCGCGAGTCCCACCGCGCCGCGCGCCTCGTCGACGACCTCCTCGCGATGGCCCGCATCGACGCAGGCCTCGACCTGCGCCGCGAGGCCGTCGAGCTGCTCGGGCTGGCCCGGGCCGAGGTCGAGCGCGTACGGCTGCGCGCGCCGGACCGCTCCCTGGAGGTGGACGGGGAGGAGGTCACCGTGCCCGGCGATGCGGAACGGCTCGGGCGCGTGCTCGCCAACCTCCTGGACAACGCCGTCCGCCACGCCGGCGCGGGTGGGTGGGTGCGGGTGCGGGTCGAGCCGGGCGCGACCGTGCTGGTCACCGACTCTGGCCCCGGTGTGCCGCCCGCGGAGCGCGAACGGATCTTCGACCGCCTCGTCCGCCTCGACGAAGCCCGCAGCGCCGACGCGGGCGGCGCGGGCCTCGGGCTCGCGATCGCCAGGGGCATCGCCCGCGCCCACGGTGGGGACCTGCGCTGCGTCGAGCCACCGGACGGGACGGGCGCCGCCTTCCGCCTCAGCCTGCCGGGCTGATCGGCGCCTCCGGCACCCGGTCGAGCCGGTAGACGAGGAAGCGCACGCCCAGGTGGGGGAACTCGCCGTGCTCGACGAAACCCAGCGAGGCGTAGAGCGCCCGCGCGGGCAGCATCGCCTCCGCGGTGTGCAGCCCGACGTGCGGCGCGCCGTCCTCGGTTGCCCGGTCCAGGCACGCCGTGGTGAGCGCGCGCGCCACGCCCCGCCTGCGCATCCCGGGCAGCACGGCCAGGCCGCGCAGCACCGCCCAGTCCTGCGGCACGTGGAGGTACTGCGGGTGCCGTGGCGCCAGGTAGATGCCACAGCCGACGACGGCACCCGCCGCCTCCGCGACGACCAGTGATCCCACGTCGACGGTCGCGACGAGCGCGTCCAGGTTCGCATGCAGCGTCGTCCGGTGGCGCGGCTCCAACGCGCCCGCAAACTCCCGGTACGCCGCCCGCACGACGTCGCGCACCGGCGCCCGGTCCGCCTCGGCGGCCGGGCGGAGCGCGGCGGTCAGATGTCCAGCTTCTCGGCGGCCGCCCGGGCGCCCTCGACCCGGTTCGCGATCTTCTGGAACGCGACGTCGCGGGCGAAGTCGGGCGATCCGTGGTTGGGCTTCTCGTCGATGGAGAACGGGG
The DNA here is from genome assembly GCF_050246655.1 of Pseudonocardia sp. Lineage (GTDB taxonomy): Bacteria > Actinomycetota > Actinomycetes > Mycobacteriales > Pseudonocardiaceae > Pseudonocardia. Next base: position 24,353 of record NZ_JBFWVQ010000022.1, read on the forward strand.
AGAAACCGCAGTCGTCGGTGGCTCCGATCCGCTCCTTCGGGATGAAGTTCGCCGCCCGGATCAGCTGGTCGGCGATCTCCTGCGGCTGCTCCACGCGCGGGTTCTGCGGGTTGATCACCCCGAGGTAGGCCATCTGGGCCACGCCCGAGGCGTCGTCGCGAAGGTTGCGCCCGATCGTCTCGTACACCGGGTCCTTCTCCCGCTCGCTCTTGAGCTGGATGAGGAAGTACCCGGCGTCGATGTCGAACATCGTCCCGAGGAGGTTGTTGTACGGCACGTCCGCCGAGTGCACGGAGTCCCGGTCGCCGCCAGGGCAGGTGTGCACGCCGATGTTCACCCGCTCCTCGGGGGTGAACCGGGCCATCACGCGGTTGATCAGCTCGATGAAGTGGGGCAGCAGCCCCGCACCCGTCCACGGGTTGCGCGGGTCCGCGCGGGTGGCGAGCCTGCCCTCGGTGAAGTCCACGGACACGCGCACCGCGCCCGCCGCGAAGGCCTGGCGGATGTCGCGCTCGCACTCGTCGACCAGCGCGGCCTCGAACTCCTCGCGCGGGTAGCCGTCCACCGGGTCGCTCAGCGGGTAGAGCAGCGCGAGCATCGACGGCGCGATCACGGCCTGCTTCATCGGCTTCGTGGCGAACCCGATCGAGCGGCGCAGCGTGTCCGCGGCGTACTGGTTGTAGCGGAACGGGCCGCGGACGAGCTTGGGCAGCTGCCTGCCGTGCCCGTCGGCGAAGATCGCGAAGTACTGCCCGCCCGGGGCGAGCATCGGGGCGAGGCCGGTGCCGGCCAGCGTCGTGGCGATCGGGTACGTCGCGAACGACGACCACCGCTGCTCGCCGTCGGACACGATCGGCGAGCCGGTGGCTTCCGCGCGCTCGATCGAGTCCTTGACCGCGGCGTCCTGTTCCGCGGTCAGCGCGGCCTCGTCGATCTCACCCGCGTCGAAGCGGGCGTAGGCGTCCTGAAGCCGCGTGGACCGGGGGAGGGAACCGACCGGCTCGGTCGGGATCCCGGTGGCCGTGCGAGGGTCGTAGCTCATCGTTGGGCTCCTCGTCGCAGGGGTGGGCGGGCACGCGCCGACCCGCAGAGAGGTCGCGTCGACGGCCGGCGCACCGGTACACGCTCTACCGGACGATGCCTCCGCAACGTACTGACGTGATCTCCGTGGCGCCACTCGGCGGCCGCCCGGCTACCCGTCGTCGGGGTCACTCGCCTTCCGCACGTAGAGGAGCCGGTCGCCGCGCTCGAGGGCGTCCACCTCGGCCGCGTCGACGCGGTGCAGCGTCGCGTCCCGCACCACCCCGAGGACGATGTCGGGCAGGTGCCGCGGCGAGCCTCCGACCTCCTCCTCCTCGACGTCGCGCTCGCTGATCGCGAAGCCCGCGTCCGGCGTGATGAGATCCTCGACCACCTCGACGACCTTCGGCGTCGTCGTCGCCATGCCGAGCAGGCGCCCGGCCGTCTCCGCCGAGACGATGACCGAGTCCGCACCGGACTGCCGCAGCAGGTGCACGTTCTCCGACTCCCGCACCGACGCCACGATCGAGATCTTCGGGGCCATCTCGCGGGCGGTGAGCGTGACGAGCACCGCCGTGTCGTCGCGGTTCGTGGCCACCACGATCGCCTTCGCGTGCGGCACGCCCGCGATGCGCAGCACGCTGGACCGGGTGGCGTTGCCGGCGACCGTGACCAGCCCGTGGGCGGAAGCGGCGTCCAGCTGGGTGCGGTCGGTGTCGACCACCACGATCGACTCCGGGTCGACCCCGTCGCCCAGCAGCGTGTCCACCGCGGCCCGGCCCTTGGTGCCGTAGCCGACGATGACGGTGTGGTCGCGCACGCGGGACCTCCAGCGCTGGATCCGGAACGACTGCCGCGACCGCTCGGTGAGCAGCTCCACGGTGGTGCCGACGAAGACGATGAGGAAGAGCAGCCGCAACGGGGTGATGACGAGCGTGGTGATCAGCCGCGCCTGCGGGCTCACCGGGACGATGTCGCCGTAGCCGGTGGTCGAGAGCGAGACCGTCGCGTAGTAGAAGGCGTCGTTGAACGAGATCGGCGAGTCGCTGTTGTTGTCGACGTAGCCGTCCCCGCCCAGCCAGACGATCAGCGCCGCCGCGAACAGCGCGCCGAACGCGACCGCGAGCCTGCGCAACAGCGCCACCAGCGGGCTCGCCGAGATGTCCGGCATCCGGATCGGCCCGACCAGCGACGGGTCGGCGAACGGCCGCCGCTGGACTTTCCTCATGGCGCGCAGGTTAGACGTCATTGCGTGATCAGCACCGTGCCGGGGCCGGACGTCCGCGCGGGTCGGGGCGCGGCCGGTGGGCGGGCTAGCCTGCCCGGATGGCCCGCTACGTCGCCCTGCTGCGCGGGATCAACGTCGGCCGCAACAAGCGGATCGCGATGGCCGATCTGCGCGCGCTGCTCGCCGATCTCGGCCTCACGGAGGTCCGCACGCTCCTCAACAGCGGAAACGCGCTCTTTAGCGCGCCGGAGACGCCGACGGCGGAGCTGTCCGGGCGGATCACCGCGGCGATCGCCGAGCAGCTCGGCATGACCGTGCCCTGTGTGGTGCTCACCGCCGACGAGCTGCGGGCGTCGATCGCCGCGCACCCGTACGCGGACGTCGCCGACAACGGCTCCCGGATGATGGTCTGGTTCTGCTCCGCCGCCCCGGATCCCGAGCGGACCGCGATGCGCGACGCGCTCGCCCTCGACCCCGAGCGCGCCCGCCTCGTCGGCGCCGTGCTCTACCAGTGGTGCCCCGGCGGTCTGCTGGACGCCCCGCCGGTGGCCGCGGGCATCGAGGACGGGATCGTGATCACCTCCCGGAACTGGAACACCGTCACGAAGCTCGCCGAGCTCCTCTGATCCCCCTGCCCCACGGTGGGGCGCAGCGCGGCGGCCCGGCCGCCGGCCCGGCGCGGTCACGGCGCCGCGACCGGGACGGCACCCACGAGGGCGCGCAGGCCGCGGGCGTCGAGCAGGTCCGCCGGGCGCAGCGTGTGGTTCTGCCGCACGTAGTGGAACGCCGCGCGCACCCGATCGGGCGGGCAGCCGGCGAGCGCGGCCCAGGCCAACCGGTACGCGGCGAGCTGCACCGCCAGGGCAGGGAGCCGGGCCGCGTCCGGCAGCGACCCCGTCTTCCAGTCCACGACCGTGTAGCCACCGTCCGCGTCCAGGAACACGGCGTCCATCCGCCCCCGCAGCGCCATCCCGCCCACCACCGTCTCGAACGGCACCTCGGCCTCCACGGGCCGCCGCGCCGCCCATTCGCTGGCGAGGAACGCCTCCTGCAGCTCGGCGAGCGTGTCGTCACTCGCGGCGCCGTCGTCGGCGGCACCGGGAAGCTCGTCGAGGTCGAGCAGCTGGGACGCGCCGAACCGCTGCTCCAGCCACGCGTGGAACGCCGTGCCGCGCCGGGAGTGCGGGTTCGGCGGCAGTGGCAGCGGGCGGCGCAGCCGCGCGGCGAGTGCGGCGGGATCGGCGGCGAGCTCGACGAGCTGGCTCACGGTCATCTGCGTGGGCAGCGCCACGGTCGGCCGGGCGGCCCCGGCGGCCCGCTCGGCGAGCAGGACGTCGACGTCGGCGGCCCAGCCCTCCGCGTCCTCGGGTTCGGCGGCATCGCCGCGATCGCCCACCCCACGATCGCCCGCCCCGCGATCGCCCGCCCCTCCACGCCCGCCGTGCCGCTTCGGCGCGACCGGCCCGGTCACCTCCATCAGCTCCATCTGCGCCCCCGGCGCGGCCGCCGCCTCGGCCCGGGCGCGCCGCTCCTCCTCCCGGGCCGCGATCGCGGCGCGCACCAGCTCCGCCCCCCGCCGGACGGCCGGCGCGCGGGCGCCGAGCGGGTCGACGGGCCAGGCGGCCGTGGGCGGCTCGGCGGTGACCGGGTTGACCTCGTTCGCGGCGGGTGGGTCCGACCAGCGCTCGACGACCCCGGCCCCGATCGCGTCCACGACCTCCCGCACCTCGGTGAGGAACGCCGACGGGCCGCGCGGGGCGGCACCGCTCGCGCCCCACCAGTGCCCGGAGACCAGGAGCACCCGCTCCGACCGGGTGAGCGCGACGTAGGCGAGGCGGCGTTCCTCGGCGAGCCGCCGCTCCTCGAGCCCGTCGAGGTGGGCCTTGACGGCGTTCTCCAGCGCTTTGCGGTCGCCGTCGGCGGGCAGGTGCAGGCCGGGGAGATCGGCGGCGTCCCCCCGCAGCGGGACGGGCAGCTCGGCGGGGCTGGTGAGCCATGTGCCGCTCTGCCGTCGCCCCGGGAAGACGCCCGTGACCAGGTGCGGCACGGCGACGACCTCCCATTCCAGGCCCTTCGCGGCGTGCACCGTGAGGATCTGGACACGGTCCGGCGCGACCTCCACCTCGCCGGGTGCCAGGCCGTCCTCGGCCTGCTCGGCGGTGTCGAGGTAGTCCAGGAGGGCGGGCAGGCTCGCGACCTCGGCGCCCGCGGCGAACTCGGCGACGACGTCGGCGAAGGCGTCCAGGTGCGCCCGGCCCACGGGCCCCGGCCGGGCGGCGGTCTCGGCGTCGAGCAGCAGGACCCGCTCGGCGTCCGCGACGAGGTCCGTGAGCGGCGCTGAGGCCCGCGAGCGCAGCCACTGCAGCTCCCGGGCGAGCCGGGTGATCCGCGCGAGACCTGCGGGTGAGTACGCGTCGGGCGGCCCGGGGTCGTCCAGCGCGTCGACGAGGCCCGCCTGCTCGACCTGCTCGGCGGGCAGCGCCCCCAGCGCGAGCGCCTCGGGGGTGAGCGGGCCGCGCCGCGCGGGCATCGCGGGCAGCAGCTCGCGGGCCCGCGCCCACAGCGCGGCGAGATCGGCGACGCCCAGCCGCCAGCGGGCGCCCGTGAGCAGCCGGACGGCGGCGGGGCCGGCGAGCGGGTCGACCACCAGCCGCAGGGCGGAGGTGAGGTCGCGGACCTCCGGGGTGTCGAGCAGGCCCCCGAGCCCGACGACCTCCACCGGGAGCCCGCGCGCCCGCAGGGCGGCCGCCAGCGCGTCCATGTCGGCGCGCCGCCGGGCCAGCACGGCCGACGACGGCGGGGCCGTGCCTGCGGCGTCCGCCGCCCGCCAGTAGCGGGCCACCGAGTCCGCCACCCACCCGACCTCCGCGCCGACGTCGGGGAGCAGCGCCACCCGCACGTCCCCCGGCGGGGCGCCCTCGCGGGCCCGCAGCTCCCCCACCCCGACCGCACCCGGCTCGGTGCGCAGCGGCGCCGACACCGCGTTGGCCAGCGCCAGCACCTCCGACGGGTTCCGGAAGCTCGTGAGCAGGCCGAACTCGTCCGCGGGACGGGCGAGCGGCGCGTCCGCCCACTCGGGATCGGCGGGCAGGCCGGTGGGGATCGGGAAGTCCGTGCGGAAACGGGCGAGGTTGCCCGCGCTCGCGCCGCGCCAGCCGTAGATGGACTGCGACGGGTCCCCCACCGCCGTGACGGCCGGCCCGTCCGCCTGCACCTCCTCCCCGGGTGCCGTACCGAACAGTGCCCGCAGCAGCACCCGCTGTGCGTGGCCGGTGTCCTGGTACTCGTCGAGCAGCACCGCCCGGTAGGCGGCCCGTTCGGCCGCGCCCACCTCGAGATGCTCGGCCGCGACCCGGGCGGCAATGGCGAGCTGGTCGGCGAAGTCCAGCGCCCGCTCGGCCCGCTTGCGCTCGGCGAACGCGGCGGCGAGCGGCAGCAGGGCGACCCGGCGACGCTGGGCGTCGATCCAGGACCGGTAGGTCTGGGACGGCTCGGCACGCTGGCCCTTCCCGCGCGGCGCCTCGGCCAACATCGCGGCCAGCCGTTCCGCGTGCCGGCGGACCTCGGCGGGCGCCACGAGATGCTCCCCCATCTCGCCCGCGAGCTTCAGCACCCAGCCGGTGACCGTGGCCGGCAGGTGGTCGACCTCCAGATCTTCGGCCCACGTCGACACCACCCGGTGCGCCACCTGCCACGCCGCCGTCTCCCCCAGCAGCCGTGCCGCGGGCTCGGCGGGTAGCCGCAACGCGTGCTCGCCGACCAGCCGACCCGCGTAGGCGTGATACGTGGAGACGGTGGGCTCCCCGGTCAGCACCTCGGCCCTGCGGCTGCCGCCGGGATCCAGTTCGTCCAGCAGCCGGGACGCGGCGAGCCGCCGCAGCCGCGACCGGATCCGGCTGCCCAGCTGCTGGGCGGCCTTGCGCGTGAACGTGAGCCCCAGCACCTGCTCGGGGCGCACCGCGCCGGTGGCGACCAGCCAGACCACGCGCGCGGCCATCGTCTCCGTCTTGCCCGCGCCCGCGCCCGCCACCACCAAGGCGGGCGTGGCGGGCGCCGCGATCACCGCGGCCTGCTCCTCCGTGGGCGGGGGCAGGCCGAGCGCCGCGGCGAGCGCCCGGGGCGTCAGGTCCATGGACGAGGTTGTACCGGAGCCGACCGACACTTCCCGGCCCGGCGTGTGCGATCGTGTATCGAGGGTCAGCCCTCGGGCACCGGACGCCCCGCGTCGTGCAGCGGGCAGCTCGTCCGGACGGGGCAGCGGTCGCAGTCCGGGCCGCTTCGGGCCACGAACCGGGCTCCGGAGGTGTCCTGCGCACAGCCCTCGACGACCGTGCGCCAGTGCCGCACACCGTCGTCGTCCAGCGGCGCCTGGGTCGGTTCCTTCGGCGTGCCCGCGGCGAGCCGGTCCGCGACGTAGACCAGCCGCGCCCCGCCGGGCCGCGCCGCCCGGTCCACGACGTCACCGAACGCCCCCAGCGCCGCCGCGAGCTGGTAGACGGCGAGCTGTGCGTGCTCGGCCACCGCCTGCTTCGTCGGCGCCGTCTTCCCGGTCTTGACGTCGACGACCACCGGGCGGCCGTGGCGGTCGACCTCCAGCCGGTCCACCCGCCCCCGCAGCCGCAGCCAGGGGCCGCCCCGGCGCTCGGGCTCCAGGTCCAGCTGAACGGGGTGCTCGACGGCCACGAGCGTCAGCCCGTCGGCCCGGCTCGCGTGCACCCACTCGTCGAACGCCGAGAGCATCCCCCGCACCCGGGCCAGCTCCCGGCGGCCGAACCACGGTGCTCCCGCGTCGAGCCGCGACCAGGCCGACCGCAGCGCGCTCTCCAGCTCAGCGCCGTCCGCCCCGGCCGCCCGCGCCTGGACGAGCGCGTGCACCAGGGACCCCGTGACGGCCGCGAGTGCCCCCACCTCGCCGCCGCCGTGGCGCTCCAGCACCCAGCGCAGCGGGCAGCGCATGATCTTCTCGACGTCCGACGGCGACACCGGCACCACCTCGCCCGGCGCCCGCAGCGGCTCCTCGGTGGAGGCGGGCGCGAGGCCGTACCAGTCCTCGGGGCGGGCGCCGGGGACGTCCGCCTCGACGAGCCGGGCCAGTTGCCGGGCGGCGCGCTCGCGGCGGCGGGCACGGGCGGTGCAGGCGGGGCATATCCCGGGGGCCCCGGGGTCGGGCGGGTCCG
>NZ_JBFWVQ010000022.1:31877-66503 GCF_050246655.1 Pseudonocardia sp.
CGGGCTGTGGCGGGGTGTCCGTCGCCGGTCCGCCGTCCGGCACGGGCCGCAGGGCCGGCCCGGGTCCGCGTCCGGTCCCGCACGTCTCGCAGTCGGGGTCCGGCTCCGTCACCGCGCGGCGCAGCTCGCCCACCAGCTCGGCCAGCACCAGCGCCCGCGACGGGCGGTGGACGGGCCGGTCCTCCTGCCCCGCCGGGACAGGGTCGAGCTCGTCGAGGAACCGCGACGGCTGCTCGTCCTCCCCCTGCACCGCGCTGACCAGGAGCGTCCGCCGCGCGCGGGTGCAGGCCACGTAGAACAACCGTCGCTCTTCGGACAGCAGGGGCGCGATCCGGGACACCACGGCCGCCGGGTCCGCGACGCCCGCGACCGCGTCCACGAGCCGTTCCTGCCCGAGCAGGCTCCCGCGCAGCCGCAGGTCCGGCCAGCTGCCCTCCTGCACCCCCGGGACCGCGACGACCTCCCACTCCCGCCCCCGCGCCGCGTGCGCCGTCAGCAGCGCCACCGCTTCGGCCGGGGCGGCCCGCGCCGCCAGGGCCGTGTCGCCGGGCAGGTGCTGCTCGGTGAGGTAGGAGATGAAGCCCTCGACGTCCGCGCCGGGCAGCCGGTCGGTGTACCGGGCGGCGGCGTCGAAGAGGGCGAGGACGGCGTCGAGGTCGCGGTCCGCGGCCGCCCCCACCGGGCCGCCGCGGGCGCTCGCCTCGCTCCAGCGGGTCGCGAGGCCGCACCGCTCCCAGACGCGCCACAGAACCTGCTCCGCGCTCTCGCCGTCGCGCACCCCCTCGGCGGCCGCGGCGAGCAACCCCAACACCCGCTGCAGCGGCGCCGCCTCCCGGGGCGGGAGGGGGACGAGCGGATCGGGGCGGCCGCTCGCGGCGTCGCGGAGCAGCTCGACGAGGAGGGGATCGCTGCCGGCGCGCTCGTCGTCGGTGGCGTCGGGGGGGTTCCGTGGCTCGGCGGCCGCGGCTGCCCCGTTCTGCGTGGCCGCAGCTGCCCCGTTCTGCCCGGTCGCCGCGGTGGCCTGGGCTGGCCCGTCCTTCTCGGTCGCCGCGGTGGTGGCCCCGGTCCCCCCGGTCGGGCTCGCGGGCCCTGCCCGCTCGGTTGCACGAACGGCGCGTTCGTCCAGCTCAGCTGAACGAACGGCGCGCTCGTCCAACCGGCCGGGCCGCCCCGCGGCGTGCAGCCGAAGCAACGCGCGTCGCAACCTCCGCAGCCGCATCGGGTCCGCCGCTCCGAGCACGGACGTGAGCAGCGCGGACGCCGCGTCGGCGTCCAGCTCGTCCGGCCGGGCCGCGAAGCGCAGCACCATCAGCAGCGGGACGACCGCCGCCTGGCGGGCCAGCGGGAGCTCGTCCGGCGGCGCCGCGATCGGCACGCCCGCGGCGAGCAGCGCGCGGCGCAGCGCGGGCAGCGACCGGCGCGTCGAGCGGGACAGCACCGCCATCTGCGACCACGGGACCCCGTCGACGAGGTGCGCGCGTCGCAGGCGGTCCGCGACCCAGTTCGCCTCCTGCGCGGCCGAGACGAAGACCCGGACCGCAACCGTGCCATCCGTGGCTGCAGGGTCGCCGATCGCGGAGTCCGAGCCGGCGGCGTCATGGCGGCGAAGCTCCCCGTCGCCATCCGCGCCGTCGCTTCCGTCCCGGCAGCCATCCGCGCCGGCGGCGTCACGGCCGCGGAGCTCCCCGTCGCCATCCGCGCCGTCGCTTCCGTCCCGGCAGCCATCCGCGCCGGCGGCGTCACGGCCGCGGAGCTCCCCGTCGCCATCCGCGCCGTCGCTTCCGTCCCGGCAGCCACCCGCGCCGGCGGCGTCACGGCCGCGGAGCTCCCCGTCGCCATCCGCGCTGGTCGTGCCCTCGCCGCCCACCCGACAGCCATCCGCGCCGGCGCCGCCGCGGCCGTCCTCCCGGCAACCATCCACGCCGGCCAAACCCTCGCCGCCCGCCCGGGAGCCATCCGCGCCGGCGCCGCGACCGCGCTCGCCGTCGCCCGCGCCGGTCCTACCGCCGTCCGTACCGCCCGCGCCGCGGCCCGGCCGCCACGGACCCGCGCCCGGCAGCCGCGCCGCCAGCCCGACCCCCGCAGCACGGACCGCGGGCGCGCTGCGGTATCCCCCGCGCAGCACGACCGTCTCCGCCTCGATCCCTGCGAGCCCGCCCGGGTCGGCACCGCGGAAGCCGAGGACGGCCTGGTCCGGGTCCCCGGCGAGCAGAACGCTGCGCGCACCCGCGCCCAGCGCGCGGACCAGCTCCATCTGCTGGGGGTCGAGGTCCTGGGCGTCGTCGACGAGCAGGTGCCGGACGCGGTCGCTCTCGGCAGCGTAGAGCTCGGGGTCGGACGCGAGCGCGTCGAGTGCCGCCGTGACGAGCTCGGCGGAGTCCAGGGCGGGGGCCGTCGCCTGCGCGGCGGCCCGGCCCGCGGCGCCGCGCAGCTGCACGACGTGCTCGTAGACCTGGTGGAACCGCCCCGCGGCGGCCCACTCGTCGATGCCGTACCGCTCGCCCATCTCCGCGAGCCCGTCCGGCCCGAGGCTGCGCTCGGCGGCCCTCATCAGCAGCTCGCGCAGCTCGGTGGCGAAGGCGGGTAGGTGCAGGGCGGGGCGGACGCGGTCCGGCCAGCCGGAGTCGGGAGCATCGCCCGCGAGCTCGCCCGCGAGGAGGTCGCGGACGACCGCGTCCTGCTCCGCGCCCGCGAGCAGGCGCGGCGGCGGGTCGCCCTGGCGGGCCGCGTGCAGGCGCAGGATCCCGAACGCGTACGAGTGCAGGGTGCGGACCAGCGGCTCGCGCAGGGTCCGCACGCCGTCGTGGTTGTCGTCCTGCAGCTGGGCGGTGAGCCGCTCCCGCAGGTCGACGGCGGCGCGGCGGCTGCCCACGAGCAGCAACGTGCGTCCGGGATCGGCCCCAGCCCGCACGCGGGCGGCCGCGGCGGCGAGCAGCAGGGTCGTCTTGCCCGAGCCCGGCCCGCCGAGTACCCGCAGCACCCCGGACCCGTGGGCGAGCACGCGCAGCGCGTCGTCGTCCCACACCGGTGGTGCGGCGACCGGCCGTGGCCGCCGCACGAGGCCCGGTGCGGGCGCCATTCGGGATCGGCGGTCCGCCACGTGGCGATGCAACCACGCCCCTCCGACGGACCGGCACGCGGCGCGCCGCGGCGCAGGTCAGGGCACTCGGACGGCCTCGCCGCACCCTGCCGGGCGGGCCGGTGTCGGGCGGTTCGGTGGCTCGCACACATGTTCCGGCGCGGCCCGGTGGCTCGCACACATGTTCCAGCGCGGCCCGGCGGCTCGCACACATGTTCCAGCGCGGCCCGGCGGCTCGCACACATGTTCCAGCGCGGCCGGACGGCTCGCACACACCGAACGGCGATCACACACACCGCCGACACCCTGTGCCACCACCACCGGATGTGTGCCGACCACCGCACACATGTTCCAGCGCCTGTGCGCGGGCCAACGGCTCGCCCACCGACCCCACACCGCCCGACCCCGGCCGCACACATGTTCCAGCGCCCAGGCCCCGGCCCCGGAAGCCCCCATCCCGACCCCACACCGCCCCACCCGGACTCCTCCACCGCCCGCCCCCACATCCGGCGCGGTTCCACCGCGACCGCCGCGCCCCGGGCTGGCAGCATCGTCACGTGTCCGACGAGCTGCACGTCCGCGCCTACGGTCCCGACAACGGCCGTCCCGTCCTCGCCCTCCACGGGGTGACCGGCCACTCCGCGCGCTGGCGGGTGCTGGCGGCCGCACTGCCCGAGCTCCGGATCCTGGCCGTGGACCTGCGCGGCCACGGCCACTCGACGTGGAACCCGCCGTGGGACATCGAGCAGCACGTCGAGGATGCGCTCGCGATCCTCGACGCGGCGGAGCTGCCGCGGGCCGCCGTCCTGGGGCACTCGTTCGGGGCGGCGATCGCGCTGCACCTCGCGCGGACGGCGCCGCACCGGGTGGAGCGGCTCGCGCTCCTCGATCCCGCGCTGGGCCTCGATCCGCGCGAGATGCTGCTGGCCGCTGAGGAGGCCCGCGTGGACGAGACGTTCCCGGACCTGGTCGCGGCCCGCGCGCACCGGGCGATCCGCTGGGCCGGGATCGCCGACGAGCTCGTGGAGGCGGAGCTGGCCGAGCACCTCGTCACCGACGACGACGGGCGCCTGCGCTACCGCTACTGCCAGGCCGCGGTCGTGACGGCGTGGAGCGAGATGGCCCGCCCGGCCGTCCTCCCGCCGGAGGGGATGCCGACGCTGCTGGTCCCCGCGATGCAGGCGGAGTTCGTCAAGCCGCGGTGGGTGAAGGCGTGCCGGGCGGAGCTGGGCGACGCGCTCACGGTGGCCGAGCTCGACGCCGGGCACATGGTCTACCTCGAGCGCACCGACGACGTCGCGGCGCTCGTGCGGGCGTTCCTCGCGGGGGCGTGACGGTGGACGAGGAGACCGTCGAACGCGTCCGGGCGATCGTCCTGGCGATCCCGCCGGGTGAGACGCGCTCGTACGGCGAGGTGGCCAGTGAGGCGGGCCTGCGCTCGCCGCGGCTGGTGGGGCGGATCCTCGCGGAGGACGGTCACGACCTCCCGTGGCACCGGGTCCTGCGCGCGGACGGGACGGCCGCGCCGCACATCGCGCGGGAGCAGGCAGCGCGCTTGCGGGCCGAGGGGGTCTTCCTCGTGGACGGGCGGCTCCCGCCCCCCGCGCGGAGGTGATCGCCGGATCCGTGACATGAGCTGCACGGATGCAGCTCATGTCACAGGAACGGTGATCACGCGGCCCGGTCCAGCGCCGCCCGGATCTCCGCCACGCACGCCCCCGGCCGCGTCGTCAGGTCGTGCCAGGTGAACCGCAGCACCGTCCAGCCCTGCGCGACGAGGACGTTCTGGCGCCGCCGGTCGGCCCGGAACCGCTCGGCGTCGACATGCCACGCCCACCCGTCGACCTCGACGGCCACGCGCCGCACCACGAACGCGACGTCGATCCGGAACGGCCCGACGGGATGGCCGAGCACCCAGCCCGTGACCGCGGACTCGCGGAGCAACCGGACGAGCAGCCGCTCGGCCGCGGAGTCCGCGCGGTCCGCCGCCGCGGCCAGCAGGCGTCCGGCGGCCCGCGAACCGCGGCGCCCGAGCATGCGGCAGTAGGCGGCGTGCAGCTCGGGGAAACCGACATGGCGCTGGAGCACGCGGTCCAGGAACGTCGAACCGTCCGGCAGCACGACGGCCGTCTCCAGCGCGGCGAGCGGCGGGGCGATCAGCCGCAGGCCACCGCGGAACACCACGTCGCCCGGGGTCAGGTCGCGGCGATGCAGCACGATGCCGGGTCGGCGGCGAGGGCTGCAGGACGCGGGCACGGTGAGATCGACGACGGCGGGCACGTCGACCGGCTGACCGTGCAGGTACGCGGCCGACGGCCCGGACACGGCCGCCCGGTCCCCCGCCCAGAGCCAGGCCGCCCACACGCGGGCCTCGGGGCCGAGGCGGTGCCCGCCGACGAGGTGGACACCCGGGTGCAGCCGCCGCCAGCGCCCGTCCCGGACGCGCCGCTGCATCGTGGCGCTGGACAGACCGCACGCGCCCGCCTGGCGGACGGCGACCACCCCGGCCTGGCGGGCGACGATCTGCTCGAAGGACACCTCGGCAGGATCGACGAGTCGCGCCCCCGGTGGGCCGGAACGGGAGAACCCAGGTGAGGTGATCGCCGCAACCGTGACATGAGGTGCACGGGTGCAGGTCATGTCACGGGAACGGTGATCACCTCACTCACCCCGCACGCCACCCCGCCCCGCGGGTCCCCTTACGCCGTCCGCACCCCGGCCGCCAGCGCCGCCCGGTACCGCTGCACGACCAGCGCCGGCACCGCCGGGTGGTCCGCCAGAGGCTCGCCCACCACGTCCGCTCCGGCGGTATCGAGGTGCCGCTGGAAGAGCCCGGGCGCGAGCAACCACGAGGCGACGGCCACCCGGGCCGCCCCGGCGGCCCGCAGGTCCGCCACGGCGTCGGGCACCCGCGGCCCGCCCGCGGCGATGGTCGCGAGGGCTACCGGGCCGCCGAGCAGCCGCCCGAGGCGCCGGGCCGCGGTGGCGGAGTCCGCCTGCGCGGACACGTCGCTCGACCCGGCGACGGCGAGGACCACCGCGTCGTCGCGCCGCGCGCCCGCGTCGGCGAGCCGGGCCGCCGCCGCGGCGACCAGCAGGGGATCGGGGCCCAGCGCGTCCGCGATCAGGACATCGGCGCGCCCGGCAGCCCGCAGCTGCTCGGGCACGTCCACGCGCACGTGGTAGCCCGCGGCCAGGAACATCGGCACCGCGACGCACGGGCCGGGCAACCACGAGAGCGCCTCAGCAGGCGTCGGCGACCGCACGTCCGCGTAGCAGACCCGGACCTCCACCCCGGCCAGCGTGGACCGGACACCTGCGGCGATCCGTTCGACGACGACGGCACCGGCCGCCTCGCGCGTCCCGTGCGCGACGAGCAGCAAAGCGGGAGCCCCGGGCCGGCGTACGGCGAGCCCGGACGAGGTGGTCACCCTGCCATCGTCGCAGAGTGAGGTCACCGCACGTCACCGTGCAGGCAGTGACCTCCCACGGGGACGGGGCCCGCGCCGGGATCCAGCGCGAGCCGGTACCCGCGCTTCACCACGGTCTGGACCAGCGACGACACCCCCAGCGCCGACCGCAGGCGTGCGACGGCCGTCTCCACGGCGTGTTCGTCGTCACCCCCACCGGGCAGCGCGCGCAGCAGCTCGGCACGCGACACGACGCGTCCGGGACGGCGGGCCAGCGCCCGCAGGAGCGCCATCCCCGTCGGCGGCACCGGCCGCAGCTCGCCGTCCACGACGACGGCGTGGCCGCGCAACTCCACCCAGTGCCCGGCGATCGGCAGCCGCCGTGCCCTGCCGGGCAGCTCCGCCTCGAGGCGGCGCACCATGGCGCCGAGGCGCGAGCGCTGCGGCTGCACCGTCGGCACGTCCACGGCCTCCAGAGGCCCCGCGGTGACGGGACCGACGCAGAGCGCCACCACCGGGCCGCGCATCGCCGCGATCAGCTCGTCGCGCAGCCCGCGCTCGGCGGCCCGGGCGAGCAGGCTCGCGGCGGCCGGGGCGCTCGTGAAGACGAGGACGTCGACGCCGCAGGCGAGCGCGGTGTCGGTGAGGCGGTCCAGCGGCGCGAGCTCGGCGGGCGGCACCCACCGGTACACGGGCACCTCGACGACCTCCGCGCCCGCGACCCGCAACGCCTCCACGACGTCGGGCAGCGGCTCGCCGTGCAGCTGGACGGCGATGCGCAGGCCGTCCACCCCGCCGTCGAGCAGGTAGTCCAGCACCTCGGCCGACGACTCCGACGGTGGCGACCACTCGTCGGCCAGGCCAGAGGCCCGGATCGCGCCGCGCGCCTTGGGGCCGCGGGCGATGAGCCGGCCGCGGCCCAGCGCCTTGAGCAGGTCCTCACCGACGCCCCACCCGTCGGCGGCCTCGACCCAGCCGCGGAACCCGATCCCGGTCGTGGCGACGGTGATGTCCGGCGGGCGGGCGATGAGCTCCTCGGTCGCCTCGCGCAGGCGCGTGTCGTCGGCGAGCGGCACGATCCGGATCGCGGGGCCGTGCAGCACACAGGCCCCGCGGCGCTCGAGCATCGCGCCGAGCTCGTCCGCACGCCGCGCCGCGGTGACGCCGACGGTGAAGCCGGCGAGCGGCGGCACGGCCTGCTCGACGCCGAGCGCGGGGGCGGTCACGCCAGCCTCACCTCGACCCGAGAGTCGACGATCCGCACCGGGAAGCGGGGAAGCGACACGGCCGGGTCGTCCAGGCACCGCCCGTCGACCAGGCTGAACACCTGCTTGAAGACGGGGGACGCCACGGTGGGTTCGCCACCCCGGTCGCCGACGATGCCGCGCGACATCACCGCGGCGCCGGAGAACGGGTCGACGTTGCCGACGGCGTGGACGGTGCCGGCGTGGGTGCGGAACACGGCCACCTGGATGTCGCCGAACAGGGCCGCGACGCCCCGCTCCGGCTGCAGGGCCCCGACCGAGCAGACGCTCTTCCAGCACAGTGCCGTGCGCTCGCTCGTGACCGTCATCGGCGCACCTCCGGCATCCCGACCGCCACCGGAGCAGGCACGAGCTGGCCACGCTCGGTGACGAAGCTGATGGTCGGATCGGGGGTCCCGGGTGCGTTGACGAACGAGACGAACCGCGCGAGCTTCGCGGGATCGTCCAGCACACCGCGCCACTCGTCGGCGTAGTTCGCCACGTGACGGTTCATCGCGGCCTCCAGGTCGGCGCAGATTCCGAGGCTGTCGTCGACGATGACGGCTCGCAGGTGATCGAGCCCGCCGTCCATCGCCTCGATCCACGGGGCGGTGCGCTGGAGGCGGTCCGCCGTCCGGATGTAGAACATGAGGAAGCGGTCGATCAGCCGTACGAGGGTATCAGTGTCGACGTCCGACACGAGCAATTCGGCGTGACGGGGTGTAAACCCTCCGTTACCACCGACGTACAGGTTCCAGCCCTTCTCGGTGGCGATGACGCCGAAGTCCTTGCCCCGGGCCTCGGCGCACTCGCGGGCGCATCCCGACACCCCGGACTTGATCTTGTGTGGCGCGCGCAGCCCCCGGTAGCGCAGCTCCAGCGCGACCGCCAGCCCGACCGAGTCCTGCACCCCGTAGCGGCACCACGTGCTGCCGACGCAGGACTTCACCGTGCGCAGCGCCTTGCCGTAGGCGTGCCCTGACTCGAACCCGGCGTCCACCAGCCGCCGCCAGATCTCCGGCAGCTGCTCGACGCGGGCGCCGAACAGGTCGATCCGCTGCCCGCCGGTGATCTTGGTGTAGAGGTCGAAGTCGCGGGCGACCTCGCCGATCGCGATCAGACCCTCCGGCGTGACCTCCCCGCCCGGGATCCGCGGCACCACCGAGTAGGTGCCGTTGCGCTGCAGGTTCGCGAGGAAGTGGTCGTTGGTGTCCTGCAGCACCGCCTGCTCCCCGTCGAGGACGTGGCCGCCGCCGAGCGAGGCGAGGATCGACGCGACGGCGGGCTTGCAGATGTCGCAGCCGCGGCCGGAGCCGTGCCGGACCACCAGCTCGGAGAACGTGGCGATGCCCGCGCCCGCCACGATCTCGAACAGCTCGGCACGCGAGTACGCGAAGTGCTCGCAGAGCGCCTTCGACACCGCCACGCCCTGCTGCACCAGGAGCGACTTCAGCGACGGCAGGCACGACCCGCACGTCGTGCCCGCGCGGGTGCACGCCTTGAGCGCGGGGACGTCGTGGGCGCCTGCGGCGATCGCCGCGCAGATCGCGCCCTTCGTGACGGCGTTGCAGGTGCAGATCTGCGCGGAGTCCGGCAGCGCATCGGCCCCCACGTCGACGCCGCCGGGCGCGATCAGCGCCACCGGATCGGCCGGCAGCGGCTGCCCGACGAGCGGGCGCAGCGACGTGTAGCGCGACGCGTCCCCGACCAGGACCCCGCCGAGCAGCGTGGAGGCGTCGTCGGAGACGACGAGCTTCGCGTACGTGCCCGCCACCGGGTCGTTCACCACGACCGAGAGCGCCCCCGGCGTCGCCGCGTGCGCGTCGCCGAAGCTCGCGACGTCCACGCCGAGCATCTTGAGCTGCGTCGACATGTCCAGCTCGGCGGGCGTCATCGTCGCCTCCCCGCCGAGCAGCCGGTCCGCGACGACCTCCGCCATCGCGTAGCCCGGCGCCACCAGCCCGTACGTGCGGCCCTGCAGCGCGGCGCACTCGCCGACCGCCCACACGCGCTCGTCGACGGTGCGGCAGCGGGCGTCGACCAGCACGCCGCCGCGCTCGCCCACCGGCAGCCCGCACGCGCGGGCCAGCCCGTCCGCGGGCCGGATGCCCGCGGAGAAGACGACGAGGTCGGCGTCCAGCTCGATGCCGTCGGACAGGTGCGCCAGCAGGCGTCCCCGGTCCTGCTCGATCGCGGTGACCGAGACCCCGCAGCGCACGCCGAGGTCCCCGGACTCCACGAGGCGGCGGAGCAGCGCCCCACCGCCCTCGTCGACCTGCACCGGCATCAGCCGCGGCGCGATCTCCACCACCTGCGGCGACAGGCCGAGCAACCGCAGCGCCCGCGCCGCCTCCAGGCCCAGCAGGCCGCCGCCGACCACCACCGCCGAGCGCCTGCCCGCGCCCGGTCGCGCGACGGCCGCCCGTGCGGCGGCGGTGATCGCGTCCAGGTCGTCGAGGGTGCGGTAGACGAAGCAGCCCGGGAGCTCCCGGCCCGGGACGGGCGGGACGAACGGCACCGAGCCCGTCGCGAGCACCAGCGCGTCGTAGCCGACCTCCCGGCCGCTCGCGGTGCGGACAAGGTAGCGCTCGCGGTCGAGCTCCGCGACGGGGTCGCCGAGATGCCAGTCGATCCCGTCGACGGCGGGCAGCGTGAGGTCCTCGGCGGTGGCGCCGTCCACGTACGTGGAGAGCGCCACGCGGTCGTAGGCCGGGCGGGACTCCTCGGCCAGGACGGTGACCCGCCACGTGCCGCCGGCGTCGCGGTCGCACATCGCCTGCACGAGGCGGTGGGCGACCATGCCACCGCCGACGACGACGAGCTCGCGCGGCCTCCTGCTCACCGGGGCCCTCCCGTCGAGAACGACGTTGTGCTGATCAACAAGGCCTCCAGAGCTGCACAACGTCGTTCTCGACGGCGTACCGGGCTCATGCGGCTCCCTCCGCTCGGTCCGTCGACCCCACGGCGTGCAGGACCGGGGGCCTGCTGTCGGCGTTCGCGAGCCACGCGCAGATCCCGTCGACCGTGTCGCCGCAGCTGCCGCAGCCCGTGGCGGCGCGGGTGGCGCGGCGCAGGGCGCCGGGATCGGTGGCACCCGCCCGCCAGGCCGTGACGAGCGCGCCCTTCGTCACGCTGTTGCAGCGGCAGACCAGCGCGGACGCCGGCAGCCGGCCGGGGTCGGCCGTCTCGACCGCGCCACCGGGGAGCGCGCGGCCGAGCAGCAGGCCCAGCCGGTCCGACGGGGCGGGCGCACCGCTGTCGTAGAACTGCACCATCGACGCCGCGGCGTCGGGCAGGCCGATCGCCACCCCGCCGACGACGCGGTCGGCCCGCAGCGCGAGCGCGGCGTAGCGGCCGCCGGTGGGGTCGGCGAAGCGCAGGACCTCGCCGTCCCCGTCCAGCTCGGCCGGGTCGCCCACCACGGCGAGGTCGACGTCGCGTGCCTTCAGCCGGGTGACGGCCCGGGTGCCGTGGTAGCGCGCCGACGGCGCGGCCCCGGTGACGAGGTCCGCGAGCACCGCGGCCTGCTCCCAGCCCGGCTGCACGAGCCCGGCGACGCCGCCCGCGTGCTGGGCGCAGTCGCCGATGGCGTGGATGCGGTCGTCGGAGGTGGCGAGCCGGTCGTCGACGAGCACGCCGCGGTCGACCGCCACGCCCGCCTTCGCGGCGAGGTCGGTCTCGGCCCGCACACCCGCGGCGACGACAACCCCGTCCGCGGCGAGGAACGCGGTCGTCCCGTCGGCGTCCCGGTAGCGCAGGCCCTCACCCGGATGCCAGCTCACGGCGGTCGTGTCCAGCCGCACCTCGATGCCCAGCCGCTCGAGCGCGGCCGCGAGCACGCAACCCGCGCCCGGGTCGAGCTGGCGTTCCATGAGGTGGCCCACCGGATGCAGGAGGGTGACGCGCACGCCCCGCCCGGCGAGGCCCCGAGCGGCCTCGCAGCCGAGCAGCCCCCCGCCGAGCACGGCGAACCGCGCACCGGGGCGGGCCATCGCGAGGATGCGCTCGCAGTCGTCGAGGTCGCGGAACGCGGCGACCCCCTCGGCAGGCGCGTCGCCGTCCGCCAACCCCTCCACCGGCGGCACCCACGCGCGGCTGCCCGTGGCGAGGACGAGCTCGTCGTAGCGCTCGACCGCACCGTCCGAGCACGTCACCTCGCGACGCACCGGGTCGATCCCGGTGGCGGCGACGCCCAGCCGGAGGTCGACGCGGTGGCGCGCCGCCCAGCCCGGAGGGTGCAGCTCGACCGACCGGGCCGACAACCCGCCCGCGAGCACCGTCGAGAGCAGCACCCGGTTGTACGCGGGCCGCGCCTCGGCTCCGAGGACCGTCAGCCGGACGCGGACACCGCTCGGGTCCCGGCGGCGGACGTTCTCCACGAACCGGGCGCCGACCATCCCGTGACCGATCACCACCACACGACGGCTCATGCCCTCGACGCTAGAAATCGGTCGTTACGCGAATGCGATGTCACGTGACCTGCGCGTTACATGGTCCGCATTCCGGTCGCGGGCCGTCGTGAGGTCACGGTGCCGCTCGCCACACCTGCGGCGCAGGTCACACCCGTCGCGCGTCGGGTTCGACCGCCGCCAGCCTGCGCAGCAGATGGGCGCGCTGCGCGTCGTTCTGCGGAAGTGCCAGCGCGGCCGCGTACGCCTCCCGGGCCTCGCCACCGCGGCCCAGCCGGGCCAGCAGCTCGGCGCGGGCGGCGTGGAAGAGCGGGTAGGCGTCGAGCCCCGGCACCGCGTCGACGGCGGCGAGGCCCGGACCCGCACCGTCGCGCTCGGCCAGGGCGGCCGCCCGGTTGAGCCGCGCGACCGGTGTGTCCGCCACCGTGAGCAGGACGTCGTACCAGCTCACAATGGCCGCCCAGTCCGTCGCGGCGGACGTCGGCGCAAGCGCGTGGCAGGCGGCGATCGCGCCCTGGACGACGTAGGGGTCCGGGCGCTGCGGGGAGCGGCGCAGGCCGTCCCCGACCAGGACGACCCCCTCGGCGATCACCTCGCGCCGCCAACGGGTTCGGTCCTGGTCGGCCAGCAGGACCGGTTCGCCCGCGGCGTCGAAGCGCGTCGTGCGGCGCGAGTCGTGCAGCAACATGAGGCCGAGCAGCCCGAGCACCGTCGGCTCGTCCGGCATCAGCTCGTGCAGCAGCCTGCCCAGCCGTACCGCCTCGTCCACCAGGCCCACCCGAACCGCGTCGGCGCCTGCCGTCGCCGAGTACCCCTCGTTGAACAGCAGGTAGACGACCGCCGCAACGCCGCGCAGCCGGTCCGGCAGCTCGTGCGGCTCCGGCACCCGGTACGGGATGGCCGCCTGCGCGATCTTCTGCTTGCCCCGGGTCAGCCGCTTGCCCATCGTCGCCTCGGGGACCAGCAGCGCCCGGCCGACCTCCGCGGTGCCGAGCCCGCACAGCGTCCGCAACGCGAGCGCCACCTGCGTCTCGACGGCGAGCGCGGGATGGCAGCAGACGAAGACCAGCCGCAGCAGGTCGTCGCGCAGCACCTCTGGCGGATCCTCCGCGGGCGGTTCGAGGAGGGCCACGGCGTCCACCTCCTTGGCCGGGCGGGCGATCTCGCGGCGCATCAGGTCGACGGCGCGGCGGCGCGCGGTGAGGGTCAGCCAGGCGCGCGGTTGCGGCGGCACGCCGGTACGGGGCCAGGTCTCGAGCGCGCGCAGCGTCGCGTCCTGGACGGCGTCCTCCGCGAGGCCCAGGTCGCCGGTGAGCCGGACGAGGGTCGCGAGGACCCGGCGGCCCTCGTCGCGCACGAGCACGACGAGGGCCTCCTGCGGGGTGGGCCCGGTCCTCACCCGCCGAAGTCGATGACGGGCCGGACCTCGACCGTCCCGCCCTGCCAGGCCGCCGGGATCGTGGCCGCGACCTTCACCGCCTCGTCCAGGTCGGCGCATTCGAGCAGGTAGAACCCGGTGAGGACCTCCTTGGTCTCTGCGAACGGGCCGTCGCTCGTGAGGACGTCGCCGCCCTTGCCGCCCTCCACCCGGACGGTGGTGGCGGTCGGGGTCGGGTAGAGCGCGGCACCCCCGCGGATGATGGCCGCGGCGGCCTCACCGAACTCCGTGTACTCCACGGTCTCGGTGGCGAACTCGGGCTGCGACCAGTCGACGTCGGCGGTGTAGATGAGTGCGGCGTACTGCGGCATGGGTGCTCCTGGGGTTCCGGGCCGGCCCGGGGTGGGCGGCTTCACCCTAGGGACGAACGGGCCGGGGCCAGAAGGACACCACGCACCGGGAAAGTTCGGTGATCGCCAGTTCCGTGCCATGACGTGCACCGGTGCACGTCATGGCACGGGAACAGTGATCACGGCTCGACGGCGACCGGTTCGAGCCGCACCGCGCACACCTTGAACTCCGGCATCCGGCTCACCGGGTCCAGCGCCGGGTTCGTGAGGAGGTTCGCCGCGCCGTCCGCACCGAAGTGGAACGGCAGGAACACCGTGTCGTGACGCAGCGAGGGCACGCACCGCACCCGCGCGCGCGTCGTCCCGCGCCGGGACACCACCTGCGCCTCGTCGCCGGGCGCGAGCCCCGCACGTGCGGCGGTGTCCGGGTGGACCTCGACGAACGCCTCCGGCTCGACGGCCACCAGCTCGGCGACGCGGCGGGTCTGCGCGCCGGACTGGTAGTGGGTGAGGACGCGGCCGGTGGTCGCCCGCAGCGGGAAATCCGCATCGGGCAGCTCCGCGGCCTCGACGTGGTCGACGGCGACGAAGCGGGCCCTCCCGTCGGGATGGGCGAACCGGTCGAGGAACAGCCGCGGGGTGCCCGGGTGCGGGGCAGCGGCCCCGGACGCCTCCGATGCCCCCGAGGTCGAAGACGGCCCCGATGCCACCGCCGCCCCGGCCGCGTCACCGCCCGCCGGCGCGCCGGCCCCGGGCGCGCCCGCCCCGGGTTGCAGCGCCCCGGGTTGCAGCGCCGCGTCCGGGCACGGCCAGTGCAGCGCCTCCCCCGCGTCCAGCCGGTCGTAGGTGACGCCGGAGTAGTCCGCCTTCCCGCCCGCGGACGCGCGGCGCAGCTCGTCGAACACCACCCGCGGCTCGGCGGGGAACCCGGACACGCCGAGCGCGCCCGCGAGCCCGGAGATCACCTCCAGGTCGGTGCGCACGCCCGGCGGGGGCGGCATCGCCCGCCGCCGGCGCAGCACCCGCCCTTCGAGGTTGGTCATCGTTCCCTCCTCCTCGGCCCACTGCGCCACCGGCAGCACCACGTCGGCGGACGCCGCCGTCTCACCGGGGAGGAAGTCGGCGACGACGAGCAGGTCCAGCGCCGCGAGCCGATCGGCGACCGCACCCGCGTCCGGGGCCGAGACCAGCATGTTCGAGCCGAACACGAGCATCGCCCGCGGCCCGCCGGGCGTCCCGAGCGCGGCGAGCAGCTCCGTCGCGCTGCGCCCCGGCCCGGGGAGCGTCTCCGGTTCCACGCCCCACACGGACGCGACGTGCGCCCGCGCCGCCGGGTCGTCGATCATGCGGTAGCCGGGAAGCTGGTCGGCCTTCTGCCCGTGCTCGCGCCCGCCCTGGCCGTTGCCCTGCCCGGTGATCGTCCCGAAGCCGGACCCCGGGCGTCCGGGCAACCCGAGGGCGAGCGACAGGTTGATCCACGCCGAGACGGTGTCGACGCCGTGGGCGTGCTGTTCGGCGCCGCGGGCGGTGAGGACGTAGGCGTTCGCCGCTTCCGCGACCAGGTCGACGACCCGCCGCATGTCCGCGGCCGCGACCCCGCACACCCGTTCGGCGCGCTCCGGCCACCACTGCGCGGCGACGCGCCACGCCTCGTCGAACCCGCTGGTCCGAGCGTCGAGATAGGCCGTGTCGAGATGCCCCGCGACGACGGCGGCGTGCAGCATCCCCAGCGCGAGCACGAGGTCCGTCCCCGGCACCGGCGCCAGGTGCAGCCCACCGGAGGCGATCGCCCGCTCGGCGGTGGGTGTGCGCCGCGGATCGACGACGACCAGCCGCGCGCCCGCGAGGTGCCCCATGAACGGCGGCATCGTCTCGGCGACGTTCGCGCCGGCCAGCAGGACGACGTCCGCCCTGGCGAGGTCCGCGACGGGGAACGGCAGGCCCCGGTCCACGCCGAACGCCCGGTTGCCCGCCGCGGCCGCCGACGACATGCAGAAGCGGCCGTTGTAGTCGATCTGCGAGGTCCCGAGCGCGACGCGGGCGAACTTGCCCAGCGCGTAGCACTTCTCGTTGGTGAGCCCGCCGCCGCCGAAGACCGCGACGGCGTCCGGGCCGTACTCGGCCCGCAGCCTGCGCAGCCGTCCGGCGACGTAGCCGAACGCGGTGTCCCAGTCGACGGCCCTGCCGTGCACGACCGGCGTACGCAGGCGTCCCGGGTGGGTGAGCAGCGACCCCGACGTCCAGCCCTTCTGGCACATCCCGCCCCGGTTCGTCGGGAACTCCCGGCCGTCGACGGCGCCGTCTCCGGCGACCCACTGCCCGCACTGCAGGGCGCAGTACGGGCAGTGGGTGGCGATCCGGGGGGTGAGGGAGGCGGTCACACGCCCGCGTAGGCCAGGCGCGGGCTCTTCGCCTCCGCGGGCGCGGGCCGCAGGTAGACCACCCAGGTCACCGCGACGCACACCACGTAGAAGGCGAGGAAGGCCCAGAACGCCGCGTCACCGGACTTCGTCGCGAGGAACGACTGCCGGAAGGCGAGGTTGATGAAGAGCCCGCCGAGGGCACCGACCGCGCCGGCGATGCCGATCACCGCACCGGAGATCCGGCGGGCCTTCATCTTGGCCGCGACCGGGTCCGCCCCCTCCGCGGCGGCGACCCGCGCCTGGCCGGCGAAGATCGCCGGGATCATCTTGTAGGTCAACCCGTTGCCGATCCCGGTGGTGACGAAGAGTGCGATGAACGCGACGACGAAGACCGCCAGCGACTCGATCGACGACGCGTAGATGATCAGGCCGGTGAACACCCCCATCGCGGCGAAGTTCCAGAAGGTCACCTTCGCGCCGCCGAGCTTGTCGGCGAGCCTGCCGCCGACCGGCCGGATGATCGAGCCCAGCAGCGGGCCGATGAACGTCACGGCCGCGGCCTGCAGCGGGGTACGGCCGAACTGGTTCTGCAGCACCAGCCCGAACGCGAAGCTGTAGCCGATGAACGACCCGAACGTCCCGATGTAGAGGAACGACATGATCCAGGTCTGCGACTCCTTGCAGGCCTCCACGAAGGAGCCCGTGTCGTTGCGGACCGAGGAGATGTTGTCCATCCTCAGCGCGGCCAGCACGGTCGCGACGACGATCAGCGGGATGTAGATGCCGAACAGGATCTGCGGCGCGGACGTCCCGGCGGTCGCGATGATCGCCAGGCCGATCAGCTGGATGACGGGGACGCCGATGTTGCCGCCGCCGGCGTTCAGCCCGAGCGCCCAGCCCTTGAGCCGCTCCGGGTAGAACGTGTTGATGTTCGTCATCGACGAGGCGAAGTTGCCGCCGCCGAGACCGCCGATCGCCGCCACGACCACGAACGTCGTGTAGGACGTGCCCGGATGCATCACGACGGCGGCGAGGATCGTCGGGATCAGCAGCAGCCCCGCGCTGATGATCGTCCAGTTGCGGCCGCCGAACCGGGCCACCGCGAACGTGTAGGGCAGCCGCAGGATCGAGCCGACGAGGGTGGGCACCGCGACGAGGAAGAACTTCCCCGCGGCGTCGATCCCGTACTCCGGGCCCATGAAGAGCACGAGCACCGACCACATCGTCCAGATGGAGAACCCGATGTGCTCGGCGAGGATCGAGAAGGTGAGGTTGCGCTTGGCGATCTTCGATCCGGTGCGCTCCCAGAAGTCGGGGTCCTCGGGCTCCCAGTGATCGATCCAGCGACCTCTCACCAACGACGCAGGGGCAGAGGCGGGGGCTTCAGGCGCGGCAGTCATGGGGACCGACGCTAGGAACGCTCCGTTACCCGGCCGTGCGTCGTGTGTGACGCCCTCGCAAAGTGCTGCTCACTCACGGACCGGCCGGTTGTGAGCGGGTCAGAGCTGATCAGAGCTGATCAGTGCTGATCAGGGCCGACCAAGTGCTCATCAGAGCCGCTCGCGGACCAGATCCGCGACCCGCTGCAGGCCCACCATGGACCGCGGAGACGCGTCCGGGTGCTGGGCGTGCAGGGCGAGCCGGTGCAGCACCGCCCGCAGCAGCATCTGCGGCCACTCCGCCACCGGGGACCACCGGTCCAGCAGGGTGTCCTCCGCGCCGCCCCACGCCACCGCGTCCACCGCGACGACCGCCGTCGCCCACTCCGCGGGCCGCCAGGCCGGCACCAGGTCCACCATCGCGGGCGGCTGCCCGCCGTCGAAGAGCAGCGAGCCGAACAGTTCCGCGTGGACGACCTGCGGCGCGAGCCGCACCGGCCGCCGCAACGGCACCAGCTCCGCGTAGAGCCGCCCGCCGTGACTCGGGTCGAGCGTCAGCCTGCGCTCCCCCCACGCCCCGGCCGCGCACCAGGACAGCAGGTCGTCGCGGTCGTCCAGCAGCCGCGGGCGGGGCAGCGTCGCGATCGCGGAATGCAGGCGGACGGCCGCCTCGAGCATCTCGTCGTGGCGCGGCTCCACCCGTCCGGGCAGGTAGCGGCACGCCGCCCAGCCGGCGACCACCCATCGACCGTCCGAGGACCGCAGGGGCTGCACCAGCCGCAACCCCGGCACCCGCAGCCCGTCCAGTACGGAGGCCGACCACGCCGCCACCGCGTTGTCCGGCACCGGGCGGATCAGCACGTCCCGGTCGCCCTCGCCCACGCAGTGCCAGGCTCGCCTGCCCGCCCACATCACCGCGCGAGGTTCGGCCTCGCCCACCCCGAACGCGCTGCGCACGTGGGGTGGCAGCGCGGTGCCTGCGGTGTCGGGGAGCAGGGCGGCGGCGGTCACGATCCCGGAGGTTAACGCCGCGCGGCTCCGCGTCACCGGAGCCACGCGGTACCCGATCGGGAACGGTGCGCGGCCGGGGTGTCCGGACGCGGGGTGCGGGGGTGCGCTGCGGGGGTCACGGTCGTCGGGTCTCAGTCGTCGGGTCTCAGTCGTCGGGTCTCAGTCGTCCGAGTCACCATCGTCGGAACCGCCGTCGCTCCACCCGTACGAGTCATCGGAGTCATCGGAGTCGTAGGCGTCGTCCGAATCATCCGAATCATCCGAGTCGGAGTCGGAGTCGGAGTCGGAGTCGGAGTCGGAGTCGGAGTCGGAGTCGGAGTCGGAGTCGGAGTCGGAATCGGAGTCGGAATCCCTCGACGCGTCGAAGTACCCGTCGCGGGCGATGGAACCGGACCGGTCCCAGTTCTTGATGTCGCTCGTCTCCAGCGAGCCGCTGCTCGACCTCGTCCGGTGGGCGTCGGTGTCGTCCGGCAGGTCGTCGGTGTCCACGCTGCCGTCGCCGAAGGTCTTCGCCATGGACTCGGCGACCTCCTTCGCGGCTTCGCGGTCCTCGTCGGACGGCCCGTCGGACGAGGGGTCCCGACGCTCCTGCTCGTCGGCCTGCCGGACGCCCTCGGAGACCGCGCCCGCGATCAGCCCGCCGAACCCGCCGCCGTACGACAGGGCAAGTGGCTGCGGGGCGGGGGCGACCTGGCGCACCCCGTTCACAACGCCGCCGACCGCCTTCCCGACGGCTCGTGGCGCGTCGCGGGGGCCGCGCGGGTCCGGCGGGGCACCGTTCGGGACGTCGTAGCGGACCCGGCTGATCAGCGATCCGGCCCGTTCCACGAGCGCCTCCGGCCGCTTGGCCCGCGCGGGCCCGTCCGGGGTGGGCGGGGCGCCCCCGTTGTCCAGCGACTGGATCACCAGGCCGCTGACCAGCTCGGTGTGCCGATCGTCGGCGGGCAGCGGGGTGCGGGCAGCGGTGGCGACGGCCTGTTCGAGCCGGGCAACCTCGGCGCGGCGGGCCTCCACCTCGATCATCTGGATGTCGCGCTGCGCGGTGAGCGACGCGACCGCGAGGATCTCCTCCGGCGTGCGCCTGCCGGGTGGTGGCGCGATGGCGAGAGCGGCCTCGATGTCGGCGAGCCGCTGCTCGGCCAGCCGGAGCCGCGACCGGGCCTCGGTGAGCTCCGCGAACAGCGCCAGCTGGGATCGCAGCGACGCCTGCCGCTGCAGGAGCAGCAGCTTGCGTGCCTCGAGGGCCTCGATCGGTGCGGAGCGGGCGGCGGCACGCTGGGTGTCGGCGGCGCGGTTCCAGACGATCTCGGTGTCGGCGATGACGTCGAGCTGGCGGTTGACCGAGTCGAGGGCGCGCTGGGCACGCACCGCCCACTGGTCGAGGGTCTCCCCGGCGGGCACGGCCTCGACCGGAACCGCCGACGGCCGGGCGGCGGTGTCCGCGGTGGCAGCCGTGTAGCTGCCGGCGAGCACCGCGATGGCGCTCAGGGCCGCCATGGCGCGCCGGAGCAGCGAACGCGGTTCGGGAACGGGCTCACTCGTCCCGCGTGCGGCGGTGGCACGTGCCGCGGTCACCTTCGCCTCGACGGCCCTCGCCGTTCGGGGCCCGGCGGCCCCGGTCCCTGCGGCCGTGGGCCCGGCGGTCCGGGCTGCCGCCGCCGGGGCCGGCGCCGGGGGATCGGGACGCCCGGTCGGGAGGTCGTGGGCCGGCTCCGGCGACGCGACGCCCGACTCCATCGACGTCCGGACCGGCGACGGCACCGGCGGCACCTGCAGCTCCACCGGCACGACCTGCGGCTGCACCGCCAGCACCTGCGGCGGGTGCGACGGCCGGACGTTGAGCGCCTGCGGTGCCGAGACCTGGGGCCGGGCCACCGGCACAGATGCCGGAACGTGAGCCGATCCCGCCGGGCCGTCGGGCCGGTCGACGGGCGACGGACGCTCCGGCGGGCTCACCTCGCCGGTGGCCACCCCATCCGAGGCACCGGCGTCACCTGCGGCACCGGCGGCGTGCGGCGCGCCGTCCAGCGGCGGGGGCGCGACGGCCCATCCGGCCTCGGGCGACCAGCCCGGACCGCCGGCGTCGGGGCGGTCCGGCACCTGGTGCGGCGCCGGCGCCATCCCCGAGGCGGGCAGCGTCCCCGGTGCGGGCGCCACCCTCGACGAACGCAGCGACTCCGACGCAGGCAGCTCCCCCGACGCGACCTCCGCGCCCCCCGGCTCGGCCGCAAGCTCCGTTCCGGCCGGATCGGGCGCGTCCACCCACGGCAGCACCTCCGCCAACCGCGCCGCCTGCCCTGCCGCCGAGGCGGCCGCCGACGCCGCCCGCCGCGCCCGCCGCGCGACGGCGCGGTGTTCGGGTCCGCAGTAGCGTCGCGCGGGGCGACCGGCGACGTCCATGATCGGAGCGCCGCATCCGGGCAGCTCGCATCGCATCGTCCTGCCCGGCAAGAGTCCCCGCCCCCCTCGCAGCACCCCGACGGCCACGCCGTTGCCGCGGTCCACCCCGAACCATCGCCATGATCGAGGATCATGAGCGTAGCGCCGTTCGGCCCCACCGACGATGCTCCGCACGGAGGTCCATGCCTCTCGTTGTTGATCACGGACCGTCATGGCCCGCCACAGCCGCCACCACCTCGTGCGACCGTCGTCCACCGGTCGAGCGCACGCCCCCCGATCTCCGGGCCCGGCCCTGGTCGGGGCACACTTCACAGCGGACGCACGGCGGCACGGCGACGATGGGCGCCGCCGCGCGGTGCGCCCCACCGCCGCCGGCGTCGGGGTCGTGACGAGGAACGCGCGCAACCCCGTCCGTCACAGAGAGTTGAACAGGACGTGCTGCGATACCTGATCCGGAAGTCGGCCGGCTGGCTGGCGATGATCGTGATCGCGGCCAACCTGACCTACTTCCTGGCCACGGCCTTCCTGGATCCGCGGTCGAACTACCTCCAGCTGCGACCCACCCCGCCCCCGGAGCAGGTCGCACGCTCGCTCGAGCAGTACAACCTCAACCCTGAAACGCCGGTGCTGGAGCGCTGGTGGACGTGGCTGACGTCGATCGTCCTGCACTGGGACTGGGGCCGGTCGCCGATCGGGGACAGCGTGAACGCGCAGGTGGCGTTCCGCATCGGCGTGAGCGCGCAGCTGGTGGTGCTGGGCCTGACGCTCGCCGCGGTGGTCGGCGTGGCACTCGGGGTGTACACGGCCACCCGCCAGTACTCGTTCGCGGACCGCCTCCAACAGGGGCTGTCGGTCTTCACGCTGAACGTGCCGCTGGTGGTGGGGGCCCTCGCGGTGGTGCTCGTGGCGATCAGCGTCAACCAGGCGCTCGGTACGACGGTGCTGTTCGTGGCGGGGGCGAACTCGCCGTCGGTGAGCGGGTTCTGGCCGACGGTGCTGGACCGGCTCCAGCACCTGGTGCTGCCGACGGTGACGCTGGTGCTGTTCAGCTACGCGGGCTACCACCTGCTGCAGCGCAACCTGCTGCTCGACGACGTCAACTCCGACTACGTGCGCACGGCCCGCGCGAAGGGGCTCACCCGCACACAGGCCGTGCGCCGCCACGCCCTGCGCACGACGCTGATCCCGGTGGCGACGTCGGTGGCCTTCGCGATCCCGGCGCTGTTCACGGGCGCTGTGATCACCGAGACGATCTTCGCCTGGCAGGGCATGGGGCAGTACATGATCCAGTCGATCGCGAAGAACGACGTGCACGCCGTCGTCGCGGTGGCGGTCTTCGGCGCGGCGATGACGGCGCTGGGTGCGATCCTCGCCGACATCGCGGTCGTGGTTCTCGACCCGAGGGTGCGGCTGACCTGATGAGCATCTTCCCGCTGGGACCGACCGCGGCCGACCACGCCGTCGAGCAGGCCGCCGAGCACGCCGGACCGCCCACAGCGCCCACCCCGCGGCGGCGGGCGTCGAGCCGGGGCAGGCTGTACCTGCGCCGCTTCCTGCGCAACCGTGGCGCGGTCGCCGGCGCGGTGATCCTCG
Organism: Pseudonocardia sp.; assembly: GCF_050246655.1. Taxonomy (GTDB): domain Bacteria; phylum Actinomycetota; class Actinomycetes; order Mycobacteriales; family Pseudonocardiaceae; genus Pseudonocardia. Next base: position 54,494 of record NZ_JBFWVQ010000022.1, read on the forward strand.
CCCTGCTGATCCTCTTCGCGCTGTTCGGGGGCTTCCTCACCCCGTACACCCACACGGACGTGGACTTCACCGCGCTCACCCGGCCGCCGTCGCCCGAGCACGTCTTCGGGACGAACGCCTCGGGCAACGACACCTACGCGCAGGTGGTGCACGGGCTGCAGCGCTCGCTGGTCATCGCGATCACCGTCTCACTGCTGACGACGGCGATCGCCGCCTTCGTCGGCGCCGTCGCCGCGTACCTGGGCGGGCGGGTCGAGCGGACGGTGCTGACGGTCATCCACTTCCTGCTGGTCGTGCCGTCGTTCCTGGTGCTCGCGCTGCTGTCGAACTCCTACGGCGGGGACTGGCGGATCCTCATCCTGGTGCTCACGGCGTTCGGCTGGATGTTCGGCGCGCGGGTGGTGTGGTCGCTGTCGACGTCGCTGCGCGAGCGCGAGTACGTGCAGGCGGCACGGTTCATGGGCGTGCGGCCGACGCGGATCGTGCTGCGCCACATCGTGCCGAACATCGGGTCGCTGCTGATCGTCTCGTTCACCCTCGGGGTGGTGGCGACGGTGCAGGGCGAGACGGCGCTGTCGTTCATCGGGTTCGGGGTGAAGCTGCCCGACGTCTCGCTGGGCACGATGCTCAACGAGGGCGCGAACTCGCTGGCCAGCGCCCCGTGGCTGTTCTGGTTCCCGGCGAGCGTGGTCACCCTGCTGACGATCTCGATGGCGCTGATCGGGGACGGGCTGTCGGACGCGCTGAACCCGCTCTCGCGCTCGGGCGGCCGCGCGTGACGCGCCCGGACCCCGTCGACCCGGCCACGAACACCGCGCCGCTGCTGTCCGTGCGCGACCTGCGCGTCACGTTCGGATCCGAGGCGGGCCCGGTGCACGCCGTCCGCGGCGTCGACTTCGACCTGCTCCCCGGGCGCACGCTGGGCGTGGTCGGCGAGTCGGGGTCCGGCAAGACGGTGACGTCGCTCGCGGTGCTGGGCCTCCTGCCGGAATCGGCGCGGGTCAGCGGCTCGGTGCGGCTGGAGGGCCGCGAGCTCCTCGGCCTGGACGACCGTGCGATGTCGCGGATCCGCGGCCGCGACCTCGCCATGGTGTTCCAGGACCCGCTGTCGGCGCTGACCCCGATCTTCAGCGTCGGCGCGCAGATCGTGGAGGCGCTGGAGGTCCACGGCCTCACCGAGGGCGCGAAGGCCCGCGCCCGGGCCGTCGAGCTGCTGGACCTGGTCGGCATCCCCGACGCGAAGGGCCGCGTGGACTCCTTCCCGCACGAGTTCTCCGGCGGGATGCGTCAGCGCGTGGTGATCGCGATGGCGATCGCGAACGAACCCAAGGTGATCGTCGCGGACGAACCGACGACGGCGCTGGACGTCACGGTGCAGGCCCAGATCCTCGACGTCCTCACGCTCGCCCGCGCGGAGACCGGCGCCGCGCTCGTGATGATCACCCACGACCTGGGAGTGATCGCAGGCACCGCCGACGACGTGCTGGTCATGTACGCGGGCCGTGCGGTGGAGTCGGCGCCGGTGGACGCCCTGTTCGCCGCACCCCGGATGCCGTACACGATCGGGCTGCTGGATGCCGTGCCCCGCGTGGACGCCGCGGACCGCACCCCGCTCGTCCCGATCCGCGGCAACCCGCCCCTGCTCATCGACCTGCCGCCCGGCTGCCCGTTCGCCCCCCGCTGCCCCGTCGTCGAGGAGCGCTGCCGGGCGGACGAGCCCGCGCTCGCGGCCGTCGGGGAGGGGCACCGCGCCGCGTGCGTGCGTGCGGAGGAGATCGAGGACGGCCGCATCGGTGGCGAGCCGGTCTTCCCGCGGCCCGAGATCGCCGAGGCGGCCGCCCCGGGCGGCCGCGAGGAGCGTCCGCCGGTCCTGGAGCTCGTGGGTGTGCGCAAGACGTTCCCCCTGCTCAAGGGCGCGCTGCTGAAGCGGCGGGTGGGCGCGGTGCACGCCGTCGCCGGTATCGACCTCGACATCCGGCAGGGCGAGACGCTCGGCCTGGTCGGCGAGTCCGGCTGCGGCAAGACCACCACGCTCCTGGAGATCATGCGGTTGCGCGCACCCGAGGCGGGCCGGATCGCGGTCGCGGGCACGGACGTCGCGACGATCCGCGGGCGCGCGGACGAGCGGGCGCTGCGCCGGGAGATCCAGATGGTGTTCCAGGACCCGATGGGCGCCCTGGACCCGCGCCTCACCATCCACGACGTCCTCGCGGAGCCGCTGCATGCGATCGGCCGGCGCGACCGGGCGGCGGTCTGCGTGCGGGTGGACGAGCTGCTGGAGCTCGTCGGCCTGGATCCCGAGCAGAGCGACCGGTTCCCGGCCGCGTTCTCCGGTGGCCAGCGCCAGCGCATCGGCATCGCCCGAGCGCTCGCGACGAACCCGTCGCTGCTGGTGCTCGACGAGCCGGTGTCCGCGCTGGACGTGTCGATCCAGGCGGGTGTGCTGAACCTGCTGCAGGAGCTCAAGGCCCGGCTGGGCCTGTCCTACCTGTTCGTGGCGCACGACCTGGCCGTCGTCCGGCACGTGAGCGACCGCGTCGCCGTCATGTACCTGGGGCGGATCGTCGAGATCGGGACGGTGGACGCCGTGTTCGCCGATCCGCGCCACCCGTACACGCAGGCCCTCCTGTCGGCGGTGCCGGTCCCGGACCCCAAGGTGGAGCGGGCCCGGGAGCGGATCGTGCTGCGCGGCGACATCCCGAGCCCCACCGACGACTCCCCCGGTTGCCACTTCGCCGGCCGCTGCCCGCTGCAGCAGACGCTCTCCCCCGCGGCGGCCGCGCGCTGCACCGGCGAGACCCCCGCCCTGCGGCGGGCCGGTGCCGTCGACCACCACCACGCCTGCCACCATCGCTGACTCCCCGCCCCGTGCCTGCCGAGAGGAACCGCCGATGCGCCTGACGAGGCTCGTGACCCTGACGGTGGCCGCCGTGCTCGGCGCGACGCTGGCGGCCTGCGGGAGCGACGGCGCCCCGCCCGCGCCCGCGGCCCCGCTCTCGACCGACGGCGAGTACAACCCGCAGCCCTACGACAACATCCGCGACGGCGGCACGTTCACCACGGCGATCGGCGAGATCAACCCGCAGTTCAGCACGTTCCAGGGCGACACCACGAACGACACCAGGCTGCTGTGGAACTGGTACAACCCGATGGTCATCACGTTCACCCCGACCGGCGACCCGCTCTACAACCCGGACTACCTGACCAGCGCCACCGAGGAGACCGTCGACGGCAACACCCGGATCACCTACACGATCAATCCCGCGGCCACGTACAACGACGGCACGCCCATCGACTGGCGCGCGGTCGAGAACACCTGGAAGGCCAACAGCGGCACGGACCCCGCCTACCTCGTCGCGTCCAGCGACGGGTACGACCGGATCGCCTCGGTCACCCGAGGCGTGGACGACAAGCAGGCGATCGTCACCTTCGACGGTGCGAACCCGTGGTGGCCGGGGCTGTTCAACGAGTGGCTGCACCCGGCCGTCAACACCCCGGAGCTGTTCAACAGCGGCTACCTCAACAACCCGCACCCGGAATGGGGTGCCGGGCCGTACACGATCGCGAGCCTGGACACCCAGACCGGGACGATCGCGTTCGAGCGCAACCCGAAGTGGTGGGGCAAGCCCGGCAAGCTGGATCGGCGGGTGTTCGTCCAGTACGAGTCGCAGGCGGCGCTCAACGCGTTCAAGAACGGCCAGATCGACGCCGTCGGCGCGAACACCGCGGACCGGCTGGCCCAGGTGCAGGACGTGCCCGGCACCGAGGTCCGGCGCGCCGTCCGCCCCGTCAACGCGATCTTCACGCTGAACGGCAAGTCGCCGATCCTCTCCGACCCGGCGGTGCGCAAGGCCGTCATGCAGGGCGTCGACCGCAAGCAGCTCGGGGAGATCGTCAACCAGGGCCTGGAGTACTCCGCGACCCCGGCCGGCTCGCTGTCGCAGTTCGAGTTCCAGGACGGGTACCAGGACAACTTCTCGAAGGTGATCACCCTTGACCCGGAGGCGGCGAAGGCCGGGCTGGAGGCCGCGGGCTGGGTCGCGGGGCCGGACGGCGCCCGCAGCAGGAACGGCACGCCGCTCACGCTGGACTACGTCCGCCTCGGCGACACCCCGACGAGCGCGGCCATCGCGACCGCCACCGCCGCGATGCTGCGGAACATCGGCGTCACCCTGAACATCCGCCAGGCCGCGACCAGCGAGTTCTCGGCGATCCTCAACGAGCGCCGCTTCGACCTGTTCTACTCCGCCTACATCAGCTCCGACCCGTACGGCTTCGCCTACTTCTGCCAGCAGTGGTGCTCGAACTCGACACTGAACAACTCCGGCACCGGCACCCCCGAGCTGGACGCGAAGGTGCAGGCCGTGCAGAAGCTGCCCACCGCGCAGGAGCAGATCACGCAGGGCAACGCGGTCGAGGTCGAGGCGTTCGGGCTCTACGGCGTCATGCCGTTGACCAGCGGTCCGTCCATCGCAGCCGTCAAGCAGGGCCTGGCGAACTACGGCCCCGAGCAGGGCGCGAGCCTGTTCCACCGGGCCTTGCCCGAGACCGTCGGCTTCCAGAAGTAGGAGACGCCATGCGTGCCATGATCGGCGCTCTCGCCGCGGTGCTCGCGCTGACCCTCGCGGGGTGCGCGGGCGGGGCCGGCGACCAGGGCCTGCCCCCGGCGCCCGCCCCGGCGGAGGGCGAGTACAACCCGCAGCCCTACGACAACATCCGCGACGGCGGCACGTACACGACGGCGATCGGCGAGATCAACCCGCAGTTCAACGTCCTGCAGGGCGACTCCACCGCCGACACCCGCACCCTCTGGCGCTGGTCCAACGCGATGCCCATCACCTTCACGGCGAAGGGCGACCCGGTCGTCAACCCGGACTACCTGGTGAGCGCCACCGACGAGACGGTTGACGGGAACACCCGGATCACCTACACGATCAACCCCGCGGCGACCTTCAACGACGCCACGCCGATGGACTGGCGGATCTTCGAGAACCAGGCCCGGATCCTCTCCGGCAAGGACCCGGCCTACATCGTCGGCTCCAGCGACGGCTACGACCGGATCGCGTCGGTCACCCGCGGCGCCGACGACCGGCAGGCGATCGTCACCTTCGCCGGGATCAACCTGTGGTGGCCGGGGCTGTTCAACGAGTGGCTGCACCCGGCGGTGAACACCCCGGAGCTGTTCAACCAGGGCTACCTCAACAACCCGCACGCGGAGTGGGGCGCCGGGCCGTACACAATCGCCACACTGGACCAGCAGGTCGGCACGGCCGTCTTCGAGCGCAACCCGAAGTGGTGGGGCAAGCCCGGCAAGCTGGACTCGCGGACCTACGTCGTCTACGAGGCGCAAGCCTCGCTCAACGCGTTCAAGAACGGCCAGCTCGACGCGACGGGCGCGTCGTCGGCGGAACGGCTCGCGCAGGTGCGCGACCTGCCGGGCATCGAGATCCGCCGCGGCACGTCCCCGTTCACGTCACTGTTCACGTTCAACGGGGACTCGCCGATCCTGTCGGACATCGCGGTGCGCCAGGCGCTCATGCAGGCCGTGGACCGGGCACAGCTCGGGAAGATCCTGCACCAGGGCCTGGACTACGAGGAGACCCCGCCCGGCTCGCTCACGCTCTACCGCTTCCAGGAGGGCTACGAGGACAACTTCTCGAAGATCGTCACGTTCGACCCGGAGGCCGCCAAGCGCGGCCTCGACGCGGCTGGCTGGGTGCCGGGCCCCGACGGCGTCCGGGTGAAGGACGGCCGACCGCTGGTCATCGAGTACGTCCGCACCGGCGACAGCCCGGTCGGCATCGCCGCGGCGACGGCGACCGCCGCCATGCTCAAGAACGTCGGCGTCACGATGAACATCCGGGCGGTGCAGAGCAGCGAGTTCTCCTCGGTGGTCGCGGAGCGCAGCTTCGACCTGTTCTTCTCCGCCTACTCCAGCTCGGACCCGTACGGGTTCGCCTACTTCTGCCAGGCCTGGTGCTCCAACTCGACGCTCAACAACTCCAAGACCGGCACGCCCGAGCTCGACGAGAAGGTGCGTGCGGTGCAGGCGCTGCCCACCGAGGCCGAGGTGATCACGCAGGGCAACGCGGTGGAGACCGAGGCGTTCGCCCGCTACGGCGTCATGCCGATCGACAACGGGCCGACGATCGTCGCGGTCAAGCAGGGCCTGGCCAACGTCGGGGCGGGGCTGTTCTTCGTCCCGCTGCCCGAGACGGTGGGCTGGCAGAAGTAACCGCGCACACCCCGGCGCCCGGCCGCTTCGCCCACGTCAGCGGGCCCGGCGGGGCTTCGCGCGGCGGCGCAGCTCGTCCACCCATCCCGGGACGTCGGCGACCACCAGGTCGACGGCGTCCTCGGCCCCGTCCGCTGCGCGGAACCGCACGCGCAGGACGTCGCGTCCGGAGCGACCCTCCCGCGTGCGGGCCGCCTCGACCGCCACGATCCGCGTCACGCGGATCTCGGTGGTGAGCGGCGGCGACCACAGCGCGACGACGAACCGGGTGGCGTCCACGCCGATCGTGCAGTGACCGCGTCCACCCCCGGAGGCGAACCCGAGCGACGTCGCCGTCGCCTGCCGGTCCAGCCCGGCCACGGCCTCCCGCCCCCGGCCGACGACGCGGCGCATCCGCACGATCGCGAACCACAGCGCGATCCCGACCACCACAGCGGCCAGCGAGACGATGAGGACCGTGTTCACGCGATCACGCTAGCGAGCCGCGGCGCCCCGGCCCGCGCCGCCGCGGCTCGCACACACCCCAGGTCGCCCGCACACACCGCCGACGCCCTGTGCGAGCACACCACCGTGTGTGCGAGCGCCACGCGGACCCGGATCAGCCGATCGTCAACTCGGCGATCCGCGCCCGGTGCGCGTCCGCGGTGCCGGCGATCCCGGCGAGGCGCTTGGCACGCTTGTAGAAGAAGTGCGCCTCGTGCTCCCAGGTGTAGCCGATGCCGCCGTGGTACTGGATCATCGCGCCGGTCGCGGCCACGGCGGCGTCGCTGCACTTGGCCTTGGCGACGGCGACGGCGAGGTCCGCGCCCTCCAGCGAGACGTCGACGGCGTGCGCGGCGTAGAGGGCGGCATGCTCCGCCATCGTGACTGCCACGTGCAGGTCGGCCAGGGCGTGCTTGATCGCCTGGAACGAGCCGACGGGGACGCCGAACTGCCTGCGGTCCCGGTCGTAGGCGACGGTGCGGGTGAGCGCCTCGCGGGCGACGCCGGCGAGATCCGCGGCGACGAGGACGGCGACACGGGCATCCAGGTCGGTGCTCCCGGTCAGCGCCTCGACGGTGCCGCCGTCGAGGGTGGCGAGCCGCACCGTGCCGTCGTAGCTCCCGACCGGGGCGGCCGACGCACCGGTGACCAGCGTCCAGCCGTCCCCTGAGCGGGCCACGACGACGTCCGCGACCGCTCCGTACTCCACGACCGGGAGCGTGCCACCCGCCTCTCCCCGCAGCGCGACCGCGCCCACCGCGTCCCCGGCCGCGAGCCGCGGCAGCCACGTCGCCCTCTGCTCCGGCGACCCGGCGAGCCGGATCGCCTCGGCCGCCAGCACGGTGCCCCGCCACGGACCCGGCGCGACACCGGCGCCGAGGGCGCGCGCGATCACGTGCGCCTCGACCAGGCCGAGCTCCAGCCCGTCGTGTTCCTCGGGGACGGTGACGGCGAGCCAGCCCTGCTCGGCGGCGGCCTTCCACAGCGCGGCCGGGTGCCCGTCGCCGTCCGCGTCCTCGACGACGCCGCGGACCGCCTCCAGGTCGAACCGGTCGGCCAGGTAGCCGGCGACGGCCGCACCGAACTCCTGCTGCTCCTCGGTGAGCGCGAAGAACATCGTCCCTCCTACCGGGTCATCGAGGCAGGCCGAGCACGCGCTCGGCGGTGATGGTGCGCTGCACCTGCGACGACCCGCCCCAGATCGTCACCGAGCGCGACCACATGGCCTGGCCGTGCAGGGCGCGCAGGTCGATCCCGTCGATCGTCTCGAGGGTGGCGTCGTCGCCGAGGACCTCGTCGAAGACCTCCCAGAGGTCCTGGAACGTCTCCGACCACTGCAGCTTCGTCATCGATGCCTCGAACCCCAGGTCGCGGCCCTGCTCGGTCTGCGTGAGCACGTGCATGGCGTGGTAGCGCAGGCATTCCAGCTCGGTGAGCACGCGGGCGAGCCGGTCGCGCACCACGGGGTCGCGGTCGCGGCCGAGGGTGCGCGCCACCTCGACGATCTCGTCGTACTGGCGGCGGAACTCGGTGTACTGCGACGTACCCGATGCCCCGCGTTCGAACGACAGCAGCCGCATCGCGGTGCGCCAACCGTCGTCGATCGGGCCGAGACAGTCGCTCGCAGGCACGCGGGCGTCGGTGAAGAACACCTCGCCGAACTCGCTGGCCCCGCTCATCTGCTTGAGCGGGCGGGCGTCCACGCCGGGCTGGTGCATGTCGATGAGCAGCATCGAGATGCCCCGGTGGCGCTCGCTGCCCGGTTGCGTGCGCACGAGGGTGAAGATCTTGTCGCCGTGGACGGCGTAGGTGGTCCAGACCTTCTGGCCGTTGACGACGAAGTCGTCCCCGTCTCGGACGCCGCGCGTGGAGAGGGCCGCGAGATCGGAACCGGCGCCGGGCTCGGAGAACCCCTGGCACCAGATGACCTCGTTGCGCAGCAGCGGGCCGATGATCTCCTTCTTCTGGCTCTCGGTACCGATCGCCATGACCGTGGGCGCGAGGAAGGTCAGGCCCAGCGGGTTGACGGTGCGGGGCGCGTGGGCGAGCACCATCTCCTCGTCGTAGATGGCCTTCATGCCGGGAGTGCCGCCGCGACCGCCGTACTCCGTGGGCCACTGGATGCCGGCGAACCCGGCGAGCGCCTTCTCCCGCTCCCACTCGCGGCGCATCGCGAAGCCCTCGTCGTCGGGGACGGACTCCCAGAACCCGGGACGGGTCCACTCCTGCGGGATGTGCGCGCCGAGCCACGCCCGCAGCTCGCGGCGGAACTCCTCCTCGGCCGGGGTGAAGCTCAGGTCCATCGGCGGCCTCCTCGCGTGCGCTGCGACCACTGTGGCATACCCGCGGGTAACCGTCTCCGCCCACGCGCGAACGGCCCATCTGGGAAATAGGTCTTCCCGTACGGGCCGCTCGCGGGGTCTCGGCGGGACGGGCAGCGCGGCCGCGGGGAAGGGAGCCGCGGGGAAGGGACGGGGAAGGGAACTGTCACCTCCCGGCAACTGCCGACCATCGTGTCGGCGGCGGCACGCTTGCCGGTGGCGGCCGGAGGTTCCGTGCCGCGACGGGAGGGGACGGTCATGATCGCGACGACGAGCGGGCGGATGCCGGTCGGGACATGGATCACGGCGGCGCTGCTCGCGCTCGTCGCGCTGCTGGGGGCGGGTCCCGGGATCGCGAACGCCTCGGCGACGACACCCGCGCAACCCGGGTGGGTCGACGTCACCGACGCACCGTCCGGGGTCACCGTCGCGCTTCCCGGCGAGGCGGATCCCGTCGAGGTGCCGTTCGGCCGCGCCTACGCCCCGGACGGCGCGGACGTCGCGTTCGCGGTCGTCGACGTCCCGACGATTCCGGGGCTCGGTCTCGACACCGTCCTCGACTCGGTCGGCCCCGGCCTCGGCGTGACGGTCGTGGAGAGCCAGGAGACCACCGTCGACGGGCGCGACGCCCTCGACGCCGTCGTCGCCGTCGACCGCGAGGACGCGCAGGGCACGGCCCTCGTCCGGGCCGTCCTCGACGACGGCCATGTCATCGTCCTCGCCACCCGCGCCACGGACGCGTCCGACGAGACGGCCCGCGCCCTGCACCAGCGGCTCCTGGCCGGCCTGCGGTTCGCCTGACCGCCGGTCAGCTCGCCGCGAGCTTCGCGTAGGCCGCGCGCGCGACGTCCGTCGGGTCCGGGGCGTCCGCGGCGGCGGTCTCGGTGGCCGACACCAGCACCGTCAGGACCGAGCCCCGGCCGAGCACGCCGACCACGTTGATCCGGTCGCCGTCGCGGTCGACCGACCACAGCGTGGCGCGGTCCGCCCCGATCTCCTCGGTCACGTCGAACGCCGGTCCGATCCTGCCCTCCGACGACTCGCCGCAGCCGTATCCCGCCGTGAGGGCGTCGAACGCGGCGGCGGCCGTGGCGGCGTCGGTGAACACGTCGATCGACTCCTGGGCCCGGATCGCGTCACCCGCCGCGAACGCTCCGCCCACCGGCACGGCCTTGAAGGCCGCCGCCAGGCTCGGCTGGCCGCACGGCAGCGTGTCGGACGCGCCCGGTGGGGACCACGTGGCGGAGGCGAATCCCGGCCCGACCTCGTCGGGCCTGAGGACCAGCGACTGCAGGTCCGTCGGGTCGCTCGTCGGCAGCGGCGGGAGGTTCGTCATCGGGGCGGGGGTGACGTCCGGCGCTCCTGCCGGTGCGGACGTACCGCCGCACCCGGCCAGGCCCAGCCCCGCGACGAGGGCGAACGCGACGAGCAGACGGGATCGCGGCACGGGCGGCTCCAGACGAGGGTTCGGGGAGGACGGCATTGTCTCCCCTGCGGCGCGGCCGCCGACCCCACCCCCGCCGTCAGCCTCGCAACCTGGACCGCAGCCGCCCGACGGCGCCGGGCTCCAGCCCGTTCGCAGTGAGCCAGCCCGCCGCCCCGCCGTGCTCGGCGTCGAGGCGTGCCAGCAGCGCGGCGATGACCTCCGCCCGCGGCATGTGCGGGGTCAGGTCGTCGGGCATCGGGTACTCGAGGGCGTCCGCCCAGCGGCGGAACATCGCCTCGACCTCCAGCGCCGACAGCGCGTAGTCCTCCACCACGGCCTCCCGCTCGACCCCGATCGTGTCGAGCACGAGCGCCACCAGCACGCCGGTGCGGTCCTTGCCGGCCTGGCAGTGCACCAGCGCGGGACCCGCGTCCGGCGCGGCGATCAGGCGGGCGGCCTCGACGACGTTCTCGGGGTGGTCGGTGAGGAAGCCGAGGTAGTTGCGCAGCAAGGGGTCCGAGTCGTCGCCGGTCTCCGGCAGCGGCCGGCCGTCCTCGGGGACGAAGGTGAGCGCGACCGTCCGGACGCCCGCGCGGGCGATCGGCGTCGGGCCGTCCCGGTTGATCTCGCGGGCGGTGCGCAGGTCCAGCACCAGGCTCAGCCCGTAGACGTCGATGAGGTGACGCACGTCGGCGTCGGTGACGTAGTGCAGCGCCGCGCTCCGCAGGAGGCGCCCCGACCGGGTGATGCCGCCGCCGGAGATCGGCAGCCCACCGACGTCACGGACGTTGTCGAGACCTTCCAGCTTCAGCCACCGCGTATCCAGGGTCACCCGGTCACGGTAACCACGGTCCGCGCGCCGAGCCGACGATGTGGGCGGAAGCTCTCACGACCGGGTGGTGAACACGACCCCACCCGGCCGTCCGCCGCGGCCCCGCGAGTTCCGCATCTCATCCGCGCGAGTTGCGCCTCTCATCCGCGCGAGTTGCGCCTCTCATCCGCGCGGGTTGCGCATCTCGTCCGCGCGAGTTGCGCATCTCATCAGGCCGAGTTGTGCGTTCTGCACGGCGCGCCCCACGCGCGGCGCCCGGCTGCGACAACCCGGACTCCCCCGGCGCCGGCAAGCCCGCTGACGCAACGCGCAACTCGCCGACGCAGGATGCGGAAGGTTGCGTCCCGTGAGCTGGTGGAGTTCGGGGTTCGCCGTGTTCGGTGTGGCGACCATGACGGAGGCGGCCACCGTGTGACGGTCAGTGAGACCTGGCTAAGGGTTCTCACGAAGGGACACGACACACGATGGCCTTGGACCATGCTGCCCTACTCGAGGTTCTGGACGTGCTGAAGGCTGGTGATGCTGGTGAACGTGTCCGGGTCGCGGCCGAATCCATGTACCAGGCCCTGATCGAAACCGAGCTGTCGGTGAATCGTCCTGGGATCGCGAGAGGCTGAAGGTTCAGGCCACCGCGCCCTGCTGGGCAACGGTGTCAGCGTAGCGGGTCTCGTGTTCGATCGGTGTCAGATAATCGATCGACGAGTGGATTCTTT
>NZ_JBFWVQ010000023.1:0-60763 GCF_050246655.1 Pseudonocardia sp.
GCTTCGTCTTCGAGGACACCACGGACGCCGCGAGCCTGTTCGCGCTGCAGAAGTACGGGCTGATCTACAGCCGCATCGCGAACCCGACGGTCGCGGTGCTGGAGGAGCGGGTCGCGTCCCTGGAGGGCGGTATCGGGGCGGTGGCCACGGCGAGCGGGCAGGCCGCCGAGTTCCTCACGTTCGCCACGCTGTGCGAGGCGGGTGACCACATCGTCGCCGCCGCGGGGCTCTACGGCGGCACGATCACGCAGCTGGATGTCACGCTGCGCCGCTTCGGGGTGGAGACGACGTTCGTCCCGGGTGGCAAGCCCGCCGACTTCGCCGCAGCGATCACCCCGCGTACCAAGGTGATCTTCGCCGAAGTCGTCGCGAACCCGTCGGGGGAGGTGGCGGACCTCGCCGGGCTCGCCGAGGTGGCCCACGCGGCGGGTCTGCCGCTGATGGTGGACGCCACCGTCGCCACGCCGTACCTGTGCCGGCCGATCGAGCACGGGGCGGACATCGTGATCCACTCCGCGACGAAGTTCCTCGGTGGGCACGGCACCACGCTGGGCGGGATCGTCGTGGAGTCGGGCCGCTTCGACTGGGGCAACGGCAACTTCCCGCAGATGACGGCCCCCATCCCGTCCTACGGCGGGCTGAACTGGTGGGGCAACTTCCAGGAGTTCGGCTTCCTCACCAAGCTGCGCGCCGAGCAGCTGCGCGACATCGGCGCAACGCTCTCGCCGCACTCGGCGTTCCTGCTGATCCAGGGCGTGGAGACGCTGCCGCAGCGGATGGAGGCGCACGTCGCGAACGCGCGCGTGGTCGCGGAGTGGCTCGACGCCGATCCACGCGTGTCGTACGTGCGGTGGGCAGGCCTGCCCGGCCACCCCGATCACGAGCGGGCGAGGCGCTACCTGCCGCTCGGCCCGGGTGCGGTGTTCGCCTTCGGCGTCGTCGGCGGCCGCGAGGCGGGGCGGCGGTTCATCGAGTCGGTCCAGCTGTGCAGCCACCTCGCCAACATCGGTGACGCCCGCACGCTCGTGATCCACCCCGGATCCACCACCCACCAGCAGCTCACCGACGAGCAGCTGCGCGACGGCGGCGTCCCGCCGGACCTCGTGCGGATCAGCGTCGGCCTGGAGGATCCCGAGGACATCCTGTGGGACCTGGACCAGGCCCTGGCAGCCGCGGCGAAGGCGGAGGTGCAGGGCGAGTGAGCCCAACGCATGTCGCGGCTGCGGAGATCGCGGAGCGATCCCCGCAGCCGCGTAAGGACGGGGACCGAGCTCCGGCGAGGGAGGCGCGGAGCGAGTCCGGAACCGACCGTGGGGACAGTGGGAGCATCGCAGTGAGCGCCAGCGAGCGAGGAGCAGCGTGATGACGGCCGTGACCTGGGAGAACCCGCCGGCGACCCGACGCCAGCAGATCCTGCGCGCCACGCGGACCGTCGCGATGGTCGGCGCCTCACCCAACCCGGCGCGGGCGAGCAACTTCGTCGCCACCTACCTGCTGTCGAGCAGCGACTACGAGGTGTGGTTCGTCAACCCGAACGCCACCGAGATCCTCGGCAGGCCGGTGTACAAGTCGCTGGCCGACACCCCTGGCACGCCAGACCTGGTGGACGTGTTCCGCCGCCAGCAGGACCTGCCCTCCGTGCTGGACGAGGTGCTCGCGCTCCCGGAGCTCCCGCGCACGTTCTGGCTGCAGTTCGGCCTGCGCGACGAGGAGGTCGCCCGGCGGGCGCAGGCGGCCGGGCTGGAGGTCGTCATGGACCGGTGTCTGAAGGTGGAGCACGCCCGCTTCCACGGCGGGCTGCACCTCGCCGGGTTCGACACCGGCGTGATCAGCTCCCGGCGGCGGGCCCGCTGACCTGCGCGGGCGGGCCGGGTAGCTGCACATAGAGCCGCCGCCACGGCTGGTCGTCGACGAGCCGCCAGCGGTGACCGCTGCCGCGGGTGTCCTCGGCGAGCAGCACGTCGCCGGGGGACAGCACGAACGTCTCGCCGTCGCGGGTGGTGAACTCCAACGTCCCGGACAGCGTGACGACGTACTGCCGGTGCGGTGCGTCGTGCCAGTCCAGGGCCGACCCGGGCGGGCTCTCGGCGAACCGGACGGGCCCGGCGTCCAGCCAGCCGGTCGCCCAGTCCCGCCCGGCCGGGGCCGTCGCGATGACGCCCTCCTCGACGTGCGACAGCCCGTCGGGGCCGGTGAAGAGACGGATCACGCGCATCACGGGCACACCGCCGTCGCCGCCGGGTCGCTGTCGGCGAGCCAGCGCGCACCCAGCTCGGCGAGCGTGCCGCGGGCCCGCAGCGCGTCCTGGGCCCGGTCGAGCTCGGCGGCCAGCGCGGCGTCCCCGGACGCGACCGCAACCGCGATCAGCTCGGTGGTGATGCCGGTCTGCACGACCGCGAGCGACGGGCGCTCTTCAGTCAGCCGGCGCATCACCGGTTCGAGCTTCATGAACCCGCCGATGCGGCCGGCGTCCAGGTCGTCGAGCGCGTCGAGGATGCCCTCGTAGGGGTAGACGCGCACGCCCGCGACCCCGCCCTCGGCGTGCAGGCGCCGCGCCACGGGCTCGGAGGTGTTGCCCTCCTGCACGCCCAGCACGAGGCCGGCGAGGTCGCCGGTGGCGTGCACGTCGGGGGTGCGGTCGGTGTTCACGACGAGGCTCTGGCCGGAGCGCAGGTAGGGCCGGCACCAGCGGGCGAGGGTGCGCCGATGGTCGGTGACGGTCGCGCCGGAGGCGACGGCGTCGTACCGCTCGCCGAGGCGCGCGAAGATCCCCTCGAAGTCGTCGCCGTCGTAGCCGACGAGTTGGTACCGCGCGCCCAGCTCGGCGGCCACGGCCCGCATCCAGTCGACGTCCAGGCCGCTGGCCGGCGGGCCCGGGATCTCGAACGGCGGATCCGGGAGAGCTGACCCGACCCGCAGGACCCGCTCCCCGACGGCCATCGGCACCTCCCCGTGATCGCGGGTAGTACCCCGCGCCGGGCCGGGTCCTGTCAAGGCCGCGCCGGACCGTAGGTGAGCCGGCGGAGCAGGACCTCCGCGGGCCCGCGGATCCCGTGGCGCGCGGATGCGTCGGCGATCAGCAGGATCACCAGCCACACCCCGGCCCCGACGAGTGCCGCCGTCCACAGTGGCAGTCCCTCGCCCAGGCCGAGCGTCCAGGCCGGGAGCAGCACCACGAACGCGACGGACTGGGCGAGGTAGCAGGACAGCGAGCGTTGCCCGCACGCCTGCAGCGCCCGGGCCCAGGCGGGTTCGGGACGTGCCGTTCGCGCGCTCCGGGCGGCGAGGTGGATGGCGACGAGGCCGAACACCGCCGCGTACCCGATCGCGCCCGCGTACCCGGACAGCCCGTGCAGGGCCCCGGCGAGCAGCAACCACTCGAGCCCGGGGTCGCGGCCGGCGGCGACCATCAGGGCGAGCGGCAGCCCGCCGAGCACCCCGATCGCGATACCGCCCGCGGCGACCCGCACCAGCAGGGTCCGGTGGCGCTGGGGCTCGTCGAGGATCCGGCGCCGCGCGGCCAGCGCGCCGATCGCCACGGCGCCGAACACGATGAGCACCGAGAGGACCAGCCCGATCGCGAACCACTCGGCGAGCCGGTAGGCCGCAGCGACCGGCGCCGACTCGACCGCCATCGACGGCAGCGCCGCGTTCGTGCCCGGCGGGGGTGGCAGCGCCGCCCCCGTCAGGGCCAGCCCGCTCACGGCGGTGCCGATGACGGCGGTGACCATCAGCGCGCGGTCCGAGCCCGCCACCAGCAGGCCCGCGAGCAGCACCGCGGTGAGCCCGTATGCGCCGACGATGTCCCCGGCCCACAGCAGCAGCGCGTGCAGGAACCCGATGAGCAGCATCCACCACCCGCGGCGACGCACGAGGTGGACGACCGCCTCCGGCGGCAGCCCGACGGCCGCCCTGCGGGCCGCGAGCTGCCAGATCCCGTAGCCGAACAGCAGTGCGAACAGCGGATACGCCCGCCCGTCGACCAGCATCAGCTGCCCGGCGGCGACCACCGCGTCCACCCCGGACAGGTCGCGCGGGTAGCTGCGCGGCCCGGCGGGCAGGCCGTACACGTAGACGTGCACGTTCGCCAGCGCGATGAGCAGCAGCATCCCGCCGCGGGCGAGGTCCGGGGCGAGGACGCGGTCCGCGGTGGCGACGGCGCCGGGGTCGGGGGCGGTGGTCATACACCCGACGCTAGCGGCGACCGGTCGCCACCCGCGCGACCTGCCCGTCCGGTCAGCGAGGTTCGCCACCCGGGCCTGCCGGATCGTCGCGCTCCCGGCACCGTGCACATCGAGACGTGCACATCGAGCCGTGCAGACCGTGGAACCTGTGCACGGCGACCCGTTCCTGTGCACGGTCGCGGGGAGAGGTCGGTGCGGGCCAGGCGTGATCCCCGTCGCGGCGCGGGCACGATTCGAGGCGCTAGCCTGCTGCCGTGCCTGCCTCTGCCGCCAGCTCAGCCGCCACCAGCCCCGTCACCGTCACCGTCACCGGCGCCGCCGGACAGATCGGCTACGCGCTGCTGTTCCGGATCGCCTCGGGACAGCTGCTGGGGCCGGACACCCCGCTGCGCCTGAAGCTCCTGGAGATCCCGCAGGCGGTCCGCGCCGCCGAGGGGGTCGCGCTGGAGCTGGAGGACTGCGCGTTCCCGCTGCTCGCCGGGGTCGACATCACCGACGACGCGAACGTGGCCTTCGACGGCGCGAACGTGGCACTGCTGGTCGGGGCCCGCCCGCGCACGAAGGGGATGGAGCGCGGCGACCTGCTCGAGGCGAACGGCGGCATCTTCGCCCCGCAGGGCCGTGCGATCAACGACCACGCCGCCGACGACATCCGGGTGCTGGTGGTCGGCAACCCCGCCAACACCAACGCGCTCATCGCGCAGGCGGCGGCGCCGGACGTGCCCGCGGAGCGGTTCAACGCGATGACGCGCCTGGACCACAACCGCGCGATCGCCCAGCTCGCCCGCAAGCTCGGCGTCCCCCTCACCGAGATCACCAAGGTGGTCATCTGGGGCAACCACTCGGCCACCCAGTACCCGCACATCGGCCACGCCGAGATCGGCGGCAAGCCCGCCGCCGAGCTGGTCGAGGAGATCTGGCTGCGCGAGGAGTTCATCCCGCGGGTGGCGAAGCGCGGCGCCGAGATCATCGAGGTGCGCGGCGCGTCCTCGGCGGCGTCGGCCGCGAACGCGGCGATCGACCACGTCTTCGACTGGGTCAACGGCACCCCGGAGGGCACCTGGACGTCGGCGGGGATCCCGTCGGACGGCTCCTACGGCGTGCCGGCGGGCCTGATCTCGTCGTTCCCGGTCGTGTCGCGGGACGGGCAATGGGAGATCGTGCAGGGCCTGGAGCTCGACGGCTTCGCCCGCGAGCGCATCCGGCTCACCGTCGCGGAGCTGGAGGAGGAGCGCGAGGCCGTGAAGGCCCTCGGCCTGCTCTGAGCCACGTTCAGGGGCGCGTTCAGAGGTAGGCGGCGGGTTCCGCCGCGCCCCCGCACGCGCATCGCGCCACGGCCGCACCTGCCGGGACGCGCACCGGCGCGTCGCAGCGCGGGCAGCGGGCGTACTGCGGGTTGAGCCGGTGCGGCACCCAGAGGCTGGTGAACCCGCGCCTGCCCAGCGCACCGTGCCGGAAGCGGTGCAGCGCCGCCCGGTGCGCCGCGCTGCTCCCGACGGCGGCCTCCGCGGCGGCGACGGAGGTCCACGCCGTCACCGTGTGGCCGCGCGCGCCCACCGTCGTCCCGAGGAACGCGAGGAACCCCGGGGCGGCGGCGAGGTCGGCGACCACCTCCGCCCCGCGGTCCTCGACCTCCGCCGCGTCGGCGTCGCCGCCCGTCTCGATCCAGGTCATCGAGAGCGCGCCGGGTGTCGCCGCGTCGCCGGTGTCGGTCCAGGCGCAGGTCCCGAACCGCATCGGCGGCTCGTCGGGGGGCACGACGAGCAGCCGCACCCCGAGCCGGTCCGAGACGGCCGCGACCTCGGCGGCCCCGTCCGGGCCGGTCACGACCGGGCCCCGATCGGCGACCCGATCCGCGCCACGTAGAGCGAGTCGAGCGGATCGTCCGGCACGTCGAACACCTCGACGTGGCCGAAGCCCGCTTCGCCGAGCATCCGCACGGCGAGCTGCTCGCCCCACACCGTGCCGAGTCCGGCACCGCCGTGGGCGAGGGACACGGTCATGCAGTGCAGGGTGCTCACCCCGTACAGCCACGGCGCGAGCGGGTTGCCGACGTTGTCCTCCAGCGCGGACGCGGCCCGGACGTCCATCATCACGAACACCCCGTCCGCGGTGAGCGCGCCGCGGATGCGCGCCAGCACGCCCGCAGGGTCGACCTGGTCGTGCACGGCGTCGAAGGCGAAGACCGCGGCGAACGGGCGCTCCTGCGGCAGCCGCGCGATGTCGGCCACCTCGTAGGTGACGTTGGAGAGCCCCCAGCGGTCCGCCTCCGCGCGGGCGGCGTCGATCGCGTCGGCGGCGAGGTCGTAGCCGGTGAACCTGGACCGCGGGAACGCCCTGGCCAGCAGGTTCGTCGAGTGTCCCGTGCCGCAGCCGACGTCGGCGACGCGCGCCCCCGCCGCGAGCCGCTCGGCCAGGTCCCCGGCCAGCGGCAGGATCCCGTCGATCAGCTGCCCGTCCAGCAGGCCGCGGGACAGGCCGTCCATGACGGCGGTGAACTCGGGCCGGAACGCCTCGTACGGCACGCCGCCCCCGGCGCGGAAGCACTCCGCGACGGCCGGGACGTGGCGGCCCAGGAGCCCCGTGACGGCCGCGACGGGCGCGAGGTTCGCCGAGCCGGGGCCGGTGAGGCAGGCGGCGTGCGGGGCGGGCAGGTCGTAGCGGCGCGTCCGCGGGTCGTAGCCGACGATCCCCGCGGTGGCGAGGGCACCGAGGCACTCCCGGACGTAGCGCTCGACCAGCCCGGCCCGCTCGGCGAGCTCGGTGCTGTCGCCCGGGCCCGCCGCAAGGGTGTCCAGCAGTCCCGTCCGGTGCGCGAGGTCGATCATCAGTGTCGTGACGCCCGCGGTGTAGGTGGTGAGCAGCTCGCCCGCGAACCGCTCGGTCGCCGCCTCGTCCAGCACGGTGGTCATCTCCGGCCTCCTCGGTGATCGGGTGGCCGACGGTAGGCGGAGCCCACGGGTGCCGGCATCGGGCGAACCGTGCAGCTCGGTGGGGCCGGGATGGGTCGTCCTACCCAGAGGCGGTCAACCCGAGCCGGTGCGCCGCGGCAGCCGCCGCGGTGCGGGTCGTGACCCCGAGCTTGACGAAGATGTTGGACAGGTGCCTGGCCACGGTCTTCTCGCTGATGGTGAGCGCGGCGGCGATCTCCCGGTTCGTGCTGCCCGCTGCGACGTGGCCGAGCACCTCGGCCTCCCGGCCGGTCAGCCCGCTGGGCAGCAGCGGTCGCCCGCGCAGGACGGCGACGGCGGCGGCGTCGGGAGACGCGCCGAGGCGGTCGAACACGTCCGCGGCAGCGGCCAGTTCCAGCTCCGCGCCGTCCGCGTCGCCGAGGTCGCGGTAGGCGCAGGCGAGCAGCACCCGCGCACGGGCGGCGTCGTAGGGGGCGTCGAGCCGATGCCAGGCCCGGCACGCCGCGCGGAGCAGGGGCAGGGCCTGCGCCGGCCGGTCCGCGGCGAGCGCCACCGCACCCCGGGCCTGGTCCGCGGCGGCGGCGAAGCCGGGGCTCGTGAAGTCCTCGGCGATCTCCGCGAGCTCGCCCGCCGCTTCGGCGGCCTCGGTGACCTCCTCGCACGCCAGCAGGATCTCGGTCGCCGGGCCGAGCAGCCGGGCCTGGGCGAGCCGGTCCGTGGTCTCGGCGAGCAGGGCCGCCCGCACGGACGCCGCCGCCGACTCCGGGCGGCGGCGCGCCAGGGTCAGCAGGGCGAACCCCGGTTGCGGATCGCGGCCGAGCCGGTGCGCCCGCACGAACTCCGCCTCGGCGGCGTCCAGGTCGCCGCGCAACCGGTGCAGCTCGCCCAGCTCGTAGCGGCCCTCGCCCGCGGCGAGGTAGGCGATCCCCTCCAGCTCGGCACAGACCCGCTCGGCCTCCCGCTCGGCGTCGGGCCACGCGCCCGCGGCCCGCAGCAGCTGCGCGCGATGCACCCGGCAGATCCCGGTGAACAGCACCGCGGGCGGCACGGTGGCCAGCCACTTCTCGGTCACGGTCACCAGCTGCCGGGCCCGGCGCAGGTCGCCGAGCTCGTAGTAGGCGGCCATCAGGTTGCAGTAGATGTCGCCTGCCCAGTCCGGGGCGACGTCGTCGGAGAGCAGGGCGACCATGGCCTCGTCGAGGACGGCCAACCCCTCGGCGACGCGGGCCTGACGCAGCCGAGCCCGCCCCTCGCCGAGCAGGCTCGCCGCGACGAGGGTCGCGTTGCCGAATCGCTTCCCGAGATCGCGAACCCGCCGCGCGGCCTCGACGACGGGCTCCAGGTCCGGCGAGTCCAGACCGCCCTCGACCTCCAGCAGGTAGGCGAGGTAGCCCTGCTCGACACACTCGGGCCCGTCCGCGAGCAGCCGGTTCGCCCGGCCGATCCAGCCGCCGCCCATCTCCGCGTCACCGCGCAGCAGGAAGTTGACCGCGACCCCGATCGCGGACCAGGCGGCGGCGCGGACGTCCCCCTCGGCCAGCAGTGCCCGGTGGGCGGCCTCGCCCACGGCGATCGACTCGTCGGCCTGCCCGAGCCACCAGGCACAGTCGGCCAGCGCCGACAGGTCCGGCCCGGTGAGGCTGCCCTCGGCCTGCGCTGCGCGGAAGCCGTCGTGGGCGTGCGACCAGCGACGTTCCCCGAACGCCACCCGCGCCGCGATCAGCGTCGCGCTCTCCCGACCCACGCTTGCCTCCTTGCGGCTCGTGGTAGGTGCAGGCTAGGGGTCCGGCGGGCCCGCCTACCAGAGCGGGAGACGGGTCGTCGGCCGTTCGGGTGGGAGCGGCACCCGCGCCGCCGGCTACCCGAGGTCCGGCCGGGCGGCCGGTGGGGGCACCGGCCGGGCCCCGCGCGGCGGGACGGACGGCCGCGGGCGCGGCGGTGTCGGGCGCTCCACGGACACCGGGCCGATGAGCGCGCGCACGTCCGCGGTGGCGGCCCGGCGCCGGGTGGGGTCCAGGCCGATGACGGGTGCGGTCCGGCGCAGCGCCGCGAGCAGGTCGCGGCCCGCGAGGACGTACGCCCTGCCCCGCACGGCGGTGACGATCGCGTCGGGGCGCAGGGCGGCGACCATGTCCGGGTCGGGCCGCCCGGCCGGGCCCAGGTCGGCGAGGCCGTCGGCCCCGGGGCCGTCCAGCCGGGCGGCATCGCACGTTCCGACCAGGGTGGCCCCGACCGCGAGCAGCACGCTCGCGACGTCCGGGTGCGCGGCGACGATCCTGCGGACCGGCCGGTGCAGTGCCACCGCGAGCCCGGTGTGGTCGACGAACATGCGTCCGCCGGCGCCCGCCCCGATGAGGCCGGTGAGGGCGCCCGTACGGGCGGGCTGGTCCCGCGGCGGGGTCGGTGGGGTCGGTGGGGTCGGTGGGGTCGGCGGGGTCGGTGGGGTCACAGCCGCGTCACAGCGCGACGACCGCGAACGACTCCGGGGCGAGCGTGAGCTCGCGGCCCTCGGACTTGGGCTGCTCGGAGGCCAGCAGCACACCGGTCACCGGCGCGTCCATCGTGAGTGTCGCGGCGGCGCCGCCGAGGTTCACGGCGAGCCGAAGCGAGCCGCGGTGCAGCACGATCGTGCGCGCCGCCTCGTCCACCTCGACCTCGACGTCCTCCAGCCACGGCGCCGACAGCTGCGGGTTCGCCTTCCGCAGCGCGACGAGCTCCCGGTAGGTCCCGAGGATCCAGCGGTGCGGCTCGCGGCGCGGCTCGTCCCAGTCCAGCTTGGAGTCGAGGAAGGTCTGCTCGGCGTTCGGGTCGGGCACCGCGGCTTCCCCCCAGCCGTGCTCGACGAACTCGGCGATCCGCCCCGTGCGCACGGCCTCGCGCAGCGCGGGGTCGGGGAACGAGGAGAAGAACCGCCACGGCGTGCGCGCGCCCCACTCCTCGCCCATGAAGATCATCGGTGTGAACGGGGAGCACAGCACGAGCGCCGCCCCGCAGGCGAGCAGGCCGGAGGAGAGGGTGGCGGAGAGGCGGTCGCCCGTGGCGCGGTTGCCGATCTGGTCGTGGTTCTGCAGATAGGCCAGGAACCGGTGCCCGGGGACGCGGCGGGTGTCGACGGGCGCGCCGTGGCTGCGCCTGCGGAAGCTCGACCAGCCGCCCTCGTGCAGGAACGCCCGGCAGAGGACGTGCGCGAGGCCGGTGAGCCCGGCGCGGGCGAAGTCGCCGTAGTAGCCCTGCGACTCCCCGGTGAGCGCGGTGTGCAGGCTGTGGTGGACGTCGTCGCACCACTGGGCGTGCAGGCCGTAGCCGCCGCCCTCGCGGGCCGTCACCATCCGGGGGTCGTTGAGATCGGACTCCGCGATCAGCGACAGCGGCCGGCCCAGGTGGGTGGAGAGCGTCTCCACCTCGACGGCGAGCTCCTCCAGCAGGTGCGTGGCTCGGGTGTCGCGCAGCGCGTGGACGGCGTCGAGGCGCAGGCCGTCCACGTGGAAGTCGCGCAGCCACATCAGCGCGTTCTCCACGACGAAGCGGCGCACGGTGTCGGAGTGCGGGCCGTCCAGGTTCAGCGACGGGCCCCAGATGTTGCTGCCCGCGAAGTACGGGCCGAAGCGGTCCAGGTAGGCCCCCGAGGGGCCGAGGTGGTTGTAGACGACGTCGAGCAGGACGCCCATGCCGCGGCCGTGGCAGGCGTCGACGAAGCGCTTGAACCCGTCCGGGCCGCCGTAGTTGTGGGTGACGGCGTACCAGCCGACGCCGTCGTAGCCCCAGTTGCGCGGCCCGTCGACGGCGTTGAGCGGCAGCACCTCGACCAGGTCAACGCCCAGCCCCGCGAGGTGGTCGAGCTTGTCGATCGCCGCGTCGAACGTCCCGGCCGGGGTGAACGTGCCGATGTGCAGCTCGTAGACGACGCTGCCGGGCAGCAGGCGACCCGTCCAGGTGCTGTCGCTCCACGAGAACGCGGAGTCGTCATAGAGCTGCGAGGCCTGGTGCACACCGTCGGGCTGCCAGCGTGAGCGCGGGTCCGGCAGCGGTGTGGGGTCCTCGTCGAGGACGTAGGCGTACCGCGAGCCCGGCCCGGCGTCGCCGATGCTCGCCCGCCACCAGCCGCCGGGGCCGCGGCCCAGCTCGTGCGTCGCGCCGTCGACGTGCACCCGGACCCGTTCCCGCTCCGGCGCCCACACCTCGAAGTCAGCCATGGCGGGCATCCTGCCGGGCCGCGGCTGCTGCGCAATTTGCGGGTGCAGGCGACGAGCGGGTGAACCAGTGTGGGTGCCGACGCGTGTGGGCGTGCAGGAGGGGGACGCCATGCAGACCACAGCACGTTTCGTGTCACCGCTCGCAGAGCGCGCAGAGAGCCCGCACCAGCGGCTGGCGCGGCTCGCCGACGGGTTCCTGAGCACGCAGCTGCTCGTGGCCGCCGCCGAGCTCGGGATCGCCGACGCGCTCGCGGACGGCCCGCGCACCGCCGACGACCTCGCCGCCGAGCTGCGAGCCGATCCGACGGTGCTGCACCGCCTGTTGCGCGGCCTGGCCGCCGACGGTGTGCTGCGCGAGCACCGCGGCGGCCGGTTCGGCCTCACCGACACCGGTGAGCTGATGCGCAGCGCCCGCTACGGGTCGCAGCGGGGTTCCGTCCTCGCCAGGGGGCGGCTCTACTACGCGGCGGCATCGGGGGTGGCGGACGCCGTGCGCGGTGGCGGGGTGCCGTTCGAGCGGGTGCACGGCGAGCCGTTCTTCGCCCGGCTCTCCGCCGACCCGCAGGCCGAGACGCGCTTCCACGCCTCGATGCTCGACCGCTCGCGGCGGGAGGCTGACGCCGTTGTCGAGGCCTACGACTTCACCGGGATCCCCCGGATCGTCGACGTCGGCGGCGGGGCGGGCGTCCTGCTCGCGACGATCCTCGCCGCCGCCACGCCGGGGACCGAGGGGGTGCTCTTCGACCGCCCGACCGTGTGCGCGCAGACCGGGCCGGGCGCCTGGACCGTCGAGGCGGGGGACTTCTTCGCCGCCGTGCCGCCGGGGGACGCGCACGTGCTCTCCCGCGTGCTGCACGACTGGGACGACGCGGACGCGAGCCGGATCCTGCGCGCCTGCCGCGCGGCCATGCCCGCCCACGGGCGCCTGGTGATCGTGGAGGCGGTCCTGCCCGAGCGCGCCGCGCAGGACCCGGCGACGACCCGGATGGACCTGCTCATGCTGGTGCTCCTCGGCGGGCGGGAACGCACCGAGGCCGAGTTCCGCACCCTGCTCGGTGCGGCGGGGTTCGCGCTCACCCGCGTGGCGGCGACGAGCGCGGGAGTGTCGGTGCTGGAGGCGCGGCCGGCATGAGCACGTTCGTGCTGGTCCACGGCGGTTGGCACGGCGGCTGGTGCTGGCGTCGTGTCGCGACGCCGCTGCGGGCCGCGGGACACGAGGTGCACATCCCGACCCTGACCGGCGTGGGGGAGCGCGCCCACCTGGGCGGCCCCGGGACCGGGCTCGGCACCCACGTCGAGGACGTCGTCACGCTGCTGGAGCGCGCGGACGTCCGCGACGCCGTGCTGGTCGGGCACAGCTCGGGCGGCGCTGTCGTCACTGGGGTGGCCCAACGCGCGGCCGGCCGGATCGCCGCACTGGTGTACCTCGACGCGTTCGTGCCGCAGCCCGGTCAGAGCGTGCTCGACCTGCTGCCGCCCGCCCGGGCCGACCACTTCCGGTCCCTGGTCGACGGCGCGGGCCAGGTCGTGCTGGACCCGGAGGCCGCGCTGGACGGCTGGGGCGTGCGGGATCCCGCGGACCGGGCCTGGATGGCGCCGCGGCTGACCCCGTACCCGCTGCGGGCACTGGCCGATCCGCTGCCGGACCTGCCCGTACCCGACCTGCCGCGCACGTACGTCCACTGCACGGACAAGCCCGGGGCCGACGCGTTCGCCCGTTTCGCCGCGGCGGCCGCCCCGCCGTGGCGACGGGAGGTGCTCGCCACCGGTCACGACGCGATGATCACCGACCCGGCGGGCGTGGTGCGCATCCTCGCCGCCGCGGCGCCCGCCACCGCCGGGGGCGCACACCGTCCGCCGGGCCCGGCCCGGCGATCCGTCGATCTCGAGGGGGACCACCGCATGACCAGCTCGACCACGACCGTCCCGGCCGATCTCACGCAGGCCTTGGAGGAGCTCGCCGCGGCCCTCGCCGCGATGGGCGCGGGCGACCCGGCGCCGTACGCCGCGCTGTGGGCCGACTCGCCGGACGCCACCCTGTTCGGCGCCTGGGGCCCGATCGAGCGTGGCCACCACGCGGTGACCACGACCTTCCGGTGGGTCGGCGCCCGGTTCTCCGGTGGCGCGCTCGTCCCGCGCCACGACGTGGTCGGCCACAGCGGCGACCTCGCCTACACCGTCGGCACCGAGCACGGCCTGGTGAGCGTCGACGGCGGGGAGCAGCGCCCGATGACGCTGCGGGTCACCCACGTGCTGCGCCGGGTCGACGGCCGGTGGCGGCTCGTGCACCGGCACGCGGACTTCCCACCACCCGACCAGCGAGGCGGTGACCGGTGAGCGCGCCTGCCGACTACTCGCTCGGCGCCGACGACGGCGAGCGGATCCGGCTGGTCGCCCAGTGCGCGATGCACCGCGCGGAGGCCGAGACCCTGCTGGACCACATCGGCGTCGGCCCCGGATGGCACGTGCTGGACCTGGGCTGCGGGCCGCTGGGGATCCTCGACGTGCTGGCCGAGCGGGTCGGCGCGGACGGGCGTGTGGTCGGTGTGGACCGCGAGCCGCGGTTCCTCGACATGGCCGTGCGGTCGCTGCGCGAGCGCGCGCACGCCGGGGTCGAGCTGGTGGCGGCGGACGCCCGAGCCACCGGCCTGCCCTCCGCAGCGTTCGATCACGTGCACGAGCGCCTGGTGCTGGTCAACGTGCCCGACCCGGCGGCCGTCGTCGCCGAGATGGCCCGGCTCGCCCGGCCGGGCGGAACCGTCGCCGTGCAGGACGTCGACTGGATCTCGTGGACGTGCGTGCCCGGGCATCCCGACTGGGACCTGCTGCTCGACGCCACCGCCGGGGCATGGAGCGGCGACGTGCGGATCGGGCGGCGGCTGCCGCAGCTGCTGCGCGACGCCGGCCTGGTGGACGTCGAGGTCGCCGCGCACACCCGGGTGTTCCGGCCGGGGGAGGCCTACCACGGGCTGCTGCCGCGGTTCGTCGAGCTGCACCGCGACCGGATCCTCGCAGGCGGAAGGCTCGCCCCGGACGTGCTGGACGCGGCGGCCGGCCGGCTGGCCCGCCACCTCGCCGACCCGGCGACCCACACCCTCTACGCCACGTTCTTCCAGGCGTGGGGGCGTCGTCCGTCTCGAACCGGCCCGTCCGGCCCTCAGGCCGGGCGGACCAGCAGCGCGACGGGGTAGCGGTCCAGCACGTCGGCCAGCCGGGGCGTCCACCCGAGGACCGGCCGATCCGTGACGACGTCGTACCAGTCGCTCGCGGCACCGGGAAGGGGCAGCACGGTGTCGCCCCAGCCGCCGCGCTCCGCGAGGCCGACGGGCAGCCGCGTCGCCACCGCCACGAGCGACGGCGAGCGCCGAAACGCCACGGCGTGCGCCGCCGCGGGGCCCTGCGCCGGGACGGAGCGGTAGCCGGCGAAGATCTCCGGCCGGTGCCGGCGCGTGCGCAGGACGGTGGCCGTGACCAGCAGTTTCGCGGCCCCCTCGGGTTCGATCGCCGCATCGACGTCCGGCTGCCAGCCGTCGTCGAGCCGGGCCAGGAGGCGCCGCCGCAGCGCCCAGTCCACCGGGCGGCGGTTGTCCGGGTCGACGAGCGAGTACTCGAAGAGTTCCGTGCCCTGGTAGACGTCCGGCACCCCGGGGCCCGCCAGCTGGAGCAGCTTCTGACCCAGCGAGTTCACCCGGCCCGGGCCGGCGATGCGCCCGACGAGCTCCTCGATCTCCGCCACGAGCTCCGCGTCGCCGAGCACCTCTGCCGGCCAGGCCGCGATCGCCTCGTCCACCTCCGCGACGGCGTCGACGTGGCTGGTGACGAGCTTGGCCTCCTTGGCGGCCTTGGTCAGGTAGGCGGCCATCCGGTCGGCCGGGATCGGCCACGCCCCGACGAGGTTCTGCCAGGCCAGGAGCTCCAGCGAGCGGTCGGGCAGCGGGTGGCGCGCCGCCCACCGGCGCAGCAGCCGCGCCCACTCGCCCGGGACCTCCGCGAGCACCGCGAGGCGGGCGCGGACGTCCTCGGAGCGCTTGGTGTCGTGGGTGGACAGCGTCGTCATCGTCGCGGGCCATGACTCGGCACGCACCGCCTGGGCCTGGTGGAACTCGGCGGGGGAGACCCCGAAGCGGGCCGGGTCGCCGCCGACCTCGTTCAGCGCGACGAACCGGTTCCAGCGGTAGAAGGCGGTGTCCTCGACACCCTTCGCCATGACCATGCCCGAGGTCTGCTGCACGCGGGTGGCCAGCTCGCCCCGGGGATCGGCGAGCATCGCCGCGTGGATCGCGGCGAGGACGTCCGCGAGATCGGGACGGCGGCAGCGGGCGGCGGACACCGCGGTGTCGAGCGCCGCGCGGCCCTCGGGCAGGTAGCTGCGGTACACGGGGAAGCCGCAGAGCAGCTCGGCGACGGCGTCGCGGACGTCCTCCTCCGCCGGGGGCGGGTCCGCGGCGGGGTCGGGGCCGGCCCGCTCCGGCGATGGGGCGAGCGCCGCGATCCGCCGTACCTCCGCGGCGAGGATCGTCCCCGCCACCTCCCGGCGTCCCGCGTACTCCGCGGCGTGCGCCGACTCCTTGCGTCCCGTGTGCTCCGCTGCGAGCTGGGTCAGCAGGCCCGCCCCGTCCGGGTCGACGAACAGTCCGCCGATCTCGCGCAGCGCCTCGTAGCCCGACGTGCCGTCCACCGGCCAGGACGCGGGCAGCTCCTCGCCGACACCCAGGATCTTCTCCACGAGCAGCCAGCGGTCCGGGCCGAGCACTTCGCGCAGCCGCCGCACGTACGCCCCCGGGTCGGACAGGCCGTCCGGGTGGTCGACGCGCAGGCCGTCCACCTCGCCTGCCGCGACCCAGCGCAGGATCTCCCGGTGGGTGTCGGCGAACACCCGCGGGTCCTCCACCCGCACGGCGGCGAGCGTCGAGACGTCGAAGAAGCGGCGGTAGGTGAGCTCGGCGGCGCCCCGCTTCCAGGACACGAGCCGATAGTGCTGGCGCTCGTGCACCTCCCGGGGCGTACCCCCGCCGGTGCCGGGGGCGACGGGGAACGCGCGCTCGTAGTAGCGCAGCTCGTCACCGGACAGCGTCAGCTCGGCGAGCGCCTTCTCCTCGTCAGCCTCCTCGTCGGCGCTGAGGATCGGCAGCAGGATCGGCCCGGCGGCCCAGTCCACGTCGAAGTGCCCGGCGTAGCGGGAGGCGCGCCCGTACCGCAGGACGTCCCACCACCACGGGTTGGCCGCGGGGACGTCCACGCCGACGTGGTTGGGGACGATGTCGGCGAGCATCGTCATGCCGGCCGCGCGTACCGCGGCGACCATCCGGCGCCTGCCGGCGTCCCCGCCGCGCTCGGCGGAGACCGTCGTCGGGTCGACGACGTCGTAGCCGTGGTTGGAGCCCGCGCCGGACTCGAGCATCGGCGAGGCGTACAGCGCGCCGGCCCCGAGCGCGTCCAGGTACGGGACGAGCGCCGCGGCGTCGTCGAACGTCGTGTCCCCCGACAGCTGCACCCGGTAGGTGGACGAGGGGATGCCGGACGGGCCCGGCGGGGCGGGGTTCACCAGGTGCCTCCTCGCGGCCGAGCTGGTCCGGGCGCTCCAGGAGCGGATCCGGGTCCACGCTAGCCGGACCAGATCCAGGCCGCGGATCGAAGCGACGTTCACTCGGGCAGGCTCCTCGGGGCGTCTCGAAGCCGGGCCGGACCGGGCTCCGGGTGTCGATGACGGCCCCGACTCGCGCCCCCCGACCCCACCGGCTGGGCGGGACGGGCGCACCGTAGTGGACCGCCCCGCGCCGGTGACGGTGCGTGTGCGGCGTGTCCACGGTGATCTCCGCGAGTGACCGCCCTGTCCGCCGGGCGGCGGCCCTGCGAGGATCCGGGCCGGGAGGAGGACATGCGGACGCGACTGCTGGGCGGCCTGGAGGTCGAGGGCCTGCGCCCGACCGAGATCGGCAGCCGGAAGGCACGCACCCTGGTGAAGGTGCTCGCGCTGGGCCGCGGCGCGCCCGTGCCGGCCGGCCGGGTGGTCGAGGCGCTCTGGGGCGACGAGCCGCCCGCACGGCCGCTGGAGCAGGTCGGGGTGCTGGTCAGCAGGCTGCGGGCGGTGTTCGGGCCGGACCGGCTCGGCCGCGACGACGGGGGCTGGTCGCTGCACACGGACTGGCTGGACGTCACCGAGCTGGACGAGCGGGTCGCCGAGGCGCAGGAGCGGCTGGCCACGGGACGTCCGGCCGCGGCGCGGGCGGCGGCGCGGGCGGCGCTGGCGCTGGTGCGCGGCGACCTGCTCGCGGACGAGCCGGATGCCCCGTGGGCCGTGGCGGACCGGGTGGCGGTGGCACGTCAGGTCGCCCGCGCACGGCTCCTGGCCGCGCGGGCGGCGCTGGCGATGGGTGATCCGGCGGACGCCGTCGCCGGGGCACAGGCCGTGCTGGACGCCGACCCGTACGACGAGGTGGCGCTGCGTGTCCTGCTGCGCGCGCAGGTCGCGGCCGGCCGGCCGGGGGCGGCGCTGGCCGCCTACGAGCGCGCCCGGTCGCGGCTGGCCGAGGACCTCGGCGCCGATCCGGCCGAGGAGACCCGGCGGCTGCACGAGGAGATCCTGCGAGGTGAGCCGGCCGCGCCGGTGCCGCAGACCCGGCCGGCCGGCCCGGTGCGGTTCGTCGGCCGGGCTGCGGAGCTCGCCGACCTGGACGCCCGGCTGGTCGCGGTCACGCACGGTGGGGCCGGGCTGGTCGAGGTGGTCGGCGAGGCCGGGATCGGCAAGACCGCCCTGGTCACCCGGTGGGCGGCGGGCCTCGGGGACCGGGCGACGGTGTTGGTCGGGCGGTGCGCGGAGCCCGGGGTGATGCTGCCGCTGCAGCCGGTGCTGGATGCGCTCGACGCCCACCTGCGTGATGGCGGCGGCGCGGTGGGTGGCGCGGCGGGGACCGCCGGGTCATCCGCCGAGATCCTCGGCACCGACGCCGCCCTCGTCGGGCCGCTGCTGGCCTCGGCGGACCCGCTCCCGGCGGGCGCGGGCGCCTCCCCGGCCGCGTTCGCGAACCCCGCGACCGGCCAGGCGCTGCTGTTCGCGGCGCTCCTGCGGGTGCTCGCCCGGGCCGGCGGGACGCGCCCCGTCGTCCTGGTCGTGGACGACGTCGCCCGGGCGGACCCGGCCACCGAGGCCTGGCTCGGGTTCGCGGTCCGGCGCGGCTCGCGGCTGCTCGTGGTGACCACCCACCGGGGAGCGGCCACCGGACCGGGCGGGCTGGAGCTGGGGCCGCTGGACGCGCCCGCGGTCGCGGAGCTGGTCGGGGCCGAGCGGGCCGCCGGGCTGCACGCCCGCAGCGGCGGCAACCCGCTGTTCCTCTCGGCGCTCGCCGCCGCCGACCCGGACGACCTGCCCGACACCATCCGGGCCTCGGTCGACGCGCGCGCCACCGCGCTCGGCCCGGCCGCGACCACGCTGCGGGTCGCGGCCGTCCTCGGCCGGGACATCGACGTCGACCTGCTCGCCGCGGTCCTCGGCCTCGGGGTGCGCGAGCTGCTCACGCACCTGGAGGAGGGGGCAGCCGCCGGGCTCGTCGACGACCACGGCGCCGTGCCGGCCTTCGCCCACGACCTCGTCCGGGAGGCGCTCGCCGACTCCACCACGGCGGCCCGGCGGGCGTTCACCCACCGCGAGGCGGCCCGCCTGCTGGCCGGACGGCCGGGCGCGGACCCGCTGGCCGTGGCCCACCACGCCCGGCTCGGCGGGGACACCGAGCGGGCAGCGGACGCGCTGATCGCGGCCGCCGCGCTCGCCGTCGCCCGCCACGACCTGACCAGCGCACTCGCCCACTGCGACGCCGCCGTGAACCTCGCCGACGGCCCGGCGGCGCGGGCTGCGCGGGCCCGGGTCCTGCTGCTGCGCCTGGACCTGCCGGCTGCGGCCGCGGACGCCGAGCGCGCGCTCGTGGCCCGGACCTGGGCGGCGGACCTGGAGCTGGCCGGCTGGATCGCCTACTACCGCCGCGACTACGGCGCCGCGCTGCGCTTCGCCGAGGCCGGCAGGGAGCGCGCCGACGGAGCCGACGGAGCCGACGGGGCCGTGATCCGGGCGAGCTGCGCGCTGCTCATCGGCAGGCTGCGCCACACCCGCGGCGACCTCGCCGCGGCGGACGGCCTGCTCACCGCCGCCGCCGACACCGGGCCGGCGCCCGTTCGCGGCCTGGCGCGGGCCTGGCTCGCGTCGCTGCGTGGCCACCAGGGCCGCGCCGACGAGGCGTTGGCGCTCGCCGAGCGGACGCTGATCGACGACCTCGACCACCCGTTCGCCGCCGGGCACGTCCTGTTCGCGGCCGCGTACGCCCACGGGCTGCGTGGCGAGCCCGCTGCCGCGCTCGCCGTCGTCGACCGGTTCGACGCGCTCATCGAGGGGCAGGGCGAGCAGCTCGCCCGGTTCGTCGGGATCGCGGCCAACCTGCGGGGGTGGCTGCTGCGCGGGCTGGGTCGGGAGGACCGGGCGCGGGACTGCAACGCGGTCGCGGTGGCACTGGCGCCGGGCCCGACCCGTGACGAGCCGCGCGGGGCGGGCGGGCTCGACCTCGTCGACGGCCGGCTCGGCGCGGGCGACCTCGACGGTGCGGCCGCCGAGCTGGACCGGCTGGGCTGGATCGCGGACTGGCAGGGCTCGATGGCGTGGCGGCAGCGCCACCGGTTCGTGCTGCTCACCGCGCGCCTCGCGTTGGCAGGAGGGGACGCCGTCGCGGCCGAGGAGGCCGCTGCCGGGGTGCTGACCGACGCGACGGGCCGGGGGGCGGCGCGCTACCGGGCACTGGCCGCGGTCGTCGTGGCGCGGGCGCGGGCGGCGCAGGGCGCCCCGGTCGACCGGGATGCCGTCGCGGCCGCGCTGGCCGCGCTCGACCGGGTGGCCGGGCTGGAGGCCTGGTGGGTGACGGCGGAGGCCGCGGCCGCGCTGGGCGAGCCGCGGTGGTGGGCACTGGCCGACCGGCGGGCGGCGGCTCTGGTGGCCGTCGCCGGGCCGGATGCCGAGTCGCTGCAGCGTGCCGTCGCGGCCCGGTTCGCCGCCCTCGGCAGGCGCTGACGAGCGGTGATCACCGGTTGCGTGACATGGGCTGCACGGGTGCACGCCAGGTCACGGAAACGGCGATCACCGCTCAGAGCCGGGCGGCACCCTCCAGCGCCCGGTCGCACCACCAGCCGAGCTCGGCGTCGCCACCCAGCCCCTTCTCCCAGCCGAAGATCACCAGCGTCCCGAGCAGGCAGAGCGCCGACTGGGTCGCGTACCAGGACGTGGTGTCCACGCCGTGGCGGCGCAGCGCGGCCTCGAACCCGGTGATCGCGTCCTCCTTGGAGCCCGGCAGCCGCGCGCTGTTGAGCGCCAGGTACCAGCCCAGCTCGTAGCAGGGCGGCGCCTCGCCGGGGTAGGTCCAGTCGATGAGGATCGTGCGGCCGTCGCGCGCCGTGCCGACGTTGCCCAGCTTCCAGTCCCCGTGCACGAACGTCATCGGGGTCGCGGACACGGCCGTGACCAGCGGCGAGAGGTCTCGGCGCAGCGCGTTGACGACCTCGCGCACGGCCCGCGGCGCGCGGTCCGCGAACTCGGCCCAGCCCTTCGCCGCGATCTGGGGGACGGCGTCGGGCCAGCCGCGCTCTCGCTCCACCGCGAGGGAGGCGTCGCTGAACCAGCCCCAACGGGCCGTGAGCGGCACCAGCCCGACGTCGTCGCGCCAGCCCAGCATCCGGGCGGAGAGCGCCGCGAGGTCGTCGAGGTAGGTCGCGTGGGCCGCGGCGGTCAGCGGCTCGTCGCCGGGCGGGACGAGCTCGCTCGCGACGTCGCGCATGAGGATCGCCCCGCCCCAGCCGTTGCGGCCCAGACCGGCCGCGACGCCGACGGTGGCGTGGTCGATCCGCTCCGGCAGGGCGTCCATCAGCCCGGCCGCCCACACCTGCACCGGGTGGCAGCCGACGTCGCCGTTGAACCGCATCGTCCAGTCCCGGTCCACGTGCACGTACTTGACGACGTGCGGCTCGCCGCCGATGACGACGCGCTCGAACGCCGAGCCGGACTTGGAGTCGGAGACGAAGAACGGCTCCCGCGCCGTGGCGTCGGCGAGCAGCTCCGCCACGGAGGAGGCCACCGGGCGGGGCGTGAGTGCGACCGTCTCGATCACGTCAGTGAGCATCGCGGGCGGCCTCCATCTCTGTGTCGATGCTCGATTCTGGGCTCGTTCCGCTCCTCCCTCGCTGGCGCTCGGTCGATGCTCGCTCACCCTCCATCTCGGCAAGCAGCGCGGCGGGCCAGCGGCCGCCGCACCACACGTGGTCCGCCACGATCCGCCCGTCCGCACCGAGGTCGAGGACGTGCACGTGCCGGGCGGCGTGCGGGACGCCCTGCTCGGTCCAGCAGAGCGTGTACTCGACGACCTCCCCGGTCGCGGTGCGCAGCCTGCGCAGCTCCTCGATCCGGGCGGGGTCGGCGAACCAGCGGGCGTACTCGGCAGCGACGGCGGCCGGGCCGGCGACGGCGAAGCGCCAGTCGGGGACGACGGCGTCGAGCACGACGTCGTCGGCGTAGAGGTCCGCGGTCACGGCGCCCGCGGCGACGGCGTCGAGGAAGCGGTCGACGGTGCTGGTGAGTGGGGCGGTGGGTGCGGCGGTGGGTGCGGTCATGGGCACAGGGTGCTCGCCCGCGCTTGCAGATCCCCTGCAGCCGACTGCGCCCCAGCTGCAGCGCTTCTGCAGGCGCGCCCGCGCACGCTGCCGGGCGTTTCGCATCCCCGACTCTAGGAGCACCCATGACCGTCGACACCGCTCGTCTCGAGCAGCTCACCGGCCAGTTCGCCGTCGACTTCGGCGCGGCGCTGCACGCCGCCACCGTCGTCCTGGGCGACCGGCTCGGCCTCTACCGCGCCCTCGCCGAACACGGCCCCGTGGACGGCGCGGGGCTGGCCGCCGCGACCGGCTGCGACCCGCGGCTGGTGGAGGAGTGGTGCCGCGCGCAGTACGTGTCGGGGTACTGCTGCGGCGACCCCGAGGCCGGCACCTACTGGCTCGACCCGGAGCAGACGATCCTGCTCGCCGACGACTCGGATCCCGGCTGCCTGGTCGGCGCGATGACCATCGCGGCCGCGCTGTGGAAGGACGAGGAGGAGGTCGGGCGCCGGTTCCGCTCCGGGACGGGGTTCGGCTGGCACGAGCACCACCCCGACCTGTTCGACGGCACCGAGCGCCTCTTCCGCCCCGGCTACGCCGCCAACCTCGTGACCAGCTGGATCCCCGCGCTCGACGGCGTGGACCGCGTCCTCACCGACGGCGCCGACGTCGCCGACGTCGGCTGCGGCCACGGGGCCTCGACGATCCTGCTCGCGCAGGCGTACCCGCGCTCGATGGTGATCGGCTACGACTACCACGAGGCGTCGATCGCGCAGGCGCGCAAGCGTGCCGCGGAGGCCGGGCTCGCCGACCGGGTGCGGTTCGAGGTCGCGGGCGCCGCCGACCTGCCCGCGGCACCCGGCGGGAACGGCTACGGCCTGGTCTGCGTCTTCGACGCCCTGCACGACATGGGCGACCCGGTCGGCGCGGCCCGCCACATCCGCGAGCGCCTGGCCCCCGACGGCACGTGGATGATCGTCGAGCCGATGGCGGGGGAGTCGCTCGCGGACAACGTCAACCCGGTCGGCCGGATCTTCTACTCGGCCTCGCCGTTCATCTGCACGCCGGCGGCTCTGGCGCAGGGCGGCCAGGCGCTGGGCAACCAGGTGCCCGAGGCGACCTGGCGCGAGCTGCTCGCCGAGGCCGGGTTCGGCCGCTTCCGGCGCGCGACCGAGACCCCGTTCAACCGGGTGTTCGAGGCGCGGCCCTAGCGAGGCGACGGGCGGGCGTCACGGGTCCGTAAGGCCCGGGCGTCGAACGGCCGTGGTGTCCCGCCCGTCGACATCCCCGACAGCCCCCAACAGCCCCCACAGCCCCACAGACCCCTCCGGAGGCCCCGATGTTCCCCCTCGCCCGCCGCGCCCTGACCGCCGTCGTCCTCGCCGCCGCGGCCACCGGCGCGCTCGCCGCGACCGCCTCCCCGGCGTTCGCGATCGGCCCGAGCACCGTCACGAAGTCCGGGAACATCCTCGTCGTCACCGCGTCGCCGGGGTCGCAGAACACCTACCGGATCTCCGAGGACGCGACCAGCATCTTCATCCGCGACGTCACGGGCGGGGGCATCCGCCCCGTGGCCGGGTCGGGCTGCGCCAACGAGAACGGCACCGGTCAGGCGCGCTGCGCCAAGACCGGCATCACCCAGGTCGTCGTGAACGCCGGCGACTTCGACGACACCATCGGGCTCGGCGCGCCCGCCGGCTCGCAGGTGCGCTACGACGTGCGACTCGGCGCCGGCAACGACGCCGCGGCCGTCACCGCGCCGAACACCACGGTGCGCGGCGAGGCGGGCAACGACAACCTCGCGAACAACAGCTTCCACTTCCCGACCGTCCTCGACGGCGGCCCCGGCACGGACCGCTGCCCGTCGCGCAACCGCGCCGACACCCGGATCAGCTGCGAGAGCTGACCGGCTGACCAGGGGCCGGCGTCACGGCTCGCGCTGCAGGACCAGCAGCGACCGCGCCGTCACCCGGTGCACCGATCCCCCGGCCACGGTCGGGGGATCGGCGGCGATGATCCCCGGCGCGTTCGACAGCACGACGATGTGGCCGGCCGCCGTGTCCACGACGACGGCCCAGCTGCTGCCGTAGTCCTGCGGCGGCAGCGTGACGTCGATGTCCTCGTAGTGGGCGTTGAACACCAGCAGGAACGAGTCGTCGACGACCCGCTCGCCGCGCGCGTCCACGTCCGAGAGGCCGTCCCCGTTCAGGAACACGGTGACGCACTTGCCGAACCCGGAGTCCCAGTCCTGCTCGGTCATCTCCTCACCGGACGGGGTGAACCATGCGATGTCGGCGAGCACGCCGCGGCGACGCCCGATCGGGCGACCGGCGAAGAACCGGCGGCGCCGGAACGCCGGGTGGGCGGCCCGCAGCGCCGCGAGCCCGCCGGTGAACTCGACCAGGTCGGAGTGCTTCTCCGCGAACGTCCAGTCCACCCAGGCGGTCTCGTTGTCCTGGCAGTAGACGTTGTTGTTGCCGTGCTGGGTGCGGCCCAGCTCGTCGCCGTGGGCGAGCATCGGCACGCCCTGGCTCACCAGCAGCGTGGCGAGGAAGTTGCGCTGCTGGCGGGACCGCAGCGCCAGCACGGCCTCGTCGTCGGTGGGGCCCTCCACCCCGCAGTTCCAGGAGCGGTTGTGGCTCTCGCCGTCCCGGCCGTCCTCGCCGTTGGCGTCGTTGTGCTTGTCGTTGTAGGAGACGAGATCGGCGAGGGTGAAGCCGTCGTGCGCGGTGACGAAGTTGATCGACGCGTACGGGCGGCGGCCGTCGTGCTGGTAGAGGTCCGACGAGCCGGTGAGCCGGGAGGCGAACTCGCCGAGGGTGCCGGGCTCGCCGCGCCAGAAGTCGCGGACGGTGTCGCGGTACTTGCCGTTCCACTCCGTCCACAGGGGCGGGAAGTTCCCGACCTGGTAGCCGCCGGGGCCGACGTCCCACGGCTCGGCGATGAGCTTGGCCTGGCTGATCACCGGGTCCTGCTGGACGATGTCGAAGAACGCCGCCAGCCGGTCCACGTCGTAGAACTCGCGGGCGAGGGTGGCGGCGAGGTCGAAGCGGAACCCGTCCACGTGCATCTCGGTGACCCAGTACCGCAGCGAGTCCATGATCAGCTGCAGGGTGTGGGGGTTGCGGACGTTGAGCGAGTTCCCGGTGCCGGTGTAGTCCATGTAGTAGCGCGGGTCGTCGTCCACGAGCCGGTAGTAGGCGTGGTTGTCGATGCCCCGCATGGACAGGGTGGGCCCGCGGTCGCTGCCCTCAGCCGTGTGGTTGTAGACGACGTCGAGGATCACCTCGATGCCCGCTTCGTGCAGCGCCCGCACCATCGCCTTGAACTCCTGCACCTGCGCGCCGGGACGGGCGCCGGGCACGGCGTAGGCGTGGTGCGGGGCGAGGAACGCGATGGTGTTGTAGCCCCAGTAGTTGGTGAGGCCCTTGTCCTGCAGGTGGTGGTCCACGACGAACTCGTGCACCGGCATCAGCTCGACGGCGGTGACGCCGAGGGCCTGGAAGTGCTCGATCATCACCGGGTGGGCGAGGCCGGTGTAGGTGCCACGCAGCTTCGCCGGGATCTCCGGGTGGGTGATCGTGAGGCCCTTGACGTGGGCCTCGTAGATCACCGACTCGTGGTAGGGCGTCTTCGGGGCGCGGTCGAAGCCCCAGTCGAAGAAGGGGTTCACCACCACGGACTTCGGCACGAAGGGTGCGGAGTCCGCGTCGCTGCGCACCTCGGGATCGGCGAACGGGTAGCCGAACACCGCCTCGTCCCAGCGCACGGGGCCGTCCAGTGCCTTCGCGTACGGGTCGATCAGCAGCTTGTGCGGGTTGCAGCGCAGCCCCGCGGCCGGGTCGTAGGGCCCGTGCACGCGGTAGCCGTAGCGCTGGCCGGGCTCGATGCCGGCGAGGTAGCCGTGCCAGACGAAGCCGTCGACCTCGGTGAGCGCGATCCGTTCCTCCGCGCCGGTGCCGTCGGCAGAGTCGAACAGGCACAGCTCGACGCGCTCGGCGGCCTCGGAGAAGATCGCGAAGTTGGTTCCGGCGCCGTCGTAGGTGGCGCCGAGCGGGTAGGCGTGCCCGGGCCAGGGCGGCATGGGGTCCTCCAGGAGTCGGTCGGAGCGGGCAACGCTACCGCGTGCCCCGCCGGCCCACCCGGTCCCGCGGTCGGCCCCGGCGGCGGCCGGGGCTGACCTGCGCCGGTCCCGCGGGCTAGGGTCGCCGCCGTGCCCACGCTGTTCACCAAGATCATCGACGGCGAGATCCCGGGTCGGTTCGTGTGGACCGACGACACCGCCGTCGCCTTCCTGTCGATCAACCCCCTCGGGCCCGGACACACGCTGGTGGTGCCGCGCGCCGAGGTCGACCACTGGGTCGACGCGGACCCCGCGCTCGTGGCACATCTCACCGGCGTCGCCCACGTCGTCGGCCGGGCGGTGAAAGAGGTGTGGGACCCGCCGCGCGTCGGGCTGATGGTCGCCGGGTTCGAGGTGCCGCACCTGCACGTGCACGTGTTCCCGGCCTGGAAGATGAGCGCCTTCGACTTCGCCACCGCGGCGCGCAGCGTCGACGCCGCCGAGCAGGACGGCCACCGCGACGCGCTGCGGGCGGCGCTGCGTGCCGCCGGGCACGGCGCGCACGTCCCGGACTAGCCGCTGCTGCCGCGCGTCCCCGACCCGGCCGGTCCGCGGTCGGTCTGCAAGAACGGATGCAACACTGCGCTGGCCTGGCGCTCCGCGCGATCGGGGGAGGTGGACCGAACAAACGACGCGTATGTCATGCACACAGAGTGATAGTTGATGTCGCAACTCCACCCGCTCGGATGATCACGCGACGGCTGACAGCGGTGCACGACATTACTAGCCTCGACACGGTCCCCCGATCAGGCGGAAGGGGCTTCGAGGTGGACGAGGCCGCACTCCGGCTCGTGCCGGGCGCCAGGTGGGCGCTGTGGCAGCTGCCTCGCAGGCTCCTCGCCCTGGTCCTGGTCGTCGAGACGGTCGCCGTCGGACTCGTCGTGGCCGTCGCCGCCGCGGGCTCCGCCACCGCCGGTCCCGTCACGGCACGGGACGTCCTGCTCGCCGCCTGCCTGGTCCTCCTGAGCGTCGTGCACGTCGAGGTGGCGACGGGCATCGAGCGCATCCGCCGCAGGGTCGCCGACACCACCTACTTCGACCTCAGTTCGGTCTGGACGTTCGCCGCCGCCGTGATGCTGCCGGGCGTGCTGCCCGCGGTCGTCGTGATCGTGGTCTACGTGCACCTGTGGCTGCGGGTGTGGAAGCCGTCGCGCGTGCCCCTCTACCGGCATGTCTACACGACCGCCACCGTCGTGCTGGCCGCCTTCGCCGCCCAGGCCGTCGTGGGCGCGGCCGGCGGGCTGGCGGGCTTCCCGGCCAACGCCCACGGCCTCGCCGCCCTCGGCGTGGCGGTCTTCGCCTACGCCGTCGCCAACATCGCGCTCGTGGCCGCGGCGATCGCCCTCGCCGGCGCCCACGCGCGGCTGTCGGACGTGCTCGGGCACTGGGACGACAACGCGCTCGAGATCGCCACGCTCTGCCTCGGCGCGCTCACGGCCGTCGCCCTCACGGCCAACCCGTGGCTCGTCGTGCTCGTGCTCCCGCCGCTCCTGGTGCTGCACCGGGCGGTGCTCGTCCGCCAGCTCGAGGAGGCCGTGCGCACGGACGGCAAGACGGGCCTGCGCACCGCGGCCGCCTGGCACGCGCTCGCCGTGCGGGAGCTGCGCCGCTGCGAGCGCGGCGGCTTCGCGGCAGGCGTGCTGGTGCTCGACCTCGACCACTTCAAGGCCGTCAACGACGTCTACGGCCACCTCGCGGGCGACGACGTGCTGGCGGCCGTCGGCGCCGCGCTGCGCGCGGAGGTGCGCGACCACGACCTCGTGGGCCGCTTCGGCGGCGAGGAGTTCGTCGTCCTGCTGCCGGACCTGCCGCACGGCGGGGACGCGAACGCCGACGTCGCGGCGATCGCCGAACGCATCCGTCGCCGCATCGCGTCCCTCATGATCTCGGTCGCCACGCCGGACGGGCCGTGCTCCATCCGCCACCTCACGGTGTCGGTCGGTGGCGCGCTCTACCCCGACGAGGGCGGCAGCGTCCAGCAGCTGATCGCGGCCGCGGACACCGCCGTCTACGCCGCGAAGCGCGACGGCCGCAACCGGGTGCGGATGGCCTCGACCCTCCCGACGATGCTCCCGCGGACCCACCCGGCGACCCAGCCGTCGCACATCCCGACCGCCCGCCGCGCCACCCCGTAGCCCGGCCTCGCCCGGGCCGGTGTCCGTAGACTCGGCCAGGTGACGGAGCTCGGGCAGGGACCGGTCGGCACGGGGGACGTGTTGGGCACCATCCGGGGCCCGGCCGACCTGCGGCGGCTCGGACCGCGTCAGCTCGCCGAGCTGGCCGCGGAGATCCGGCGGATGCTCGTCACGTCCGTCGCCCGCACGGGCGGCCACCTCGGCCCGAACCTCGGCGTCGTCGAGCTGACGATCGCCCTGCACCGGGTGTTCGACTCCCCGCAGGACACCCTGATCTGGGACACCGGCCACCAGGCCTACGTCCACAAGCTCCTCACCGGCCGCCAGGACGGCTGGGAGCAGCTGAAGAAGACCGGCGGCCTCTCGGGCTACCCCAGCCGGGCCGAGAGCGAGCACGACCACGTGGAGAACAGCCACGCGTCCACGTCGCTGTCCTGGGCAGACGGCATCGCCCGCGCCTACGCGCTGACCGGGCAGGACCGCCACGTCGTCGCCGTGATCGGGGACGGCGCGCTTACCGGCGGCATGGCGTGGGAGGCGCTCAACAACATCGCCGCGGCCAAGGACCGCGACGTCGTGGTCGTCGTCAACGACAACGGCCGCTCCTACTGCCCCACGATCGGCGGCCTGGCCGAGCGGCTCTCGGCGCTGCGGCTGCAGCCCGGCTACGAGCGGGTGCTCGAGGCCGGCAAGGTCACGCTGAACCGCACCCCGGTCGTCGGGCGGCCGATCTATGCCGGCCTGCACGCGCTCAAGGCCGGGATCAAGGACGCGCTCACGCCGCAGGAGCTGTTCGCCGATCTCGGGATCAAGTACTTCGGACCGGTCGACGGGCACGACGTCGCGGCCGTCGAGGCGGCACTGCGGCGGGCCAAGGGCTTCGAAGGGCCCGTGATCGTGCACGCCGTCACGCAGAAGGGCCGCGGCTACCCGCCCGCGGAGAACGACGAGGCCGAGCAGATGCACAGCCCGCCCGCGTTCGACCCGGCGACCGGGCGCCCCACCGGCCCGAAGACGGTCGGCTGGACGTCGGTGTTCGCCGAGGAGATGGTGGCGCTCGGCGGGCGGCGTCCGGACGTCGTCGCGATCACCGCGGCGATGCTCGGCCCCACCGGCCTCGCCCCGTTCCAGAAGGCCTTCCCGCAACGCTGCATCGACGTCGGCATCGCCGAGCAGCATGCGCTCACCAGTGCCGCGGGGCTCGCCCGCGGCGGGATGCACCCCGTGGTCGCGGTGTACTCGACGTTCCTCAACCGGGCGTTCGACCAGCTGCTGATGGACGTGGCGCTGCACCGCCAGGCCGTCACCCTGGTGCTGGACCGGTCCGGGGTCACCGGCAACGACGGGCCCTCGCACAACGGCATGTGGGACCTCTCGATCCTCGGGGTGGTCCCGGGCATCCGGGTGGCGGCGCCCCGCGACGCGGGGACGCTGCGGGAGGAGCTGAACGAGGCCGTCGAGGTGGCCGACGGGCCCACCGCCGTCCGCTTCCCGAAGGGCGCGGTGATCGAGTCGGTGCCGGCGGTCCGCCGGGTCGACGGTGTGGACGTGCTGCACGAGCCCGCCGCGGACGAGCGTCCGCGGGTGCTGCTGGTGTGCGTCGGCGCGTTCGGCGAGCTCGGGGTCGCCGCGGCCGGGCGGCTCGCGGCGCAGGGCATCGGGGTCACGGTGGTCGACCCGCGGTGGGTGCTGCCGGTGCCGGAGGTGCTCGTCGCGATGGCGCGGGCGCACGATCTCGTCGTCACCGTCGCGGACGCCGGACGCCACGGCGGGTTCGGTTCGGCGCTGGCGGACGTGCTGCGTCGCGCCGAGTGCGACGTGGCCCAGCGCGACCTGGCGCTGCCGCAGGAGTTCCTGGAGCACGGGTCGCGCCAGGACGTGCTCGCCGCCGTCGGGCTCACCGTGCAGGACGTGGCCCGCCGCGTCACCGAGTGGGCCGCGGCGCTGCCCGGGGTGGTTGCGGAGGGCGAGCCATCGAACGACGGCGCGCACGACCCCGCGGACGGGTCTGCGGTCGCCACGCACGACCCCGCCGACGACCCCGCCGACACCGTCGAGGCCGACACGGGGGAGCAGAACGGCTGATGCGCGTGCTGATCGTCGAGGACGAGCGGCCCCTCGCGGACGCGGTCGCCCGCGGGCTGCGCCGGGCGGGGATGGCCGTGGACGTCGCCTACGACGGCGACACCGGCCACGAGAAGGTCTCCGTCACCCGCTACGACGTGGTGGTGCTGGACCGCGACCTGCCGGGCATGCCGGGGGACCGGCTGTGCTCCGAGATCGTCAACTCCGGCGCCACCACCCGGGTGCTGATGCTCACCGCGAGCGGCACCCTCGCCGACAAGGTGGACGGCCTGTCCCGCGGGGCCGACGACTACCTCGCCAAGCCCTTCGACTTCCCCGAGCTGGTGGCCCGCTGCCGGGCGCTGGCGCGGCGCGCCACCCCCGCCGTCCCGCCGCTGCTGGTGGCGGGGGACGTGTCGCTGGACCCGGCGCGGCGCACCGTGCACCGCAACAACCGGCCGGTCGAGCTGACGCGCAAGGAGTTCGGCGTGCTGGAGGTGCTGATGGGCGCGGGCGGGGCCGTGGTGAGCAGCGAGGAGCTGCTGGAACGGGTGTGGGACGAGAACGCGGACCCGTTCACGACGACGGTGCGGGTCACCGTCATGACGCTGCGCAAGAAGCTCGGGGACCCGGCGGTGGTCGAGACGGTCGTCGGCTCGGGCTACCGGGTGCCGGCGGCGGGCTGACCCGGGCCGTCGGAGCGGAGACCCTCCCGTGCGGCCGACCGGCCTGCGCCCCCGGCTCACCGTGCTCAGCACGGCGCTCGTGGCCGGCGTGAGCGCGCTGCTCCTGTGGCTGGGCTGGCTGCTGGTGGACGGGGTCGCGCGGGCGGTCCCTGCCCTGCCGCCGGGTGCGACGGTGCGCGTGGGGGGCGAGGAGCTGCCCGCGGAGCAGGTCAGCGAGGCCGTCGGGGCCGCAGCGCGGGGCGAGGTGCTGCGGGTGGGCCTGATCGCCTTTCCGCTCGTGGTGATCGCGGCGGCGCTCCTGTCGTGGTGGCTCGTGGGGCGGGTGCTGGGGCCGCTCCGGGAGGTCACCGCCACCGCGCGGCGGCTGTCGGCGGAGTCGCTGGACACCCGCATCGGGCTGCCCGCGACGTGGGCGGCCCGGGGCGAGGTCGCCGAGCTCGCCGCCGGGTTCGACGCGATGCTGGACCGGCTGCAGGCCGCGTTCGACGCGCAGCGCCGGTTCGTCGCGAACGCCGGTC
Organism: Pseudonocardia sp.; assembly: GCF_050246655.1. GTDB lineage: Bacteria > Actinomycetota > Actinomycetes > Mycobacteriales > Pseudonocardiaceae > Pseudonocardia. The sequence goes on from NZ_JBFWVQ010000023.1 coordinate 31,436, forward strand.
ACGAGCTGCGCACCCCCCTCGCGGTGATGCGCACCGAGGTGGACGTCACGCTCGCCGACCCGGACGCCGACCCCGCCGAGCTGCGCCGCATGGCCGAGGTCCTGCGCGACGCGACCCGGCGCGCCGACGACCTGGTGGCGGGCCTGCTCCTGCTGGCGCGCACCGAGGCCCTGGACGCCGTGGCGCGCGACCCCGTCGATCTCGCGCAGGCCGTCGCCCCGGCACTGGCGGTCGCGGAGGCCGAGGCCGCGCGGCGCGGGCTGCGCTTGCACGAGCACCTCGCGCCCGCCCCCGTCCGCGGCGACGCGGTGCTGCTGGAGCGCGTGGCGGCGAACCTGCTGGAGAACGGGGTCCGCCACAACGTCGCGTCGGGCTGGGTGGAGGTGTGGACGGGCGTCGCGGACGGCGCCGCGGAGCTGTGCGTGGCCTCCAGCGGGCCGGAGATCTCCGCCGACACCGTCGACGAGCTGTTCGACCCGTTCCGCCGCGGCCCGGTGGAGCGCACGGGCCAGGTTCCGGGGTCGGGTCTGGGCCTGTCGATCGTCCGCGCGATCGTGTCCGCACACGGTGGACGCGTGCGCGCCGAGCCCGTGCCCGGAGGCGGCCTCGCCGTCACCGTCCGACTGCCCGGGGGAGGACCCGACTGATGCGCCGCTCGATCCTGGTCGCCACGCTCGTGCTGCTGCTGGTGGGCGGTGCCGTCGTCGTGGCGGCGCTCGTCGCCCCGCGGCCTGCACCCACGACCGGCGAGGGGCCGGGTGAGGACGTTCCCGCCGATCCGGTCGTGGCCGCGGACGGTCTCGGGGACCCGTACTACCCGCGGGCGGGCAACGCGGGCTACGACGTCCTCGGCTACGACATCGACCTCACCTACGCGCCCCGCACGGACCGGCTCGACGGCCGCACCACCGTCAGCGCGGTCGCGACGGAGGCGTTGCGCGGCTTCAGCCTGGACCTGCGACTGCCCGCGTCCGCTGTCGAGGTCGACGGGGCGCCCGCCGCGTTCACCCAGGGCGACGGGGAGCTGCACATCACCCCGGCCGTCCCGGTCGCGAAGGGGGCGACGATGCAGGTCGTCGTCACCTACGGCGGGGTGCCCTCGGAGATCCCGTCCCCCGGCGGCGTCGCGGCGCCGTGGACGCGGGCCTCGGACGGCGCGGCAGGCGTGGGCCAGCCGGAGGGGGCGTCGTGGTGGTTCCCGGCCAACGACCATCCCTCGGACAAGGCCACCGTCGCCGTCAGCGTGTCGGTGCCGGAGGGCGTCGAGGCGATCTCCAACGGAGCGCTGCTCGGCGGGCCGGAGCCCACCCCCGACGGCCGGGACCGGTGGCGCTGGCGGGCCGACGAGCCGATGGCGCCCTACCTCGCGTTCGTCGTGATCGGCCAGTACGAGCTGGACCGGCGCGACACGCCCCTCGGCCCGTACGTGGCGGCCTACCCCGCGGACGCGTCGCGGCGGGTGATCTCCCTGCTGGCCCGCACGCCGGAGGTCGTGGAGAACCTCGCGGAGATCTTCGGGCCGTACCCGTTCGGTCAGCTCGGCGGGGTCGCGGCGCCGACCGAGGGCTTCGCCCTGGAGAACCAGACCCGGCCCGTCTACGCCGAGAGCTTCCTCGACAGCAGCGAGGGCGGCTCCGTCGTCGTCCACGAGCTCGCGCACCAGTGGTTCGGCGACAGCGTCGCGATCGCGCGGTGGCGCGACATCTGGCTCAACGAGGGGTTCGCCACGTACGCGGAGTGGCTCTACGACGAGCGCACGGGCGGCACCCCGGCGGTCGACGTCGCGCGCGAGATCTACGACGTGCGACCGGCGGGTGACGACTTCTGGGCGGTCCCGCCGGGTGATCCCGGGATGGAGGACCTCTTCGACGGCGCCGTCTACGTCCGCGGAGGGATGGCCGTGCAGGCCATCCGCACCGCGGTGGGCGACGAGGACTTCTTCGCGATCCTGCGCGCGTGGCCGACGGAGCGCCGCGGCGCCAACGGCACGGTCGAGGACTTCCTCGCGCTCGCCGAGCGGATCTCCGGTGAGGATCTCGACGGCGTGGCGCGCGAGTGGCTCTACGACGCGGACCGGCCGCCGACGCCACCCGGCTGACCGTGCCGGGCCCCCGTCGAGAACGACACTGTGCTGATCAACAGGGGTTGTTGATCAGCGTAACGTCGTTCTCGACGGGGGCACCCGGTCAGGCGCGCGCCTCGGCCGCCTTCTCCAGCAGCTCGCCGAGGAGCTCGATCTGCCACGCCCGGGCCCCGCCGGCCCGCAGGTAGCCGAGGACGTCGCCGTCCGCGGGCGGCGACCAGCACAGCCTGCGCAGCAGGTCCGGAAGGAGCAGGTTCTCCACGGGGATGTTCCACTGCTCGCTCACCGTCGCGACCGCGGCGCGGGCGGCGGCGAGGCGGGCCGCGGCGTCCGGGTTGCGGTCCGCCCAGCGTGCGACCGGTGGCGGCCCGTCGCTGGGCGGCGTGGCCCGCGGCAGGTCGGCGTTGTCGAGCGCGTACGACGCGGCGAGCGCGTCGAACCAGTAGCGGGTGAGCCGCCGCTGGGCCCGCCCGCGGAACGTCGGCATGGCCGCGAGGGCCTCCGGCGTGGCGGGCGTGGCGACCGCGGCCTCGACGATGGCGGCGTCGGGGAGCACCCGACCGGGCGCGATGTCGCGCTCGGCGGCGAGGGAGTTGCGGGCCTCCCACAGCGCGCGGACGGCCGCGAGCGGGCGCGGCTTGCGCACCCTGTGGATGCCCGACGTGCGCCGCCACGGCTCGGCCCGGGGTGCGGGCGGGCCCGCGGTGCGGACCACGTCGAACTCCTGGCGGGCCCACTCCAGCTTCCCCTGTTCGGCCAGGACGCCCGCGAGCACGTCACGCAGCTCGACGAGCACCTCGACGTCCAGGGCGGCGTAGACGAGCCAGTCCTCGGGAAGGGGACGGCGCGACCAGTCCGCCGCACCGTGCCCCTTCTCCAGCCGCAACCCGAGGAGCTGCTCGACGAGCGGGCCGAGCCCGACCCGCGGGAACCCCGCGAGGCGCCCGGCCAGCTCGGTGTCGAACAGCGTCCCGGGTGCGAGGCCCACCTCGGCCAGGCAGGGCAGGTCCTGCGACGCCGCATGCAGCACCCACTCCGGCCCGGCCAGTGCCGTGGCCAAGGCGGACAGATCGCCCCCGAGCGGGACCGGGTCCACCAGCGCCGTCCCGGCGCCCGCCCGGCGCAGCTGCACCAGGTAGGCACGTTGGGAGTAGCGGAAACCCGATGCCCGCTCGGCGTCCACCGCCACGGGCCCGTGGCCGCCCGCGAACGCGGCGGCCACGGTGTCGAGACCGGCCCGGTCGACGACTACGGTGGGGAGCCCATCGGTCGGCCTCAACAAGGGTCGTACGGGGGATGCCGCACCCGGAGCAGACGGGGCCTCCGGTGCGGGTCGTGAAGGTCCGCTCAGCGGATGACCCCGGCACGCATCGCGAGCGCCACCATCTGCGCGCGGTCGCCGGTGCCGAGCTTGCGCCCGATCCGGGACAGGTGGCTCTTCACGGTCAGCGCGGACAGGCTCAACGCCTCGCCGATCTCCTTGTTGGACTGCCCGTCGGCCACCAGCTGGAGCACCTCGACCTCGCGGCCGGAGAGCTCACGCGGCGTGTTGTCCGTGCCGGGGACGCGGGTACCCGTGGCGAGCAGCGGCGCCACCGTCGGGTCGGCGTAGACGCCGCCGTCCAGGACGCGCTTCACGCCGTCGGTCACCACGGCGGGTGAGGCCGACTTCAGCAGGTAGGCCTGCGCACCGGCCTGGAACGCCGAACGGACCGCGTACGGGTCGTCCGACGAGGCCAGCACCACCAGGCGCGACCAGCCCATCGAGCGCAGTTCCGTCACCAGGTCCAGACCGCTCCCGTCGGGTAGGCCGAGGTCCAGGATCGCGAGGTCGCAGGGACCGTTGGCATGCGCCCTGGCCCGTGCCTCCGCGACGGACGCGGCCTCGTAGACCGTTCCGGCGCCCATGCCCCGCATCCGCCCGGCGATCGCCTCCCGCAGCAGCGGGTGATCGTCGACGACGAGCACGGAGAAGAGCTCCTCCCGCGGGTGCGGGATCATCCCGGGCGCATGTGCGGTTCCGCCTGTCGGACCACGCACGGGTGCGCCCTGGCTCACTACCACCATCTTCCAGTACCTCCCTGGAGTCGGTCGTTGCCCCCCGACCGGCACCCAGATCCTCGAGAGCCGGGTTGTGACGTCCGGCCGCCCGAGGAGGTGTCGTGGAGGAAAGGGTACCCCCCAAGCGGTCTAACGTCGTGTATCGAATCGAACTTGCCCGGGTGAAAGTTACAGCGGTTCAGAGGATCATGGCGCCTGTTCGGGTGACGAGGGCGGTCACGGGGAGCGTTCTCCCTCGTCACTGCGCAGATCGCTCCATCAACGGAACCGTCCCCGCCGGCGGCAGTCCCGCCGCGCTGGCGACCAGCGAGCAGAACGCCTCGGCGTGGGAGCGGAGGTCGCAACCCGCTGGTGTCCACGACGCACGCAGTTCGACGTCGTCATCGTGATTGGGCCGTCCGGCGTTACGTGTTTCGCCGAAACGGACCGAAGATGTCTGCGTGACCGTTCCGCCGAGTGCCGTATGGGAGGCGCCGTGCAGCTCCAGGGCCTCGGTGAGCCAGGACCACCCGACCACCGGGAAGAGCTCGTCGCCGAGCTGCTCGGGTTCCAGCCGGGCCTGGACGAAGCACACGAGCCGGAACGTGCCCTGCCACGCCTCCCGGCCCGCCGGGTCGTGCAGGAGGATCAGCCGCCCGGAGGTGTCGGGCTCGTCGAGGTCGTCCAGGGCCTCGCCCGGGCGCACCGCGAGCGCGTCCGCCTCGACCCCGAAGGCCCACGTGTACCGGGCCAGCCGGGGCGGGGCGTCGACGGCCGTGATCCGCAGCTCCGGGCGCGGGCGTACCGACTCCAGCGACTCCACCGCGCGCCGGAACTCCGACGGGACGGACCCGCTCTCCCTCCCACCCGGCTCGGACACGAGCCGGGACTCTAGGTCGCGCCGCCGGATCGCCAGGCCAGGCGCGCCGAGGACCACTCCGGCGGGGGTCGCCCGCCGGGGCCCGCCGCCGTGCGGCATGGGACACTGGACGGCGAGATGGCCACCACCGTGCTTCCGCCCACCCGCCGCGACCTGCGCGACGCTCCGTTCCTCGCCGCCGCCGCGGGCAGGCGGCCGTCCCGGATCCCGATCTGGCTCATGCGCCAGGCCGGGAGGTCGCTGCCGGAGTACCGGGCGCTGCGCGCCGACACGGGCATGCTCCAGGCCTGCGTCACGCCCGAGCTGATCTGCGAGATCACGATGCAGCCGGTGCGCCGCCACGGCGTGGACGCCGCGATCCTGTTCTCCGACATCGTCGTCCCGCTGCACGCCGCGGGGGTGGGCGTGGACATCGTCGCCGGCACCGGGCCGGTGGTGAGCCGCCCGGTGCGCAGCGCCGAGGACGTGGCGCGGCTGCCCGAGCTGCGGGTCGAGCAGGTCGCCCGCGTCACCGACGCGATCGGGCTGCTGCTGCGCGAGCTGGGCGACACGCCGCTGATCGGGTTCGCGGGCGCGCCGTTCACGCTGGCGTCCTACCTGGTCGAGGGCGGTCCCAGCCGCAACCACGAGCGCACGAAGGCGCTCATGCGCACGGCTCCGGACGTCTGGCACGCCCTGCTGGACCGGCTGGCCGGCATCACGATCACCTTCCTGCAGGCCCAGGTCGACGCCGGCGTGGACGCCGTGCAGCTCTTCGACTCCTGGGCCGGGGCGCTCTCCGAGCGGGACTACCGCCGGTACGTGTTCCCGCACTCCGCGCGCGTGCTCACCGCGATGGCGGACGCCGGCGTGCCCCGCATCCACTTCGGCGTCGGCACCGGCGAGCTGCTCGGCGCGATGGCCGAGGCCGGCACGGACGTCATCGGAGTGGACTGGCGGGTCCCGCTGGACGAGGCGGCCCGTCGCACCGGCCGCCGCCATCCCGTGCAGGGCAACCTCGATCCGGCCGTCCTGTTCGCGGACGTCGCGTCGATCGAGGACGAGGTGTGCCGCATCGTCGCCGAGGGGCGCGCGGCTCCCGGCCACGTGTTCAACCTCGGCCACGGCGTGCTGCCGGACACGGACCCGGACGTGATCACCCGGGTCGTCGAGCTCGTGCACAGCCTGGAGCCGTGAACGCCCGTATCGCCGTCGTCGGCGGTGGGATCTCCGGCCTCTCGGCCGCCCACCGGCTGCGCACGTTGCTGCCCGATGCCCGGATCACGCTGCTCGAGCGCGCGGATCGGCTCGGCGGTGTGCTGCGCACCGTGGAGCTCGCCGGCAGGCCGTTCGACGTCGGTGCCGAGGCCTTCCTCGTGCGCCGCCCGGAGCTGACCGAGCTCGCCGCGGAGCTCGGGCTCGGCTTCGTGCACCCGACGGCCGCCGCCCCGACCGTCCGGGCGGGCGGGCGCACCGCGGCGTTGCCGACCGCCACCCTGATGGGCGTGCCGGGTTCCGCGGCCCGGCTCGACGAGGTGCTGAGCCCCGTCGGGCTCGCCCGCATCGTCGCGGAGCGGCACCGGCCGCTGCGCTGGGGAGCGGGCGAGGACGTCGTGCTGGGGACCCTGCTGCGCTCCCGCCTGGGCGACCAGCCGGTCGACCGCCTCGCCGACCCGCTGCTCGGGGGCGTCTACGCGGGCCGGGTGGACGCGCTGGGGTTGCGCGCCACGATCCCGCAGCTCGCCCTCGCGCTGGACGCGGGGGCGTCGTCGCTGACCGCGGCGGTCGACTCCGTCCTGGCGGCCCAGCACGCCTCCTCGCAGGCCCCCGCCGGCGAACAGCCCGTCCAGCTGGACGAACGCGCCGCTCGGACGGCCTCGGCAGGGGTGGTCTCGCCGGCAGGCGGGGCGCCGTCGCCGCAGCCCGTGTTCGGCGCCTTCCCCGGCGGCTACCGCGAGCTGGTGGACGCGCTCACCGCGGCGTGTGCGGCGGAGATCCGGCTCGGCACCACGGTCCGCGAGCTCGCCCGTACCGCGACCGGCTGGCGGCTCACCCTCGGTCCCACGACCGCGCCCGAGGCGCTGGACGTGGACGCGGTCGTACTGGCGGTGCCCGCCCCGGCGGCGGCGCGGCTGCTCACCGTCGTCGCTCCCGGCGCCGCGTGCGCGGCCGGCACGATCGAGCTGGCGTCGTCCGCGGTGGTGGCGCTGGCCTACCGGGCGGCGGACGCCGCGACGCTCCCCACCACCTCGGGGATCCTCGTGGCGTCGGACGAGCGGCTGTCGGTGAAGGCCGTGACGCACTCGTGCCGCAAGTGGGCGCATCTCGCGACCGCGGACGGGATCCTGCGGATCCGGGCCTCCCTCGGCCGGTTCGGGGAGGTCGCGACCCTGCAGGCCGACGACGCCACGCTCGTCGCCCGCGCCCGTGCCGACCTCGTCGAGCTCGCCGGGATCACGGCCGCGCCCGTGGACGTGGTCGTGCAGCGCTGGGGCGGCGGGCTGCCGCAGTACGCGTCGGGACACCTGGATCGCGTGCGGGCCGTCGAGGACGGCCTCCCCGACGGGATCGCGGTCGCGGGGGCGGCGCTGCACGGCGTGGGGGTGCCCGCCTGTGTCGGGACGGCACGGCGGGCCGCCCAGCGGGTGGCGCACTCGCTCACCACAACGGCCGCGGCCGGCGGGGTCACCGCCCCGTGAGGATCTCCGCGTGCAGCCGCCGTGTGACCACCCCGGGCCCGACGCCGAGGTCGGTGCGCAGCAGCCGGCGCAGCTCCTCGTAGGCCATCAGCGCCTCCGCCGGGTTGCCGCGGGCGACCAGGGCGCGCATGAGCAGCCGGTGCCCGCTCTCCCGGTAGGGCGCGAGGTCGACCAGCGTCCGCGCGGCCCGCTCGGCCGTCGCGAGCTCGGTGCCGCGCAGCGCCAGGCACGCCTCGGCGTAGACCTCCAGCGCGCGCAGGCGCATGCGCGCCACCGTGCCGCGTTCGCGTTCCACCCAGCGACCCGCCGCCCCCGTCAGGAACCCCCGTGCCGCCACGTGCACCGCGACCCGCGCCGGCGACCACGCCTCGGCGAACGCCCCGCGCGCGACGGCGGACTCGGCGCGGTGCAGGGCGTCGTCGGCGGCGTCGAGGTCGATCCAGGTGTCGCGCGGCAGGTCCAGCCGAAGGTGGGCGCGGCCGTCGAGCCGGTGCGGACCGACGGCCCGGCGCAGCCGGGAGAGCAGCGCGGAGAGGGCCGAGTCCGCGGCGTCCGGCGGCGCGTCACCCCACAGCGCGCGGGCGAGCTCCTCGCGGGAGAGGCCCCGGCCGCGGTGGCGGGCGAGGGCGGCGAACACGATCTGCCCCTGCCGCCCCGGCAACCGTCCCTCCAGGCGCTCCCCGCCGAGCAGGACGACGAGGCGCCCGCAGAGGTAGACCCGGTCGGTCGGGTTGAACTGCACCAGGGCACCCCAATGTCTTCGCAAGGTCCGGACAGGGCGGCGTCCCTATTCTGGCCGCCGCGTTGCAGCGGTGCAGACGCGGGCGGAGGGGGACTCTCATGGCCAAGGTGATCCACTGCGAGTGCGGGTCGACCGTGGACGCGAGCGACGACGACACGCTCGTCGGGCGGGTCGAGGAGCACGTGCAGCAGGTGCACCCCGACCTCGTCGGCACGATGTCGCGCGACGACATCCTCGCGATGGCCGAAGAGGCGTGACAGGGTCCTGACCGCGGGTCGCCGCGCCCACGCCGGTGGAGGGGTACCGGCGCGGGCGCGGCGGGATGGCAGCATGGTGGCATGGCCCGCCTGGACTACGCCGCCCTGAACGACACGATCCGCTACACGATGTGGTCGGTGTTCCGCGTCGGGCCCGGGCGGCTCGGTGACGAGCGCTCCGCACCCGCCCAGGAGGCGGCCGCGTTCGTGGAGGCGCTCGCCGGCAAGGGTGTGGTCGTCCGCGGCGTGTACGACCTGGCGGGGATGCGCGCCGACGCGGACTACCTGATCTGGTGGCACGCGGAGACCGTCGAGGCCGTGCAGGCCGCGTACGCCGACCTGCGGCGGGAGACGGCGCTCGGGCGGGCCAGTACGCCCGTCTGGAGCCAGGTGGCGCTGCACCGGCCCGCCGAGTTCAACAAGAGCCACATCCCCGCGTTCCTGGCGGGGGAGGAGCCGCGCCGCTACGTGTGTGTCTACCCCTTCGTGCGCTCCTACGACTGGTACCTGCTGCCGGACGAGGAACGCCGCACGATCCTCGCCGAGCACGGCAAGGCCGCCCGGGGCTACCCGGACGTGCGGGCGAACACGGTGGCGGCGTTCGCGCTCGGCGACTACGAGTGGATCCTCGCGTTCGAGGCCGACGAGCTGCACCGGATCGTCGACCTCATGCGCGACCTGCGGGCCACCGAGGCCCGTCGCCACGTCCGCGAGGAGGTGCCGTTCTTCACCGGACCCCGCGTGGAGGTGGCCGACCTCGTCGCGACGCTGCCGTAGCTCCTACTCGGCGGGTTCGAACCGCAGCGAGACCGAGTTGATGCAGTACCGCAGGTCCGTCGGCGTCGCGTAGCCCTCGCCCTCGAAGACGTGCCCCAGGTGGCTGTGGCAGTTCGCGCACAGCACCTCGACGCGGCGCATGCCCAGCGTGGTGTCGGCGCGCTCGATCACGGCGTCGCCCGCGAGCGGGGTGAAGAACGACGGCCACCCGCAGTGCGACTCGAACTTGGCGTCGCTGCGGAACAGCTCCGTCCCGCAGGCGCGGCAGGAGTAGACGCCCACCTGCTTGTTGTCCGTGTACTCGCCGGTGAAGGGCCGCTCGGTGCCGGCCCGGCGCAGCACCTGGTACTCGGCGGGGGTGAGCTGGGCCCGCCACTCCTCGTCGGACTTGACGACCTTGGGCTGGCTGTCGGTGACCGGATCCATGCCCGCCAGACTATGCGTGCGACCCCGCAGCCGGTCCATGATCCTTCCGAACGGGCTCATTACAGCCACGCGGTGAGGACGAACAGCAGGGCATCGCCCATGAGGTACGCGACGACCGTGAGCAGCAACAGCACGAGGACGACCGCGGCAAGGCGCCTGCCGCCCTCGGCGCGGTTGGCGGACTCCGCGAAGTCCCGCACCCCGTCCAGGTAGCCCTCGACGGTGAACGCAGGCCCCTGGCGCTGCATGCGGTCCAGGTGGGCGGCGAACGCCTGGGCCTCCGGGTCGTCCGGGTCGAGGCCGAGCAGCTCGTCGTCGAACTGCGGGGAGCGCGGCGGCACGGCGCGCGGCCACGGGGGCCGGTTCGCGTCGGGGTCGCGCATGCGGGCAGGGTAGCCGGTAGCGTGCGCGGGCGTGGCGCGCGCCGAGGTCGAACTGCTCACCGTTCCCGGTCCGCACGGGGACCGTGAGGTGCGGCTGACCAGCCCCGACAAGATCTACTTTCCGGAGCGCGGGATCACGAAACGCGAGGTCGTGGGCTACTACGTGCGTGTCGCGGACGTCCTGGAACGTGTGCTGCACCTGCGCCCGACGAACCTCAAACGCTACCCGGACGGCGTAGCCGGCGAGGCGTTCTACGTCAAGCGGATGCCCAAAGGTGCGCCGCCGTACGCCGAGACGGCCCGGGTGACGTTCCCCAGCGGACGTACCGCCGACTCGTTCTGCCCGACCGAACCGGCGACGGTGGTGTGGGCGGCCAACCTCGGCACCTTCGACTTCCACCCCTGGCCGGTGCGCCGCGCCGACACCGACCATCCCGACGAGCTGCGCATCGATCTCGACCCGCAGCCCGGCACCGGGTTCACCGACGCCGTGGCGGTGGCCGGGGTGCTGCGCGAGGTGCTGGACGAGGCCGGGCTCGTCGGATGGCCCAAGACGTCCGGGGGCCGCGGCATCCACGTGGCCGTCCGGATCCGTCCGGAGTGGTCGTTCGTCGACGTCCGGCACGCGGTGATCGCGATCGGGCGCCGGGTCGCGGACCGGATCCCCGAGCGGGCCACCGTCGCGTGGTGGAAGGAGGAGCGCGGCGAACGCGTGTTCCTCGACTACAACCAGGCGGCTCGCGACCGCACGATCGCCTCCGCGTGGTCCGTGCGCGGACGGCCCCGGGCCACCGTCTCGATGCCCGTGACCTGGGAGGCGCTGCCCGACGTCGAGCCCGAGGACTTCGACGTCCGCACGGTGCCGGGCCTGCTCGACGGGCACGGGGACGCGCACGCGGGGTTGGACGACGCGGTGTGCGGCCTGGAGACGGTGCTCGAGTGGTACGACGCGGACGGGCGCGGCGACCTGCCCTACCCCCCGGAGTATCCGAAGATGAAGGGCGAGCCCAAGCGGGTGCAGCCCAGCAGGTCGCGGGCCGACACGCTCGGCAAGACGGTCTGACGGCGGGCACATCACGGGGGGCACGTCACGGGGGGCACAGCAGGCTGTGCTCCAGGCCCCCCTCCGGCGCCACGCCGTCCACGAGCAGGCGCCCGACGGCGTCGTTGACGCACGGGGTGCGCGGCCAGGCGCCGGTACCGGATCCCTGCCACGACAGGAAGCGGCCCGAGGGCAGCGTCTCGGCGACGCGTCGCGACCCCTCGGCCGGGCCACGCGGGTCGTGGACGGTGCCGAGCACCAGCACCGGCGGCAGCGGTCCGACCGGCACGGCCGGGGGATCGGCGACGGTGGGCCACGGCCCGCAGGCGAGCAGCCGCAGCGCCAGCGTCGTGCCGAACAGCGGATAGTCCTGCCGCCACCCGTCGGCGAGCGTGGCGATCTCGCCCGGGGCGAGGCGGCGGCCCGCGTCGTTGCAGGCCGTGGCGAGGGTGGCGTCGAAGCGTCCGCCGAGGCCCGCGACCGGGTCGAGGAGGTCCAGAAGCGGCACGGCGTCGCCCGCGTTCGCGGCACCGAGCGCGGCGGCGAGGGTGGGCCAGGTCCGCGGCTCGGACAGCCCGGCCATGACGGCGGTGAGCGTCCCACCCGCGGTGAGTACACGCAGGTCGGGCGCCCGGAGCTCCGCGGTGCGCAGGCGTTCGACCAACGCGGTCACGGTGGCGCGCGGGCTCACGCCGAGCGGGCACCCGGGAGCCGACGTGCAGGCGAGGGCGAACGCGTCGAACGTGGCCTCGGCGGCCTTCGCGCGCGCCTCGGAACGGGCGGGTTCGTCGAGGGTCGGGTCCTGGGGACCGTCGAGCACCAGCCTGCCGACGGCGGCGGGATCGCTCGCGGCCCAGCGGGCGAGCGCGCCTGCCCCGTCGCCCACACCGACCGCGGACAGCCGTTGCACCCCGAGGGCCGCACGGACCTCGGCGATGTCGGACGCGGTGCTGGCGGAGCGGAAGCCGCTGGCGCCCCCGGAGAGCAGCACGTGGCAGTCCTGGACGACCTGGCGGGCCTGTTCGAGCAGCTCGGCGAGGGAAGCCTCGTCGATGGCGTCGGCGTCGACGAGCGCGGCGCGCGCGTCGGCGGAGGCGCAGTCCAGGGCGTCCGACCCGACGCCGCGGCGGTCCAGCCCGACGAGGGTGAACGCCTGCAGCACCGGCAGCGGCACCTGTGCGGCCACGGTGACCGCATGGCCCGCCGACGGGTCCGTGGCGCTGTCGCCCAGGACGAGCAGCGGTGGGCGATCCTCGGGAGCGTCGGCGAGCCCGACGCGGACGAGGCCGACCCGGGTGCGGCCGAGCTGGGGCTGCTCAGGATCCGAGGGCACCGTCAGCTCGGTGCAGTCCGCGCGCAGGGCGCGGTCCGTGGGCACGGGGATCCCGGCGACGGCGAGGACCTCGTCGGTGCAGTCCAGGAACTCGGCGACCGGTTGCTGCGGGTCGGGCACCGGCAGGGTCGGCGCACCGGGCGCCGGGATGGGAACCGCGGGCGGCAGGGGTACCGCGATCCCGTCGCCGCGCACCGCGACCGGTGGCCGCTCGGACGGGCCCACCGTGCAGGCGGTGCCGCCAGCACCGACAGCGCACGCCAGCAGGACGGCGACGAACGTCGTCGCCGCCCGGGCGAGGGGTCGACGTGCCGGGCGCATCGGCGGCCACTCTGCCCGGTCCCCGGTATGGCCCGGGTCAGGGGAGCGGTGATCACCGTTTCCGTGACCTGACGTGTACCGGTGCACCTCAGGTCACGGGCACGGCGATCACCGCCCGGCGGCGCGCGCGTACCGCAGCAGCAGCGTCCCGTCCTCGTGCAGCGCGTGCACGAGGGTCATCGGCCGCGGCGTCGCGCCTGCCGGCCCGTGCGCGATCCGGCCGCTGTCGCCCCCGGCGAGCAGCGGGGAGAGGGTGAGGCACAGCTCGTCGACGGCGTCGGCGGCATGCAGCTGGCCGTGCAGCGTCGGGCCACCCTCGCAGAGCACCCGGTACAGGCCGCGGCGGCCCAGCTCGGCGAGCAGCGCGTCCGGGGTGAGCCGGTCCAGGGGGACGACCTCCGCGCCCGCGTCGGCGAGCGCCTCCAGCCGCGTGGCGGGGGCGGTGCGCAGGGTGAGCACGATCGGGGGGACCGCGGTGTCGGTGAGCAGGCGGCTCTTCGGGTTCACCCCCGCCGAGCCGGTGACGACCGCGATGGGCGGGGGCGTGTCGCGCCCCCGGCCGGGCTTGCGGGCCCCGCGGTAGTCCTCGGCCCGCGCGGTCCCCGCGCCGACCAGGACGACGTCGCACAGCTCGCGCAGGACCCCGAACACCCGCCGGTCCGCTGCGGAGCCGAGGCCACCGGAGCGCCCGTCCACGGTCACGGCGCCGTCCACGCTGGAGACGAAGTTGACCCGCACGTACGGTGCGGTGAGCCCGGCGGGGTAGGCGTACTGCGCGGCGAGGGCGTCAGCGGCCGCGTCGTCGAGCGCGGCGGGGACGGGCAGCAGGCGGTCCATGCGGCCATCCCAGCACGGGGCGACAGACCGTGCGCGGACTACGCTCGCAGATCATGAGCAGGTCCGTTCGTGCCGCCTTCCGGGTCACCGCCGCGGGCCCCGCCGGGGTCGATCCACGGGATCAGCCGGTGGGGCCGAAGGACCGCGGCGCGGCGGGCGAGGAGCTGGCCGAGCTGGGGCCGCGGCTGGCGGGGCTGCAGGAGCGGCTCTACGCCGAGGGCTCGCGTTCCGTCCTGCTGGTGCTGCAGGGCATGGACACCTCCGGCAAGGGCGGCGTCGTCGAGCACGTCGCCGGCCTCGTGAACCCGCAGGGCCTGGCGATCACGTCGTTCAAGAAGCCCACCGAGGCCGAGCGCGCCGAGCACTACCTGGCGCGGATCCGCCGCGCCGTCCCCCGGGCCGGGTACATCGGCGTGTTCGACCGCTCCCACTACGAGGACGTGCTGGTCGTGCGGGTGGACGCCCTGGTGCCGGAGAACGTGTGGCGTCCGCGCTACGAGGAGCTGGTGGCGTTCGAGGCCGAGCTCACCGCGGCAGGCGTCACCGTGGTCAAGTGCATGCTGCACATCTCCCCGGGCGAGCAGCAGGAGCGCCTGCTGGCCCGCCTGGACGACCCCACCAAGCACTGGAAGTACCACCCCGGTGACGTCGACGTGCGCGCGAAGTGGCCTGCGTACCGCGAGGCCTACGCCGAGGCCCTGCGCCGGACCGACACCGACGCCGCCCCCTGGTACGTGATCCCGGCGGACCGCAAGTGGTACCGGAACTGGGCGATCGCGACGCTGCTGCACGAGGTCCTCGTCGACCTGGACCCGCGCTACCCGCCCGCGGACTTCGACGTCGAGGTGGAGCGGGCGCGGGTCGTGGCGAGCGTGGTCGCGTGAGGCTGCGGCTCGCGGCCCTGCTGGTATCGCCGGTCGCGCTGATGCTGCTCGCGGGATGCGGCGGCGATCCGGCGTCCGCCGCGGCCCCCTCGGACGGGGCCGCCTGCGAGCACCACGCCGCCACGTCCCCGCTGGTGCGCCACGAGGCGGACGTCTACGCGGGCATGCCGGTACCACCGGTACGCGTCGCGCTGGCGCTGGCCACGACGTGGGAGTTCTACCTCCACCCGGGGGCCGTGGATCCCGATCTGCGCGCCGCGATGGCCGAGGTCGCCGCCGCGATCGGCGACCTCGACGCGCAGGGCCGGGCCGCGGTCGCACCGGGTGCGACGCTCATGGACCCGGTGCGGCTCGATCCGTCGCGCACCCTGACGGCGGTGGACGCGGTGGATCGTGCCTGCGCGGGGGCCCTCACGCGGTGAGGCTGTGCAGCAGCAGCCACGCGAGCGCCGCCACGGTGGCCGCCATCGGGATGGTGAGCACCCACGCGACGACGATGTTGCCGGCCACCCCCCACCGCACCGCGGAGGCCCGCTTCGTGGCACCCACGCCGAGGATCGACGACGTGATCGTCTGGGTGGTCGAGATGGGTGCGGCGAAGACGAACGCGGTGGTGTAGAGCACCGCGGAGGCCGTGGACTCGGCGGTGAACCCGCGCGGCGGGTCCAGGTCGATGATCCGGCGCCCGAGCGTGCGCATGATCCGCCAGCCGCCGGCGTACGTCCCGAGGGACAGCGCCCCCGCGGCGAGCACGATGACCCACCACGGGATGTCCGTGCCCTGGTGGAACCCGCCCACGACCAGGGCCAGCACGATGACGCCCATCGTCTTCTGGGCGTCCTGCAGGCCGTGGCCGAGCGCCATCGCGGCGGCCGAGACCGTCTGGGCGTGGCGGAAGCCGCGGCCGAGCCGGGTGGGGTGCCCGTGCCGGAAGAGCCACAGGACCGCGGTCATGAGCATCCCCGCGAGCAGGAACCCGACGACCGGCGAGAGCACCATGGGGATGATGACCTTCGACACGACCCCGTCCCACTTCACGGTGCCCGCCGACGCGAGCGCCGCGCCCACCAGGCCGCCGATCAGCGCGTGCGACGAGGACGAGGGCATCCCGAACCACCAGGTGACCAGGTTCCACACGATCGCGCCGATCAGCGCGGCGAGCACGATCGTGAGGCCGGGCAGCCCGCTCGGGGCCTCGATGATGCCGCTGCCCACGGTCTGCGCCACCTCGGTGCCGAGGAACGCCCCGGCCAGGTTGAGCACGGCCGCCATCACGAGCGCGGTGCGCGGGGCGAGCGCGCGCGTGGACACCGAGGTGGCGATGGCGTTGGCGGCGTCGTGGAAGCCGTTGGTGTAGTCGAACCCGAGCGCGACGAGGATCACGGTGATCACCGCGATGAGCTCCACCTCAGGCTTCCTTCACCGCGATGCTCTCGACGGTGTTGGCGACGGTCTCGAACGCGTCCGCGGCCTCCTCGAGGGTCTCGACGACCTCCTTGAGCTTGAGGACGTCGAGGATGTCGGTGGGCGCGGCGTCGTCCGGCGGGGCGAGCAGGTCGCCGAGCAGGGAGCGGTAGACGGCGTCGGCGTCGTCCTCAAGCGAGTTGACGTGGATCCAGTACTCCTGCAGCTTCGTGGGCTTCTCCAGGCGCGGCATCGCCTCGGCGGTCGCGCCGGCTGCCTGCTGGAGCACCGACACCTGCTCGGCCACGCCGGGCGGGAGTGCACCGAGGCGGTAGAGC
The DNA here is from genome assembly GCF_050246655.1 of Pseudonocardia sp. Lineage (GTDB taxonomy): Bacteria > Actinomycetota > Actinomycetes > Mycobacteriales > Pseudonocardiaceae > Pseudonocardia. The sequence goes on from NZ_JBFWVQ010000023.1 coordinate 47,861, forward strand.
ACGATGCGGTCCGCGGCCTCCTCGATGAGGTCGAGCACGTCGTCGAGCGAGGACGCGAGGCGGTAGATGTCCTCGCGGTCGAACGGGGTGACGAACGTCGAGTTCAGCTTGACCATGATCTCGTGGGTCAGGGTGTCGCCCGCGTTCTCCGACTCCTTGACCTGGCGGGCCAGCGCGATCCGCGCCGCGGGCTCCGCGGCGACGAGCTTGGCGAGCAGGTCGGCGGCGGAGGCGATGTTCTCGGCGGCGCGGGTGAACAGCGGGTAGAAGCCGCGTTCATGGGGAGTCAGTCGGAAAGCCACCCCCGGTTTCTACCGTGTTCACCGCCCGTCAACCGAGGAGGCTGCGGCCGATGATTTCCTTCATGATCTCGTTCGTGCCGCCGTAGATCGACTGCACGCGCGAGTCCACGAACGCCCGGGCGATCGGGTACTCGAGCATGTAGCCGTAGCCGCCGTGCAACTGGACGCACCGGTCCACCACGCGCTTCTGCACGTCTGTGGCCCACCACTTGGCCTTCGCGGCATCGGTACCCGAGAGCGTGCCCGCGACGTGCGCCGCCAGGCAGCGGTCCACGAAACACCGGGTGACGCCGACCTCGGTGTCCATCTCCGCGAGCTCGAAACGGGTGTTCTGGAACGCCCCGATCGGGCGGCCGAACGCGGAGCGCTGCCGGACGTAGTCCAGCGTGAGCTCGACGGCCCGCGCCGCCCCCGCCGCCGCACCGACCGCGATCGAGAGCCGCTCCTGGGCGAGGTTCTGCATGAGGTAGGGGAGTCCCAGGCCGATCTCGCCGAGCACGTTCTCCCCGGGCACCCGCACGTCGGTGAACGACAGCTCGGCGGTGTCCTGCGCCTTGAGTCCCACCTTGGCCAGGCGCCTGCCGCGCGCGAACCCCGCCATCCCGCGCTCGACGACGAGCAGGCTGAACCCGCGGCTGCCCGCGTCCGGGTCCGTGCGCGCCACGGCGATGACCAGGTCGGCGAGGATGCCGTTGGTGATGAACGTCTTCGACCCGTTGAGGATCCACCCGTCCCCGTCGCGGCGGGCCGTGGTCTGGACGCCCTGCAGGTCCGACCCGGCGCCGGGCTCCGTCATCGCGATCGCGGTGATGATCTCCCCGGAGCAGAACCCCGGCAGCCACCGCCGCTTCTGCTCCGGCGTGGCCAGCCGCAGCAGGTAGGGCGCGACGACGTCGTTCTGCAGCGGGAAGCCCACGCCGCTCGCCCCGGCCGTCACCAGCTCCTCGACGAGCACGGCGTTGTAGCGGAAGTCGTCGACCCCGCCGCCGCCGTACTCCTCGGGCACGTCCGTGCCGAGCAGCCCGGCCCGGCCCGCGGCCAGCCACACCTCGCGGCTCACCTGACCGTCGACCTCCCACTGCTCGTGGAAGGGGGTGATCTCCTTGGCGACGAACGTGCGGGCGAGATCGCGGAAGGCGTCGTGCTCGGCGTCGAAGATGTCGCGCTCCATGCGAGAAGTGTCACATACCAGCCGGTAACATGGTGCGCAGCGCCGACGTGCACCTCGTCGGCTGGTCGCTCGCCGGGATCTTCTGCCTGCTCGCCGTCGCCGCCGCCGTGGACGGCAGGGCGCCACTGCCGGTGCGCACCGTCACCGCGATCGGCAGCCCCGTCGACGTCTCGGCCGTGCCGCTCGTGGCCCCGCTGCTGCGCAACAACGACCTCGCGGACGGGCGCCTCGTGCTCAGCGGGCGCGCGATCCCGCTGGCCGGGGTGAACGTGCCGGTGCTCGTCGTCGCCGGGCGTGACGACGTCATCGCCCCGCAGCGCGCCGTCCGTGCGGTGGTCGATCTGGTGACCGGGGCGCCGCAGGTGCGCTTCGAGACCGCGCCCGGCGGGTACCTCGGCGTCGTCACCGGGCGCCGGGCCCGCCACACCACGTGGACCCGCCTCGACGATCACTCCGACGGCGCCGCCGCCGGGTCCCGTACCGAGCCCGGAACGACCTGATCCCATACGCCTTTCCAGACGGCGATCCGCGAACTACCGTCGCTTCGGTGACCGCGTCGATCACCTCCCACGCCGCGCATGCCGCCGCGGTCGAGGCGCTGGTGGCGGGCTACCGGGCCGTCCCGCCCGGGAGCTCCGTTCGGCTGCGCAAGCCCTCGTCGAACCTCTTCCGCTTCGGCCGCACCCCGGCGGTCGAGCTGGACACGAGCGGGCTGACCGGGGTCCTCGAGGTCGATCCGGTGACCCGCACCGCCGTCGTGCAGGGGATGACCACCTACGAGGACCTCGTGGACGCCACGCTCCCGCACGGGCTGATGCCGCTGGTCGTCCCGCAGCTCAAGACCATCACGCTCGGTGGGGCGGTTACCGGTCTGGGGATCGAGTCCAGCTCGTTCCGGCACGGGCTGCCGCACGAGTCCGTCCGGGAGATGGACGTGCTGACCGGGGGCGGCGACGTCGTCACGGCCACCCCGGACGGCGAGCACGCCGACCTCTACGCCGGGTTCCCCAACTCGTACGGCACCCTCGGCTACGCACTGCGGCTGGTGATCGACCTGCAGCCGGTGAAGCCCTACGTCCGGCTCACCCACCGCCGCCACGACACCGCCGCGGACGTCACCGCGGCGATCGTCGAGGCGTGCGCCGGGCCGTACGACTTCGTGGACGGCGTCGTCTTCTCCGCGGGCGAGCACTACCTGACGCTGGGTGAGTTCGTCGACGAGCCCCTCACGCCCGTCAGCGACTACACCGGGCAGCAGGTGTTCTACCGCTCGCTGCGGCGGCGCGCGGTGGACCACCTGACCGTCCGCGACTACATCTGGCGCTGGGACACGGACTGGTTCTGGTGCTCGCGCGCCTTCGGCGTGCAGCAGCCCGTGGTGCGGGCGCTGTGGCCGCGGCGGTGGCGGCGCTCGGACGTCTACCGCAGGCTCGTCGCGTGGGACCGCCGCCAGGGCGTGAGCGACCGGCTGCGCAGGCTCGGCGGCCTCCCGCCGGAGGAGCCGGTGGTGCAGGACGTCGAGATCCCGGTCGCGCGGTTGCCCGAGTTCCTGGAGGCGTTCCACACCGACGTGGGCATCGCGCCGGTCTGGCTGTGCCCGCTGAAGCTGCGGGAACCGCGCGACGGCAGCGGAGCGGTCATCGGCCCCGCCCGGTCGTGGCCGCTCTACCCGATGACCCCCGGCGAGCTCTACGTCAATGCCGGGTTCTGGTCCGCCGTGCCGCAGGAACCGGGGCGGCCCGACGCGCACAACCGGCGCGTCGAGCAGCTCGTCGCGCAGCTGGGCGGGCACAAGTCGCTGTACTCGACCGTGCACTACAGCGAGGACGAGTTCTGGCGACGCTACAACGGGACGGCCTACCGTGCTCTCAAGGAGCGGTACGACCCGCGGGGGGTCCTTCCCGATCTCTATCGGAAGGTGGCGGAGGCGAAGGGCGGGTGAGCATCGCAGTGAGCGTCAGCGAGCGAGGAGCGGAGCCCGGCCCGGAGCCGACCATGGGTGCGGAGGCGAAGGGCGGGTGAGCATCGCAGTGAGCGTCAGCGAGCGAGGAGCGGAGTCCGTCCCGGAGCCGACCATGGGTGCGGAGGCGAAGGGCGGGTGAGCATCGCAGTGAGCGTCAGCGAGCGAGGAGCGGAGCCCGTCCCGGAGCCCGACAGGTGACGACAGTACGTAGCGCAGGGCGGCGCGCGTCTTATCTCAGGGGCGGTGACGACATGCGGGTGGCGGAGATCCTCGGCAGCGTGCTGGGGCCGGACGTCCCGGTGCGTGTGATCGGCTACGACGGCAGCAAGTCGGGACCGGACACGGCGTCGGTCGCACTACGGATCGTCTCGCCGCGAGCGCTGGCGCGCCTCGCGACGGCACCGGGCACCCTCGGCATGGCCAGGGCGTACGTGACGGGAGAGCTGGAGGTCGAGGGCGACCTCCACGCGCTGCTCGTCGCGGTCGCCGGGCTCACGATGGCGCCGATGACGACGGCGGAGAAGGTCCGGATCGCGCGGCGGATGCTGCCGCTGTGGGTGCGCCACCACCAGCCGCCGCCGGAGCTCGAGTTCCGCCCACCGGGGCGGCTGCACTCGAAGCGGCGCGACGCGAAGGTGATCTCGCACCACTACGACGTCTCGAACCGCTTCTACGGGTGGGTGCTGGGCCCGTCGATGGCCTACACCTGCGCCTGCTACCCGACGGCGGACGCCACCCTCGAGGAGGCGCAGGCCACCAAGTTCGAGCTGGTGACGAACAAGCTCGGGCTCCGGTCGGGGATGCGGCTGCTCGACGTCGGCTGCGGCTGGGGCGGCATGGTCATGCACGCCGCGGCCGAGCACGGGGTGAAGGCGCTGGGCGTCACGCTGTCGCGCAACCAGGCCGAGTGGGCGCAGGCCGAGATCACCCGCCGCGGGCTGGACGGCCTTGCCGAGGTCCGACACCTCGACTACCGCGACGCCCCCGAGCACGAGTTCGACGCCATCAGCTCGATCGGGCTCACCGAGCACCTGGGCGCCGAGGCGTTGCCGGGGTACTTCTCGTCGCTGGCCGGGCGGCTGGTGGAGGGCGGGCGGCTGCTCAACCACTGCATCACGCAGCCGCACACGCCGCACAGCCGCCGCACCGACCCGTTCATCAACCGCTACGTGTTCCCGGACGGCCAGCTGCACACCGTCGGGCACCTCGTGTCGGTGATGAACGACCACGGCTTCGAGGTGCGCCACGAGGAGAACCTGCGCGAGCACTACGCGATGACGCTGCGGGACTGGGGATCGAACCTCGAGGACAACTGGGAGGCCGCGGTCGCCGAGGTGGGCGAGGGCCGGGCGCGCGTGTGGCGGCTCTACATGGCGGCGAGCCGCGTCGGGTTCGAGCGCAACAACATCCAGCTCCACCAGGTGCTCGGGGTGAAGGTTGACCGCGACGGCAGCTCGGGGATGCCCCTGCGTGGCTGGTGACCGGTCCCCGGCTCCCGGGAGTGCCCACCTCGACGCCCGCCTCCGCGGCCGTCTGACCGCCCATCTCGCGGCATGGCTCGGGCGCTGGCCCGGCGACGGGCCGGGGCTCACGGTCGTGGGGTCGGCGGCGCGTGTGGCGCCCGGCTGGGACGGGCGGGTGTACCCGCTGATCGGGGTCTCGTCCCCGGAGTCGGGCGTGCTGTCGGTGCCCCCGGGCACCGAGGCGGCCGTCGCGGCCGCGCTGGCGGCGGGCGACCGCCGCGGCGTCCCCGCTGCCGCCGGGCTCGCCGGGCGCTGGTTCAGCGGGGTGTTCCGGTGGAGCATCGCGCCCGCGCCTCTGCCTGAGGCGGGCGAGTGGGTCGCGGCCGCTGACCCTTCCGTGCCGGCGTGGCTGCGCCCCTTCGGTGGCGAGGTGCTGGTGGCCCGCGATCCCGGCAGTGGCGAGCACCTCGCCGGGGTCGGGATCAAGCGCCACGACGCGTACGGCCGGGAGCTGGCCGTCGTCACCACCGACAGGGCACGGGGCAGGGGCCTCGCCCGGCGGCTCGTCGCGCAGGCCGCGCGGCGCGTCCTGGACGAGGGTGCGGTACCCACCTACCTGCACGACCCTGCGAACCTCGGGTCGGCGAAGGTGGCCACGGCGGCGGGGTTCGCCGACCTCGGCTGGCAGGTGCACGGCCTCGCCGAGGGGTGACCGGGTGGGCTCGGGTGGGGGCCGGGCGCGGCCCGGCTGCGCCGGGTCGGGGGTCACCGCTCCGGCGGGCCCGGCTGCGCCGGGTGGCGGGGGTCGTCGCAGGGTTCGGCTGTGCTTCGCAGGCTGTGGGCGGGTGCTTCGCAGGGTTCCGATACGCCTCGCAGGCCTCAGGTGCACTTCGCAGGCCCTGGGCGGGCGCTTCGCAGGGTTCGGGTGCGGTTCGCAGGGGCTGCAGCGTCTGCGAGAGGTGTGATCGCCCTGCGAGGCCGCGCCGGGGTGGGGGCTGGCGCGGGGGTCGGGGCGGGCGGCGGGGTGGGGTGCGTCGCGCGGCAGGTGGGCCGGGTGGTCGCGGGGTTCGGGTGCGCTTCGCAGGCCGTGGTCGGGGTCGTCGCAGGGATCCGATGCGCCGCGCAGGCCCTGCGCGGGTGCTTCGCAGGGGTTGGGTGCGGTTCGCAGAGCTGCAGCCTCTGCGAGGGGTGTGTCTGCCCTGCGAGGTGTGCGCAGCGCAGCGCCGCACCCGCACGGGCCGTCGCCCGTCAGCCGAGCTCGTCGCGGATCCAGGCCACCAGCCCCGGCATCGCCGCGCGCACCATCCCCAGCACCAGGACGAACCCGTCGTCCGCGCCGTAGTAGGGGTCCGGGACGTCCGCGCCCGGCGGCGCGGACGGGTCGAACGAGCGCAGCAGCCGCACCCGCTCGGGCTCCGGCACCTTGCCCTGCAGGATCCGGCGGTGCTCGTTGTCGAGCGCGACGATGAGGTCGGCCGCGAGCAGCTCGGCGTCGAGCTGGCGGGCGGTGTGGGTGTCCGGGTAGCCGTGCGCGCGCAGCAGCGCCGCCGTGCGGGGATCCGCAGGGTTCCCGACGTGCCATCCGCCGGTTCCGGCGCTGGTCACGCGCACGCGGCCGTCGAGACCCGCCTGCACCAGCTCGGCGTCGAGGACCTTCTCCGCGATCGGCGACCGGCAGATGTTGCCGGTGCAGACGAAGCACACATGAAGTTCGGCCGGGGGAGCCATGAGGGAAGTGTTACCTATCCGCGCCGGGCCTGCCGTACCGCTCCCGGGCGGACCGTAGGGTTCTGCGCATGGATCACGGGCACCTCGGCGGCGTCGGTGTGCGGCACGACCACCCGGGCCAGCGACGAGGGGCCCGACCGGACGGCGAGCACGGCCCGACGGGCGGCGCCACGGCCTCCTGCGGATCGCCCTGCCCTGAGGGTGGGGATCCGGCCCACGACCTGCGCCATCACGGCGACGTCGACGCGGCTCCCGGGCAGCTGGACTTCGCGGTGAACGTGCAGGGCGAGGCGCCCCCGGCCTGGCTGCGGGCGCGGCTCGCCACGACCCTCGACGACCTCGCCCGCTACCCGTCGGCAGCGCGCGACGAGCGTGCCCGTGCCGCCGTCGCCGACCGCCACGGCCGCCGCCGCGACGAGGTGCTGGTCCTCGCCGGGAGCGCGGAGGGGTTCGCGTTGCTGCCCGCGCTGCGGCCGCGGCTGGCCGCCGTCGTGCACCCGGGGTTCACCGAGCCCGAGCTGGCGCTGCGCACCGGTGACGTGCCGGTGGTGCGGGTGCTCACCGCCGAGGCGGACGGCCACCGGCTGGACCCGGCGGCCGTACCGGACGAGGCCGACCTCGTCGTCATCGGCAACCCGACCAACCCCACCGGTGTGTTGCACCCGGCGACGGCACTGAGGGAGCTGGCCCGTCCGGGCCGCGTCCTGCTCGTCGACGAGGCGTTCGCGGACGCGCTGCCCGGCGAGCCCGGGTCGCTCGCGGGTGCGGCGGACGTCCCGGGGCTGCTCGTGTTCCGCAGCCTCACCAAGACGTGGGCGCTGGCGGGGCTGCGCGCCGGCTACGCCCTGGGGGCGCCGGAGCTGCTTGCCCGCCTGGCCCGTCCGCGGCCGCACTGGCCGGTGTCGACCATCGCGCTGGAGGCCGTCACCGCCTGCTGCTCGCCGGCGGCGGTGGCCGAGGGAGCCGCGGCGGCCACCCGGCTGCAGCGGTGGCGGGCCGCACAGGCCGCGGCACTCGCGGCCGTTCCGGGGGTGACGGTGCTGCCCGGTGTCGCGCCGTTCCTCCTGCTGCGGTTGCCACCGGGATCGGGTTCGCCGGTGCGTGCGGCGCTGCAGGGAGCGGGGATCGCCGTCCGCCGCGGCGAGACGTTCCCCGGCCTGGGGCCGGACCACGTCCGGGTGGCGGTGCGGGCCCCGGAGCAGGTGGCCGTACTCGCCGCGGCTCTGGGGGCCGCCCTCGACCGTCGAGAACGACGTTCAGCAGGCTCGGAGGGCTTGTCGATCAGCGCAGTGTCGTTCTCGACGGGGGAGGCCCGGTGAGCCCGCGTGTCGCCGACGTCATCGCCGCGCTCGAGGTCGCCTACCCTCCGGCGCTCGCCGCGGACTGGGACGCCGTCGGGCTCGTCTGCGGCGATCCGGCCGAGCCGGTCGAGACCGTCCTCGTCGCCGTCGACGCCGTCCCCCAGACCGTCGACGAGGCGATCGAAGCGGGCGCCCAGCTGCTGCTCAGCCACCACCCGCTGCTGCTGCGCGGGGTGCACGGGGTCGGCGCCGACACCCCGAAGGGTGCGCTCGTGCACCGCCTCGTCCGGGCGGGGACGGCGCTCTACACCGCGCACACGAACGCGGACGCCGCCGACCCGGGTGTCTCGGACGCGCTGGCCGGGGCGATCGGGCTGGAGGTCACGGGCCCGCTGGTGGGCACGCCCGAACCTGCGCTGGACAAGATCGTCACCTTCATCCCGACCGGGCCCGCGATCAGCGCCGTCCACGAGGCCCTGTCCGCGGCGGGTGCGGGCAACATCGGCGACTACAGCCACTGCTCGTTCGCCACCGCCGGCACCGGGCAGTTCCGGCCCCTGGAGGGTGCGCACCCGACGATCGGCACGGTCGGGCGCCTGGAGCGGGTGCCCGAGACGAAGCTGGAGATGGTGCTGCCCCGGGGGAAGCGGGCGGCGGTCGTCGCGGCGCTGCGCGCGTCGCACCCGTACGAGGAACCGGCGTTCGACGTCCTGGAGCTCGCCGACATCGCGTCGAGCCGCGGATTGGGGCGGATCGGGACGTTGCCGCAGCCCGAGCCGCTGTCGGCGTTCACCCGCCGGGTCGCGGCCGTACTGCCCGTCACGGCCTGGGGTGTGCGGGCCGCGGGTGACCCGGACCGTCCCGTCCGCACTGTCGCGGTCTGCGGGGGCGCGGGGGACTCCGCGCTGTCGGCGGCGGCCGCCGCGGGCGTGGACGCGTACGTCACCGCGGACCTGCGTCACCACCCCGCGTCCGAGCACCTCCTCGCCGGCGGGCCGGCGCTCGTCGACGTGGCGCACTGGGCGTCGGAGTGGCCGTGGTGTGCCCAGGCGGCCGACGTCGTGCGCGCAGCGCTTCGGGGTAGCGTCACCGTCCACGTCTCGCGGCGCCGCACCGATCCCTGGACGCTCGCGGCGCCTGCTACCGGAGGGACCCATGAAGGCTGATCCCGCCGCACAGCGGCGGTTGCTCGACCTCGCCGAGGTGGACGCCGAGCTCACGCGCCTCGCGCACCGCCGCCGCACGCTTCCCGAACACGCCGCCCTCACCGAGGCCGAGGCGGCCGTGCGGGCGGCGAAGGACGCGCTCGTGCAGAGCGAGACGGCCGCGGGCGACCTGGATCGTGACATCCGCCGCCTCGAACGCGACGTCGAGGCCGTCAGGGCGCGCACGGTTCGCGACCGGGGCCTGCTCGCGTCGGCGGGCGCCCGCCAGGCCACGGACCTGCAGCACGAGCTGGACACGCTCGCCCGCCGCCAGGCCGTCCTGGAGGACGAGCAGCTGGAGATCATGGAGCGGCGCGAGGCGCTGGACACGGATCTGGACCACGCCCGCGGGGTGCTCGCGGCGGCCGAGCAGCGGCTCGCGGACGTCGGCGCGCGCCGCGACACCGAGCTCGCCGACATCGACACCGCCGAGGCCGGCCGCACCCGGGATCGCTCGACCGTCGCCGGGGAGGTGTCCGCCGACCTGCTCGCGGCCTACGAGCGCCGCCGCGCCCAGCGGGGCGTCGGGGCGGCGCTCCTGCGGGAACGGCGGTGCGGGGCGTGCCGGCTAGAGCTGGACCGCACGGCCCTCTCGGCGCTGCGCAACGCGCCCGCGGACGACGTCGTGCACTGCGAGGAGTGCGGCGTCATCCTGGTGCGGACGACGGAGTCGGGGCTGTAGATGAAGGTGATCGTCGAGGCGGACGGCGGGTCGCGCGGCAACCCCGGCCCCGCCGGCTACGGCGCGGTGGTGCTGGATGCGGCCACCGAGGAGGTGCTCGCCGAACGCCGGGCCGGGCTGGGGACCGCGACGAACAACGTCGCCGAGTACCGCGGGCTCATCGCCGGGCTCGAGGCGGCGCGGGAGCTCGGCGCCACCGACGTCGAGGTGCGGATGGACTCCAAGCTGGTCGTCGAGCAGATGTCGGGGCGGTGGCAGGTCAAGCACCCGGCGATGAAGCCGCTCGCGCTGGAGGCGGCGAAGCTGGTCCGCGGGTTCGCGTCGGTGCGGTTCGGCTGGGTGCCGCGCTCGCGCAACGCGCGGGCGGACGCGCTGGCGAACCAGGCGATGGACGCCCAGGCCGCGTCGTGACCGGGCCGGGGGCGGGGCGGGGTGCGCACCGGCGGGCGTGGGGCGGGGGGTGCCGTCGCCCGTGCCGCAGCAGGGTGGCTTTACTCCGGTCCTACCGCAGTAAAGCCACCCTGCTGCGGGCACCGGCCGGGCACACGCCGTGACCTCGCCGTCCTCGCCGTCCCCGCCGTCCCCGCCGCCCCCGACGGCCCCGGCATCGGCCGGCTGGACCGGCCAGGTCGGCACGCCGACGCGGCTCTACCTGCTGCGGCACGGGCAGACGGCGCTGTCGGTGCACCGCCGCTACTCCGGCCGCGGCGATCCGCCGCTCACCACCGTCGGCGAGGCCCAGGCGGACGGCGCCGCCGCCCGCCTCGCGGGGATCGCCGGGATCGCGGCCGTGCTGACGTCGCCGCTGACGCGGGCCCGGCACACCGCCGAGCGCGTCGCGGCCGCCACCGGTGCCCCGCTGCACGTGCGCGAGGGCCTCGTGGAGACGGACTTCGGCGCGTGGGAGGGCCTCACCTTCACCGAGGCGGGCGAGCGCGACCCGGAGCTGCACGGGCGCTGGCTCGGCTCCACCGACGTCGCGCCACCGGGCGGGGAGAGCTTCGCCCAGGTGGGCCGTCGGCTCGCCGCCGAGCGGGAGGCGATCCTCGCGGAGTACCCCGCGTCCGCGATCGTGCTGGTGAGCCACGTGACCCCGATCAAGATTCTGCTCCGCGACGCGCTGGCCGCCGGCCCGTCGGTCCTCTACCGGCTGCACCTGGATCTGGCGTCGCTGTCGGTCGTCGAGCTGTACCCGGACGGCGGGGCGTCGGTGCTGCTCGTGAACGACGTCGGTCACGTCACGAGCAGGTAGATCCCGACGGCGAAGCCGAGCGTCACGACGCACCAGCGCAACACGTCCTCCCGCAGTCGCCGGGCGATCCGCGCGCCCACGTAGCCGCCGAGCAGCGTCGTCGGCGCGAGCAGCGCCACGGCGAGCCAGTCCACCGGCGCGGCGACCGCGAAGATCACCACGGTGACGGTCGCGACGACCAGGGCGAGCAGCCCCTTCAACGCGTTGAGACGCACCAGGCCGTCGTGCGCGCAGAGGGCGAGGGTGGCGATCAGGATGACGCCCAGCGCGCCACCGAAGTAGCCGCCGTAGATCCCGGCGAGGAACACCGCGGGCAGCAGGACGCGCTCGCGGTCGGGTGCGTCGGGCTCGGGGGCCCCGATCCAGCGCTTGATCCACGGCTGGGCGGCGAGCACGGCGCTGGCCGCGATGACGAGCACGGGCACGACGGCGTCGAACACCGACTCCGGCAGCACCAGCAGGAGCGCGCAGCCCACGGCCGACCCGACCGCTGCGACGGACGTGGTGAGCAGCGCGCGTCTGCGCTGGCCCTGCAGCTCCTGGCGGTTGCCCGCCACGATGCCGACGTAGCCGGGCCACTGCGCGATCGAGTTGGTGACGTTGGCGTTGAGCGGCGGCAGGCCCACCGCCAGCAGTGCCGGGAACACCAGCAGCGACCCCCCGCCAGCCACCGCGTTCACCGCGCCGGCGAGCAGCCCCGCCACGAGCAGGAACGCCAGCGCACCCGGCGAGGAACCGATCACGCCCGGCACGGTATCCCGCGTCGGCCGCCCGGACCGTGCCGCGTGTCACCCGGCCGCTGCGCCGCGGTGGCCCAGCGCGGACGATGGGTGCATGGACGACGCGGGCGGCGACGAGGTCTGCTGGCTGCACGAGCTGTGCCCCGACTGCGGTGCCATGCCCTCCGGTGAGGCCCCGGCCCGGTGCTGGCGGTGCGGGCGGCCGCTAGAGTGGCCGCGCGGACGAGCGGGCCGGGCGGCCGCGTCGGCGGGGCGGGACGACCGGCCTGCCGCCGAGGAAAGTCCGGACTCCACAGGGCAGGGTGGTTGCCAACAGCAACCCGGGGCGACCCGCGGGACAGTGCCACAGAAAGCAGACCGCCGCCGCGCGAGCGACGGTAAGGGTGAAACGGTGGTGTAAGAGACCACCAGCACCCCGGGTGACCGGGGTGGCTCGGTAAACCCCACCCGGAGCAAGACCAAGAGGCCCCGCGAGGGGCTGCGCAGGCGTTCGAGGGCGGCCCGCCCGAGCCTGCGGGTAGGTCGCTCGAGCCTGCCGGCGACGGCAGGCCTAGATGGATGGTCGCCGAACGGAGCACCGCGAGGTGCCCGGGAACAGGATCCGGCTTACAGGCCCGCTCGTCCGCCCCGCCCTCCGGCACCTCGGCCGGGGGAGCGGGGCACCGTGTCTGAGCTGCAGGTTTCGTCTCGTCGGTTCTACCGAGTTCTCACCGCTCCCCGACGTGCCACGGCCCAGGGACGGCCCAGGACGTGATCTTGTTGTGGACGCCGTCCGGCTTCGGTGGTGATCTCCTTGCGGCGCGGGTTCATCCCTGCCGGGCCGGTGTCCGGGGTGCAAGCCACTCCCTCCCGGCTTGTGCTCCGGGCGTCGGTCTGGCTGCCCTCGGGCGCGCCGTGAGGAGGTCGCCGCCGCGCTGTTGGCTGATCTCCGAAGCGGTGCCGGGTCCGGGCGGAGCCCGGGTACTTGTCCTTGGCGCTGGGTTCCGTCGTGGATCTGGTCGTCGTCTCGGTGGTGCGGCCGGTCAGCCGGTCCCGCCGGCCGCGACCGGGCCGGAGGTAGAGGGAGCGAGCCGAGCGGGGCCGGCGCAGCCGGCCG